>NZ_JBHUHP010000010.1:103309-180611 GCF_042682525.1 Blastococcus deserti
CCGCACCTGCGGCGAGGGCCCTCGTCATCGGCCGGGTACGCCGATCCTGGGCGGTTCCAGCGCTCCCGTGGGCGGGGCGGTGTGCCGGAGGAAACAGCTCACGTGCCGGTGGCGCACGCCCGGCTGCTCGCTCACCGTGTCGGGCGCGTGGGGGGCGGTCCGGTGCGCAGGCAGCGCGGCACGTGGCGCCGCACCACGGGGGTGGGTCGACCGGCGATCGGGTGCGGGTACCCGGCGCCCATGACCGACACCGTGACGACCGCGGCGAGCAGTGCCGCAGCGGCGAGGGCGAGGACCAGCGCGGTGGGGTGGGGTTCCGGGTGCCGGTATAGGAGCCACCCGGCGCGCGAACGCTGTGCGGTACGGCCGGTCGAGGGCGAGCGCGATCAGTCCGGGGGGCACGGCCCCGAGCAGGAGCCCGATGCCGATCCGGGTGCTGGTCGACTGCTGCACGCTGTCCCGGAATGCGCCGCTGTCGGGCGCCACCGCGCTGACGAGACGGAACGCGCCCAGAAGGAGCACCACCCCGGCTCGATCCGGCGACGGCCCGGCCGATGTCGCTCGACACCCTCACACCGCCGTTCCCGGCCTGAGCGTGAACCCATGACGTGACGGGGGAGGCGCCCTCCGCACCAGGACTGCCCGACCGGAGGGCGACGGTGCTCCCCGGCTCGTGCCCGGGCCTCCGAAGTGCCGCTGACGGCACGGGGACGAAGAAGACCGGGGGACGGGCGTGTGGCCCCGAGCCGGACCTGCACAGCAGCAGGGCCCCAGGTGGAAGATCCACCTGGGGCCCTACTGGGACGTGCTGTGGCGACCAGCGATCAGTCGCGCGGCTCCTGCGGCCGGCCACCGTCGGACGGCCGCCCGCCGTCGGAGGGACGACCGGACGTGGTGAGCTCGCGGTCCTGCTCGCCGGCGGCCAGGCCGCGTCCCTCGGCGCGCTGCTCGAACTCCACCTGGGCCGGCTCCTCGATCGGCGAGAAGAAGCCCCGGATGGCGCGGCGTGCACCGCCGACATGGTTCATCCGCTTGGGCACCGGGGCGCCGCCGTAGGCCAGCTGCCCGTGGCCGTGCTCGTCCACCGGGCCGAGGGGCTGGTGGACCTCGATGAACTCACCGCTGGGCAGCCGGCGGATGACGCCGGTCTCGATGCCGTGCTCGAGCACCTCGCGGTCGTGCATCTGCAGACCGAGGCAGATCCGGTAGGTGACCATGTAGGCGATGGGCGGCAGGATGATCACGCCGATCCGGCCGATCCAGGTCATCGCGTTCAGGCTGATGTTGAACTTGTCGGCGATGACGTCGTTGCCGCCGGCCAGGAGCAGCCAGACGTAGAAGGTCAGCGCCATGGCCCCCAGCGAGGTGCGCACCGGGACGTCGCGCGGCCGCTGCAGCAGGTGGTGCGAGGCCGTGTCCCCGGTCATCTTGCGCTCGATCATGGGGTAGAGCGCGAGGACGGTGAACATGAGCCCGGCGACGACGACCGTCGGCCAGAACAGCGCCGGGATGGTGTAGTCGCCCGGCAGGTTGATGTCCCACGGCGGGAAGATCCGCGTCGAGCCGTCGAGGAACATGATGTACCAGTCCGGCTGGGACGCCGCCGACACCTGCGCGGGGTTGTACGGACCCCACAGCCAGACGGGGTTGATCTGCACCAGTCCACCCAGGGCCGCGCACACACCGAAGACCACGAAGATCAGGCCGGTGGCCTTGGCCGCGAACGTCGGGAAGAGGCGGTTGCCGACCACGTTGTGCTCGGTGCGGCCCGCGCCGGGGAACTGGGTGTGCTTCTGCTTCACCAGGACCAGCAGGTGCACCGCGATCAGCGCCAGCAGGATCGCCGGGAAGAGCAGCACGTGGGCGATGTAGAAGCGTCCGATGATCTGCTCGCCGACGAAGTCGCCGTTGAAGATGGCGAAGTGCGCCCAGGTGCCGATCACCGGGATGGAGAGCAGGATCGCGCTGATGATCCGGAGCCCGGTGCCCGAGAGCAGGTCGTCCGGAAGCGTGTAACCGGTGACGCCCATGAGCAGCGCCAGGACCAGCATCACGACACCGATCAGCCAGTTGCTCTCGCGCGGCCGGCGGAAGGCGCCGGTGAAGAAGATCCGCAGGAGGTGGATCACGATGGCGGCGACGAACAGCAGCGCCGCCCAGTGGTGCAGCTGCCGCATGAACAGGCCGCCGCGGACGTCGAATGAGAGCTGCAGCGTCGAGTCGTAGGCGGCCGACATCTCCACGCCGCGCAGGGGTGCGTAGGACCCCTCGTAGACGACCTCCCGCATCGAGGCGTCGAAGAAGAAGGTCAGGTACGTGCCCGACAGCAGGAGGATGAGGAACGAGTAGAGGGCGATCTCGCCCAGCAGGAACGACCAGTGGTCGGGGTAGACCTTGTTGAGGGTCCGCCGCAGCCACGGGGCGACGATCAGCCGGTCGTCGAACTCGAGCGCTGCCTTGCCCAGCCTGGTGGTGGGGGCGCCCGGTGCAGTGGCGGTGCGAGCCATCAGATGCGCTCCCGGTTCCAGTAGGTGGGGCCTACGGCCTCAATGTAGTCGCTGCGGGCGATGAAGAAGCCCTCGTCGTCGACGTCGATCGGCAGCTGCGGCAGGGCTCGCGTCGCGGGCCCGAACACCGGCTTGGCGCCCTGCGTGACGTCGAACTGCGACTGGTGGCAGGGGCACAGGATGCGGCTGGTCTCCTGCTCGTACAGGGAGACCGGGCAGCCGGCGTGGGTGCAGATCTTCGAGTAGGCCACGTACTCGCCGTAGGCGAAGTCGCCGTGGCCCTCACGGGGCCGCAGGGACTCCACCTGCTCGGGCCGCAGCCGGATGAGCATGGTCGCGGCGTCGGCCTGCCGGTTGCCGCCAGGGACCGCCGGGAAGACCGTCTCCAGCGAACCCGGCTCCTGGTCGCCCGGGCGGATCGGCGTGCCGTCGTCGCGGACGAGACGGACACCGCGGGCCCAGTTCGTGGTGCCCAGCGGGTCACCGGTGTTCGGGTTCTTGATCAGGCCGCCCAGCGGCATGATCAGCATCAGGCCGACCCCGCCGCCCATGAACAGCAGGGAGCGGGTGATCAGCTTGCGCCGACCCAGACCGCTGTTGTGGTAGCCGCCGACCAGGGTGGCGCCGGTGGTGACGCGGTCGAAGTGCGACCCGTCGTGCTTGTCCTGGACCGCGGTCTCGTGGGGCAGGAGCTTCTTGGTGTAGAGCACCAGACCCACACCGAACAGCGTCAGCGAGAGCCCCATGAACAGCCCCAGCATCGGGGTGAACAGCGCGCTCCAGCCGCGCTCGGTGATCTCCCACTGCCAGTCGGGCAGGAACCAGCCGGAACCGGCGTAGACGACCACGAAGAGGAACGCGAACACGCCGGAGAGGGCGAAGGTCCAGCCGACCTGCCGCACCGCCCGCTTCTCGAGCGCCGAGCCCGGTTCGGGCCCGGGCTCGACGTGCAGGATCTCGACGCCGTCGTACCGAGCGCCGAGGCGGTCGAGCTCCTGACGGTTCATCGCCGCGAGCTGCTCCGGGGTGTAGTCGTCGTCCGGGCCGCCGTGCAGCGGTCCCGGGACGTCCGCGCCGCCGGTCGAGCCGGGGCGGGTGTCGCGCGCAGTCACGCCTTGCTCCCCATCCAGAAGATGCCGAACATCAGTGCGGCCACGCCGACGACCCAGATGACCAGGCCCTCGGCGACCGGACCCATGCGTCCCACGCCGGCGCCGCCCGGGTCGAGCTGTTCGTTGACCGTCTGCACGTAGTTGATGATGGAGCGCTTCTCCTCCGGCGTGAGCTGGTTGTCACCGAAGACCGGCATGTTCTCCGGCCCGGTCAGCATCGCCGTGTAGATCTCCAGGTCGGTCGCGTCGTCCAGGCTCGGCGCGTACTTGCCCGAGGAGAGCGCGCCGCCCTCGCCGACGAAGTTGTGGCAGGAGGCGCAGTTGAGCCGGAACAGCTCGCCGCCCTCGGCGAGATCGCCGTCCCGCAGGTCACCGGAGGGCAGCGTCGGGCCGCCGCCGTTGGCCTGCACGTAGGCCATCAGCTGGTCGATCTCCTCGTCGGAGAACACGACAGGCTTGTCGGGCGCCTGTGCCTCCTGGCGGACCAACGGCATGCGGCCGGTGTGCACCTGGAAGTAGACCGCCGCCTCGCCGACGCCGATCAGGGAGGGCCCGCGGTTGGCCACACCCTGGAGGTTCTCACCGTGGCAGGTGATGCAGCTGCGCTCGTACAACTCCCGGCCGGCGGCCTCGGCGGCCGACTCCGTGGTGTCGTCAGCGGCCTGAGCGGGGGCGAACACGGAGTACAGGCCGCCGGTCAGGACCAGGGCTGCCATCAGGCCGGCGACGTTGGCCAGCCGCCGGCGGTACTTGGAGCGGCGCCGGGCACGGGCCCGGCCGGCGGGATTGCCGTCGTCGGGCCCCGTTCCAGCGGGCATGGCCGAGGACTGCGTGTTCGTGGTGGACACCGGTTCCCTAGCGGATCAGGTAGATCGTGGCGAAGAGCCCGACCCACACGACGTCGACGAAGTGCCAGTAGTAGGAGACCACGATCGCGGCGGTCGCCTGCGCGGGCGTGAAGCGGCCCATGGTGGACCGGATGAGCAGGTAGACGAAGGCGACCAGACCCCCGATGACGTGCAGGGCGTGGAAGCCGGTCGTCAGGTAGAAGACCGATCCGTAGGTCGACGACGAGATCGACGTGTGGTGGTCGGTCACCAGGACGCGGTACTCGTTGACCTGCGCCAGGACGAACACCAGGCCCATCACGAACGTGATCGTGAACCAGCGCCGGAGGCCGTAGACGTTGCCGTTCTCCGCCGCGAAGACGCCGAACTGACAGGTCACCGAGGACAGGACCAGGATGATCGTGAAGACCGTGGCGTAGGGCAGGTTGAGCTCCGTCGGCTCCGGCGGCCACCCCTCGGTGGCGCGGGCTCGCGCGGTGAAGTACATGGCGAACAGACCGGCGAAGAACATCAGCTCGCTCGAGAGCCAGATGATCGTGCCGACGCTGACCATGTTCGGTCGGGTCAGGGAGTGCACCCGCGAGGTGTCGAAGGTGCTGCTCGCGACGGGGGCCGTTGTCACGAGGCTCATCATGGCATCGGCGGGGGGTCGTCACGACCGCGGGTGCGACGGGCGTGGCGGCAAAGTGATCAGCTCTTTACCGACGCCCCGTGCCTGCCCGGGGAATGTCCCCCGCAGGCACTAGGCTCGCCCGCGTGAGCGCCGCCTCCGACACCTCCTCGACACCGGCCACGGTGCTGGTCTACAGCCACCGCCCTGAGGTCCGGGACGCCGTCCGCACCGCGGTCGGCCGCCGCCCGGCCGGCGACGTCGGCCCCCTCACCTGGCTCGAGTGCGAGAGCGGCGACGAGGTCGTGGCCGTCGTCGACGCCGGGGGTGTGGACCTGTGCATCCTCGACGGCGAGGCGCAGCCCACCGGAGGCCTGGCCCTGGCCCGTCAGCTGGACCAGGAGGTCCCCGACCGGCCGGCCGTGTGCGTGCTCATCGCCCGGCAGCCCGACCGGTGGCTGGCGCACTGGTCGCGGGCGGAGGGAACCCTCCCGCTGCCGATCGACCCGCTCACCGCCCCGGCCGTGGTGGCGGACCTGCTGCGCGCCCACGCGCGGCGCGCCGTCGTGCGCCGGTGAGCCGCCGGTGAGCGCGGCCACCGCGGGGCGCCCGTCCTGGCCGGCGCTGTTCAACCGGCTGCTGGCCGGTGAGGACCTGACGGTCGAGGACACCTCCTGGGCGATGCGTGAGGTGATGACCGGCGAGGCCACCCCCGTCCAGGTCGCCGCCTTCGCCGTCGCGCTCCGCGCGAAGGGGGAGTCGGCCGCCGAGGTCACGGGTCTCGCCGCCGAGATGCTGGTCCAGGCGACCCCGGTCCAGCTGTCGGTCGACTGTGTCGACATCGTCGGCACCGGTGGAGACGGCGCCCACACGGTCAACATCTCCACGATGGCCGCGGTGGTCACCGCCGCGACGGGGGTGCCGGTCGCCAAGCACGGTGGTCGCGCCGCGTCGTCGTCGTCGGGCGCTGCGGACGTGCTCGAGGCGCTGGGCGTGGCGATCGACCTGCCGGCGCTGGCCGTGGCGCGTTGCGTCCACGAGGCCGGCATCGGCTTCTTCTTCGCGCCGGTCTTCCATCCGGGCATGCGGCACGCGGCCGCACCGCGCCGCGAGATGGGTATCGGCACCGTCTTCAACTTCCTCGGTCCGCTGACCAACCCGGCCCGGCCGGTGGCCTCGGCCATCGGGTGCGCCGACCCGCGCATGGCCCCGGTGATGGCCGACGTCGTCGCCGCGCGGGGCGACCGGGCACTGGTGTTCCGGGGCGACGACGGCCTGGACGAGCTGACGACCGCGACGACGTCGACCGTGTGGATGGTGCGGGACGGGGAGGTCGAGCCCGACCGGCTGGACCCCGCCGCCCTGGGCATCCCCACGTCGGCGCCGGACGCGCTGCGCGGGGGCTCGCCCGACTTCAACGCCGACGTCTTCCGGCGGGTGCTGGCGGGTGAGCGGGGGCCGGTCCGCGACGCGGTGGTGCTGAACGCGGCAGCGGCACTGGCGGCCTTCGACGAGCGGCCCGCCCGGCTGCACGACGCGATCGCGGCGGGCATGGCGCGGGCCGAGGCCGCCATCGACGACGGCCGGGCGGCCGCGAAGCTCGACCGCTGGGTGCAGGTCAGCCGGGCCGCCCGGGCCTGAAAGAGGTCTCCGTCCCCCTCACCGCTCGCGAGCTCGCGGCGAGCCTCTGGACGGGGCCTTCAGTCGGCGGTGTCGAAGCCGATCGAGAACGCCGCCTCGAGGTCGTGCCGCGAGTACGCGCGGAAGGCGATGTGCGTCTCTGTCTCGAGCACGCCTGGCACCTTGTTGATGCGGCCGGCGATGACCTCGGCGACCTGCTCGAACTCGCGCACCCGGACGATCGCGATGAGGTCGACCTCGCCGGCGGTGGAGTAGACCTCGCTCACCCCGTCGAGGTCGGCGATGGCCGCCGCCACCTCGGGGATCGCATCGGTGGCCGCGTCGATCATCACGATGGCGGTGATCACGCCGGCGAGCCTAGCCGTGACCGCACCGGACCGCCCGCACCCGCCGCGACCCGTTCCGGGCGGGCACGGGTGCCCAGGGCCCGGTCGTCGGCGAAGGGATCACGGCGGATCCGTCCGGTCTCGACCCGGGCCAGGAAGGCGCTGAACGCGCCGGTGCCGGGGGCCGGGCTGGCGAGGGTGCCGGTCAGCTCGACCAGCCGGGTCCCCGGTTTCTCCATCCAGCGGAGGATCAGTTCTGTCTCGTCGACGGTGGCGGCCAGTTCGTCGTGCGGCCCGGACGGCGTCTCGGCGGTGGCGAGCAGGCCGGGCAGCATGCCCCGCACGGAGGTGCCCTGCGGCGCGCCCCCCGCGGCCACCAGCCGGCCGCGACGGACGACGGACAGGTGCCAGCCGCCGCCCCCGTCGGCCCGGGCCAGGACCAGCTCCGGGACGGCGGCCAGCGACTCCAGCCGCTGACGGCGCCGCACCGCGCGCACCAGGACCGCGATCCGGTCCCGGAGCACGGCCGCGTCCTCGTACCGCTCCTCGCCCGCGAGCCGGTCCACCCGGGCGAGCAGCGGCGCCACCAGCGCGCGCGGGTCGGAGTGGACCGCGGCCCGGAAGACGGCCGCGACCGACGCGTACTCCTCTACCGACTGGGCGCCGGTGCACGGGGCGCCGCACCGTCCCATGCCGGCCAGCGCGCACGCCGTGGTGGGCACCCGGGGTGAGATCCGGGTCGTGCACTGCCGCAGCGGCAGCGCCTCGTGCACGGCGGCCACCGCCGCGTCGGCGGCGCGCCGGTCGGGGAACGGGCCCAGGAACACACCGGCCCCCGGGCGCACCCGGCGGACCACCGACAGCCGGGGGAACGCCTCCTCGGTCAGCCGCACCCACAGCGCGCGCTCCGGGAACCGGGACCGCCGGTTGTAGCGGGGCTTGTGCTCGGCGATCAGCCGCAGCTCCCGGACGGCGGCCTCGAGGTCGTGGGCGCAGGGGATGGCGTCGACCCGCTGGGAGAGCGCCACCATCTCGGTGATCCGGCTGCGCTGCTCACTCGAAGAGAAGTAGCTGCGGACGCGGCTGCGCAGGTCGTTCGACGTGCCGACGTAGAGGGGCTCGTCGCGGGGCCCGCGGAAGAGGTACACGCCCGGCCCGCGCGGGATGCCGTCGGCCAGGTGCCGCTTGCGCAGGCGCTCGGGGTCGACCTGGCGGGTGAGCCCGGTCAGCTCCTCCAGGGACGTGATGCCGAGGGGGCCGAGCCGCTCGAAGAGACCGTGCAGCACGTCGACCGTGGCGCGGGCGTCGTCGAGCGCCCGGTGGGTGGGGGAGGTGGTGGCGGAGAAGTAGGGCGCCAGCGTCGCGAGCTTGCAGTTGGGCACCTCGTCGCGGGTGAGCAGCCGGCGGGCCAGCACGGCGGTGTCCACCGACGCCGCCGCCGGCCAGGCCAGGCCGTTCTCGGCGCAGGCCGCCTTGAGGAACCCGAGGTCGAAGGGGGCGTTGTGGGCGACGAGGACCGCGCCGCGGGCGAACTCCAAGAAGGACGGCAGCACCGTGCCGATCCGCGGGGCGGCGGCGACCATCGTCGACGTGATGCCGGTCAGCACGCTGATGTAGGGCGGGATCTCCCGGCCGGGATCGACCAGGGTCTGGAACTCCCCGAGGACCACGCCGCCGCGCACCTTCACCGCACCGATCTCGGTGATCGCGCTGTCGTTGGGCGATCCGCCCGTCGTCTCCAGGTCGACGACCACGAACGTGACGTCGGCCAGGGGCGTGCCGAGGTCGTCGATCGCGACCTGCCCGTAGCGGGGTGGAGCGGGGGAGGAGGGCACGGGCGGGACGGTAGGTCGGGGTAATGACACTCCTGTGATGCCGCGCCGGTGCGGCAGGCGCCGCGCCGCGCAGCGGGAGGGGTCACCCCTCCGTCGGACGTCGCCCGGGAGGAGGGCCGCGGCCCGATCTCCTGGCGGAACGGGCATCGGCGCGACACCATCACCCCGGGTGGGGCCAGGGCGGCCCCGGCGCACGTGAAGGCGGTGTGATGCTCCCGCGGTCCCGGTGGCGCCCCCGTGGGACGGCGGTCCGCAGGGCGCTCACCGTGCTGGCGGCGACCACCCTCGCGGCCGCGGCGGCCCAGCCCGCGGCCGCGGCGCCCAGCGACCAGCCCGGCGGCACGTCGGCGGTGCTCGACAGCCGCGCGCTCGACCAGCTGCAGCAGCGGGCCGCCGAGGTGCAGGCCGATCTCCAGGAGCAGCACGCGGAGGTCGCCGCCGCACGGGATCAGCTGGCGGACGCCGAGCAGGCCGTCGCGGAGGCCCGGGCGGTCGTGGCCGACGCCGAGGCCGAGCTCGCCGTCCACCAGGCCGTCGTCGCGAAGTACGCCGCGGCGGTGTACCGGGACGGTGGTGCCCTCACGCCGCTGACGCTCCTCCTCTCCGGGGGTGATCCCGGCGACGTCGTCTCGGCGATGGGCTTCCTCGACGCCGTGGACGCGCACGCCGCCCAGGTGATCGGCGCGGCGGAGGAGCTCCGCCGGGGCGCCCTCGACCAGCAGCAGCGGGCCACGGCGGCTCTGGCCCGGGCCGAGGAACGCGCGGACGCGGTCGCTGCCCGTGTCACCGAGCTCGAGGCCGCGGCGGCAGCCGTCACCGACGAGCTGGATGCGGCGCTGGGCACGGTCGACCGGCAGCTGGCGCAGCTGCAGCGCGAGCAGCTCGAGGTCAACGAGCGGACCGCCGCCAACTGGCGGGCGTACCTGGACCAGCTGGCCGCCGCCGGGATCACCGCACCGCCCGCGTCCGCCCTGCTGAGCCCCCCGGCAGGGCTGCCCGCCGGGCTGGTCCCGGTGGGCGGCAGCGGTGGAGGCGCCCAGCGGGGAGCGGCGCAGCTGCCGCGACAGCCGACGTCGCTGCTGGTGCTGCCCGCGGAGACCCTGTCCGCGGTCACTGCCGCGATGGACGCCCTCGGCCTGCCCTACGCCCCGGGCACCGCCGGACCGGAGTCGTGGGACTGCGGGTCGCTGGTGCAGTCGGTCTACGGCGCGGCGGGCCTCCCGCTGCCCGGCACCCAGGCCGAGCTGTTCGCCGTCACCACGCCGGTGGCGCCGGCCGACGTGCTGCCGGGGGACCTGGTCTTCCTGGGCACGGCGGAGTCAGGTCTGGGCCACGTGGGGATCGCCCTGGACCCCAGGACGATGCTCGCCGCGGACGCCCGGGCCGGCGCGGTCGTGGTCCGCGCGCTGCCGGCCGACCAGGTTCTCGGGATCGGTCGTCCCAGCCTGGGGCAGCGGGCACCGGTGGCGGCCCCCGGTCCCACCGGCGGTGCCCTCCGGGTGGAGTGCGGCAACGCCGTCTACCCGCCGAGCTACGACGGTGCGCGGGCGTGGGGCGGCTATCCGAACGGGCTCATCCCGCCCAGCGCCATGTGCCCGCTGGGAGTGGCCGGCCACACCCTGCGCTGCGACGCGGCAGCGGCGTACCGGGCGATGTCCGGGGCATACGCCGGCGCGTTCGGGGCGCCCCTCTGCATCACCGACTCCTACCGCACCTACGCCAGTCAGGTCCGCCTCTACGGGCAGAAGCCGGCGCTGGCCGCCGTGCCGGGGACCAGCAACCACGGGTGGGGACTGGCGGTAGACCTCTGCGGCGGGATCGAGTCCTTCGGCACGCCGCAGTACGCGTGGATGAAGGCCAACGCCGGCCGTTTCGGCTTCCTCCACCCCGACTGGGCCGAGCCGGGCAACGGGCGCGAGGAGCCGTGGCACTGGGAGTACGCGGGATCCTGACCGGACCGCCCGGGGTGGGGCGGGCGGAATTGTCGGTGGCTGCTCCTACCGTGCGGGGCGACTCACGGAGGAGAGACAACCATGCTGATCGACTGCGACACCTGCACCGCGCGCCCGGCCGGCTGCGCCGACTGCGTCGTCACCGTCCTGCTGGGCGCTCCGCCGGGCTGGCAGAGCGCCGATCCCGTCGTCGTGCCGATGAGCGGACGCGCCCGCACGTCCCCCGGAGAGGCAGGCATCACGGCCGAGGACGTCGTCGTGCCACCGGCCGGGGTCGTCGTCGAGTTCGACGACGTGGAGCGCCGTGCCGTCCGGGCCCTCGCCGACGTCGGTCTCGTGCCGCCGTTGCGCCACCGGGAGGGGTCCGGCGACGGCGCCGACGGGGACCGGCGCACCGGCTGAGCAATACGGACGGAACAGTCCGCTACAGGTCACACCTTTCCGTGGCGGTGCGCTGACCAGCGCGGATGCCCCGCCCCGGGGGTGTCCGCCACACCCGTCCCACGACCGTCCATTTGTCACGGCAACATCACGGTCGTAGGGTCAGCCGGTCCGCCCGAGCGGTCGTCGCCCGCAGAGGGGTGACCTCGGACGGACACCGCCTAATCGCCCGACGGCGCCTGTGAGGTGCTCGACGGCGAGCCGGGGACCCACCGCAGTTCTGGGGTGAGTTCTCCTGCCGGGCCGGTTCGCCGGTGCGCAGGGGATAGGGCCAGTCTTCCCAGCCCGAACCCGTCAGCTAACTCGGTCGGCGGTTGCAGAGGAAGAAACGGAGAGCCGCCGCTCGTGGCGACCCCACACGCTGTACTGCCGCACGCCCTCGAACAGTCCGTCACCGCTCGTCCGTCCGACCCCCGGGCCGGACACGTCGGATGGCTCCGCTCGGGCCTCCTCCTCGGACTCACCGCAGCCCTCACCTTCACCGTCCTCCCCGGCACGGCGACCGCCGTTCCCGGCGAGGTGACCGACCCGGCGCAGGCCGCCCGCCTCGTCGCCGACGCCGAGCACGAGCTCGAGGTCGTCACCGAGCAGCTGAACGAAGCCAAGGTGCAGCTCGAGCAGCAGCAGGCGGCCGCCGCCGGCGCCACGCAGGCCGCCGCCGAGGCCCAGGCCCAGCTCGATGCGCTGGACGGCCAGGTCCGGCAGCTGGCGCGCACGGCCTACACCAGCGAGGGCTTCTCGCGGCTCGACGTCCTCCTGACCAGCGACTCGGCCGACGAGTTCGTGCACCAGCTGGGCACGCTGGACGCCATCGCCGGCCACACCAACGACCAGGTCGCCGAGGTCGCGGAGGCTGCGGAGGCGGCCGATCGCGCGCAGGCCGAGGCCGACCGGGCTCAGGCCGAGGCGCAGGAGGCGGTCGACGACATCGCCGCCCAGCAGGCCCAGCTCGAGGACCGGATCGCCGACTACCAGCGCCAGTACGACGCCCTCAGTGCTCCGCAGCAGGCCGAGGTCGCGCGTGCCCACGGCGGCGAGGCAGCGGCCGCCCCGAGTGGCGTCGTCGCCCCGAGCGCCGCGGCGCAGGCCGCGGTGGACACGGCGCTGGCCCAGGTGGGCGACGCCTACGTCTGGGGAGCCGGCGGCCCCGACGCCTTCGACTGCTCGGGCCTGACGCAGTACGCCTACTCCGCGGCCGGCGTCAGCCTGCCGCACTCGAGCCGGAGCCAGTCGCAGATGGGCGCGCCGGTGTCGGTCGCCGACCTGCAGCCGGGCGACCTGCTCTTCTACTACAGCCCGACCAGCCACGTGGCGATGTACGTGGGCAACGGCAAGATGGTCCACGCGTCGACGTCGAGCAAGCCGGTCATGGTGGTCGACTTCAACTCGATGAGCGGCTTCACCCACGCCCGCCGCATCGCCGGCTGACAGCCTCGGGAGCATCGCAGCGAGGAACGAGCGAGGAGCGGACCTAGGTGCGGAAGTCGGCCGGTGTGATCGCCGGCTGACAGCCTCGGGCGCATCGCAGCGAGGAACGAGCGAGGAGCGGACCGAGGTGCGGAAGTCGGCCCGTGTGATCGCCGGCTGACCTCCGCACCACCTCGGCCAGGGCCGGTGACTTCGATGGGTCACCGGTCCTCGCCGCGTCGGAAGCTGCCGGCGGGCCGCCTAGGATCGGTCCGTGGCGCGGAGCGGCCGACCGGCGGGGCGAGGGGGACGGTGAGCCGGGCGGGTCGGACAGGTGCTCGCGCCGCACTGCTCACCGCGGTCGTCCTGGGCATCGCGGTCGTGGTCGTCATCGCCGTCCGGACGCCGTGGGTGCCGCTGCCCGAGCCCGCCGGGGGCCACACCCCGGTGGATCCCACCGCGGGTCTCTCCGCCGCGCAGGTGGAGCGCGCCGAGGCGTTCGCCGCGGCCCTGCGGCCGGCCTCCCTGGTCTCGTTGCTGCTGGCGCTCGGCGTCTCGGGCGTCCTGGGACTGACCCCGCTCGGGGCCCGGCTGGTCCGGACGGTGGCGCGGCCGGTCGGCGGGGGCTGGGTCGCGCAGGCACTGCTCGGCACTGCCGCACTCACGGTCGTCGGGCGGCTGGCGACCCTGCCGGTCTCGGCCTACGCGGAGAGCGTGCGTCACCGGTACGGCCTCTCCACCCGCAGCTGGGGCCTGTGGCTCCGTGACGTGGCGGTGTCGACAGCGATCAGCGCGGTGCTGACGGCCCTGGCGCTGTTGTCGTTGCTGTGGCTGGCCCGCCGGGCGCCCCGCACCTGGTGGGCCTGGTCGGCGGCGGCCGCCGCCGGCTTCGTGGTGGTCGCGTCGTTCCTGTACCCGGTGGTCGTCGAGCCGGCGTTCAACAGCTTCGAGCCGCTGGCGGCGGGGGAGCTGCGCACCGACCTGCTGGCCCTGGCGGAGGAGAGCGGCGTCCCCGTGCAGGACGTCCTGGTGTCGGACGCCTCGCGACGGACGACGGCGCTCAACGCCTACGTCTCGGGGTTCGGCTCCACCCGGAGGATCGTCGTCTACGACACCGTGCTGGCCGAGCTGCCCGATGACGAGATCGAGTCGATCGTGGCCCACGAGCTCGGCCACGTCGTGAACCGGGACGTCCTCACCGGCACGCTGACCGGCGCCCTTGGCGCGGCCGGCGCCGTCGCCCTGCTGGGCTGGCTCCTCTCCTCGACGCCGCTCCTGCGCCGGGCGGGGGCGGAAGGAGCCGGGGACCCGCGCGTGGTGCCGCTGGTCGTGTTCCTCCTGTCGGTGGGCACCCTGGTCTCGACGCCGGTGCAGAACCTCGTGTCCCGGCAGATCGAGGCGCGGGCCGACCTCCACGCGCTGGACCTCACCGAGGACCCTGGCGCTTTCATCGACATGCAGCGCCGGCTGATCCGCACCAACCTCGGGGATCCTGATCCCCCCGCCGCCTGGCAGTGGTTCTTCGGGTCCCATCCGACCGCCGCGCAGCGGCTGGCGTTCGCCGCCGACTGGGCGAAGCAGGACCGGCCGTGAGCCAGTGTGCGAGCTCCCGCATGGGCACCGCACTCCCGGGCACGGGCGGAACGACCGCCGGCGAGGAGCGGCCGTGACCAGGACCCTGGTCGTCACCAACGACTTCCCGCCGCGCCAGGGCGGGATCCAGACGTTCGTCGCGGCCCTGCTGGCCCGCCGTCCCGCGGGGTCGGTCGTGGTCCTGGCCTCCGACTCCCCGGGCTCGACGGAGTACGACAAGGCCCTGCCCTATCCGGTGGTGCGGCGGCCCACCGGCATGCTGCTGCCCACCCGCGCCACCGCTTGTGCGGCCGCGGAGCTGGCCCGCCGGCACGGCTGCGACAGCGCCTTCTTCGGGGCCGCCGCGCCACTCGGACTGCTGGCGCCGGCGCTGCGGGAGGCCGGTGTGCGACACCTGGTGGGCGCGACCCACGGGCACGAGACGGGCTGGGTGGCGCTGCCGGGCAGCCGGCAGCTGATGCAGCGCATCGCCTCGCACCTCGACGTCGTGACCTATATCAGCGACTACACCCGCGACCGTCTCGCTCCTGCCCTCCGCGGTCGCACCCGGCTGGCCCAGCTGTCGCCGGGGGTCGACCTCGACTTGTTCACCCCCGGTGCCGACGGCGGTGCGGTCCGGCGTCGCTACGGCCTGGGTCGGGCACCGGTGGTCGTGTGCGTGTCCCGACTGGTCGCCCGCAAGGGTCAGGACGTCCTCGTGGCCGGGTGGCCACGTGTCCTGGACCGGCACCCGTCCGCGCGGCTGCTGCTGGTCGGAGGCGGACCCGCGGAGTCCGGGCTCCGCCGGGCGGTCACAGCCGCAGGGCTGGAGCGGTCGGTGACCTTCACCGGTCCGGTCGCTCCCGGGGAGCTGCCGGGGCACTACGCGGCCGGCGACGTCTTCGCCATGCCGTGCCGCACCCGCTGGGCGGGGCTGGACGTCGAGGGACTGGGGATGGTGTTCCTGGAGGCGGCCTCCTGCGGCCGGCCGGTCGTCGCCGGCACCTCCGGCGGAGCTCCCGAGGCGGTGCGCGAGGGCGTCACGGGTCACGTCGTCGACCCGCGCTCGCCCACCGCGGTGGCGGACACCATCGCGGGCCTGCTGGCCGATCCCGGCCGCGCCCGGGCCATGGGCGCGGCCGGCCGGGCGTGGATCGAGCAGCGGTGGTCGTGGACGCGGATCGCCGAGACCTTCGCCGAACTGCTCGAACCCTGAAGGCCCCGCTGCAGGGTCCCGCCCCGAGCCTGCGAGGGGTGGGGGGCAGCGGGGTCCTCTTTCAGCGGGCGTAGAGGCCCTCGACCTCCGAGTCGAACTCCTTCATGACGACGGCGCGCTTGAGCTTCAGGCTCGGGGTCAGCATGCCGTTGTCCTCGGTGAAGTCGGTGCCGAGGATCGTGAACTTCTTGATCGCCTCCGCCTGGGACACCGCCTTGTTGGCCTCCTTCACCGCGGCCTCGATCTCGGCCTTGAGGTCCGGGTCCTCCTTGACCTGCTCGGCGGTCTGGTCGGCCGGCTTGCCCTTGGACTCCAGCCACAGGGGCAGCGCCTCTGCGTCGAGGGTGATCAGCGCGGCGATGTACGGGCGCTGGTCTCCGACGACGATGCACTGGCTGACCAGCCGGTGCGCGCGCAGCCGGTCCTCGAGCACGGCCGGGGCGACGTTCTTGCCGCCCGCGGTCACCAGGATCTCCTTCTTGCGGCCGGTGATCTTCAGGAAGCCGTCGTCGTCGAGCTCACCGAGGTCGCCGGTGTGGAACCAGCCCTCGGCGTCGATGGCGTCCTTGGTCGCCTCCTCGTTGCGCCAGTAGCCGCGCATCACGATGCCGCCGCGGATGAGCACCTCGCCGTCGTCGGCGATGGCGAACTCCACGCCGGGGAGGGGCCGGCCGACGGTGCCGATGCGCAGGGCGTCGTCGTGGTTCACCGAGGCGGCGGCCGTCGTCTCGGTCAGGCCGTAGCCCTCGTAGACGGTGACGCCGATGCCGCGGAAGAAGTGGCCCAGCCGCTCACCCAGCGGCGCCCCGCCGGAGATCGCGCCCTGGCAGCGGCCGCCCAGGGCCGCCCGGAGCTTGCCGTAGACCAGCTTGTCGAACAGCGCGTGCTGCGCCCGGAGCGCCAGCCCGGGGCCGCCCTTGTCGAGGGCGCGGGACCAGTCGATGGCCACCTGGGCGGCCTTGTCGAAGATCTTCCCCTTGCCGTCGCCCTCCGCCTTGGCCTTGGCGCCGTTGTAGACCTTCTCGAAGACCCGGGGGACGGCGAGGACGAAGGTCGGCTTGAACTCGCCGAGGTCCTCGACGAGGTTCTTCACGTCGGGGGTGTGCCCGATGACCGTGCGGGTCTTCACCGCACCCACCTGCAGCACCCGGGCGAGCACGTGGGCCAGCGGGATGAACAGCAGCAGCGAGCCCTGCATGTTCATGAACCGGCCCAGCAGGCTCATGCCGTTGCCGATCTCGAAGAGGAAGTTGGCGTGGGTGAGCTCGCAGCCCTTCGGGCGTCCGGTCGTGCCGCTGGTGTAGATCAGGGTGGCGAGGCTGTCGGCCGACAGCGTGGCGCGCCGGGCGTCGAGCTCGCTGTCGGGCACGTCCTTGCCCGCCTGGGTCAGCTGGTCGAGGGCGCCGTCCTCGATCACGTGGACCGAGCGCAGCTCGGGCGCCTGGTCCCGGACGGACTCGACGGCCGCGGCGTGCTCGTCCCGCTCGACGATCACGGCGGTGGCGCCGGAGTCGGAGAGGATCCAGGCCACCTGGTCGGGGCTGGAGGTCTCGTAGATCGGGACGACGACGCCGCCGGCCGTCCAGATCGCGAAGTCCAGGACGGTCCACTCGTAGCGGGTCTTGGCCTGCAGGGCGACCCGGTCGCCGGCGGACACCCCGGCCGCGATCAGGCCCTTGGCGACGCCGCGGACCTCCTCGCCGAACTGCTTCCAGGTGACGTCGTGCCATTGGCCGTCGCGACGGCGCCGCAGCCCCACCTGGTCGCCGTGCTCGGCGACGTTGGTGGCCAGCATGTCGGTCAGGGCCTCGTCCGGGCCCACCTGGGTGGTGGCAGGAACGCTGAACTCGCGCACGCCTGGTCCTCTCCTCCCTGCCGTCCGGGGGCACCGTCGCCCACGGCCCCGGCCAGGGACGTCGTGTCGAATCTAGCCGCAATCCCTACCCGGGAGTAGCACAGTTCCGAGGCGGCGGCTGGCTGAAGGGTGGGCAACGGCTAGCCTGCTGCCCATGGCGGACCAGTCCACCCAGTCGATCGTCGTCGACGCAGCCGCGGCCGACGTGATGGCGGTGATCGCCGACTTCGCCTCGTATCCGCAGTGGGTCGCCTCCGCCAAGAAGGTCGAGGTCCTCGAAACCGGGCCGGACGGGCGCGCGCGGCGGGTGCACTTCGTCCTCGACGCCGGGGCGGTCAAGGACGACTACGTCCTCGAGTACACGTGGGACGGCGACCGCAGGGTCTCCTGGACACTGGTCGAGGGTCAGATGCAGAAGCGCCAGGAGGGCAGCTACACGCTGACCGAGCGGGACGGTGCGACGGAAGTGACCTACGCGATCACCATCGACCTTTCCATCCCCATGCTCGGCATGATCAAGCGCAAGGCGGAGAAGGTCATCCTGGACACGGCTCTCAAGGAGCTGAAGAAGCGCGTCGAGGGCTGAGCGGGCGTGCGCACGCTGCTCCTCACCGGCCCCGGCGGGGCCGGAACCTCGACGCTGTCCGCCGCCGCGGCGGTCCGGGCCGCCCGCTCCGGGCGGCGCACCGTCCTGCTCACTCGGCAGCCGCCGCCCGCGGGGGTGGAGGCGGTGCCCGGCCTGACCGTGCTGCAGGTGGATCCGCAGGCGGCCCTCGAGCGCCTCTGGGCGGGGAGGGCCGACGCGGTCGGGTCCCTCCTGCCGCAGCTGACCCTGCCGCCGGCCAGCTCGGTCGTCCCGCTGCCAGGGAGCGCTGATCTGGCGCTCCTGGCCGAACTCGCCCGCGCCGACGCCGACCTCGCGGTCGTGGACGCCGGCCCGCTCGAGTCCGCCGTGGCGCTGGTCGCCCTGCCGGTGACCCTGCGCTGGTGGCTGGACCAGCTGATGCCGCCCGGGATGCGGGCGCTGGGCGCCGTCCGGACCGCCGCGGTCGCCTCCGGAGTCGTCCGCCGGGGGCCGGTCGACGCAGCGCTGTCCGCCGTCCCGGCCGTGGAGGCGCTCCTGGCCGGCAACCGGCTGGCCGATCCGGCCACGACCGCCCTCGTCCTGGTCGCTCCGCCCCGCACGTCCTCCGGGCCGGCCCTGCGTGCCGCGGCCACGGTCCTGGGTCTGCACCGGCTGCGGGCCGCGGGGGTGCTCAGCCGGGTCCTTCCGCTGGACCGGGGCAACGAATGGACGACGCGGCGCGCCGCGGAGCAGGAGGACACGCTGATCGCCCTGGCCGAGGTCGCGCCGGTGCACCGCGTCCCGGAGCTGTCGGTGACCCCGACCGGTGCGGGGGAGCTGGCCGGGCTGCTCGACGGCTTCGCCCCGGAGACGACCGGCTTCCCGGCCCCGGCCCCCGAGCGCGCCGAGGGCGGGTGGCAGCTCTCCCTGCCGCTGCCGTTCGCCGACCGCGGGCAGGTGCAGCTGACCCGGTGGACCGACGACCTGGTGCTGACGGTCGGCGGTGCCCGCCGGTCGGTCCGTCTCGATCCGCTGCTGCGCCGGTGTGAGGTGACCGGCGGCCGGCTCGCGGCTGCCGGAACCGCCGGCGCCCGCCTCCAGGTCGGCTTCCGCCCCGATCCGCAGCTGTGGCCCGCGGACCTGCTCAGCGCCGAGAGAAGGACCTCATGACACCCGGAACCGACTGGATCGACTCTGCGCAGCGTCTGGTGGAGGCCCTGCGGGGCGGCCTCGCCGCGGTGGCTCCTGCGGCCGACAAGGGCACCGGTGACCAGCACCCGTCGGACTGCCGCTGGTGCCCGGTCTGCCAGGTCGCGGCGGTCGTCCGCGGCGAGCGGCCCGAGGTGACCGCGGCACTGGCCGACGTCCTCGCCTCGGCCGCCACCGCGCTGCGCACGGTCGCCGCCGCGGGCCACCCCGAGGGGACCACGCCGGCCGCCGAGCCGGTCCAGGAGGAGGCCCCGCCGCCCCCACCGGTGCAGCAGATCGACATCGCATGACACCACCTCGCACGACAGCACCTCGCACGACGCCACCGCGGACCGCCACGGCCGGGCCGGCCGCGCTGGGCATCGACATCGGCGGCACGAAGGTGGCCGGTGGGGTCGTGGCCGCTGACGGGACCATCGTCGCAACTGCGCGGCGGGCGACCCCCGGTGCCTCCGTGTCGGACACCGAGGACGCGATCGTCGCCGTGGTGGACGAGCTCGCGGCCGGGTACGACGGCGAGCTGATCGGCGTCGGCGTCGGCGCGGCGGGCTGGTTCGACCGCACCGGCGACACCGTGCTGTTCAGCCCCCACCTGGCGTGGCGCAACTCGACGCTGCGCAAGGACCTCGCCGCCCGGCTGCAGCGGCCGCTCTGGGTCGGCAACGACGCCGACGCCGCGGCGTGGGCCGAGTACCGCTACGGCGCTGCCCGGGGGGCCGACCTCGCCCTGATGATCACCCTCGGCACCGGCATCGGGGGCGGCATCGTGCTCGACGGACAGCTGCGGCGCGGGTCGCACGGCGTCGCGGGGGAGTGGGGGCACATGCGCGTCGTCCCCGACGGGCGGCTGTGCGCCTGCGGCAACCGCGGCTGCTGGGAGCAGTACGCCAGCGGCACGGCGCTGGGGCAGACCGCCCGCGAGGTGGCCCGCACGTCGCCGGCGGCGGCGGCCCGGCTGCTCGAACGCGTCCACTGCGAACCCGACCGGCTCACCGGCGAGGACGTCGCCCGCGCCGCCGCCGACGGCGACCCGCTGGCCCTCGAACTGGTGACCGAGGTGGGCATGTGGCTCGGCCAGGGGATCGCCGACCTCGCCGCCGTCCTCGATCCCGAGGTCGTGGTCATCGGCGGCGGCGTCAGCAAGCTCGGCGAGATGGTGCTCGGCCCGGCGCGGGACCGACTGGATCGCGCCCTCCCCGGCCGGGGCTTCCGCCCCGGTCCCCGCGTCGTCGCCGCCGAGCTCGGTCCGCAGGCGGGCATGGTCGGCGCCGCCGACCTCGTGCGACACGACCTTGCTGCCCTTCGGGCGGCACCGCCTCCAGGAGCCGATCCCCTGCTGCGTTGAGCCGTTCCCGGCCCCCTCGTCACTCCGGGGCCAGCTCGCGGGCCAGCTGCTCCAGGAACAGGCCGATGTCGGTGATGATGCCCATCGCCTGGGCGCTGCCGCGGTCGGCGAGCTTGGTCACCGTCGCCGGGTTGATGTCCACGCTGACCAGTGGGATCGACGCCGGCAGGATGTTCCCCGTCGCGATGGAGTGCAGCATCGTGGCGACCATGATCGCGAAGCCCACGCCGGGCAGCTGCGCGCGCATCGCCCGCTGACCCTCGATCACGTCGGTGTAGACGTCGGGCAGCGGGCCGTCGTCACGCACGGACCCCACCAGCACGAACGGCTTCCCGGCCTGCACCATCGCGTGCATCACGCCGCCAGTCAGCACACCCTTCTCCACCGCCGCCCGGATCGAGCCGGCTGCGCGGATGGTGTTGATCGCCCGGATGTGGTGCTCGTGCCCATGGGGCACGCCCGAACCCTTGGCCAGGTCGACGCCCAGGGACGTGCCGAACAGCGCGGACTCGATGTCGTGCGTGGCCAGCGCATTGCCGGCGAAGAGGACGTCGACGTACCCCGCGCGGACCAGCCGGACCATGGCCGGCGAGGCGCCGGTGTGCACGACCGCGGGGCCGCCCACCCACAGGATCCGCCGGCCGGCCGCCTTCACCTCGCGCATCCGCTCGGCGATCTGGCGGACCAGCAGGGCCTGCGGCTTCTCGCTCGACACCGCCGAGGACATGAACCCGAAGTCGTCCTCCTCACCCCGCGGCGCCTGCGGCGGCAGCTCGACCCGGACGCCGTGGGCGCCGCAGACGACGGCGTCGCCGGCCTTCACGTCGCTGACCGGGACGGTGCGCACGGTGACTCGCCCGCCGTCCTCCGTGACCACGAGCCCGCAGTCCATCTCCGGCTGCTGCACGCGGATCCAGTCGCGGTCGAGCCGGACGAGCGTCTCCAGGTTCGTGGTGGAGTAGAAGTCGTCGGGGAAGACGCCGTCGGCCGGGGCCGGCCGCGTCGTCGCCGTCCCGGGGTCGACGGCGTTGGCGCCGTGGATCTGGACCCGCATGAGGATGCGCTCCAGCCGCTCGGCCTCGTCGGCCCGGATCGCGATCAGCGCCCGTGACTCGTCCTCGTGCTCGCGGCCCAGATCGAGGTCCTCGATCCGGTAGTCCCCGCCGTACTCGAGGACGTCGTCGAGGATGCGGGCCAGGATCCCGGTGTCCATCAGATGGCCGGTCACGGTGACGGTCGCGGAGTGCGCTGCGGTGCTCACGAGCCGCACTATGTCATTCGTCGTCCTCCGGACGACACCGCCACCAGGAGCCGTCCCCCGGCAGGGTCGAGCCGTTCCGTCGCCGCTGCGCGGAGCCCTCCGGGCCCCACTCGCGACGACACGACGACACCCCCACCAGGAGCCGTCCCCCGGCAGGGTCGAGCCGTTCCGTCGCCGCTGCGCGGAGCCCTCCGGGCCCCACTCGCGACGACACCCCCACCAGGAGCCGTCCCCTGGCGGGGTCGAGCCGTTCCGTCCCGCTGCGCGGAGCCCTCCGGGCCCCGCTCGCGGCTACACGACGGCGCCGTCGTCGCCGTCGTCGTCGTCGGAGCGGTCGCGCATGCGGGAGACCAGCATCGCCGCCCCGCCGGCGATCGCCGCGACCCCGAGGACCAGACCCAGGTCCGCCGAGAGGCTCAGGATCCCGGGAGCGCCCACCAGCAGGACGCCGGCTGCGACGAGGAGCACCGCGTACAGCGACGCCGGCGCGGGGGCCGGGATCGGGGGAGGGGGTGGGGGTTCGTAGTGCTCGTCCGGCTGGTCGAGCACGGGCAGCTCGTGCGGCGCCGGCGCGGGCACGTCCGCCGGCCCCTCGACGGCGGTGCGCCCGTTCTCGGCCTCGAACGCCGACACGATCCGCGCCCACTCGGCGTCCTCGTCGAGGTCCCGCGGGATGCCGGCCCGGCCCGCGCCGGGGCGCGTCGTCCGGACGTCGCCGGGTCCCGGGACGTGCTCGTCGACGACCGAACGGGCCTCGGCCCGGCGGGACCGGTCGACGAAGAGCCGGTCGGACGGCGGGCTGGGCAGGCTGACCGTCCGCGTGTAGGGCTCCACGTCGGCCGACGGCTCCAGGTAGGCGGCGATGCCCGCGGCGTGCAGCAGGTCGAGCAGGTGCTCGCCGACGCGGGGGTCGACGTCGCGCAGCGGGCTCCAGAGCGCGGCGTCCAGGCCGTTGTCGCGGCGGCCGCGTCCGCGGCGGGAGGTCATCGCGTCTCCGCGGCGGGGATCTCCGTGCCCGGGCTCCGGCCGGCCGCCGTGCGCTCACGGATCCACTCCACGGACCGGGCGAAGATCCGCGGGGCGTCGTTGTCCAGCGTGGCGACGTGGTAGCTGTCCTCGAGCAGGACCTCGCTCGTGTCGGTGCTGCTGACGCCCGCCAGGAGGATGGTGCTGTTGACCGGCTCGACGACGTGGTCCTCGACGCTGTGGAAGACGATGACCGGAGCGGTGACCCGCGCCAGGTCGGCACGGGTGGCCGCCCAGAGCGAGCGGACCTGCATCATCGCCCGGGTCGGCAGCTTGGGATAGGCCAGCTCGGTGACGCCGGGCTTCTTGATGTCGCTGGCGATGGGGGCCCAGCTGCCGGTCAGCCGGGAGAGCATGGGCAGCAGCTTGGCGTCCAGGCGCTGGGTGAGCAGGGCCGGGTTGACCAGCAGCAGGCCCGCGACGTCGTCGGGACGGACCTCCGCCAGCCGGGTCGCGAGCGTGCCGCCCAGCGACAGGCCCGCGACGAACACCCGGTCGCACCGCGCGGCGAGCTCGCCGAAGGCGTCGCCGACCGTCGTCGTCCACTGGTCGTGGGTGCTGGCGTTGCAGTCCTGCCAGCGGGTGCCGTGGCCGGGCAGGAGCGGGCACCGGACGGCGAACCCCTCGGCGGCCAGGTGCTCGCCCCACGGCCGCATGCTCATGGGAGTGCCGGTGAAGCCGTGCACCAGGAGGACCCCGGTCCGGCCGTCTGGGCCGTCGCCGCCCGGGAAGGCGAACGGCTCCGCGCCGGGCATCACGGCATCGGGCGCGGTCGGTCCAGACACGGGTGGTCCTCCTCGGCGTGCGGCGGCGGTGCCGACCGGCAGGGAAGTGCGGCGGAACACGTCACACCTGCGGCCGATTGTGAATCGGTCGCGCGGCTCCTTAGTCTGGCAGCTCACGAGGGAGGCGTGTTGTTCTACTGGTTCCTCAAGTTCGTCGCGATCGGCCCGGTGGTCCGCGCGATCTTCCGCCCTCGTGCGGAAGGCACGGAGCACGTGCCCGCGACGGGTTGCGCGATCCTGGCGAGCAACCACCTCTCCGCCGCTGACTGGATCTTCATGCCCCTGTCGCTGAAGCGGCGGGTCACCTTCCTCGCCAAGGCCGAGTACTTCACCGGCACGGGCATCAAGGGCGCGGCGCAGCGGGCGTTCTTCTCGGCTGCCGGTCAGGTGCCGATCGACCGGTCCAGCGCCTCCGCGGCCGAGAACGCCATCCAGACCGGCCTGCGCATCCTCCGCGAGGGGAAGCTGCTGGGCATCTACCCGGAGGGCACGCGCTCGCCGGACGGGCGCCTCTACCGGGGCAAGACCGGCGTGGCCCGCATGGCGCTCGAGACCGGCGCCCCGGTCGTGCCCGTGGCGATGATCTACGGCAAGCGGAAGCTGCCCTTCGGCATGGGCATCATGCGCGTGCGGGTGAGGTTCGGCGCGCCGCTGGACTTCTCGCGCTACGAGGGCATGTCGGGAGACCGGTTCGTCGAGCGGTCGATCACCGACGAGATCATGTACGAGATCATGACGCTGTCGGGCCAGGAGTACGTCGACGTCTACGGCGCGACGGTGAAGAAGTCGATGGACGCCACGGGCAAGAGCGCCCCCGAGGTCGTGTCCCGCCTGCAGCCGCCCGTCGACGAGTCCGGTGACCGGCTGCCCGACACCCTCGCCAGCTGACCCGGCGCCCCGCTTTCCGTACCGGAAGCTGAGGAGACCTGACCCGCTTTCGGTACCGGGAGCGGGTCAGGGGGCCGTCAGGCGGGCGAGGACGTCGCGGAGCAGGGCCAGCAGTTCTGCACGGCTCATGGTCGGCTCCTGCACCCAGTGGCCGACCAAGTCCTCGGTGAAGGCGAACCAGGCGAGCACCAGCTGCCGCCGGCGCGCGTCGTCGGGCAGGTCGAGGGCCGACAGCGCCACCTCGACCAGCCGCCCGCGGGTCTCCTCGTAGATCTCCGACACCCACGGGTCCCCGCCGGCGGCACCGCGGACGAACGCCAGGTGGCTCTCCCGGTAGGTCTCCACCCATCCGACGTAGCGGTCGAGCATGCCGCTGATCTGCTGCTCCGGTGCCGTGCCCGGCGCCGGGATCAGGTGATCCCACAGCAGGTCGGCCGCGGCACGCGTGACGGCGGTGTAGTAGTCGCGCTTCGACGGGAAGTAGTGGAAGAGCAGGCTGCGGCTGATGCCCGCCCGCCGGGCCACCTCGTCGATGGTGAGTTCCTGGACCGGCGTGGTGGGCAGCAGCTCCAGCCCGATCCGGACCAGTTGCGCGCGCCGGTCACCGGCCGAGCGGCGCATGCGGGCCGGCTCGGCGGCGGGCGATGCGGTCACGCCGCCGATCGTCCCCTCACGCGGCGGCCCGGTGGGCGGTCGCCGCTGCGAGGAGGCGCTCGATCGCGTCGGTGACCGGTCTCGGACGCTCCTGCGTCAGCATGTGCCCGCTGCGCTCCACCAGGTGCAGCCGGGCGTCGGGGAGCGCCTCGGCCAGGTGCCGGCTGTGCCGCTGCGGGGTCAGCTTGTCGCTGTCGCCGACCAGGATCTCGACGGGCACGCGGCGCAGGGCGTGCAGCTCCGCGCGCTTGTCGTGCGCCCCCAGTGCCGGGTAGAAGGCGGCGAACGCCCGCACCGTGGACGCGTGCATGATCTCGGCGCCGGCGAGCACCATCTCGTCGGTGGCGTCGGCGCCGTACAGCAGCTCGCGGACCAGCTCCCGGTGACGCGGGTGGGACGGCGGCAGCAGCTGCCGCATCCGCTCGAGGGCCCGGGCCGCGCCGAGGGCGACGGTGACCATGCCCGGGGCCAGCTTCAGTTGCAGCCTCTCGGCGACCGTCTCCCCTGCGGGGGCGAGGTCGCCCGCGGACGTCGACACCAGCGCGACCCCGCGGACCCGGTCGCCGAACAGCTCCGGTCGGGCGGCGGCCAGGCACATGATCGTCATACCGCCCATCGAGTGCCCGGCCAGCACCACGGGGCCGGTCGGCGCCAGCTCATCCAGCAGCGCACCCAGGTCGTCGCCGAGCTGGTCGATGGTCAGGTCCGACACGTCGTCGGCGTACCGGCCCCAGGTCGAGCGGCCATGCCCCCGCTGGTCGTAGCGGATCAACCGGAGCCCCCCTCCGGCGATCCGCGGCGCCAGGAGCTCGGCGACGTCGTCCCAGGCCGCCTGGGCGAGGGTCCAGCCGTGCGCGAGAACCAGGGTGACGGGTGCCTCGTCGGAGCCGTCGACGACGGCGTGCAGCAGCGCGCCGTCCGGCGTGCGGACGGCGGCGACGCGGCGCAGCACGGTGGCGGCGCTCATGCCGCCACCTTCGTGCGGTCGGCCGCGGACGCGGGGATGCCGACGTAGTTCTCCCGGTCCAGCTTCCGCGTCAGCCTGCGGAACCGGAACGTGAAGTCGGGCCACAGCGTCGTGTTGTGCCCGTGCTCGTCGAGGTACCAGCTGGCGCAGCCGCCGCCGAGCCAGACGGTGCCCTTCGACTTCTCCGCGATCAGCTCCCGGTAGGCCTGCTGGGCCTGCGGCGTGGTCTCCAGCACGGCCAGGCCCTCGGCGTCCATGGTGCGCAGGGCGTCGTCGACGTAGGCCACCTGCGACTCGATCATGTAGACCATCGAGGTGTGCCCGACGCCGACGTTGGGCCCGACCAGCAGGAAGAGGTTCGGGAATCCGGCGACGGCAGAGCTGCGGTTGCTCACCATGCCGCCGGACCAGACGTCGGCCAGGCTGCGCCCGTCCCGGCCGCAGATCTTCTCCGCGATCGGAAGGTCCGTGACGTGGAAGCCGGTGGCCAGCACGATCGTGTCGGTGGGCCGCTCGACGCCGTCCCGGGTCACGATCGAGTGCGGCCGGATCTCGGCGATACCGGCGATCACCAGCTCCGCATTGGGCGCCGCGACCGCCGGGAAGTAGTCGTTGCTGATGAGGATCCGTTTGCAGCCGATCGTGTAGTCCGGTGTCAGGGCGGCCCGGAGCTTGGGGTCACGGACCTGGCGTCGCAGGTGGGCCTTCGCTAGCGTGGCCACCGGCCTCAGGAACCGCGGCCGCTTGGCCATGCCGATGACCAGGCACTCGCGGAGCAGGTAGAGAAGGGCCCGGATGCCCTTCTGCAGTCCGGGCACGAACCGGTACAGCCGGCGCATCCACGGCTTGACCGGGTGGTCGGTGCGGGGGATGACCCAGGCGGGCGTGCGCTGGTAGACCGCGATGCTGCCCACGATCGGCTGGATCGCGGGGACGATCTGGATCGCCGAGGCGCCGGTGCCGATGACGGCGACCCGTTCCCCGGTGAGGTCGTGGGAGGAGTTCCAGCGCGCCGAGTGCATGACCGTGCCGGCGAAGGTCTCCAGCCCGGGGATGTCGGGGAAGGCCGGGTCGGCCAGCGCGCCGGCGGCGGAGATCAGGACACGGGCCCGGAAGTCGCCGGCGGTGGTGGAGACCAGCCACCGCTGCGCGGCGTCGTCCCACCGGGCGGAGGTGACGTCGGCGCCGAAGACGCAGTGCCGGCGGATGCCGAATCGGTCCGCGGTCCGCTGCAGGTACGCCTGGATCTCCGGCTGCTGCGAGTAGGAGCGCCCCCAGTCGGGGTTCGGCGCGAAGGAGAAGGAGTAGAGGTTCGACTGCACGTCGCACGCCGCGCCGGGATAGGTGTTGTCCCGCCACGTCCCGCCGACGTCGGCGGCCCGCTCCAGGACGACGAAGTCGCTCTCCCCGCGCCGCTCGAGCGCGCTCGCCATGCCGAGGCCGGCGAAGCCCGATCCGATGATCGCCACCCGGACCTCGTGGACGGTGCGCGTGGCCGGCGCGGCGGGCGCGGTCTGTGTCGTGGTCACCGATCGGGCTCCTTCGCTCGGTTTCTTGAGCAACGCTCAACAAACTACAACCGCTGTCGAGCAGTGCTCAATCTGAGATCGCCGAACTCCCATGGCCCGCGCCGGCGTCAGCCCCGCACGTCCTCGTCCGGGAAGTCCCTCCGCATCACCGGCGCGGCCCGCGGGACCGGCGCCGAGCTCGCCCGCCGCGCCGCCGCGCGGGCGCCCGGGTCCCGAAGGTCGGCCTCGAGCACCGCTGACCCGGATCAGCGGCCGTCGCCGGTGACCAGGCCGTGCTCGTACGCGTGCACCACCGCCTGCACCCGGTCGCGCAGGCCCAGCTTGGCCAGCAGGCGCGCCACGTGTGTCTTCACCGTCGTCCGGCTGACGAACAACTCGGTGGCGATCTCGTCGTTGGTCAGCCCGCGGGCCACCAGCCGGAGCACCTCCAGCTCGCGCGCGGTCAGCCGCTCGTGGGCACCTCGCCTGGCCGGCGCCGGCCGCCGGGCGAACTCCTCGATGACCCGCCGGGTCACCGAGGGGGCGAGCAGTGCCTCGCCGGCCGCGACCAGCCGCACGGCGGTGACGAGCTCCTCGGGAGGCGCGTCCTTGAGCAGGAAGCCGCTCGCCCCGGCCCGCAGCGCGTCGAAGACGTACTCGTCCAGGTCGAAGGTCGTGAGCATCAGGGCGCGGGTCGGTGCGCCCGAGGCGACGATCCGGCGCACCGCGGCGATCCCGTCCAGCCGCGGCATGCGGATGTCCATGAGGACGACGTCCGGCCGCAGGCGCTGCACGGCCGCAGCCGCCGTCTCCCCGTCGGCGGCCTCTCCGACGATGGCCAGGTCCGGCTCTCCCTCCAGGATCAGCCGCAGCCCGTAGCGCATGACTGCCTGGTCATCGGCCAGGAGCACCCGGATGGTCACCGCGTCTCCAGGGGGAGCCTGGCCCGGACGGCGAACCCGCCGGAGGGCAGGGGGCCCACCGTCAGCTCGCCGCCGAACACGGCGACCCGCTCCCGCATGCCGAGCAGCCCGTGGCCGCTGTCCCCGGTCGGGACGCCGCCGCGGCCGTCGTCGACCACCTCCACGACGACAGCGCCCGCGGGGAAGCGCACGCCGACGTGGACCGACGCCGGTCCAGCGTGCTTGATCACGTTGGTCAGCGACTCCTGCACGATCCGGAAGGCGCACAGGTCCACGCCGGGGCTGAGCACGGCGGGGGGCTCCTCGAGGTCGAGGGTCACGGGCACTCCCGCGGCCTCGGTGCTCCCGACCAGTTCGGGGATCCGTGCCAGCCCCGGCTGCGGGGCCAGCGGCACCCGGTCGTCGTCGTTCCGGAGCAGCCCCAGCATCCGGCGCAACTCGGCGAGGGCCTCCCGGCCGGTGCGCTCCACCGTTCCGGCGACGCCCAGCGCCCGGGCCTGGTCCGGTGGCAGCATCCTGCGCAGTGCGCCGGCCTGCATCACCATCACGCTGACCGAATGCGCGACGACGTCGTGCAGCTCGCGCGCGATGCGGTCGCGCTCGTCGGCGACGGCTGCCGCGGCGGCCCGCTGCTGCCGCTCCTCGGCCAGGCGGGCGCGCGTCTGCGCCGCCACCGCAGCCTCGACCCGGGCGCGGATCGAGGCGCCGGCCGCCCAGAAGGCCAGGCCGATGGCGCCGATGAACACGTAGTCACCGATCGGCACGTCCTCGACGAGGGCGCCGCATCCCAGCATCACCAGACCCGCCGCGACGCCGCCGATCGCCGGGCGCAGCGGCCGGTGCGCGCCCACGGAGTAGAAGGCCGGGTAGAGGACGAGCGGCACGTGGAGGGCGTCGAGGTCCAGCCCGCGCCACTGCTGGACGAGGATGGCGCCGAGCACGACGACCAGCACGGTCACGGGAGTGCGCCGGCGCCAGGCCAGCGCGCCGGTCATGACGACGACGACCGGGTACTGCCACAGCGGGGTCGCGGGCTCCCTCGATGCGACTTCCACGACCCCGAGCACCGACACCGACGCGGCGATCGCCGGGTCGGCCCATCGCGGCCAGCGTTCCTGCACGCCGCTCACGGCGCGGAACGTACCGACCGCCGGACGCCGTGCACATCCTCCTGCGGGCCGGTGCTCGTCATCCTCGGGGACGACCTCCGGAACGGTTCCCGCGGCCGACGACGGCTGAGAGCCGGGGCCCCACTCTCGGTGCACCGACCAGATCTCAGGAGGCCGACATGACACCGACCCGCGTCGCCCCGCTCGCCCTCGGCGCAGCCCTGGCGCTCACCCTGACCGCCTGCAGCGACGAGTCAGCCGGCAGGCAGCCGTCCGCCACGCCGGCGACCACCTCCGCCGGGGGCGGGGACGTCGACCGCTACTGCGAGTTGACCGCGGAGCTGGAAGCGCTGGGCGAGCAGATCTTCGCCGACGTACCGGAGGACGCCCCGCTGGAGGAGCACATGCGCCGGGAGCAGCAGCTCCTGGACCAGGCGTCGGTCCAGCTCGACGAACTCGCCGAGGTGGCTCCCGACGAGATCCGCGCCGACGTCCTGGTGTTCCTCGATGACATGCGGGCACGGGCGGCGACCGGGCAGCAGCCGGACGCCGAGGCCGCGTTGGCCGCCGAGGACCGGATCCTGGCCTTCGAGGAGGAGCACTGCCGGCCCTGAGCGGACCACCGGCGACGGGTGACGGCCGCGGTCACCGCGTCCAGCCCCCGGCGCGGGGGAGCGCCGAGCGCCAGCGGACGTGCCGGCCGTCGTCCCGGGCGCCGTCGGTCGGCTCGAAACGCCGGTCCAGCGCCCAGGTCCGCGCCAGCTCCTCCGTGCTGCCCCACACGCCGGTGCCCAGCCCGGCGAGGAAGGCCGCACCGAGCGCCGTCGTCTCGGTCACCTCGGGACGGCGCACCGGGACGCCGAGCTGGTCGGCCTGCAGCTGCAGGAGCAGGTCGTTGGCGCTGGCGCCGCCGTCGGCCGAGAGCTCCGGCACCTCCAGCCCGGCCTCGTCGACCATCACGTCGACGACGTCGCGGACCTCGAACGCGATCGCCTCGAGCGTGGCCCGGGCCAGGTGCGCGCGCGTGGTCCCGCGGGTGATGCCGAGGATCGCGCCGCGGGCGTGCGGGTCCCAGTGCGGCGCCCCCATCCCGGTCAGGGCCGGGACGAACACGACCTCGCCGGAATCGGGCACCGTCCGTGCCAGGCCCTCGATCTCGGCGGCCGAGTCGATCAGTCCCAGCCCGTCGCGCAGCCACTGCACCGCCGCGCCCGTCACGAAGATCGCGCCCTCGAGGGCGTAGACCAGCCCGTCGCCGAGGTCCCAGGCGACCGTCGTGAGCAGGCCGGCGTCGGAGCGCACCGGCGTCGTCCCGGTGTTGGTGAGCACGAACGAACCGGTGCCGTAGGTGCACTTGCTCATGCCGGGGGAGTAGCAGGCCTGCCCGAACAGGGCGGCCTGCTGGTCGCCGGCGATGCCGGCGATCGGCAGCGACAGGCCGAGGAACGCGTCGGGGTCGGTGGTGCCGACGACGCCGGAGCTGGGCACCAGCTCCGGCAGCGCCGACCGCGGGACGTCGAACAGCTCGCACAGCTCGTCGGACCAGGCGCCCTTCTCCAGGTCGTAGAGCAGCGTGCGGCTGGCGTTGGTCGGGTCGGAGACGTGCGTGGCACCGCTGGTGAGCCGGGCGATCAGGTAGGAGTCCACCGTGCCGAGGGCCAGCGTGCCGTTCCGCACCCGCGACCACGTCCCCGGCTCGTGCTCGGCGAGCCACGCGAACTTCGTCCCGGTGAAGTAGGGGTCGAGGCGCAGCCCGGTGAGCTCGGCGACGCGGGCCTCGTGACCGGCGTCCCGGAGCCGGTCGCAGATCCCCGTCGTCCGCCGGTCCTGCCAGACGATCGCAGGCCGCGGGGAGTGCAGCGTGCGGCGGTCCCAGACGACCGCCGTCTCCCGCTGGTCGGTGATCCCGACGCAGGTCGGCTCCACCTCGGTGGCGGCCAGGGCCCCCCGGCAGGCCGCCACCGTCGCCGTCCAGATGTCGTCGGGCTCGTGCTCCACCCACCCGGGCCGGGGGAACAGCTGCGCGAACTCGCGGTAGCCACGGGCCAGGACGTCGCCCTGCTCGCCCACGACCAGCGCGGTCACCCCGGTCGTTCCAGCATCGATCGCGAGAACCGGCATGAGGGGCAACGTAGCCCGGCTCTCGGGGGAGAGCATCGCAGCGGCCGCGGAGTCGGGCCCGCCGACGGACCGGCGCCTACGGTGGCCTGCGTGCGGCGCTTCTTCTACGACACGGAGTTCATCGAGGACGGCACCACCATCGACCTGGTGTCGATCGGCGTCGTCGACGAGACCGGGCGGGAGTTCTACGCGGTCAGCACCGAGTTCGACGAGCGCAAGGCCATTCCGTGGGTGCGCCGCAACGTGCTCGACCAGCTGCCCCCGCCGGCGGACAGGGCGTGGCGCAGCCGGGAGCGCATCCGCGAGGACCTCCTCGCCTTCCTCACCGGCCCGGGGGAGGAGATCGAGCTGTGGGCCTGGTTCGCCGCCTACGACCACGTCGCACTGGCCCAGCTGTGGGGGCCGATGCCCGCGCTGCCGCGGCCCATCCCGCGCTTCACCCGTGAACTGCGCCAGCGGTGGGACGACCTGGGGCAGCCGCCGCTGCCGGCGAAGCCCACGGGCACCCACGACGCCCTGGTCGACGCCCGCTACAACCTGGCCCGCTGGCAGGCGATGGAGGCCGCTCGTCGCTCAGCGTGACCGTGCGCTGGTGGGGGAGACCGGGCCGACGTCACCACCACCAGCGCACGCCGGCGCACCGGGGCCGGTCAGCCGGAGAGCACCGCCTGGGTCTGGGTGACCTGCGCGACCCGCCGTCCGTCGTCGTCGGTGACCTCCACCGACACCACGACGAAGGACCGGCCCGTGTGCAGCGGGCGGGCGGTCGCGTGTGCGGCGCCCCCGCGTACGGCGCGCATCAACGACGCCGAGGAGGCGACCGTCGACGTCGACGCCCCTTCGGGAAGGTTGAGGAAGGCGCACGCCGCCCCCACCGTGTCCGCGAGGGTCATCAGCGCCCCGCCGTGCAGCACGCCGCCGGCCGTGCAGCGGTCGGGACTCCACGGCAGCCGACCGGTCACCTCGGTCGGGTCCGCGCGGTCGAGGACGATCCCGGTCGCGACGGCGAACGGCATGGCGGCGAGCAGGTGGGCGGGGTCCACGGCCCCATCCTGGCCGCTGCACCGTGGCCCCGCCCCGGGGCCCGCCCTGAGCGTGCGACGGGTGGGGTGGGCGGGACCCCTCTCAGACCGTGAAGACCCCCAGCAGGCGGTTGAGGTCACCGGACAGGGCATCGAGCTCGCGGGCCGCGGTGCGGGCACGCTGCACGTCGGCGGCGCTGTCGTCGGCGTCCCGGCTCACGGCCGTGAGGGTCGTGGTCACGCTGCCCGCGCCGTCGGCGGCGGCGGCCACGCTCCGGGTCAGCTCGCTGGTCGTCGCCGTCTGCTCCTCGACGGCGCTGGCGATCGTCGTCTGGTGGTCGTTGATCGTGCGGACCACCTCGGCGATCTGGGCGATCGCGCGCACCGCGGCCGAGGTCTCGGCCTGGATGCCCTGCACCCGCTGGGCGATCTCCTCGCTCGCCTTGCCGGCTTCCTGGGCCAGCTCCTTCACCTCGTTGGCGACGACGGCGAAGCCCTTGCCCGCGTCACCGGCGCGCGCGGCCTCGATCGTCGCGTTGAGGGCGAGCAGGTTGGTCTGCTCGGCCACGCCCGAGATCACCTTCACCACGTCACCGATCTCGGCCGAGCTGGTTCCGAGGGCGGCGATGGTGGTCTCGGTGCGCTGGGCGAGCTCGGCGGCCTGCCGGCCCACCTCGGCCGCCTCGGTGGCGCTCCGGGCGATCTCGGAGATCGACGCGCCCATCTCCTCCGCACCCGCGGCCGCGGACGTGACGCTCGAGCTGATCTCGGCCGCCGAGGAGTGCGCGCCCTGTGCCTGGTCGCGGCTGCGCGCCGCCCGCTCGGCCAGCCCGTCCGCGACGGTGGCCACGCCGGCCGCGGAGGAGGCGACCTCCTGAGCGCACCGGCCGACGTCGCGGATGGTGCCGGCGACCTTGTCGACGAAGCGGTTGAACGCCGCGGACAGCTGGCCGACCTCGTCCGAGCGGGAGTCGTCCATCCGCTGGGTCAGGTCGCCCTCCCCGTCGGCGATCTCGGCCATGCGGTCGCGCAGGTGCTCCAGGGGCCCGGTCAGCCGGCGGCCGACCCAGTACGCGAGCAGCCCGCCGAGGACGCCGATGACGCAGGCGGCCACGACCAGCGCCAGCAGCATCGAGGAGCGCCCGTCGTCCATGGAGTCGACCGGCCCCCAGTAGTCGGCGTCGCGGGCGACGGTGGCGATCACCCAGTCCCACGGGGCGTAGTAGGTGAGGCGCACGGTCGTCGCGCCCGCCTCCGGGTCCACGTACCGCACGGTCGCCTGCTCGCCGGCCTGGAGGCCGACGGCCGCCTCGACCATCTGCTGCACGTAGGGCGTGCCCTCGGCGTCGGTGGCCTCGAGCAGGTTCTCGCCGTCGCGCGCGCCGTCAGGGCTGACGAGGACGGTGCCGGCCCGGTCGCCGGTGCCGCCCAACACCTCGACGTGCCCGTTCTGCCCGACGACGGTGGCATCGAGGCTCTCCCGCAGCGCGGGCAGGTTCTCCTGCTTCTGGCCCACGTAGAGCATGCCGACGACGTCACCGGCGGGGCCGGTCAGCGGGGCGTAGGCGGAGACGTACCAGGAGTCGACGACGAAGGCGTTGCCGCGGTACACCTGCCCGCCGCTGACCGCCGACGCCACGGGGTTGGGCCGGCCGTCGGGGTTGACGGCAGGGATGTAGGTGCCGATCGCGCGGGCACCGGAGGCGGCCTGGACGTTGGTCGCCACACGCAGGAAGTTGCCCTCGGGGGTCTTCTGGAAGATCGTCGCGGTGCCGCCGACCATGGCCTTGATCTGGTCGACGACCGGCGTCGGGACGGCGGCGTCGCTGTTCTGGCCGAGCCACGTGCCGCCGGCCAGCACCCGGGGAAGGGCGATCGGGGTGACCTCACCCGTCAGCTGGTTCTTCGCCTCCCAGGTGACCAGACCCTTGCGCGGCTCGTCGAGCGTGAACCCGCCCGCCTGGGCCAGCACGTACTGGGCGACGGCGAGGTCGGAGTCGACCTTCGCGGCCGTCGACGCGCCCTGGGTGGAGACCACGTCGTGCACCCCGGCGGCGGTGCGGGAGACGTCCTCCTCGACGAGCGCCCACACGTCGGCCTCGGCATCGTCGGCGAACCGGCCGCTCTGCCAGGCGCTGACCCCGCCCATGGCGACCCCCGTCACGGCGACGCTCGCCACCGCCAGCGCGACCACCTTGGTCCTGATGCCCCAGGCCGTAGGGTTCGCCCAGGTGGGCATCGTCGTCCAGCGCATGTCGGGTCCCTCGTCTCGAGTCCTGCTGTCCCTCCCTTCCTCGGCAGGCCAGTGGTGGGCCGGCACGCGGGCACCGGGTTCGTGACCACACCGACATGTTGGAACGGCTACACGGAAACCCCTCGCCGGCGTGGGACAGCTCAGGGCAGCAGGTGCGACCAGTCGCCGGGGTGGGTGCGCAGGTGCTCGGCCACGGTCCGCGCCGGGCGCCCGGTGAGCCAGGGGACGACGTCGCCGACCTGCGCGAGCTCGCCCGCGGCTATGGCCAGGTAGCTGCTCACCCACCCCTCGATCTCCCAGTCGGGGTGCCCGGACGGACGACGGGTGGGCGACGTCCTCCCGGGACACGAACCCGGTCCGCCCCTGCCCGGCCGGCGCCGCGATCACCGCGCGGCCGTCCTCGCGGACGGCGAAGAACGGCACGAAGTCCGCGCACATGCTGTGCCGCAGGAAGGTGTTCCGGACGCCGGTGGCGGCGATGGACGCCTCCGTGGCACGGCCACCCTTCAGGGCCCGCGCCGAGCGTGCGAGGCGCGGGGGGAAGGGTGGTCCTCCTGGAGACGATCCGCTCGACCCCCGCCGCGGCTGCCGCCTCCACCGCGGTGAGGTGCTGGCGCAGCCGGTCCCCGGCTTCCGCGGCCGACACCAGGTAGAGGGTCTGCACGCCGGCCAGCGCGGCCCGCAGTCCCTCCCCGTCCGCGTAGTCCCCGGGGGTTCTCCACGACGCGGGCGCCGTCGAGCCGCGGCGCCCGCGTGGCGTCGCGGACGACGAGCCGGAGCGACACCTCCGACCTCCCGGCGAGCCGCGCGACGACCCGCCCGCCGACGGCGCCGGTGGCACCGGTGACGGCGATCACGCGTTGCATACGACTACGGCCCTCACCTGCGGCATCATGACGCCGTCCAACCACGTGAGGCCCCGACTCCTTCCGGAGGAACAGCAATGCGGATCGGCATCCTGACCGGCGGCGGTGACTGCCCGGGGCTCAACGCCGTCATCCGGGCGGTGGTCCGCAAGGGCATCGGTGAGCACGGCGACGAGATCGTCGGCTTCCGCGACGGCTGGCGCGGGGTGCTGGAGGGCGACACCGTGCACATGGACCTCGGCTCGGTGCGGGGGATCCTGCCCCGGGGCGGCACCGTCCTGGGCACCTCCCGCACGAACCCGTACTCCGTCGACGGCGGGCCCGAGCGCCTGCTCGCCGCGCTGGAGGAGCACCGCATCGACGCGCTGGTGCCGATCGGCGGCGAGGACACCCTGGGCGTGGCGACCAGGCTCGCCGAGGCCGGGGTCCGCGTGGTCGGCGTGCCGAAGACCATCGACAACGACCTGGACGCCACCGACTACACCTTCGGCTTCGACACCGCCGTCGGCGTCGCGATGGAGGCCATCGACCGGCTGCACACCACCGGGGACAGCCACCACCGCACCCTGGTCGTGGAGGTGATGGGGCGTCACGCCGGCTGGATCGCGCTGCACGCGGGGATGGCCGGCGGCGCCAACGTGATCCTCATCCCGGAGAAGCCCTTCGACGTCGACGGCGTCGTGGCGCACTGCCGGCACCGTTTCGGGTCCGGGTACTCGCCGATCGTCGTGGTCTCCGAGGGGGCCAAGCCCAAGGACGGCGAGCTCATCCTGTCGACGGGGGAGAAGGACGCCTTCGGGCACGTCCGCCTGGGCGGGATCGGTGCCGCGCTGGCGTCGCTGATCGAGGAGCGCACCGGCCGTGAGGCGCGGGCCGTCGTCCTCGGGCACATCCAGCGCGGCGGCACCCCGTCGCCGTTCGACCGCGTCCTCGCCACGCGGTTCGGGCTGGCCGCCGTCGACGCCGTCCACGACGGGCAGTCGGGCGTCATGGTGGCCCTGCGCGGCACCGACATCGTGCGGGTGCCGCTGAGCGCGGCGACCGCCCGGCTCAAGCTGGTCCCACCGGAGCGCTACGCCGAGGCGGAGGTCTTCTTCGGGTGATGGGCCCGCGCGCCGTACCCTCGACGGCGTGAGTCTCCCCGAACCTGCTGAGCTGGTCCCCGGTCTCGACCGGTGGAAGGGCCTCCCCGCGGCCCAGCAGCCGAAGTGGCCCGACCGTGCTGCCCTCGACGCCGTTCTCGAGACCCTGTCCACGGTGCCGCCGATCGTGGCGCCGGCCGAGGTCGACCACCTGCGGTCCCAGCTCGCCGACGTGGCGCAGGGCAAGGCGTTCCTGCTGCAGGGCGGCGACTGCGCGGAGACCTTCGACCTCAACACCGAGCCGCACCTGCAGAGCACCACCCGCACGCTGCTGCAGATGGCCGTCGTCCTCACCTACGGCGCGAGCGTGCCCGTGGTCAAGGTGGGCCGCGTGGCCGGGCAGTACGCCAAGCCGCGCTCGTCGGACACCGATGCGCTGGGCCTGCCCTCCTACCGGGGCGACATGGTCAACTCGCTGGAGCCGGTCCTCGAGAAGCGGATCCCGGACCCCCAGCGGCTGGTGCGCGCCTACGCCAATTCCGCCGCGGCGATGAACATGATCCGCGCCTACGCCCGGGGTGGCCTCGCCGACCTGCACGCCGTCCACGACTGGAACAAGGACTTCGTCGCCAACTCGCCCGCCGGCGTGCGCTACGAGGTGATCGCCCGCGAGATCGACCGGGCACTGGCGTTCATGAAGGCCTGCGGTGTCGACTCCAGTGCGCTGCACCAGGTCGACCTCTACAACAGCCACGAGGCGCTGATCCTCGACTACGAGCGCGCCCTGCTGCGGGTGCACGACGGCCGGGCGTACGCCACCTCGGCGCACTTCGTGTGGGTGGGCGAGCGGACCCGCCAGATGGACGGCGCGCACATCGAGTTCGTCTCCAGGCTCGCCAACCCGATCGGCGTGAAGATCGGCCCGACGACGACGCCCGAGCAGGCTGCTGAGCTCGTCGAGCGGCTCGACCCGGACGGCGTCCCCGGCCGGCTCACCCTGATCAGCCGCATGGGCAACGGCAAGATCCGCGACGTGCTGCCCCCGATCGTCGAGAAGGTCACCGCCGGCGGCCACCAGGTCGTGTGGCAGTGCGACCCGATGCACGGCAACACCCACGAGTCCTCGACCGGTTACAAGACCCGCCACTTCGACCGGGTCGTCGACGAGGTCCTGGGCTTCTTCGACGTCCACCGCGCGCTGGGCACCTGGCCGGGCGGCATCCACGTCGAGCTGACCGGTGAGGACGTCACCGAGTGCCTCGGCGGCGCGATGGAGATCAGCGACGAGGACCTCAACAGCCGGTACGAGACCGCCTGCGACCCCCGCCTGAACACCGGGCAGTCGCTGGAACTGGCCTTCCTGGTGGCGGAGATGCTGCGTGGCTGAAGGGCTCGTCGACCTGCGGTCGGACACCGTCACCCGGCCGACGCCGGGCATGCGCCGGGCCATGGCCGAGGCCGAGGTGGGGGACGACGTCTACGCCGAGGACCCGACCGTCCGCGCCCTCGAGGAGCGGACGGCGGAGTTGTTCGGCCACGAGGCCGCGCTGTTCGTGCCGAGCGGCACCATGGGCAACCAGATCGGCATGCGGCTGGTCTGCGAGCCCGGCCAGGAGGTGCTCTGCGACGCCGACGCGCACGTCGTCACCTACGAGATGGGCGCCGCCGCGGCGGTCTTCGGCATCTCCACGCGCACGGTGGTCTCCGATCGAGGCCTGCTCGACGCCGACCAGCTGATCGCCCAGGTGCGACCGAAGGGCGACTGGCACCTGACGTCCACGGCGGCGGTCGCCGTGGAGAACACCCACAACCGCGGTTTCGGCCGCGTCCAGCCGCTCGGTGAGCTGCAGCGGCTGTGGGACTGGTCCCGCGGCGCTGGCGTCGCCGTCCACCTCGACGGCGCCCGGATCTGGAACGCGCACGTCGCCTCCGGCGTGCCGCTCGAGACCTACGGCAAGCTGGCCGACACGGTGTCGGTCTGCTTCTCCAAGGGGCTGGGGACGCCGGTCGGCTCGGTGCTCGTGGGCTCGGCGGAGCGGATCGCGACCGGCCGGCTGTGGCGCAAGCGGCTGGGCGGCGGCATGCGTCAGGTCGGCGTGCTGGCCGCGGCCTGCCTGTACGCGCTCGACCACAACCTGGCCCGCCTGGCCGAGGACCACGAGCACGCGCAGCTGCTGGCCAAGCGGCTCGGCGTCGACCCGTCGTCGGTCGAGACGAACATGGTGGTGCTCGACGGCGTCGAGGCGCCGCTGGTCGCCGAGGCGGCCAAGGCGAAGGGCGTGCTGGTCAGCCAGGTGAGCCCCTCGCGGATCCGCCTGGTCACCCACCTCGACGTCGACCGGGCCGGCATCGACCGCGCCGCCGACGTCCTCGCGGAGCTCCTCGACCGCTGAGGTGCCCGTGGCACGGCCGGCAGACCCTGCGCTTCAGCAGCTCCCGTCTGACGCGGTCACCTGAGGCGTGCCGCCGGGACATGCGCGCAGTTCACGAGGCGCGACTCCGGCTGCTGCGTGGCAACACTGGGCGCGGATGCGCAGACTGCGCGCCGCGAACTGCGCATCGGTGCACGCTCTCGCGCCGGTTCAGGCGGCGAAGGACTTCAGCGTGGCCTCGTCGCGCAGGGAGCAGAGCAGCGCGATGTCCGCGGCGTGGCCGGCGGTGGGCACGCCGTCGCGTTCGCTGGGCGTCTCGACGACCACGGGGACGGCGGCCATCGAGGGGTGGGCGAGCAGCTCCGCGAAGGGGGCCACCCCGATCGACCCCTCCCCGATGGTGGTGTGCCGGTCCCGTCTGGAGCCGCACCCGTCGAGCGAGTCGTTGGCGTGCACGAGCCCCAGGCGGCCGGGACCGACGGTCGCCTCGAGCGCGTCGAGGGTCGCCGTCATCCCGCCCGGCGCGGTCAGGTCGTGGCCGGCCGCCCAGGCATGGCAGGTGTCGAAGCAGACCCCCACCAGCGGGTGGTCGTCCAGCGCGGCCAGGTAGGGGCCCAGGTCCTCCACCGTGGCGGCCAGCGACCTGCCCCCTCCGGCGGTCGGCTCGACGAGCAGCCGTGGCCCGTCGGCCGGGGCGGCGTCGAGGACCGGCAGCAGCCGCTCGCGCAGCTGGCGCAGCGCCGCCTCGTAGCGGTCCTCGCCCACCGCGGACCCGGCGTGGACGACGACGCCCCGGCACCCCAGCTCCGCCCCGCGGGCGAGGTTGTGCGCGATCGAGGAGATCGACTGCTCGACGGTCGCCTCGGTGGGGGAGCCGACGTTCACGAGGAAGGGCGTGTGGATGAAGGACGGCACACCGCGCTCGGCGCAGCCCTCGACGAAGAGCGCGTCCTGCCGCGGGTCGCCCGCCGTCAGGCGCCAGCCGCGGGGGTTGCCCACGAACACCTGCACGGCGCGGGCGCCGACGGCGTCGGTGTAGGCCAGCCCGCCCTTGGCGAGGCCGCCCTTGATCTGGATGTGCGCTCCGATCGGATGCGCGGGAGGAGCCTGCCGCACGGCTAGAAGGCCACCAGGATCTTGACGCTGGTGCCCTGCTCGACGCTCTCCCCGGCCGCCGGCTGCTGCTGGCGCACCTTGTTGCCGAAGAACTTCGTCGCGTCGACGGTCAGACCGGCCGCCTGCAGCGCGGCGGTGGCCTCGTCCTCCTTCATCCCGGTCACGTCCGGCACGATCACCAGCGGCACGCCGGCGGAGACGGTGACGGTCACCTCGCTGCCGAAGGGAGCCGGGCCGTCGTCCGGGCCGGGGCTCACGGCCATGACCTCGCCCTTGTCCACCGCGGCGCTCCGCCCGTCCTCGCCGCGCTTCACGGTGAAGCCCAGCGCCTCCAGGTTGACCTTCGCCTGCTCCGGGCTCTGCCCGGTGACGTCCGGGACGTCGACCGGCGCGTGGCCGCGGCTGACGACCACCGTGACGACCTGGTCGCGCTTGAGCTCCGTGCCCGCCGGCGGGTCGAAGCGGACCACGAGGCCCTTGGCGACGTCGTCGTCGTACTCCTCGGCGGTGGCCACCTGCAGGGCCGAGCGCTGCTCCTGCAGGAAGGTGACGACGTCGTCCACCGGCTGGTGCACCAGGTCGGCCGGCACCGTGAAGCGCTCGGGGCCCTGCGAGACCACCAGGCGGATGTCGGTCCCTCGGATCGCCTCCCCGCCGCCCGCGGGCTCGGTGGACATGACCGCGCCGGCCGGGAACTCCTCGCTCCAGACCTTCTCGCAGCAGTCGGGGTCGAGCCCCGCCTCCTGGAGCAGGTCGATGGCGGCGGCCTGGTCCTGGCCGACCAGCTCGGGGACCTGCGTCCACCGCCCGCTGCCCAGCCACCAGCCGATCGCGCCGATGGTGACGACGAGGAGCAGGACGACGGCGATCGCGAAGCGGGCCCGGCGGCGGCGGATGTGCTGCGGCACCCCGGGGCGCGGCCGGTCGAGGGCGGGCTTGCGGCCGTTGACGTTCATCGTCGGGCCGGGGCCCATGCCCGGGAGCATGCTCGTGCGCCCGACCCGCTGCGCGCCCATGACGGCGGTGCCCGGGTCGCTGGGGTGCCGCGGCCGGGTGGGCCGGTTGGTCGGGCGCAGCGTCTGCGGGCCGGCGCTGCTGCGGCCGGTGGGCACCGGGACCGGCTCGATGCCGAGGTCCCTGCGCACGTGCCCCAGCTCGGCGAGGAAGGCGCCTGCGTCCAGCGGCCGGCCCGAGGGGTCACGCCGCGTGGTGCGGGCGACCAGCTCGTCGACCTGCCACGGCAGCCCGGGCACCTCGTCCGACGGGGCGGGGACGTCGTGGTGCACGTGCTGGTAGGCCACCGCCAGCGGGGTGTCCCCGCCGTAGGGCGGGTGCCCGGTCAGCATCTCGTACAGCACGATGCCGGCGGCGTAGATGTCGCTGCGGGCGTCGGCCCGGCCACGCTCGAGCTGCTCCGGCGAGAGGTAGGCCACGGTGCCGATGAGGACGCCGCCGGTCTGGCTGGTCTGGCCCGTGCCGACGACGGCCCGGGCGAGCCCGAAGTCGGCCACCTTGACCACGCCGTCGATGCCGATGAGCACGTTCTCGGGCTTGATGTCGCGGTGCACGATGCCGGCCCGGTGCGCGGCGGTGAGGCCGGCCAGGGTGGGCTCGAGGACGGCGAAGGCCTCGGCGACGGTCAGCCGGCCCCGGGCCGTCAGGAGGTCGCGCAGCGTGCGGCCCCGGACCAGCTCCATGACCAGGAACACCAGGCCCTGGTCGCTGCCCTGGTCGCTGACACCCACCACGTTGGGGTGGCTGAGCATGGCGGCGGCCCGCGCCTCGCGGGTGAACCGGTCGACGAACGTGGGGTCGTGGGCGAGGTGCTCGGCCATCACCTTCACTGCGACCGTCTTGTTCAGGCGCAGGTCGGTGGCCGCGTAGACGGTGGACATGCCGCCCCGGGCGAGCCGCTCCTCGAGGCGGTAGCGCCCTTCGAGGACCACACCCACGACGGGGTCGGTCACGGCGGTGTCCACTCTGGCGAGTGTAGGTAGGACTGCCGGCCCGGTCTCCCAACGACGCGGTACGGGAGGCCGCCGGGGCCCCTGTTGCAAATGGTCAGGTGCGGCTGGTCACGGCCTGCTCACCCTCCGCCGCCCGTGCCCCTCCGCAGAGCCTCCGCGGCCCCGCCCCGGTGGCCCCGTCCGGAGGCTCACCCCGAGCGCGCGAGGGGTGAGAGGGACGGGTCCTCTTTCTCAGCCCAGGTCGAGACCGGGGTAGAGCGGGTGCCGGGCCAGGAGCTCCGCCGCGGCGGCCCGCGTGCGGCCGGCCAGTCCGTCGGCCAGCGTGTACTTCGCGCGGGACGGCTCTCCCGAGGACGTCGTCGTCGGCGTCGTCCCGGCGAGGACGCCGGCGATGAGCTCGGCCACGCGGTCGAACTCGGCGGCGCCGCAGCCGCGGGTGGTGAGCGCGGGCGTGCCGATCCGGACGCCGGAGGTGTACCAGGCGCCGTTCGGGTCGGCCGGGACGGCGTTGCGGTTGGTGACGATGCCGGCGTCCAGCAGCGCCGACTCCGCCTGCCGGCCGGTGAGGCCGAAGCTGCTCACGTCGAGGAGCACCAGGTGGTTGTCGGTGCCGTCGGTGACCAGCCGGACCCCGCGCCGGCGCAGCCCGTCGGCGAGGGCGACGGCGTTGTCCACCACGGCCTGGGCGTACGCGGCGAACCCCGGCTGCCGGGCCTCGGCGAACGCGACCGCCTTGGCCGCCATCACGTGGGGCAGCGGCCCGCCGAGCACCATCGGGCAACCGCGGTCGACCGCGTCGGCGAACTCGGGCTGGGCGAGCACGAAACCGCCCCGGGGGCCGCGCAGCGACTTGTGGCTGGTGCTGGTGACGACGTGGGCGTGCGGCACCGGGTCGAAGTCGCCGGTGAGCACCTTGCCGGCCACCAGCCCGGCGAAGTGCGCCATGTCGACCACCAGGGTGGCGCCCACCTCGTCGGCGATCTCTCGCATGGCGGCGAAGTCGACGCGGCGCGGATAGGCGGAATAGCCGGCCATCAGGATCAGCGGCCGGAACTCGCGGGCGCGGGCGCGCACGGCGGCGTAGTCGAGCAGGCCGGTACCCGGGTCGGTGCCGTAGGAGGACTGCTCGAACATCTTGCCGCTGATGTTGGGCCGGAAGCCGTGCGTGAGGTGGCCGCCGGCGTCCAGCGACATGCCGAGCATCCGCTGGTCGCCGAGGGCGCGGCGCAGGGTGGCCCAGTCGGCGTCCGTGAGCTCGTTGACGTGCCGCACCCCGGCCCGCTCGAGCGCCGGCAGCTCGACGCGCTGGGCGAGCACCGCCCAGAAGGCGACCAGGTTGGCATCGATGCCCGAGTGCGGCTGCACGTAGGCGTACGGGGCGCCGAACAGCTCGCGGGCGTGCTCGGCGGCGAGCCCCTCCACCGTGTCGACGTTCTGGCAGCCGGCGTAGAAGCGGTGCCCGACGGTGCCCTCGGCGTACTTGTCGCTGAACCAGTTGCCCATGGTGAGCAGCACGGCGGGGCTGGCGTAGTTCTCACTGGCGATGAGCTTGAGGGAGGCGCGCTGGTCGGCCAGCTCGGCACCGATCGCGTCCGCGACCCGGGGCTCGACGGCGCCGATCACCTGGAGGGCGTTGCGGTAGGCGGCCGAGGCCGCGGTGCCGTCGAAGCCGGCGCGGGCGGTCGCGGAGACGGGGGCGGTGGACGAGGCGGTCATGAGGGGCTCCTGCGCGTGACGTCGGTGTGCCCAGGCGCACGGCGGGATGGTGCGGACCGCTCCCCGGTGGTGGTCCACCTCGATGCGCCAGTCACGGCCCGCGGGCAGGTTATCGCGCCGGGGTGACGGTGTCGCGGGGCACCGATCGGACGTCGTCGAGGCCGCAGAGCACCATGGTGCGCTCCAGCTCCTCGGTCAGGGCGGCCAGCACCCGGGTGACGCCGTCTGCGCCCCCGGTGGCCAGCCCCCAGATCGTGGGTCGGCCGACGAAGACCGCCGACGCCCCGAGCGCCAGGGCGACGAGCACGTCCGAGCCGGACCGGATCCCGCCGTCCGCGTAGACCTCGACGTCCCCGCCGACCGCCTCCACCACCTCGGGGAGGGCGTGCGCGCTGGCGATCGCTGGGTCGACCTGGCGCCCGCCGTGCGTGGAGACCCAGACGGCCGCGGCGCCGGCCTGCACGCACCGGACGGCGTCGTCGCCACGCAGCACGCCCTTCACCACGACCGGCAGTCCCGAGACCTGCCCGAAGCGGGCGATGTCCGCGAACGTCCAGGCCGGCATGGGCTGGGCTGCCCGGTCGTCGGGCGGGTGGTTCGCCAGCCGGACGTCGGCCGGCAGCGCGAAGTCGTGCCGCAGGTCCCGGCGTCGGCGGCCGAAGAGCGGCAGGTCGACGGTGAGCACGAGGGCCCGGTAGCCGGCATCCCCGGCGCGCCGCGCCAGGTCGTCGGTGTGGCCGCCGGAGTGCAGGCGGTAGAGCTGGAACCAGGCGGGCGAGCCGGTCGTCTCCGCGGCCACCTCCTCCACGGTGTGCGTCGCGCTGGTCGACACGGTCATGAGCGCGCCGGCCGCTCCCGCGCCGCGAGCGGTCGCGCGCTCACCGTCGGGATGCGCCATGCCCTGGTAGGCCCACGGGGCGACGGCGATCGGCGTGCGGACGCCGCTGCCGAGCAACTCGGTTCCCAGCCGAACGGCGGTGACCCCGCGCAGGACCCGCGGCCGCAGCCGCCACGACCGCCAGGCCCCCGTGGCTTCCCCGAGCGTGGTCTCGCTCTCCGCGCCGCCGGCGTAATAGTCGAAGACCGGGCCGGGCAGCCGGTCGCGCGCCCGTGCCTCCAGCAGGTCGAGGTCCAGGAACGGCGGCTCGCGGCCCGGGTCCTCGGGGGTCTCCGGCTCACCAGGGGCGCGCCGCCGCTGGCCCGGCACCGGGCTGTCCGCTGGTCCGACGCTCGCCATAGGCTGGGAGCCTATGGACACGCTCACGCCCGCGGAGGCGGCTCAGCTGCTGGGCACCTCGCCGAACCGGGTCCGACAGCTCATCCGCGACGGCAAGCTCATGGCCGTCCCCGGTAGCGGGAACGGGAAGATCCCCGCGGACTTCCTGCAGGACGGCGCGGTCCTCAAGCACCTCCCCGGGCTGCTGACCGTGCTGCGGGACGGCGGCTTCAGCGACCAGGAGGCCTTCGACTGGCTGTTCCGGGAGGACGAGTCGCTGCCCGGCACCCCGGTGCAGGCGCTCCGCGACGACCGGCACACCGAGGTGACCCGCCGGGCCCAGGCCCTGGCGTTCTGACCGAGGTGCATCCGGGCGGCCGCGCCGGACGGAAGCTGAGGCCGTGGGGCACCTGACGTACCTGGCGTTGCTGGCGGCGTGCCTCGTGGTGACCGCGCCGCTGGAGCTGGTCCTGCGGGTGCGCGTCTACGCCCGCTGGCGGCGCCTGCTGCTGGCGGTGCTGCCCGAGTTCGTGGTGTTCGTCGTCTGGGTGCTCTACGCCATCGCCCAGGAGCACTGGGACTACAGCGACGAGCTGACCCTCGGGCTGCGTCTGCCCGGCGGCCTCCCGCTGGAGGAGGTCCTCTTCTTCCTCGTCGTGCCGCTGTGCTCGGTGCTCGCCCTGGAGGCGGTGCGGCGGGTGACCGGCTGGGACGCCGGATATCCGGCCGAGGAGGCCGGCCCGTGACGTACTCCTCTCTCGCGGTGCTCGCCGTCGTCGGCGTCCTCGCCGTGGACCTGGTCGGCTACCGCACCCGCATGGTGACCCGGAAGGTGTTCTGGACCGCCTACGCGATCATCCTGGCCTTCCAGCTGCTGATGAACGGCGTCCTCACCGGGCTGGACGTCGTCACGTACGACCCGGACGCGATCTGGGGTCCCCGGATCGCCTACGCCCCGGTCGAGGACCTGCTCTTCGGCTTCGCCATGGTCACCCTGACCCTCGCCAGCTGGGCCGCGGTCAACCGACGCGCGAACACGGCCAGACGGCGCGGCCTGGAGACCGACACCCGCCCGTCGAGCACCCGGTAGTCGGCCCGCTCGATCTCGGTGAGGATGCCGCCGTACAGGGCGGTGGCCGCCCGCACGCAGTCGCGCGACTCCGGTGCCAGCAGCGGCGTGCCCGGCGCGGCGTCGTCGTACCGGCGGCGCACGACGGCGACCATCTCGCGCATCAGCGCGGCGAAGCGCGCGTCGTGCCGCTTCTCGGCCAGCTGCTCGCGGTTCACCCCGTGCGCGGCCATCAGGTCGGCGGGCAGGTACACCCGGCCGCGGTCGACGTCCTCGGCGACGTCCCGCAGGAAGTTGGTCAGCTGGAACGCCTCGCCGAGGGCGATGGCGTGGGGCGCGGCCTCCTCCCGGGACACCCCGGGCGCCGTGCCGAGCACCGGCAGCACCTGCAGCCCGATCACCGCCGCCGAGCCCCACATGTACCGGTCCAGCGCGGCCAGGTCGGCGTAGGAGTCGACGGAGAGGTCGCTGGACATCGCGGCGAGGAAGTCGACGAGGTGCTCGACGGGGATGCGGTACCGCCGGTAGGTGTGCACCAGCGCGAGGCGGACCGGGTCCTCCGACCAGCCGGCGTCCAGCTCCGCCAGCACCGCGCGCGACCACTGCGCCAGGTCGCCTTCGGGATCGGCGCCGGGCAGGTCGACGAGGTCGTCGGCCGTCCGGGCGGCCGCGTAGAGGGCGTGCACGGCCGGCCGCCGGTCCGGCGTCAGCAACCGGGTCGCCAGGTGGTAGCTCTTGCCGTGCCGCGCGGCGATCGCCGCGCAGTGCGCGTACGCGGCGGTGAGCTGCCGCTGGCGGGCCGCCTGAGTGCCCGGGGGCGCCAGCAGGGTCACCGCGACACCGGCCCGATGATCCGCTCCGCGGCCAGCCGGCCGCTGATCAGCACCATCGGCACCCCGACCCCCGGCTGCACCGACGAGCCGGCGAGCACGACGTTCTCCGGCCCCCGCCGGGGGAGGGTGGGCGGCCGGAAGGGGCCGGTCTGGCCGAAGGTGTGCGCCAGGGCGAACGGGGTGCCCGCGGCCATGCCCTGCGCCGCCCAGTCCAGGGGCGTCGCCAGCTCCGCCACCTCGACCGCCCCGGTGAGCCCGCTCCAGCCGCGGTCCTCCAGGGTCGCGAGCACCTCGTCGCGGTAGCGCGGTCCGAGCCTCGTCCAGTCCAGGTCGGGGTTGCCGCCGCTGCGCCGGTCGAGATTGGGCGTGGGCGCCACGATGCTCAGCACCTGGCCGCCGTCGGGGGCGAGGCTCCGGTCGGTGCGCGAGGGCATGCTCACCAGCAGGCTCGGGTCGGTCATCGGCAGGCCCTCCCGCGTCAGCTCCTCGAACACCCGGCGCCAGGACCGGCCGAAGCTGATGGCGTGGTGCGCCTGGCCGGGTAGTTCCGCGCGGACGCCGACGTGCAGGGCCACGCACGAGGGGGAGTACACCGGCCGTCGCGGGGGACGCAGCCCGGGCACCAGCCGCCACGGCTGGTCGGCCGTGACGACGACGGCGTCCGCGGGCAGCCGGTCGCCCCCGCCGAGGCGCACGGCGGCGACCCGCCCGCCGGAGGTCTTCAGTTCCTCGACGGTCGATCCGTACCGGAAGGTCACCCCGGCGTCGGCGGCAGCGGCGGCGAGGGCCGCCGGGACGGCGGCGATCCCGCCCATGGGGTGCCAGACCCCAGCGCCGATGTCGAGCTGGGCGATGACCGCGTAGGCGGCGATGGCGCGGAACGGTGACACGCCGGCGTAGAGGGCCTGGAAACTGAACAGCCGTCTCAGCCGGTCGTCGGTGAAGTGCCGTTCCACGTGCCGCGACAGCCGGCCGAACCCGCCCCGGCGCGCGAGGGCGACCAGCTGCGGCCCCAGCAGGTCCCGGGGTGAATCGAGGTTGCGGTCGATGAAGGTCGACAGCTGCAGGCGGTAGAGCTCGGCGAGGTCGGCGAGGTAGCGGCGCAGCGCGTCGGCCTCGGCCGGGCCGCAGAGGGCGGCGACCTCGGCGGCGAAGGCGTCGGGGTCGGCGTGGACGTCGAGGTGCGACCCGTCGGCGTACTGCGCCCGGTAGGTCGTCTCCAAGGGCACGAGGGTCAGCCGCTCCTCGAGCTTCTCGCCGACCGCCGCCAGGGTGTCGGCCACGATCTCCGGCGCGGTGAACACCGAGGGACCGGTGTCGAGCGCGTAGCCGGCACGCTCCACGCGGCCGGCCCGGCCCCCGGGGCCGGCGGCGCGCTCGACGACGGTGACCTCGCGGCCGGCCCCGCGCAGCCGCAGGGCGGTGGCCAGTCCGGCCAGGCCGGCGCCGACGACGACGACGCGGTCGGTCGGTCCGGGAACGGTGCGGACCATCAGGCGGCGCGGGACGTGGCCGCGACCGCGAGGGCGTCGAGCGCGGCGCGGGCGTCGGCGGACAGGGGCGCGGCGGCGATGGCGGCTCGGGCCAGCGCGGTCCGCTCGGTGATCCGCTCCTCGACGCGGGCGCGGGCGCCCGTGGACTCGAGCAGGGCGCGCAGGACGTCGAACTCCTCGGGTCCGGCGTCGGCGTTGCCCAGCAGCGCGCCGAGCAGCCGCCGGCCGGTCTCGTCGGCCCGCTCCTCGGCGAGGGCGATCAGCAGGGTCTGCTTGCCCTCCCGGAGGTCGTCGTCGGCGGACTTGCCGGTCACCGCGGGGTCCCCGAAGACGCCCAGCACGTCGTCGCGCAGCTGGAAGGCCTCACCCAGCGGCAGGCCGATGGCGGTGTACGCCTCGCTGACCTCCGGTCCGGCGCCGGCGATCGCCGCGCCGAGCTGCAGGGGCCGCTGCACGGTGTAGCCGGCGCTCTTGTAGCGCGCCACGGTGAGGGCGCCGTCGGGGCCGGGCAGGCCTCCGGCAGCCCGCAGCAGGTCCAGGTACTGCCCCGCCGTGACCTCGGTGCGCATGGTGTCCCAGACCACGCGGGCCCGGCTGAGCGCGGCGGGGGAGAGGCCGGAGCGGCGCAGCAGCTCGTCGGACCAGACCAGGGCCAGGTCGCCGACGAGGATGGCCGCGCCGGTGCCGAAGAGCTCCCGGTCGCCGTCGAGGCCGTCGACGCAGTGGCGGGAGGCGAAGCCCACGTGGGTGGCGGGACGACCGCGGCGGGTGTGGGCGCCGTCCATGACGTCGTCGTGCACCAGGGCGCTGGCGTGGACGAACTCCAGCGCCGCGACAGCCCTCAGCACGGTGGCCTCGTCCTCGTCGGACCCGCCGTCGCGCGCCCCGCGCCAGCCCCAGTACGCAAACGCCGGACGCAGTCGCTTGCCGCCCTCGGCCAGCGCGCAGACCTCGTCGACGACCGGGACCAGGCTGGGATCCATCGCGGCGAGCGTCTCCCGCTGGCGACCGAGGAATACCGCGAGGGCCGCGCTGACTGCCGCGCGCAGCCGGTCCAGCTCCGCGGCGGCGAGGAGCGAGGAGGGCCCGGCCGAGGCCTGCACGTGCTGCGTCCCGGCGGTCACCCGCCCAGTATTGCCCAACCCGGTGGTGCCCGACCGCCGCAACAGGACAGGAGCGGGGCTCCGGCTCATCGTCTCTCCACCCTCCTCGCGCCCCTGCGCGACGTCGACGGCGGCGACGTCCGTCGTCCGCCCGTGGGCACGGCCCGAGCCGCTGCTCCTCCTCTTCCGCGGCACCCGGCCCGGTGGATGCACGACCGTGAGGAATGTCGTGGGGTCGGGACGGGCCTCCCACGGCGCGCCGCCCGTACCCTGGGTGCCCGTGACCCGGACCGTGCGCGAACTGCTCGCCGACGACCGGCCGACGTGGTCGTTCGAGTTCTTCCCCCCGAAGACGCCGGAGGCCGAGCCGCAGCTGTGGACGGCTCTGCGCGAGCTGGAGCGCCTGCAGCCCTCCTTCGTGTCCGTCACCTACGGCGCCGGCGGCTCGACGCGCGAGGGAACCGTCTCGGTGACCGAGCGGATCGCCACCGAGACCACGATGACCCCGATGGCGCACCTCACCGCCGTCGACCACAGCGTCGCCGAGCTGCGGCACGTGGTCAGCCGGCTCGCCGCGGCCGGGGTCCGCAACGTGCTCGCGCTGCGGGGCGACCCGCCCGGCGCCGACCCGCAGGCCGAGTGGCGGGCCCATCCGCAGGGCCTCCACTACGCCGCCGAGCTGGTCGAGCTCATCAAGTCGATGGGGGACTTCTCCGTCGGCGTGGCCGCCTTCCCCGAGCGCCATCCCCGTTCACCGGACTTCGAGACCGACGTCGCCCGGTTCGTGGACAAGTGCCGGGCGGGCGCGGACTTCGCGATCACGCAGATGTTCTTCCGGGCGGAGGACTACCTGCGGCTGCGTGACCGGGTGGGCAGCCGGGGCTGCGACGTCCCGATCATCGCCGGTGTCATGCCGGTGACCAACGCCCGCCAGATCACCCGGATCGTGCAGCTGTCCGGTCAGGCGTTCCCGGCCGAGCTCGCCGAGCGCTTCGCCGCCCTCGACGGGGACCGGCCCGAGGACAAGGCGGCCGTGCGGGCGTTCGGCGTCGAGGTGGCCACGGAGTTGTGCCGCACGCTGCTGGCCGAGGGCGTGCCCGGCATCCACTTCATCACCATGAACCGCTCGACCGCGACACGTGAGGTCTACGCCAACCTCGCGCACCTGCCGGCTACTCGCTGACCGGCCCCTCGAGGATCGCCGCCGTCTCGGCCGCCGCGAGTCGCAGCCCCTCACGCTCGGCGGCGTAGCCCCCGGCGACTCCGACGACGGGCAGGTTGGCCACGGCCCGGTGGAACAGTCTGCCCTTGGGGCGGGCGTCGAGGGTGTCGTCGATCCGGCCCAGGAGCCCGGCCACCCGCCAGAGCGTGCGCGCGGTGCCGCGGAGCCCCGCGCGCCCATCCCGTTTTCCCAGGGCCTCCTCGGCGTAGGTGCCCTTGGCCCGCTCCAGCAGCGGGCGCACCTGCTCGGCCGTCAGGGGACGGCGCAGGAGGACGCGGGACAGCAGCGATATCCGCGCGGCCGGGTCCTCTACCCCGTGCTCCGACGCCACGCCGAGCACCACCAGCGACTGCACCGCCGTCCCCACCGTGTTCTGCAGCGGGAGCACGTCGGCGAGCGCGCCGGCGAAGCGGGGCGCTGCCGAGACGCCGGCCGCCACCCGGGATACGCGATCGGCCCACCAGGCGTCGCGCTCGGCCGCCGGCAGGGCCGGGGGGCGGCCAAGGCGCCGCACGAGCGGTCCGGTCAGGCGGTCGACCCGGCGGAGCACGTCGACGACCACGGCGTCGCTGATGGGTGCAGCCATGGTCGGTGCCGTGCCCGGTCCGCCCTGCTCCCACGCTTCGCGGACGCGACAAGATCACCGCGCACCCACGGCGGTCATGCCCGCAGCCGAGGCGACCTCCGGCCGGTGCTGATCGTCATCGAGCGGCGGCTGCGACCGGGAGCTCCACGTACCGTGGCCGGTGTGGCGGCACGAGGACGCGGAGCGGCCGTGCGCTGGTCGGCCGTCGGCGCGCTGGTCGCCGCGCTCGTCGCGCTGCCGTCGCTGCTCGGGGCGCTGCCGGCGACGGACACCGGTGTCTCCGCCGCCGGGTTGCGCGCGGCCGTGCTGGCCAGCGACGAGGTCGGCTTCTCCGGTTACGCGGTGTCCGCCGGGGGACTGTCCCTACCGGTGACCGATCAGCTCACCTCCGTCGCCGACCTCTTCAGCGACCGCACGTCGATGCGGGTGTGGTGGCGCGGCCCGGCCGACCACCGGGTCGACGTGCTGACCGCCACGGGGGAGACGGGGACGCACCGTGACGCCCTGGGCACCTGGACGTGGGAGTACGAGTCGGCGACCGCCAGGCGCACCGTGCCTGGCCCCCTGGAACTCCCGGCGCCCCCGGATCTCCTGCCGAGCACGCTGGGTGCCCGGCTGCTGTCCGAGGCCTCCGCCGACGAGCTGTCCCGGGTCGGCGCCCGCCGGGTGGCCGGGCGCGACGGCCTCGGCCTCCGGGTGGTGCCCGCCGCCCGGGCCTCGTCGGTGGAGCGGGTCGACGTCTGGGTGGACGGCGACAGCGGCCTGCCCCTGCAGGTGGAGGTGTTCGCCAAGGGCTCCGCACGGGCGGCCCTCGACACCCGGTTCCTCGACCTGGAGCTGGCCGTGCCCGACGCCGAGGTGACCGCGTTCTCGCCGCCGGAGAGCGCCGGCCTGCGCGAGGACGGCGGGTTCGACCTGGTGGCGGCGGCCCGGCAGATCACCGGTCCCGCGCTGCCGCTGACCCTCGCCGGGCTCGACCGGCGTCCGGTGGAGGGGCTGCCCCGCGGGCTGGCCGTGTACGGCAGGGGCGTGACCCTGCTCGCCGTGGTGCCGGCCCCCGGCCGCCTGGCCGGCGAGCTGCGCCGTGCCCTCCACGCGTCACCGGGTGCGGTGGTGGACGAGCTCGGGGTCCGGGCCTCGGTCGGCCCGCTGGGGCTGATGGTGGTGGACCGTCCGGGCGGGCGCCCCTACGTGCTCACGGGCACGGTGACCACGGAGGCGCTGGCCGCCGCCGCGGCGGACATGCCGGAGCTTGGAGGCCGGCCGTGACCGCGGTCATCGCCACCTCGGCGCTGGTCAAGCGCTACGGCCGCCTGCGGGCCGTCGACGGCGTCGACCTCGACGTCCGCGAGGGTGACGTCTACGGCTTCCTCGGCGCGAACGGCTCCGGCAAGACCACCACCGTCCGCATGCTGCTTGGCCTGGTCCTGCCCACGAGCGGGGACGTCGAGCTGCTGGGGCAGCGCATGCCCCGCGCCGCCCGCCGCGTGCTGCCCCGGGTCGGCGCGCTGATCGAGGGGCCGGCCCACTACGGGCACCTGTCGGGGCGGGAGAACCTCGCCCTGCTCGACGCGGCAGGTCGCGGCGGGTCGTGGCGCACCCGCTCCCGGCGCGTGCGCGCGGCCCTGGAGCAGGTCGGCCTGGGGGGCGTCGGCCGGCGGCCCGTGAAGGCCTACTCCCTGGGGATGCGGCAGCGGCTCGGGCTGGCCGGCGCGCTGCTCCGCCGGCCCGAGCTGCTGGTGCTCGACGAGCCGACCAACGGACTCGACCCGCAGGGGATCACCGAGATCCGGGAGCTGCTGCTGGACCTGCACCGGGGCGGCACGACCGTCTTCCTCTCCAGCCACCTGCTGGCCGAGGTCGAGCAGCTGTGCTCGCGGGTCGGGGTGCTCGACCGCGGCCGGCTGGTGCTGCAGGACCAGCTGGCGACCCTCACCGCGCCGACCGGCTCGACGGTGGTGCACACGCCGGTGCCCGAGCGGGTGCGGGCCACGCTCGACGGCCGGGTGACCTCCGTCGACGGCCAGCGCGTGGTCGTCCGCGGCGCCGACCCCGCCGAGGTCAACGCGCTGTTGGTCGGGGCGGGCATCCCCGTCACGGCGCTGGCGCTGGAGCGCCCGACGCTGGAGCACGTGGTGCTGGCCGCGGCCGGCACGACGTCCGACCGGGTGGAGGCGCAGCGGTGATCGTCGTCGAGCTGCGCAAGATGTTCCGCCGCCCGCGCACCTGGGCGACCGTCGCCGTGCTCAACGCGCTGCCGGTGCTGGTCGCGGTGCTGCTGGTGCTGACCGATCTCGCCCCCCGGCCGGGGGAGGGCCCGCCGTTCCTCTCCGCGGTCCTGCGCAACGGCGCCCTCTACCCGCTGGCGGCCCTGGCCATCGTCCTGCCGTTGTTCCTGCCGATCGCCGTCGCCGTCGTGGCCGGTGACTCCATCGCTGGGGAGGCCCAGGCCGGCACCCTGCGGTACCTGCTGGCCCGCCCCGTCGGCCGGACCCGGCTGCTGGTGGCCAAGCTGATCGCGGTCATGGCGTTCGTCCTGGTCACCGTGGTCGTGGTGGCCGCGGTCGGCTACGTCCTGGGGACGACGCTGTTCGAGGCCGAGCCCGTCGCGGGCGGTTCCTCGGTGTCGGGCACCTCCCTGACTCCGGAGCAGATCAGCGGCCGGACGCTGCTCGCCGTCGGCTACGTCGCGGTGTCGATGCTGGGCGTCGCGGCGTTCGGGCTCTTCTTCTCCACCCTCACCGACTCGCCCCTCGGTGCCACGATGGGCGCGCTGGCGGTCCTGGTGGCGTCGTCGCTCCTGTTCACCCTGGACGCCGCGTCGCCGATCGCGCCCTACCTGCCGACCCGTTACTGGCTGGCGTTCGTCGACTTCTTCCGCGATCCGATCCTCTGGCGGGACATCACCCGCGGCATCGCGCTGCAGGCGGTGTACGTGGGAGTCCTCCTCGCGGCCGCCTGGGCGAACTTCACGACGAAGGACGTGACCAGCTGAACGAGGACCCCGTGCTCCCCACCCTCGGCACGCGCAGGGTGGGGAGCACGGGGCCACGCTCATCCGCTGAGGCGGGGGCAGTCGGCGGGGCCGAGCTCCGCCGGGTTCCCCGCGGCGAGCATGGTGACGACCATCGCCTGGACGATCGGGCTGCGGACCAGCTCGCCGTGTCGCACCTCGGCGTCCGGGCAGACCGACTGGACGGTCAGGTTCACCGCGCCGTCGAGCCGGGCGGAGTCCGGCGGCGTGACGGTCTCGTCCTGGGTGGTCCAGATGGAGACCCAGGTGGGGCCCGCCGGCGTCTCGTCGTCGCCGTTCAGTGCGGACAGCACGTCGCTGCCGGTCGTCAGCTGCCGGCAGCCGACGGGGCACCGGCCGGGCGCCAGCGCGCCGGCCAGGTCGGCGAGGGACGTGCCGTGGTGCGGCGACCCCAGCGTGAGCACCCGGCGGGTGATACCGGCGTGCCCGTCGGCCACCCACAGTCGGGCGATCACGCCGCCGGCGGAGTAGCCGACCACGTCGACGCTCGTCTCCCCGGTGCGCTCCAGGGCCTCGGAGGCGGCCTCGTCCAGCGCCCCGGCGGAGGCGCGCAGGTCGCCGGTCCCGTTCCCGGGCAGCCGGACGACGGTGGTGTCCCGCCCCTCCGCGGTCAGCCGGTCAGCCAGCTCCCGGAGCGCGCCGGTGCCGCCGCCGCCGTACCCAGGGACCAGCAGCACCGGCCCGGGACGGTCCTGCGCGACCGGCTCCGGCGCGGGGGACCCGGTCCGCGCGACCAGCACGGCGATGAGGACGGTCCCGACCACCACGAGGGAGAGGAGGGTGAGGACCAGCCGTCGGCGGGCGGGGGAGAGGCCGGCGAGCACCCCTTCACTGTGCCTGCTGTCGCCGCCGGCGCCACCCTTTGGTGGACTGCGCCCGTGGAGGGGCGGGAGACGGGGTGCTGAGCCGCGACGAGTACCTGGCCGCCTGGTCACGCTGGCACGGGGACACCGCCACCGACCGGCCGCTGGTGCGCGGCTGGCTGACCGCGGCCTGGACACTGGCCCGGCCGCTGGCCGGACTGCCGCCGATCGTGGCGACCGGCCTCGGCCTGCTGGTGGCGGTCGCAGCCGTCGTCCCGGCGTCGGCAGGAGGGCTCTGGCTGATCGCCGCGGGGCTCCTCGTCGGGCTCTCGGGTCTGCTGGACTCGCTCGACGGAGCGCTGGCGATCGGAACCGGACGGGCCTCGCGCCGCGGCTTCGTCCTCGACTCCGCCGTCGACCGGCTGACCGAGGCGGCCTACGCCGGGGCGCTCTGGGTGGCCGGGGCGCCGGGGTGGCTGGCCGCGTCCTTCGGTGCGCTCTGCTGGCTGCCCGACTACCTGCGGGCGCGAGCCGGCCAGGCGGGGGTGGCCGAGACCGGGGCGCTGTCGGTGTGGGAGCGGCCCAGCCGCGTCGCCGTGACCGGCATGACGCTGGGCGGCGCGGGGGTCGTCGCCGCGTGGGGCGGTGCCGGCCTGGTGGTCACTGCGGGCGCCGCGGCGGGCACGCTGCTCGGCGCCGTCGGCGTCGCGCAGCTCGGCGTCTCGCTGCGGCGGATGCTGGCCGACCGGCCGGCCGATGCGGCCGGATGAGAGCAGGGTGCGACGCAGCCATGTGCGGCCCGGGCTCTTAAGGTGAGCGGGTGCTCCGCTGCCTGCCGGGCACCCGACATCGTGCGGTGCGTTCCGCCGATCCAGCACCAGGGAGCCTTCCGTGCCCGTCGTCGTCACCGGCTCCATCGCCACCGACCACCTGATGACCTTCCCCGGGAAGTTCGTCGAGCAGTTCGTGGAGGGGCAGATGGAGAACGTCTCGCTCTCCTTCCTCGTCGACGACCTCGTGCAGCACCGGGGCGGGGCCGGCGCGAACATGGCGTACGGGCTGGGCCTGCTCGGACTCCAGCCCGTGCTCGTCGGCGCCGTGGGCAGCGACTTCGCCGAGTACGACGCGTGGCTGACCCGGCACGGCGTGGACACCGGCAGCGTGCACTGGTCGGAGCTCAAGCACACCGCCCGCTTCGTCTGCACCACCGACGCCGCCAACAACCAGATCGCCTCGTTCTACTCGGGGGCCATGTCCGAGGCGGGCAGCATCGAGCTCGGCCCGGTGGCCGACCGCGTCGGGCAGTTCGACCTCGTGGTGGTCGGCCCCAACGACCCGAAGGCGATGGTGCGGCACACCGAGGAATGCCGGCACCGCGGCTACCGGTTCGCCGCCGACCCCAGCCAGCAGCTGGCGTGGGCCGACGGCGAGATGATCCGCAGCCTCGTCGACGGCGCGGAGCTGCTGTTCACCAACGAGTACGAGTCACACCTGCTCCAGCAGAAGACCGGCTGGAACGAGGACGAGGTGCTCGCCCGGGTCGGCACCTGGGTCACCACCCGCGCCGCTGAGGGCGTGCTGGTCCGCCAGGCCGACGCCGAGCCGATCTCGGTGATCGCCGTCCCGGAGACCAAGCCGGTGGAGCCCACCGGCGGCGGCGACGCCCTGCGCGCCGGGTTCATCGCCGGGCGCATGTGGGGTCTGGGCCTCGAGCGGGCCACCCAGCTCGGCTCCGCCGTCGCCACTGCCGCCGTCGAGGTCATCGGCACCCAGGAGTACGACCTGCCGAAGGACAGCTTCCTGGCCCGTTTCGCCGAGGCGTTCGGCAGCGACGCCGCCGACGAGGTCGCCCCCTACCTGCCATGACGCCATGACCCCGTCGTCCTCCGGACGACACCGCGGCCACGAGCCGTCCCCCCGGCTGTCAGGAGCGTGTCCATGTGTCCCCGCCGGGAACCTCCGGCCCGCGCCACGCGCTCCGCGCAGCGCTGGTCAGTCACCCCTGATCTGCTCGCCGATGCCCGGGTCCTCGGCCCAGCGGCGGTAGGGGATGCGAGGGATTTCCTTGACCTCGCCGATCGTCGCCCATTCGTTCCCGCCCAGCCGGGCCAGCGGCCGCAGGTGCTCGATCCGCGGGCGTCCGTCGCGCACCGCGCCCGCCCACACGCTGATCAGCCGCACCAGGCCGAACACCACGGTGCTGTCGCCCAGCCGCACCGTCGAGTGCAGGGTGCACTCCACGGACACCGGGGACTCGACGACGCGCGGAACGCCCACCCGGGAGCTGGGCTCCAGCCGGACGCCGACCTCCTCGGCCTCGCTCACGCCGGCCGGGAAGTCCGTGCCGGTGGCGTTGACCTGCTCGAACAGCGACTCCGGCGTGAGGCTCACCGTGAACTCGCCCGTGGCCTCGACGTTGCGCAGCGAGTCCTTGCGGCCCACCGAGGTGAACTGGACGACCGGCGGGTCGACGCAGGCGACCGTGTAGAAGGAGTGTGGCGCCAGGTTGATGACTCCCTCGGCCGAGCGGCTGCACACCCAGGCGATCGGCCGCGGCACGACGACCGAGTTCAGGACGCGGTAGAACGCGCGCGTCTCCATCTCGTCGGGATCGAACTGCACACGTCCGGCGGGGTCGGTCACCTCCCCATCCTCACCGGGGGTCGTCGCGGCGATCGTGCCGGGGCGGCGACGGGCCGCGCGCGCCAGGTGAGGGTTCCCCGCCGGTGGCCGAGGAGCGAGCGTGCCATCAGCACGTCGAGCACCAGGATCGACAGGGGGTGCGCCAGCGCGTCGGGCCAGACGCGGCTGCCCGTCCGGGCGGCCACCACCGCGCGGCCGGCGGCTGCGGCCGCCCAGCCGGCCAGTCCGGCGCGCGAGCCCCGCACGGCCGCCAGCGGCGGCACCACCCAGACGGCGGTGAGCAGGGCGGCCGTGACGGCGCCCGCTGCCGGTCGGCCCCCGACCGAGGCCCACAGGGACTTGGCGTAGCCGTCGCGCAGCGCCGGCCACCCGTCGTACATCCGGCAGACGGCCAGCCGGGACCCGTCGATCGGGACGCCCCGGCCTCCGGCCCGCTTGACCGCGCGGAGCAGGGCGATGTCCTCGAGCACCTCGCCGCGCACCGCGGCGTGGCCACCCGCGCGGTCGTAGGTCCGCCGGTCGACGACCAGGAATTGCCCGTTCGCCGCGGCCGTCGAGGGACGGCGAGAGCGCTCGGCCACCCGCAGCGGCAGCGTCGTGGCCACGAGCCAGGGGGCCAGGGGTTGGACCAGCCGTTCGGCCGACCCGTGCGCGACCGGGCGCGGCCACGGGGAGACCAGGTCCAGGTCGTGCCGATCCAGCACCGCCACTGCCGCGGCGATCGCCTCCGGTGCGAGCCGGACGTCGGCGTCGACGAAGACCAGCAGCTCCCCGTCGTCCGCGCCCTCGCCCGCGCCCTGGCCCTCGCCCTGGCCCGCGCCCTGGCCCTGGCCCTCGGCCTGGCTCTCGCCCTGGCCCTCGCCTTCGTCCTGCCAGGCTGCCCCGGTCGCGCAGGCGTGCGGCTTCCCCAGCCAGCCCGCCGGAGGAGGCACCGCCCGGACCAGCCGGACCCGCGGGTCCCCGACCGACCGGACGACGGCTGCCGTGCCGTCGGTCGAGCCGTCGTCGACCACGACCACGCGCAGCTCGGGCACTCCCCGCTGGGCGAGCAGGGCGGCGAGGCAGCCGCCGATCTGCTCCTCCTCGTCCCGGGCGGGCACGACCACCGTGACCGGCCGGCGGACCGCCGGCGGATCATCCGGCGGACGGCGGAGCAGCGCGATGTTGACGGCGGCGTGGAGGGCAGCCGCGCCGGAGATCCCGGCCAGCACGCGGACCAGCCGGCCGCTCACCACCGGCCCCCGCGATGCCGGCGGACCACGGCCAGCAGGACCGGCAGGGCGAGCGCCGCACCCCAGGCGGCCGAGCCCGGGAGGCCGAGCCAGCCCGCGTGCGCCAGCGCGCCGCCGAGCGTCATCCACGCCAGCGCGATGAGCGGGGCCGCGTCGCCGGTGCGCGGCGCGCGCCCGGCCTGCGTTCGGGCGACCGTCAGGTCCAGCAGCGCCATGAGGACCAGCCCGGCGAGCAGCCAGCCGGCGAGGTTGGTGAGCGGCACCGTCGCGATACCGGGCAGCCCCGGGCTCGGATCGCTCCACGTCCAGTAGCCGGCCTGCACCATCTGCGGGTCGAGGACGACGTCCCAGCCGGCGAAGACCCCGGCCGCGGTCGCGATCCGCACGACCCGGCGGCGCGTCGGCCCGGCAACCGGGCGGGCGAGACGCTCGGCCAGCACCCAGCTCGGCCAGGCCATCATCAGCCAGGCCAGCGGGACCAGGAACGGCACGCCCAGCAGGGTGGGTCCGAGGGCGCCGCTGTAGCGGTAGCTGCCGTAGGGGAAGCCGGTGGCCAGCCCGACCGCCTCGAAGGCGACCGCGGTGACGGTGACCAGGACCAGCAGCCCGATCGCGGTGCGCAACCCGCGGGCGGCGCCCGCGTGGACCACCGAGAGCAGGGAGCCCAGCACGACGATCGTCCAGCTGACCGCGTCCCGGGCGGGCCCGGAACTGAGCGGATAGGCGATCGCGGTGAGGACCAGCGCCGCCGCCAGCACCAGGGGAAGGACCCGCCGGGCCGTCGACGGCCGCGGGGCAGGAGGCGCGGAGACGGCGGCGGTCACGCCGGCGTCCTCTGGAACCGGACGGCGGCACGGCGCAGCGCGCGGCCCACGGCGGCGCGTGCCGCGGCGGACCGGCGCCGGTCGGCCAGGAGCACGCGCGCCGACGTCCGGCCCGAGTTGCCGGACACGCCCCCACCGGGGTGGGTCGAGGCGCCGGCCAGGTACAGGCCGCGCAGCCCGGGCACCCGGTAGCCGGAGAGGGCCGGCGTGGGCCGGAAGGCGAACATGCTGGCCAGGCCCATCTCCACGTGCATGACGTTGCCACGGGGGAGGGACAGTTCGCGCTCGAGCGACAGCGGGGTCTGGACGTACAGCCGCTGTACCGAGTCGGCGAAGCCGGGCGCGTAGCGGTCGACGGCGGCGACCAGCCGGCGGGCCTCGCTCTCCGCGAGGTCGTCCCAGTCACCTCCGTCGGCCGTCTCGTACGGGTACCACTGCCCCCAGATGGTCACCACGTGCTGCCCCGGCGGGGCCAGGCTGTCGTCAGTGGCCGAGAAGCACATCGCCAGGGGCACCGGGACGCGGGGGAGCTGCCCGGCGGCCCAGTCGCCGTGCGCCGAGGCGAGCGCCGCACGGTCGGTGCAGAGGAGCTGGAGGCCCTGGAGCGAGAGCTCGGGAGCCACGCCGGGATAGGCCGGCGGCGCGTCGGTCAGCGCTCGCACGACCAGCCCGAAGCCGTTGCCCAGCGGTGGATCGGCGTCGGCCAGCGCCGGAGGAGCGGCGTCCCCGGCGAGCGCCCGGGTCACCTGCACGTGGCAGGCGGCCACCACGGCGTCGGCCGTCACCCGCCGTCCGCTGACGGTGCGGACGCCGGTGATCCGCCGTCCCCCGGCGCCGTCGTCCGCGGTGAGCAGCCGCGCGGCGCCGTCGCCGAGCGTCACCCGCCCGCCGTCGGACTCGAGCCGTCGGCGCAGGGCGGCGGTCAGGCCCCCGGACCCACCGACCGGGTGCCCCGGCGGCACGTCGTGGAGCAGCGCGACCCAGCCGACCATCGCCGCGGTGCCCGGTTCCGACATGGGCGGGCCGGACTGCGCCCCGAACCAGGCCAGCGCCGCCTTGAGCCGTTCGCTGCGGAACCAGCGGTCGAGCAGGGCGTCGCCGGACCCCAGGAAGTCGACGGCGAGCTCCCCGCCCGGGGTCCGCGGCCGCCCGTCCGCCGGGGCCCCGAGGGGCCAGAACGAGCGGATCAGCCCGGCCGGGCCGGGCCGGCGGCCGAAGGAGGCGACGACGGCTCGGCTGCGCGGTGCCCAGACCTCGACGAACCGGCGGTAGGATGCCGCGTCCTCCGGGCCGCAGGCCTCGGCGATGGAGGCGCAGGTGGCGTCGAGGTCGACGGAGAGGACGAGGGGGCGGCCTTCCGGTCCGGGGTCGCCCGGGGAGGGTGCGGGCGCGAACCCCCACGGGTCGCAGTCGATGTAGCGCAGCCCGTGGGCGGCCAGGTCCAGCTCCTCGACGATGCCGCTCTGCCGGATGATCACGTGCGCGCTGGAGCCGCGGTCGACGCGGACACCCGGCCAGCGCTCGACGGTCGAGACGGCGCCGCCGAGCACGGCGTCGGCCTCCACGACCTCCACCGACAGGCCCGCCCGGGCCAGGTAGCAGGCGGCGACGAGCCCGTTGTGGCCGGCGCCGATGACCACGACGTCGACACGGCCGTCGACACGGCCGTCGACACGGCCGTCGACGGGGGGAGGGCTGCTCACACTCAGCTGTTCGCCGCGGCCCGGCTGGGTGGATGCAGCGGGAGGCGGGCGCCGAGGATCGCGAAGGGCCGGGAGTCACCCGGGAAGTGGTAGCCGCGTGCCAGGTCGACGAAGCCGTCGGCGTGGTACAGCCGGAAGGCCTTGGTGTCGGCGTCGGGCGTGGACAGCAGGGCAGCGGGGTGCGGGAGGCCGGCCAGCAGGGCGTGCAGGAGGCGGCGGCCCAGGCCACGGCTCTGGTGGTCGGGGTGGACGTGCAGCTCGCAGACCTCGAAGGCGCCGGGCAGCCACTTCTTCGCCGTCCGCCGGTCGAGGGCGGCGCGCACCTGGTCGTGCCACCACTGGCCCGGGGCGACGAGGTAGCCGTAGCCGAACCCGACCAGCTGCTCCCCGTCCGGCGACTCGGCGAACGCGCCGACCGCCCGGAAACCCGGCCGCTCGGTGTGCTGGACGGCGTAGCCGTAACGCCCGGCCACGACGGCGGAGTCGTACCCCATCGCCAGGCCGTAGATGGTCAGGGCCTCCTGCATGTGCTCGCGCAGCCACGGCGTGGGCAGCTCGACGATGCGGGTCGCGGGCCGGGTGTCGGTCATCGCGCGGCCGCCTCGGCGCGAGGGGTGGCCGCCGGGCCGGTGCCGACCTCGGCGGCCGTCCCGTCGGTGAGGCGGAGGAGCTCGTCGTAGGTGGTGGGGAAGACCGTGTGCGGGTGCCCGGCGGCGGCCCACACCACGTCGAAGCGGGCCAGTTCGATGTCGACGAGGGTGCCGATCGGCTCGGGGTGGCCGATGGGCGCCACGCCGCCGATCGCCTGGCCGGTGTGCCGGCGGACGAACTCCGGCGTCGCGCGGCTGATCCGTGGGACGCCCAGGAACATGGCGAGCAGCCCCTCGTCGACCCGGTGCGCGCCGCTGGTGAGCACGAGCAGCGGGTCGCCGCCCACGTCGAACACGAGGCTGTTGGCGATCGCTCCCACCTCCACGCCGAGCTGGGCCGCGGCCGCGGCGGCGGTCCGTGCGCTGTCGGGGAGGTGGCGGACGGCGCCGGTGGCACCGGCGGCGCGGAGCAGTCGCGCGACCTCGGCGACCCGGGGGTGTTCCGGCGGCGTCGGCGTGGTCGGCGGGGCCATGGACCGATCCTGCCACCGGCCGGGGCGGCGTGCCGCCGTGGTCCCCGACCGGGTGGCGACACGGTGCTCCCCGTCTTGACGACCGGGGGCCGGTCCGGTCTACTTGGACCTGTTCGAACACGCGTTCGAACAGCGTCGCTCCCGCCGCTCTCCGGCACTTCCCCGCCCGGAGCGGTGACCGGAGCGGCGCGGGCACGGGCGAGAGGTGGGGAGTCTGTCATGAGCCGGGTGCTCGGTGAGGTCACCGGACGGGCGGGTGAAGAGGTCCAGGTCGAGCGCGGGCCGCTGGGTCCGGTGCAGTTCTGGCGGGGGCAGTCCCGTTACCTCGTCGGCGAGCTGCTCGACTCCTGGGTCGAGACCCCGCCCTGGTGGAGGCGGGACGCCGCCGTCGGTGGCGCCTCCGCCGAGCTGGTCGCCCCCCAGGAGGTGTGGCGGGTCGAGGCGGTGCGGGCAGGGCGTTCGCGGACCAGCTTCGCCGGGGTCTACGACCTCTCCTGGGACGCCGCGGGCAACCGCTGGTGGCTCGTGCGGGTGCACGACTGATGGGCGCCGCCCGGGCCGTTCCTGTCGGCCAGCTGCCGCTGCCCCCCGCCCTGCCCGCCGCGGCCACCCAGCTCCTCGACCAGGCCCACCGAGGGCTGGCCGAGGCGGCCGCGGCCACCGATCCCCGGCAGCGCTATGCCACGGCCCACCTGGGGGCCCTGCGCGGCGCCGCCGCGGTGCTGGCCGCCCGCACCCGGCCCGAGCCCGCCCGGCGACGTCCCCGCAGCGCCTGGGTGATGCTCGGTCAGGTCGCCCCCGAGCTGGGGGAGTGGGCCACCTTCTTCGCCGCCGGCGCCGCCAAGCGCGCGGCCGCCGAGGCCGGGCTCTCCCGGGCGGTGACCGAGCGGGAGGCCGACGACCTGGTCCGGGACGTCGGTGCCTTCCTCGCCGTCGTGGAGAGCTGCCTCGCCGCCCCGTACGGCAGCCTGCCCGCGCCCGAGCCCGCCCGGTCGCCGTTCACCCGGCCGAAGACGTCGCGGAGGTGAGCGACCCCTTCGTCCATCTGCACGTCGCCTCCGGTTACTCCATGCGGTACGGGGCCAACCACCCCGCCGACCTCGTGGCCCGTGCCGCCGAGCACGGCATGCCGGCCCTGGCCCTGACCGATCGCGACGGGCTGTACGGGGCGGTCAAGTTCGCGCTGGCCTGCCGGTCGGCCGGGGTGCGGCCGATCTTCGGGATCGACCTCGCCGTCGCCCCCGCTCTCGACGCGACGGTGCCCCCGGCGCTCGCGCACGCCCTGGGCGGGGAGGAGTCCGGCGCCCGGCCACCACGTCTGCGCGCTGCGCCTTCGCCCACCCGCCCCACCAGGGGTCGCCGGGTCCCCGCGCGGGGCGGGGCGAGCGTCGACCCGCGGCTGCCGCGGGTCACCTTCCTCGCCCGGGACGGCGCCGGGTGGCGCTCGCTGTGCCGGTTGACCAGCGCCACCCATCTGCGCGGCGTGCGCGGGGAGCCGGTGAGCTCGCTGGCGACCGCCGCCGAGCACGCCGCCGGGCTGATCGCGCTGCTCGGCCCCGACTCGACGGTGGGCCGGGCGCTGCTCACCGGCCGGACCGACCACGCCGCCGCCCATCTGGACGCCTGGCGCGCCGCCTTCGGGCCCGGCCGCCTGGTGCTGGAGGTGGTGCACCACCGCGGGCGCGGCGACCGGCAGCGCGCCCAGACGATGCTGCGGTTCGCCGCCGAGCAGGGCGTGCCGGTGGTGCTCAGCAACGCCGTCCGGTACGTCGACGCCCTGGACGCGCCGACCGCCGACGTGCTGGACGCCTCCCGCCGGCTGGTCGCGCTGGACGAGCGGCACGTCGACCGGCGCACCGCCGAGGGCTACCTGAAGTCGGGCAAGGAGATGGCCGCCGTGGCCGAGGACCTCGTCGGTCCCGATCGCGACGCCGCCCTGCGCCTGCTCGAGGGCACCGCCCGGCTGGCCGAGCAGTGCGCCGTCGACATCCGGGCCGACCTCGGCATCGGCAGCGTCCGCTATCCCGAGCTCGACGTCGTCACCACGCCCGCCGAGCGGGGGATGAGCCCGTCGCAGGTGCTGCGCGCCCGCTGCGGGGCGGGGATGGGCCGGCGCGGGATGCCGCCGTCGGAGCGGGTGCGGCGGCGGCTGGACGAGGAGCTGGCCGTGATCGACCAGCTCGGCTACCCGTCCTACTTCCTCACCGTCGCCGACGTGGTCGACCTCATCAAGAGCCTGAGGGTCCGGGCGGCGGCACGGGGCTCGGGGGCCGGCAGCCTGGTCACCTACCTGCTGGGCATTTCCGACGTCGATCCGCTCCGCTACGGGCTGCTCATGGAGCGTTTCCTCTCCCCGCTGCGCCACCAGCTGCCCGACATCGACATCGACGTGGAGTCGGCGCGCCGGATGGAGGTCTACGACGCGGTGATCGACCGCTTCGGCGCCGACCGGGTCAGCTGCATCTCGATGATGGACACCTACCGGGTGCGGCACGCGATCCGCGACGTCGGTGCCGCGCTCGGGCTGCCGCCGGCGGAGATAGACGCCGTCGCCAAGGCCTTTCCGCACATCCGGGCCAACCAGGTGCACGCCGCGCTCAAGGACCTCCCGGAGCTGCGGGCCAGCCGGCTCGGGTCCCGCCGCGGGGGTGGCACCGGCGATCTCGACCTGCTGTTCGACCTCGTCGCCCGGCTCGACGGGCTGCCCCGGCACATCGCGCTGCACCCGTGCGGGGTACTGCTCTCCGACGCCACGCTGCTGGACCGCACACCGGTGGAGAACAGCTACCTCGGCTATCCGATGAGCCAGTTCGACAAGGACGACGTCGAGGAGCTGGGCCTGCTCAAGCTCGACCTGCTCGGCATCCGGATGCAGTCGGCGATCGCCCACGCGCTCGACGAGGTCGCCCGGGTCGACGGCGAGACCGTCGACATCGACGCGATCCCGCGCGACGACCCCACGACCTTCGAGCTGATCCGCTCGACCCGCACCCTCGGGATGTTCCAGATCGAGTCACCGGGCCAGCGGGAGCTGGTCGGCAAGTTCGGCCCGCAGACGTTCGAGGACATCGTCATCGACATCTCGCTGTTCCGGCCCGGGCCGGTGAAGAGCGACATGGTCACCCCGTTCCTCATGGCGCGGAACGGCTGGCGGGAGACGGTCTACCCGCACCCCGATCTCGAGTTCTGCCTCGAGGAGACCGCCGGTGTGGTGGTCTTCCACGAGCAGGTGCTGCAGATCGTCTCCCGGATGACCGGGGTGAGCCTCGCCGAGGCGGACGAGGTGCGCCGGGCTCTGGGAGAGAAGGACGCCCATCCGGAGGTGCGCGCCTGGTTCGTGCCCCGGGCGCTGGACGCCGGGTACCCGGTGGAGGTCGCCGAGCAGGTGTGGGAGGTGCTCGCCGCCTTCGGGTCGTTCGGCTTCTGCAAGGCGCACGCGGCGGCGTTCGCACTGCCCACCTACCAGTCGGCCTGGCTGAAGACCCACCATCCGGCGGCCTTCCTCGCCGGCGTGCTCACCCACGATCCCGGGATGTACCCGAAGCGGTTGATCCTCGACGACGCCCGCAACTTCGGAATCCGGGTGCTGGGCCTGGACGTCAACGCCTCGGCCGACACCTACCGGGTCGAGCGCCTTGACTCTGACCCTGAGGTGCAGATTGAGAGTTGGTCGCGGCCGGAGTGGATGCCGGCGACGATGCGCGACCCGTCCCGGTACGGCATCCGGCTGGCGCTGGCCGACGTGAAGGGCATCTCCGACGACGAGGTCGCCCGGATCGTGGCGGGGCAGCCGTATCGGTCGCTGACGGATTTCTGGTCCCGTGCGTCGGTGTCCCGTCCGGTGGTGGAGCGGCTGGTCCTCGCCGGCGGATTCGACTCCCTCTACGGCTTCGGGGTCCGCGACCGCGAGGCCGGCCGGCCGCTCCACCGCCGCAAGCAGGTCACCCGGCGTGACCTGCTGCTGCAGATCGGAGAGCTGGACCGGTGGAGCCGCAGCGGCGCACGGGCCGGCTCCAGCGGTCAGCTCAGCCTCGACCTGATGGGACTCGAACTGCCCGAGGACGAACAGGAGCGGACCGGGCCGGACTGGGCCGAGGGGAGCGGGCTGCCGGAGTTCACCGACGCCGAGCTGGTCCGCGCCGAACTGGAGGTGCTGGGCCTGGATGCCAGCCGGCACGTCGTCGACTTCTACCGGCCGTTCCTCGCCGCGCTCGGCGCCGTCCCGGCCGGGGAGCTGCTCACCTGCCGCAGCGGCGCCGAGGTGCTGGTCGCCGGCGTCAAGGTCGCGACCCAGACTCCGCCGATCCGCTCGGGCCGCCGGGTGGTCTTCGTGACCCTCGACGACGGCACCGGCTGCACCGACTCGACCTTCTTCGAGGACGCGCAGGGGCCCTACGCGGCGACGGTGTTCCACTCGTGGCTGCTGGTCATCCGCGGGGTGCTGCGCCGGACCGGCCCGCGCGGGGCCTCGCTCCGGGCCACCGGGGCGTGGGAGCTGCCGGCGCTGCACGAGGCGTGGGAGGTCGACGGCCTGGAGGGGGTGCGCGAGCTGATGGCCGCCCCGGGGGAGTACACCGAGCGGGCCATCGCGGGGGCCGCGGCCTCGCACGGCTCGCGACCGGTCGTGGTCCGCCCGGTGCTGGTCCACCCGACCGGTTTCCGGATGTCGCCCTACGCCGACATCAAGCCCGCCGGCGAGGACGCGAAGGCGGCAGCTCGCCGGGCGGCGTCGGCTCCGCCCCGCAAGCTCTGGCACTCCAGCCCCGGAAGCTCGGGGCACTGACCAGTGCTGAGTCAGATTTCCCGTGGGCCGACCTCTGTCCGTCGGCGGAGCACGCGGGGGCGGTCCGGTTCGACGCCGTGATGGACCCGGGGCGCCGCGATGCCTACCTCACTCCTCGTCCTGGTGGCATTCGCAGCCGCACTCGTGGCAGCAGAGGACGTGCACACCCGAGTCGCAGGGCGTCGCTGAACTGGCCGGGTCGGTGATCACTGGACGTGCTCCTCGTCATCGAGCGTCAGGACATCGACTGTGCGTCATTTCTCACACTCCGCACCTTCGAAACGCCGATTCGTGACCGCGCCGAGACGCGCCGCGTCTCGGTGGGGCCACGCCCGCGGGGAGGCTGCCCTGCAGCCGTGCGGAGACGTCCTGAAGATCGATGGCCAGGTGTGCTGGCGAGAAGTCCCTTCGTTCGGCACACCGCAGTGACGACGCTGGCGGTGTGGCTCACGACTCGGCCGGCCACAACTGTGCGGAGTCCCTGACCGGGCCGCCCTGGGACAGGGGTGGCCGGCGGGGACGACCTTCCGTAGCTCTCGACCGTGAGACGACACTTCCCGGTCGCCGGCAGAGTCGTCGTCCGCTCTGGCAAGCGCCTCCGGCAGCGAGCTTCCTCGTCCAGACCAGGCAGAATTGTCGTACCCGTGCCGTAGCTTCGCTCATGTGTTCGAAGGCGGTGGCTTCGGTGTCGGGCTGACGGTGAACCAGCTCGACGTCCCCGCGTGGGCAGGCTCGGATCCCACCTCCGCCGACCCGTGGTGGCATCCGGCGCGCCTGGGTGAGCTCATGCCGGTGGCCGGGCGCACCGATCGCGAACTGGCGGAGGAGATGCGTCGGGCGAACATCGCCGACAGCCGGCTCTGGGCCTACCGGGTCGAGATGATCGCCGAGCTGGCCGCCCGGCGCCGTGACCACCGCGACCGCCCGCCGGGGGCACCCGGCTCGGCGTCGTCCTCGTGGGCGCGGTGCAGTTGGGTGCTCGCGGGCGTGTCCGAGTTCTTCGCGGACGAGCTGGCCATGATCATGAACTGCTCCCGGCCCGAGGCGACGAAGCTGGCCGAGGCGGCGCTCACGCTCGCTCACCGCCTGCCGGAGACCTGGGCGGCGCTGGCCGACGGCGAGCTGAGCTGGTCGCGGGCCCGGGCGATGGCCGACGAGGTCAACCGATTCGGCCCTGATCTCGACCCGCACCTCCTGGCGACGGTCCAGGCGGTCGTACTCCCGCAGGCAGCCGAGCTTTCCGTCGGTCGCCTGCGGGCCCTGGTGCGCGCCGAAGTGGTCCGCCGCGACACCGAGGCGGCCGAGCGCCGGAGGAAGCGCGCCGGGTCGGCGGCCGACGTGATGCTCCGCCGCTCGTCGCACGACGGTATGACCGAGCTCGTCACCGTCCTGCCCCAGCCGGTGGCCGCCGCGGTGTACCGGGCGGTCGACGACCATGCCCGGCAGGCCAAGGCCGACGGCGATTCCCGTCCGATCGGCCAGGTCCGCGCCGAAGTCATGGCGAACATGTCCCTCCGTCCGTGGGACGACTCCCGCCCGCCGGTCACCGCCGAGCTCCGCGTGCTCGCCCCGCTCAACGCGCTGCTGCCCGACCCTGCTGACCCCGCCGCCGGAGGCCGGCCGCCAGGAATCGCCGAGGTCGAGGGCGAGCCCGTGACCGCGGCACACCTCAGGGCACTCCTCAGCGCTCTCGACGCCGTGTGCCCCGGGGGGACTGCAGGAGCCGACGGGCGGCTCCCTGCATCTCGACCTGCTGGGCGCCGGTGGCGACCTCCTCGCCACGCTCACGCGGCGGGAACTCGAGCGGGCGGTGCGCCGCGGCTGCCCGGTGCACGTCCAGGGCGATTGCCGCTGTGCCCTGGTGCAGCGTCCGCCTCCGACGGAGAGCTACCAGCCGACCGCGCCGCAACGGCGGTGGACGACGGCCCGCGACCGGGGATGCCGCCATCCCGGATGCCAGAACAGGGCCGGCTGGGCCGATCTCGACCACGTAGTCGCGCATGCCGACGGCGGACCGACCGACTGCGCCAACCTGTGCTGCCTGTGCCGCCGGCACCACCGGCTGAAGACGCATGCCCCCGGCTGGAGCTTCCACCTCGACGCCGACGGCGCCCTGCTGGTGACCACGCCCAATGGCGTCACGCGGGTCAGCCGGCCACCCGGTATCGGCTTCCTGGAGCCGTTCGAGCTCGGGGGGCCCCTCTCGGACGCCGACATCGTCAGCGTCATGCCCTTCTGAGCGACCGCCCGCCGATGCGGAGAGTCCGGTGACCGTGGTGGGACGGGTGCGCGGCGGCGGCTCTTCCGATGAATTCACGGTCGGGCCACGGTCTACCCGTCAGCCGGAGAGCGAGCCGGACACGAGAGAGGACCAGTCATGCCCAAGCAGATTCCCTGCCTGTGGTTCGACGGCCAGGCCGAGGAGGCCGCCGCGCACTACACCTCGATCTTCCCCCACTCCTCGATCGGCGAGGTCACTCGCTACGGACCCGACATGCCGCCGCCGATGAAGGAGGGCGACGCGCTGACCGTCAGCTTCACCCTCGACGGGCAGGAGTACGTCGCACTCAACGGCGGGCCGCAGTTCCAGTTCAACGAGTCGATCTCCTTCCAGATCATGTGCCGCGACCAGGAGGAGGCCGACCACTACTGGACCCGCCTCACCGAAGGCGGCGAGGAGAGCCAGTGCGGCTGGCTCAAGGACAAGTTCGGCGTCTCGTGGCAAGTGGTCCCGGTCGAGCTGACGAGCCTGCTCAGCGACCCCGATCCCGGCCGGGCGCAGCGCGCCACCCAGGCCATGCTGCAGATGCGCCGCATCGACATCGCAGAGATCAAGCGAGCCGCCGACAGCGTCCCCGTCTGAGGAAGGCCCCCCGGCCCCCGCCCCTGCAGGAAGGCCGACGCGTGCCGGCGCCACTAGGCTTCGGTAGGTGCCGACGTCCCCAGCCACGCCGACCGCGGAGCAGTTGCCGGCCCGGACCGCCGCCGTCTGGGCCGCGCTGGACCCGCTGGTCGGCGCGGGCAGCGCGCTGCGGATCCTCGACGTCGGTGGTGGCAGCGGCATGTTCGCCGTCCCGCTGGCCCGCCTGGGCCACGAGGTCACCGTCGTCGACCCCAGCGCAGACGCCCTGGCCACCCTCCGCCGTCGGGCCGACACCGCAGGGGTGGAGGCCCGGGTGCGGGGTGTCCAGGGCGACGGCGACCTGCTGCACGAGGTGCTGCCGGTCACCGGCGACGACGACAGCGGATACGACCTGGCCCTCTGCCACTCCGTGCTGGAGGTCGTCGACGACCCAGCGGTCACCCTGCGCGAGATCGCCCGGGCTCTGCGACCGGGCGGCCAGGTGAGCATCGCGACGGCCAACCGAGCGGGCGCCGTGCTCGCCCGCGCGGTGGCCGGTCACCCCGTCGAGGCCCTCGCGATGCTCGAGGACCGCGACCCCGCTCCCGGTCGGGCCGTGCCCGCCCGCCGCCGCTTCAGTCCGCAGGCCCTGCTGGCCCTCGTCGAGGGAGCGGACCTGCGCCCGGGCACGTGGCGAGGCGTCTCCGTCGTCGCAGACCTGCTGGAGTCCAGCTCCGGGGCCGACCCGCAGGCCGTCCGGGCGCTGGAGGTGGCGCTGGCCGAGGTCTCGCCCTACCGCGACGTCGCCGCCGGCGTGCACGTGCTGGCCACCCGTCCGTGAACCCGCTGCCGCCCGACCTGGCGGTCCCGCCGTACGGCACGGCCACCCTCGCCGACGTGCTGCCCGCCGCCGTGGCCGCGATCGGCGCCCCGGTGCAGCGGGGCGACGTGCCCGCGGATCCGCTCGGCCTGACCGGTGCCCTGGGTGGCCCCCGCCGGGTGGCCGTGCTCCTCGTCGACGGCCTCGGCGCCGACCTCCTGCGCGCCCACGCCGACCTGGCGCCGACCCTGGCGGCGCTGAGCGCGCCGGCCGGCGACCTCTCCGCGCCGTGCCCGAGCACCACCCCCGTCAGCCTGGCCACCCTCGGCACCGGGCTGCCGCCGGGCAGCCACGGGATCCTCGGCTTCGTCACCGCCATCCCGGGGGAGGATGGCGCCGCCGGCGAGCCCCGCACGCTCAACCACGTGCAGTGGGCCGACGACCCCGACCCCGACGTGTGGCAGGCCCGGCGCACCGTCTTCGAGCACGCCGAGGCCGTCGGCGTGACCGCCACGGCCGTCGGCCCGTACGCCTACACCCGGTCCGGCCTCACCCGTGCCGTCTACCGCGGCGCGCGGTACGCCGGCGCGGTCAGCCACGGCGACCTCTGCGCCCTCGTGCTGAGCTCGCTCGCCGCGACGCCCCGCGCCCTGGTGTACGGCTACATCCCCGAGCTCGACCTGACCGGTCACGTGCGCGGCGTCGACTCGCCCGCCTGGCGCGCCCAGCTGGCGTTCGTCGACCGGGTCGTCGAGGAGCTCGTCGCCGGCCTGCCCGACGACGCCGCACTCCTCGTCACGGCCGACCACGGGATGCTCGACGTCCCCGACGCCACCCGGTTCGACCTCGACGAGCAACCCGACCTCGCCGACGGGGTGCGGCTGGTGGCGGGCGAGCCGCGGGCCCGCTACGTCCACACCGAGCCCGGTGCCGGAACCGACGTACTGCACCGCTGGCGTGAGGTGCTCGGCCGGCGGGCGTGGGTCGGCAGCCGCGAGGAGGCCGTCGCCAGCGGCGTCTTCGGCCCCGTGGACGACGCCGTGGCGGCGCGGATCGGCGACGTCGTCGCGCTGGCCCGGGGCAGCTGGGCCCTCACCGCCCCGCGTCTGGAGCCCGGGCCCAGCAGGCTGGCGGCCTACCACGGCTCGCTCACCGCGACGGAGCTGGCGGTCCCGCTCCTCGCCGCCGGGGGTCGTGCGCTGGACTGCTGACGAACCCCGTCCCATTCACCGCTCGCACGCTCAGGGCGAGCCTCTGGACGGGACCGCCGCGAACTGGACGTGCCAGGTGCGGGAGTGCGCCGCGTGCGTCGCCCGGCAGGTGAGGAGGTCGGCCGTCGTCGAGGGGCGGCTCTCCACGCTGGTGACCAGGTGCCCCTCCGGTGCGGCGAGGGTCACGGTCCACCGCTCGACCTCCGAGCCCGGCGGTGTGTGCTGCTCCACCGACACCACCGGCAGGTCGTCGATCCCCAGCAGTCCCAGCTCCCCGCGCGCGAAGTGCTGCGCCGCCTGGCCGGGCGCCGGCACACCCGCCCGCCCGCGCAGCCAGGGCAACGCCACCCGCCCGTTGCGGTGCGCGTCGACCAGTTCTGCTCCGTCGCCGGGCACCTGCCCGTAGTAGAACCCGTGCGGCAGCACCAGCACGTTTGCGGCGAACCGGTCGCCCCCGAGATGACTGCACTCCCAGACGTCCACGGGCCCCGGCGCGGGCAGCGCCCGGGCGAGCGGCCGCCCACGCAGCGCGCAGCAGGCGTCATGACCGCCGTGGGTGCACACCAGGTAGGTGGGGCCGGGGGCGGGCTCGCCGACCGAGCCGTCCCAGGGCGCGGTCAGCAGGTCGGCGTCGGAGGCCCGGACCGACCACCACAGCCCTTCCCGTCCGGGTCGGCTGTCGGCGTAGGCCCAGCGGCGTGCGGAGTCGGCCAGCCGGTCCCCGGGACGGCGGACCAGCAGCGGCCGCACCCCCTCCTCGCGCGCCCGCCTCGCCAGCCTCGGCGCCACCTCGGCGTCGAACCTCGATTCGGGCAGGGCGTCCCGTCCCCACGGCCCCGGCTGCTCGATGAGCAGCCAGCGCTGGACGGGCGAGGCGGTGGCGACGGGGGAGTCGCCGCGGGCCAGCGCCCGGACCGAGCAGCGGCTGCCGTCGAGCCGCCCCACCGGGCGGGCGGGGACGTCGGTGCGGCAGAAGTCCGCCGTCATGCCCTCCACCGGGTCCGCGGACGCGTCATCGGCCCGGCCCGGCTGTGTTCCCACGGGACCCATCGTGCCTGTCGTCGGTGCCGGCCCCGGCAGCCCTCCCGGAGTCGGGCACGGTGGCGACGGCCTCGGTGAGGAGCCGACGCGCCAGGGCCACGGCCTCGGCAGCCTCGAGGCCGGGCAGGTCGGCCACCTTCAGCTCACCGGTGGCGAGGAGCGCGGCCAGTGCCGGCCGGACGTCGGCGGGGAAGGAGATCGAACGCCGTCCGGCCAGCAGGGTCACGCCGCCGTCGGCCGCCTCCCGGAGGGAGCAGCGGAGCCGGCGGCGCAACCGCAGCACCGTCTCGGGGGTCAGCGCGGCGGCGGCCACGGACTGGGCGAGCGGGGCGACGGGCTCCGGGCGCACCTGGGCCCACGTGCGGGCGCGCAGCCGGTCGGCGACCTCGGCGGGGTCGACCCGGCCCAGCCACTCCTGCAGGGCCGAGACGACGACGGTGACGTCGTCGCGCAGGACGTCCGGGTCGGCCAGGTCGATGCCCAGCGGCAGGGAGCCGCGCAGCTGGGGGTCGTCGGCGGCCAGGGCGCGGACCAGGTCCAGGGCCGACTCGGCCGCCGCCCAGCGCGTGACCGGGTGGATGCCGACGGTCAGGTGCGCGCTGATCTCGCCGAGCGCGCGGGCGGAGTGCAGGTAGCCGCGCGGCAGGTAGAGCACATCGCCGGGCCGCAGCACCGCGTCGATGACCGGCTCGCGCTCCGCCGCCGCGGCGACCTCGGCGGCACGGTTGTTCCACGGCTGCGTGCGCAGCGGGTCGCGGAGCACCGGCTCGTGGATGGTCCAGTGCTTCTCGCCGGCCACCTGCAAGACGAAGACGTCGTGCACGTCGTAGTGCGGGCTGAACCCGCGCGAGGACGGCGGGGTGATGTAGGCGTTGACCTGGGTCGGGTGACCGAGGTCGGCGGCGAGCTGGTCGGCGAACTCGATCAGCGGCGGCCAGAGCCGGTGCAGGCCCTGGAGCACGACGGTGCTGCCGTCGGCGAACAGCCGCAGCACCGCGTCGGAGGACACCTGGTCGGCGATCTCGGCGCCGGCGCCACCGGAGGTGGTGAAGCGCTTGGCGTCGACGACGGCGCCGTCCTTGGCGATCCGCAGGAACGGGGTCCGCAGCCCGCGGCGGGAGAGCAGTTCGTCGACGGCGGACAGGTCGAGCAGGTCGGTGAAGGCCGAACCGGTGTCCTCCGCCCGGGTCAGCAGCGGCCGCCGGGCCCAGTACTCCTCGGCGAAGACGTCGGGGTCGATGTTCGTGCACCGCCGCAGGGCCGGGCGGAGCTCATGCTCCACCCGGCCCTGCGCGGTCGGGTCCTCGTTCAGGCCGAGCCGTCCGCGCCGCCGTCGGCACCGCCGTCCGCGCCGCCGTCCGCGCCGCCGTCCGCACCACCATCGGCACCGCCGTCGGCCCCACCATCGGCGCCGCCGTCCGCGCCACCATCGGCCCCACCATCGGCGCCGCCGTCGGCACCGCCGTCCGCGGGACCGTGTGCGCCGCCGTCCGCGCCGCTGTCGGCACCGCCGTCCGCGCCGCCGTCGCCTCCGCCGGGCGTGGTCATGTCATCGTCGTCGAGGGCCATGGGTCTCCGATCACATCGGTCGAGGGCCGTCGGCCGACGGCCCGCGGACGGTGCTGTACCTCACGCATCCTGCTCCCACACACCCGCTCCGAGCAGCGGCGACGGCGGGTCGGCAACGGCTCGGTCACGACGCCGCGTCGAGGTGCCGGGCGGGCCGCGAGGGCGTTACCGTCCTCCCGTCCGTCGAACACGCGTTCGAGACAGGAAGGGGTCATGGGTCCGTCCGCTCGCGCCGCCGGCTGCAGCGTCCTGCACGTCGACATGGACGCGTTCTTCGCAAGTGTCGAGGTGCGGCGGCGCCCCGAGCTGGCCGGCACCCCGGTGATCGTCGGCGGGGCCGGTAACCGCGGCGTGGTCACCTCGGCCACCTACGAGGCCCGCCGCTACGGGGTGCACGCGGCCATGCCGACCGCCCGCGCGCTGCGGCTGTGCCCGACGGCGACGGTCCTGCCGGGTGACATGGCGCTGTACACCGAGGTCTCCCGGTCGGTGATGGCGCTGTTCCGCTCGATCACCCCGCTGGTCGAGCCGCTGTCGCTGGACGAGGCATTCCTCGACGTGTCCGGCGCCGCCCGCCGGCTGGGCGACGCCGCCGAGATCGGCGAGTACCTCCGGGCCCGCGTCTTCGACGAGCAGGGGATCACCTGCTCGGTCGGGGTGGCCGGCACCAAGTTCGTCGCCAAGCTGGCCTCCACCCGCGCCAAGCCCGACGGCCTGCTGGTCGTCCGCCCGCAGGAGGTCATGGACTTCCTGCACCCGCTGCCGGTGGGCGCCCTCTGGGGGGTGGGTCCCAAGACCGAGGAGACGCTGCTGCGGCTGGGGCTGCGCACGGTGGGCGACCTCGCGCACGTCCCGGTGAAGACCCTGCAGCGCGGGCTGGGCGCGGCGGTGGGCGCGCACCTGCACGAGCTGTCGTGGGGACGCGACCCGCGGCGGGTCGTGCCGGACGAACCGGAGAAGTCCACCGGCCACGAGGAGACCTTCGGTACCGACGTCGACGACCCGGCGGTCATCCACCGGGAGCTGCTGCTGCTCTCCGAGCGGACGGCGGCCCGCCTCCGCTCCGGCGGGTGGCTGGCCCGGACGGTGAGCATCAAGGTGCGCTTCGCCGACTTCGCCACGATCACCCGCAGCCGCACCCTGGACGTGCCCACCGACGTCGGTCAGGAGCTGTACGACACCGCCCGTGGGCTGTTCGACGCGCTCGGGCTCGACCGGGCGCGCATCCGGCTGGTGGGAGTGCGGGCCGAGCGGCTGGTCGACGCCGGGTCCGCGCCGCAGCAGCTCGAGCTCGGCGCGCGGGAGCGCGGCCGCCGCGACGCCGAGCTGGCCGCCGACCGCGCCGCCCGCCGGTTCGGCGCCGGCGCGGTCCGGCCGGCGACGCTGCTCCACCGGGTGACCCGCCCCGGGAGTTCCGGGCCGACCAGCGCGGATGTGGTGTCCCGGCGGGCGCGGAACCGGGGCGGCCGACCGGCCGTTGACCCCCCTGAGGAGTGATCGCGGAGTGATCCTCAGGGGTAGCCGCGCGGTCGCCTTTCGCAGCCCGCAAAGGGCTCGTATCCTCGATGTCACCGTCGGCGGGAGCCTCCGACGGCCCTGGCTCCGCCCACCTGGAGGTCGACGTGCCGCTCTCCGAGCACGAGCAGCGTCTGCTGGAGCAGATCGAGCGCGCCCTCGTCGATGACGATCCGAAGTTCGCCTCGTCCGTCCGCACCGGTGACCGCCGCCTGAAGGCCCGCCGCAAGCTGCAGCTCGGCGCCGCCCTCGTCGTGGTCGGCCTGGCCGTCCTCGTCGGCGGCGCGGTCGCCCGATCGGTACCCCTCGGGGTCTTCGGGTTCCTCGTCGCGTTCGCCGGCGTCACGCTCGGCGTCCTGAACTACAAGTCCGCCACCGGGGTCGTGGAGGCCGGCAGCGCGCCGGCCGCCGGCCGCGGTCCGGCCGGCCCGGGTCGGTCCGGCCGCGGTGGTCGTCCCGGCCGCCAGCCGCTGAAGAACCGCCTCGAGGAGCGCTTCCGCCGCCGCTACGACCAGTAGCCCGGCAGCTCCACCGCCGCGGAACGCAGGGAGCCGCCGTC
>NZ_JBHUHP010000010.1:180671-200751 GCF_042682525.1 Blastococcus deserti
GCCGGCGGGCCGGCGACGGCAGCCGCCGGCGTGCCGCCGCGGCCAGCCGGCCCCCGGCACCGTCGACCAGCGACGCCGGCCACAGCCGCGCCCGGAGCCGGGCCCGGCGGGGCAGGGAGGCGAGCAGCGCCCGCCGCGCCACGTGCAGCCCCGCCGACAGGTCCGGGTGCACCGCCGTCCCGGTGGACGGCCCGTAGCTGGCGGCCTCCTCGGCCAGGGCCAGCCGCAGGACGGCGTCGGCGCCGGCACCGCCCGAGGAACCGGAGCGGGTCAGGACGGCGCCGAGCTCGCGGGCCGACTGGCGGGGCGTCCAGGTCGGCTGCAGCCGGATGCCCGCGTCGAGGGCGGTCGCGCCGAGCTCGTCCCACAGCGCCCCCGCGGTCCCGGCCGCCAGCCGGCGGCGTCGCTGGAGCGCCCGGGCGCCCGCCGGCGTTCCCACGAGGGCCGCGGCCAGCAGGACGGCGCCGATCCCTCCGGCCAGCGGCCACAGCCCGTCGTCGGCGCCCGGATCCGACTGCGGGACCGGCATCCCGCCGGGGACGCGGTCCTGCGCGCCGGGCGGCAGGGGCTGCGTGGGCGCGGTGGGCAGCGGCGCGTCCGCCCGGCTGTCGGTGGTCTCCTCGTCGCCCGCCCGCGGCGCCCAGGGCAGGTCGACGGCGCGGTCGCGGGCGATGGGCGTCGGGTCGAACGGCACCCAGCCCAGGTCCGCGAAGTACACCTCCACCCACGCGTGCGCGTCGTCGCTGGTGACCAGCCGGCTGCCGTCGTCCTGCACGGTGCCGGGCGTGTAGCCCAGCGCCACCCGAGCGGGCACGCCTGCGGCCCGCACCATGACCGCCATCGCGCCGGCGTACTGCTCGCAGTAGCCGCGGCGCAGCTGCAGGAAGTCCACGAGGTCGTCGCCGCTGGTTCCCGGCGCGGTGGAGAGGCTGTACGCGAAGCCGTTGGCCCGGTCGGTCAGGAACTCCTGGATGCTGCGGACCCGCTGGTAGGGCGTGCCGGCGCCCGCGGTCACCTGGGCGACCAGGTCGGTCACCCGGGGATCGAGCAGCGGGAGGGCGGTGAACTCCTGCTGCACCGGGCTGCCCGGAGGGAGGGGCTGCGCAGCGGCCAGCTCGGCCGGCGTGGGCCGCGGCTCGGTGGCGGAGACGGTGTAGGTCAGCCCGCCGCTGGTCACCTCACGGCCGTAGACCGTGCCGGTCTCCGGGTCGAACCGCCAGCCGTCGCCGCCCCGGCCCTCCAGGCGCACCGACAGCGGCGAGAACAGCACCGGCAGGAACCGGTCGTCGTGCTCCAGCATCTCGATCGTCGCGGTGACCGACCGGCCGGCCTGGCGCCCCGGCAGCGGCGCCAGCCGGTCGTCGTCGGCCACGGACTGCTCACCCCCCATGTTGCTCAGCGTCCAGCCGGACTCGTTGTCGTACTCGCCGATGGCCACGGCACGCAGGTAGCCCGGCTCCGCCACCGAGCTCTGCACCCGGAACAGCTCGATCGGCTCGGGCAGCGTCAGCTGCCCCTGCATCGCCGCGACCGGGTCGAGGGAGGTCCCGGTGGCCCTGCCGGTGCCCCCGCCGAGGCCGCCGGCCAGGGACCCCTCGGCGAGCGTCGGTACCAGCGACCCCACGACCAGGCCCGCGCCCAGTGCCGCGGTTCCGATCCGCAGCGCCGCTCCGCCGCCGGTGCCACCGCTGCCCCGCGCCGTCCCGCCCGCAGCGGCCAGCCGGCGACGCTGGTCGGTCCACAGCAGCAGACCGACGCCGGCGGCCGGGGCCGCGAGCGCGACGAGACCGATGCTGCCGGTGATCGTGGACACCGGCACGCAGTAGAGGACCAGCAGCCCGAGCCCGGCGAGGATGGCCTGTCGCCCGGCCACCGTCACCAGGTCGACCAGGACGGCGATCAGGCCCACGAACAGGGCGGTGAGGGCCAGCAGGCCGGGAAGGGGCAGCGCCGGGGTGGCCTGTTCGTGCAGCTCCGCCGAGCCCTCGGCCAGCACGGCGGCGAGCTGGCGCAGGCTCTGCGAGGTGGGGACCGCTCCGGCGAGCGCGTCCGCCGGCGCGAACAACGCGGTGAGGACGCAGAGCAGCAGGGCCAGCTGCCCGGCCGGGACCAGGGCGATGCCGAGCGCGGTCGAGCGGGCCGGGGCCGCCCGCCCGTGGCGGTAGCGGGCCTCCAGCGCGGCCCCGCCGGCCCGCAGGGCCAGCCCCCCGGCCAGCACCGTGAGCACCACGGCGACCACGGGCGCCAGCCAGGCCGCGGACGTGTAGACCGGCGTGAGCGCCGCGGCGCCGAGCAGGGTGGCCACCGCGGCCGCGACCGACGCCCGGACGTCCTGGTCGGTCATGCCCGCGTCCCCTGCAGCCCGGCGGCCGTGGCGGGGTCGGCCGGGACCGGTGTGCCGAGCTCGGCCCAGACGTCGGCGACGCTGCGGTCGGCCCGGGCGACGGCGACCCGCCAGCCCGCCGCGCGCAGCAGCCGGGCGGCGTCCTCGCGCTGGGTGGCCAGTGCCCCCCGCGCGGCGGCCGACATCGCCCGCCGGCCGCGGCCGGGGCCCGGGTCGGCCCAGCTCTCGATGTCGGCCAGGACGGCGAGGTCGGTGGTGGGCCCGGAGCGGCTGCGGACGAGCTCCACGACGTCGTCGGGCCCCACCGCACCGAGCAGGCAGACGACCGGCCCCTCTCCGGCGGCCCGGCACAGCTGCTCGATGCCGATGCCGAGGCCGGACAGCCGCGAGGGGCCGATCCCGGCCAGCCCGTCGAGCAGCTCCTCGGGCCCCAGCCGCCCGCGGCCGGGGGTGGGAAGGAGCTCACCGGCATCGGTGACCGCGCGCAGGGCCGCGCCGCGGCGGGCCAGGTCGGTGCCGATGCTGGCGGCCGCCTCCACCAGCCACTCCAGGCTGTCCGTCGGCGGGTCGTCCTCGCCGGCCGGCCCGCGGGGGGGAATGCCGGCCTGGCCGCCCGGTCGCGCACGGGGCGCCACGAGGTGGGCCCGCGCCCGGGTGTCGACGAAGAGGGTCGCCTGCGCCCGCCAGGGGCGCTCCTCGAGACGGACCATCAGCTCACCGGTACGGGCGGTCGCGCGCCAGTGCACCTTCCGCAGGTCGTCGCCGTGGCGGTACTCGCGCGTGCTGACGTCGTCCTCGCCCTGCACCGCGATGGTGCGGCGGGCTCCGTCACCGCCGCCGCCCTGACCGCCCACCGGACCGCCGGAGCCCAGCGGCCGGACCCGGGGGACGACGAGCAGGAGCGCGCTGTCGGCCCCCACGGCACCGCGTTCGACCAGCCCGAACGGGTCGACCAGCCGGAGCCGCAGGGGTCCCAGTGTGTGGCGCCCCCGCCGGTGCCCGTGCACGCGGTAGCGCAGCTCCGTCCGCGCCCCGGCGGCCAGCCGCTCGACGACGAACCGCGGCGCCGTGCCCAGGTCGCCCGGGAGCTGCTCGGTGAGCACCCACAGCCCGCCGGTCCGCGTGTCGGCGTTGGCGACCTCGAGGACGACGTCGGCGGTCTCACCGCGGGGGACACGCGGCGGTGTGACCGTGCGCCGGACGCTGAGCCGGAACCGCTCCCTCGCCACCGTCAGCGCCGACAGCAGCGGGAGGGCGAGGAGGAAGACCGCCAGCTGGACGAGGGCCCGCTCGCCGAGGACCGCGCCCGCGAGCAGCAGCGCCACCGCCCCGGCCACCAGGCAGCGCCCGCGGAGGGTCAGCGAGGAGAGCACCCGGCCCGCCGGTGTCGGCACGGCTGCTCAGCGCCCGCGGGGTACCGGCACGGCGGACAGGAGCTCGGTGACCACCTGCTCGGCGCTGCGCCGGCCGAGCGTGGCCTCGGCGGTCAGGAGCAGGCGGTGCGCGAGCACCGGGGAGGCGAGCAGCTGCACGTCGTCCGGGAGGACGTGGTCGCGGCCGGACAGGGCGGCCGACGCCCGGGCCGCCCGCAGCAGCTGCAGGCCCGCGCGCGGTGACGCGCCCAGCCGCAGGTGCGGCGACCGGCGGGAGGCCTCCACCAGGCCCACGACGTAACGGCGTACCGCCTCGGACACGTACAGCCCGCCGACGGCGCGCACCAGGTCGCGGACGGTGGCGGCGTCGGCCACGGGGGAGAGGGTGACCAGTGGATCGGTGGTCGACCGCTCGTCGAGCATGGCCAGCTCGGCGTCCCGCGAGGGATAGCCCATGGAGACCCGTGCGGTGAACCGGTCGCGCTGGGCCTCGGGAAGGGGATAGGTGCCCTCCATCTCCAGCGGGTTCTGCGTCGCCATCACGAGGAAGGGCCGGGCCAGCTCGTAGCTGACGCCGTCGACGGTGACCTGGCGCTCCTCCATGCACTCCAGCAGCGCCGACTGGGTCTTCGGGGAGGCGCGGTTGATCTCGTCGGCGACCACGATGTTGGCGAAGACCGCCCCGGGCTTGAACTCGAACGCCCGGGTCTCCTGGTCGTACACCGCCACCCCGGTCACGTCGCTCGGGAGCAGGTCCGGGGTGAACTGGATCCGGCGGACGGTCGCGTCGACCGACGCGGCGAGCGCCTTGGCCAGCGTCGTCTTGCCGACGCCGGGCACGTCCTCGATCAGCAGATGGCCCTCGGCGAGCAGCACCACCAGTGCCAGCCGCACCACGTCGTCCTTGCCCTGGACCACCCGGCCGATGTTCGCCGCGATCCGCTCGCCCACCGCGGCGACGTCGACCGACGGGCCGGCCGCTCCGTCGGCGGTGCGTGTCGCCTCCGTCACCTCTCCACCGTACGTGGCCGTACCCGTTCTGGAACGGGCCTCGCACCGGCCGGACCGCTGGGTGGCGTCCGGCGGCCGTACGGCGCCGTGACCTGCGGGGTCTCGTCGGTCGCCGCGTCCCGGGCGGCCGGTGGGGAGCGCAGGTCACGACACGGCGTCGAGTGGTGTCGAGTGGGGGCTAGTGGGTTACTGTGTCGCCCGGTGGGGAGGCGGGGACCGTTCGGGGTGCCTGCGAGGCCACGGGAGGACAGATGCAGGGGGTGATCCGGTGTTCGTCGGCAGCTATCCGCTGCGGCTCGACGAGAAGGGCCGGCTCGCGCTCCCCGTCCGCTTCCGCGACCAGGTGGCCGACGGCATGGTGATCAAGAAGGGGCAGGAGCGCTGCATCTACGGGCTCACCATGGCCCGGGTCGCCGAGCAGAGCCGCGCGATGGCCGCGATGGCCCCCAACGACACCGCCGGTGCCCGCATGGCCGCCCGCATGAGCTTCGGGTCGATGGTCGAGATCGAGCCGGACAAGACCGGCCGCATCACCATCCCGGCGAGCCTGCGCGAGTACGCCGGCCTCGACCGCGACGTCGTCGTGGTCGGTGTGGACACCCGCTTCGAGATCTGGGACGCCGCCAACTGGGAGGCCTACGTGGCCGAGCAGGAAGCCGCCTACGCCGAGATGGAGAGCGAGGGGATGCCGACGCTGTCGTGATCCCGGGAACGCCTCTGCCCGCTGTCGCCGCCCCCCGAGGACATCCGTTCGAGCCGTCTTCCCCGCGGCTCGAGCGCTCCGGGCCCCAGCCGCCTTCCCCGCGGCTCGGTCCCGACGCCCTCCGGAGCACCCGCAGCGGGTGGGCGGACCACCCCGCCCCCGCGGGACGCCACCTGACGCTCTTCCCCGACGCCAGGCGGATCCCGCGGGGGGCGGGCTCCCACCCCGGAGCGGATCTCGGCCCTCCTCCGCTCCCCGCGCTCCACTGCGCCCCACTGGCCCCACTCCGCTCCACCGGAACCGATTCGCCCCGATCGCAGCCCCGCGTCCCACCGCCGGGCGCCGGCGCGCGGCACCATTCCGGGAGCACCCCTGGACCGTTCGAGAGGCAGTCGACGATGAGCAGCGCGGGATCTGCCGCGGCGCCGGGCCCATGGCCGCCGCCGGTGCACGTGCCCGTCCTCCTCGAGCGGGTACTCGAACTCCTCGCACCCGCCTGCGCCGCCGACGGCGCCGTGCTGGTCGACGCCACCCTGGGTCTGGCCGGGCACGCCCTGGCGATGCTGGACGCCCACCCCGGCCTGCGGCTGATCGGGCTCGACCGCGACCCCGAGGCGCGCGCCGAGGCGGCCCGCCGGATCGAGGCGGCCGGCCACGGCGATCGCGTGACGCTCGTACCGGCCGTCTTCGACGAGCTGCCCGACGTCCTCGCTCGCCTCGGGATCGACGAGGTCCAGGGGGTGCTGTTCGACCTCGGCGTCTCCTCGCTGCAGCTCGACCGGCCGGACCGGGGGTTCAGCTACTCCGCCGACGCCCCGCTGGACATGCGGATGGACCCCGGTGCGCCGCGGACGGCCGCCGACATCGTCAACACCTACTCGCCCCAGGAGCTGACGCGGGTGCTGCGGGTGTACGGCGAGGAGCGCTTCGCCTCCCGCATCGCCGCCGCGATCGAGCGGGAGCGGGCCCGCGAGCCCTTCACCAGCACCGGCCGGCTCGCCGAGCTCGTCCGTGCGGCCATCCCCGCGGCCACCCGGCGCACCGGCGGCCACCCTGCGAAGCGGACGTTCCAGGCGCTGCGCATCGAGGTCAACGACGAGCTCGGCGCCCTGAACCGGGCGCTGCCCGCCGCGATCGACGCCCTCGCCGTCGGCGGCCGCATCGTCGTCATCACCTTCCACTCCCTCGAGGACCGCATCGTCAAGCAGGCACTGGCCGCCGAGGCCACCGACCGCACCCCGCCGGAGTTCCCCATGCCGGTGCCCGAGCTCGGTCCCGTCCTGCGTCTCCTGACGCGGGGCGGCGAGGCCCCGAGCGAGCGGGAGCTGGCGGCCAATCCGCGGGCGGCCTCCGCGCGCGTCCGCGCCGCCGAGCGGATCAGGAGGGCCGCGTGACCCGCGCCACGGCCCGCGTGGCCGCGGCCGTCACGTCGCGGACGTCCGTTCGCTCCGGTCCCCGGGCCGTCCCCTCCCGCAGCACGCCCCCCCGGGGCACGACGAGGCCGGAGCTGCGGCTGGTGACCGGCGGTGCGGCCGGCCGGGCCCGCCGGCGGACGCCCCGTGCGCTGCGGCACCCGCGCGCCCCCTTCGTCCTGCTGGTCGTCGCGCTGCTGGTCGGCACCACGCTGGCCCTGCTGGTCCTCAACACCGCGATCGCCGTCGACTCGCTCAAGGCCACCCAGCTGCGGGCGGAGAACGCCGAGCGGGCCCAGGAGGTCCAGCGGCTCCAGCAGCAGGTCGTGGCCGGCGGCACGCCCGCCGAGATCGCCCGGGCGGCGGTCGCCGCCGGGCTGGTGCCGGCCGGCCCCGCCGCCTACCTCGTGATCGACCCCGACGGCGGGTCGGTGCTGCGCGGCACGCCCGAGCCGGCCGTGGTGCCGGGCACCCCTGAGGACGGGGACTGAGCCGTGCCGAACACCGGCCGATGGAGTGGCGGGGCGGGACGAGCCGGCGGGCCGGGTGGACCGGCCGGGGGCCCTCGCCCGTCCCCGGGCCGCGGGACCGGTCGCCCCGTCGCCCCGCGCGTACCGTCCGCCCGCTCCCGCGATCCGGAGAGCAGGCCCGGACCGTTCACCTCCCGTCGCGCTCCGGGCAGCCGGCGCAGCGGGGTCGGCCTGTCGATGGACCAGCGCGGCATGCGCAACCGCTGGGGCCTGGCGTTCATGATCACGCTGCTGGTGCTCGTCGTCGCGAAACTCGGCGTCCTGCAGGGCGTGGACGGCGCGGAGTACGCCAACGCCGCCGAGCAGGACCGGCTGCGCACCTATCCCATCGCCGCGCTGCGCGGCGCCGTTCTCGACCGGGACGGCAACCCCTTCGCCTACACCGTCGACGCCTCCCGGGTGGTGGCCGACCCCGAGGTCGTCGACGATCCGGAGCGCACCGCCCTCGCCCTCACGACGCTGCTGGACGTGCCGGTGCCGGAGCTGACCGACAAGCTGTCGAAGGACAGCCGCTACGTCGTCCTGGCCCCGCAGGTCTCGCCGGAGACCACCGACGCCATCGACGCCCTCGAGCTGCCCGGGATCCTGTTCGAGGACGACCCCGTGCGGCTCTACCCGGCCGGGACCGTCGGTGGCCAGGTGGTCGGTTTCGTGGGCCGGGACGGCGAGGGCCTGGCCGGGATCGAGCAGACGTTCCAGGACGAGCTCGCCGGCACGCCGGGCCAGCGCCGGGTGGAGGTCGGCAGCGGCGGCAACCGCATCCCGTCGGGCATCGACGAGTCGACCCCGGCCACCGACGGCGACTCCGTCACCCTGACCCTCGACCAGGACCTGCAGTTCGTGACCGAGCAACGCCTGGGGGAGGCGTGCGCCGACGGCGCCACCACCCGCGCCTCCGCCGTGGTGCTGGACGTGCGCACCGGCCAGGTCGCCGCGATGGGCTCGTGCCCGGGTTACGACCCCGGCAACTACTCGGCCACCGACCCCGACCTGCTCGGCAACCCGATCGTGTCCGGCGTCTTCGAGCCCGGCTCGGTCATGAAGGCGGTCACGCTCTCGGCCGCCCTCGAGGAGGGGGTCGCCGAGCCGGACACCGTGCTCACCGTCGACGGCCACATCCAGGCCGGCGACCGGGTCGTCACCGACGCCCACGACCACGACCCGGTCGACTGGACCGTCACCGGGATCCTGGCCAAGTCCAGCAACGTGGGCACGATCATGCTGGCCCGCGAGGTGGGCGACGGGAAGCTGGAGCAGTACCTGCGGGCCTTCGGCATCGGCGAGACCACCGGCATCGAGCTGCCCGGCGAGAGCGCCGGCATCCTGCAGGACTCCGACGAGTGGAGCGAGGTCCGCGCGGCGAACGTCGCGATCGGCCAGGGCGTCTCCGTGACGACCTTGCAGATGGCCTCGATCTACCAGGCGATCGCCAACGACGGCGTCCGCGTCCCCCCGCGCATCGTCGAGTCGGTCACCGGGCCCGACGGCCGGGTGACCGAGGCCTCCACCCCCGACGGCACCCGGGTGATCAGCGAGGCGACCGCCGAGAAGATGGCGTACATGCTGGAGGCAGTCGTCGGCCCCGGCGGCACCGCGCCGCTGGGCCAGGTCGAGGGCTTCCGCGTGGCCGGCAAGACCGGCACCGCCCAGCGGCCCAATCCGGACTGCAACTGCTACGAGGGCGGCGGCTACGTGACCACGTTCGTCGGCTTCGCCCCCGCCGACGACCCCCAGTACGTCGTCGCCGTCGACCTCGAGCGGCCCAGCAGCGACGCCGAGGGCGGCCAGGTGGCCGCCCCCGTCTTCGCCGACATCCTCCGGTACGCGCTGACCGCCGACGGCGTCGTCCCCTCGGGGACGGCGCGGCCGGACTTCCGGCTCACCGGCACGCCCTGACCGCACGTCCCCCGACCCGGACCCTCCGGCCGGGCCGCGTCCGGCGCCGCCGGACGCGCCGAGGTGCGCGGGCCGGCCGGCGCCCGCCGGTAGATTGGAGTCCCGTGACCCCGACCGACGCCGGGTCGGTGCCCGGGCCCGCGGGGCACCGGCCCCCGACCGCCGCCCCCATGCCGCTCCCGGAGCTGGCCGATCTCGTCGGGCTCCCCGTGGCCGGCGGGACGACGGGCGAGGTCCCCGCGGTCTCCGGTGTCACCCTGGCGTCGGCCGAGGTGCGGGCCGGCGACCTCTACGCCGCGCTCCCCGGCGCCCGCACCCACGGCGCCCGGTTCGCCGCCGACGCGGCCGCGCGGGGCGCCGTCGCGGTGCTCACCGACCCGACCGGCCTTGAGACCGCGCTGGGCGCGGGGCTGCCGGTCTGCGTCGTCGACGACCCGCGGGCGGTCCTCGGGCTCGTTGCCGACCGGGTGTACGGGCGGCCGAGCCAGGAGTTGACCGTCGTGGGCATCACCGGGACCAACGGCAAGACGACCACCGCCTACCTGGTCGAGGCCGGCCTCGCCGCCGCCGGGCTGGGCACCGGCCTCATCGGCACGGTGCAGACGCGCACCCGCGGCCGCGCCGCCGACGGCACCGTCGTGGAGACGGCGTTCCCCAGCGTCCGGACCACCCCCGAGGCACCGGCCGTGCACGCGCTGCTCGCGACCATGGCCGGCTCCGGGGTGTCGGCGGTGGTCATGGAGGTCTCCAGTCACGCGCTGGTCCTCGGCCGGGTCGGAGGCGTGCGGTTCGCTGCCGCGGGGTTCACCAACCTCGGCCGCGACCACCTGGACTTCCACGGGGATCTGGAGGAGTACTTCCGGGCCAAGGCGATGCTCTTCGACGGCCGCGCGCGGCAGGAGGTCGTCACGGTGGACGACGACGCCGGCCGGCGCCTGGCCCGGCTGCGGCCCCACGCCGGGACCGTGTCGATCTCCGGCCCGGGGGACTGGACGGCGACCGGCATCGAGCCGGCCGCGGACGGGGGATCGGCCTTCACGCTCACCGGGCCCGGGGGCCGCACCTGGCCCGCGCGGGTCCGGCTGCCCGGGCGGTTCAACGTGGCCAACGCCGTCCTGGCGGTGGCGCTGCTCGACGCGGTCGGCGTGCCGGTGGAGACCGCCCTCGCCGGCGTCGCGGCGACCGTCGTCCCCGGCCGGATGGAGCCGGTCGACGCCGGCCAGCCGTTCGTCGCGGTCGTCGACTACGCCCACACGCCCGACGCCGTCACCACCGCCCTCACCGCGCTGCGCGGCACGACGCGGGGCCGGCTGATCACCGTCCTCGGCTGCGGCGGCGACCGCGACCCCGGCAAGCGGCCCGCGATGGGCGCCGCCGCCGCGGAGGGCAGCGACGTCGTGGTGATCACCGACGACAACCCGCGCTCCGAGGACCCCGCCGGGATCCGTGCCGCGATGCTCGCCGGCGTGCACGACGTCCCGGCCGACCGCCGCGCCGAGGTGCACGAGGTCGCCGGCCGCCGCGACGCGCTGGCCGCCGCCGTGGCGCTGGCGCGACCGGGCGACACCCTGCTGGTCGCCGGCAAGGGCCACGAGACAGGGCAGGAGATCGCCGGCACCGTGCACCCCTTCGACGACCGCGAGGTCCTCCGCGAGGTCCTGACCACCCTGGGTACGACGGCATGATCGCCCTCACCCTGGCCGAGGTCGCCGAGCTCGCCGGCGGCACGCTGACCGGGCCGGCCGGCACGCGGGCGACGGGGAAGGTCACAGTCGACTCCCGCACCGTGGCGTCCGGCGACCTGTTCGTCGCGGTCGCGGGGGAGCGGGTCGACGGGCACGACTTCCTGCCAGCGGCCGCCGCGGCCGGCGCCGTCGCCGCCCTGGCCACGCGCCCCGACGGCGCGCTCCCGTGCGTGGTGGTCGACGACACCGTCGCCGCGCTGGGCCGGCTGGCCGCCGGGGTGCACGGCCGGCTGACCGCCGGCGGCCTGCGGACCGTGGGCATCACCGGCTCCTCCGGCAAGACCTCGACCAAGGACCTCCTGGGCCAGGTGCTGGCCGCCGCGGGCCCGACCGTGAGCCCGCCCGGTTCCTACAACAACGACATCGGCCTGCCGCTCACCGTGCTCGACGCCGACGGGGAGACGCGGTTCCTGGTGCTGGAGATGGGCGCCCGCGGCACCGGGCACATCGCCCGGCTGTGCCGGATCGCCCGCCCGGAGGTGGGCGTCGTCCTCAACGTCGGGTCGGCGCACCTGGGCGAGTTCGGCAGCCCGGAGGCCATCGCGCAGGCGAAGGGGGAGCTGGTCGAGGCGCTGCCGGAAGACGGCACCGCCGTGCTCAACGCCGACGACCCGCGGGTGATCGGCATGGCGCCGCGCACCCGGGCACGGGTGGTCGCGGTCGGCCGCGGCGCCGACGCCGACGTCCGGGCCACCGACGTGGTGCTCGACGAGTCGGGCCGGGCGAGCTTCCGGCTGCGGGCGGCCGGCGAGGAGCACCCGGTGCGGCTCCGCGTGGTCGGCGAGCACCAGGTGGCCAATGCCCTGTCGGCCGCCGGCGCGGCCCTCGCGCTCGGCCTGCCCGCCGGCGAGGTCGCCGCGGCCCTGTCGGCGGCGATGCCGCGCAGCCGCTGGCGGATGGAGGTCGACCGGCGGCCGGACGGGGTGACCGTCGTCAACGACGCGTACAACGCCAACCCGGAGTCCATGCGGGCCGCCCTCGCCGCGCTGGCCGGGATGGCCGGCTCGCGGCGGATCGCCGTGCTGGGCGCGATGGCCGAGCTCGGGCCGGACGCGCCGGCCGAGCACGAGCGGCTGGGCCGGGACGCCGCCGCCGCGGGCGTCGACCTGATCGTGGCGGTCGGACCCGATGCGGTAGGCATAGCCGAAGGCGCGGTCGCCGCCGGGCGCCGGGCAGGGGAGGAGTCGGTGCACGTGCCGGACCGGGCCGCTGCCCGCGAGCTGCTGGCGGAGGTGCTCCGTCCCGGGGACGTCGTCCTCGTGAAGGCCAGCCGCTCCTACGGGCTCGAGCTGCTGGCCGCCGACCTGCTGACCACCGGGGCCGGCGCATGAGGTCGGTCCTGATCGCGGCCGGGGTCAGCCTGATCATCTCCATCCTGCTCACGCCGCTGGCCATCCGGGCCTTCCGCCGCCAGGGGCTGGGGCAGGAGATCCGGGACGACGGCCCCGAGAGCCACCTGTCGAAGAAGGGCACGCCCACCATGGGCGGCACGGTGATCGTGGGGGCGACCGTCGGCGGCTACGCGGCCGCGCACCTGATCCTCACCGATCAGCAGAACTGGGGGTTCACGGCCAGCGGGCTGCTGCTCCTGTTCCTCATGGTGGGCCTGGGCACCGTCGGGTTCCTCGACGACTACCTCAAGATCCGGTACCGCCGCAGCCTGGGGCTGAACAAGACGGCCAAGCTGGTCGGCCAGCTGGTGGTGGGCGTGGCCTTCGCGGTGATGTCGATCAACTTCCCGAACAGGGACGGCGTGACCCCGGCGTCCACCGTGGTGTCCTACGTCCGCGACATCGCGCCCTTCGCGCTGGGGTCGGTCGCCTTCGTGATCCTCGCCTACCTCTTCATCGCGGGGTTCTCCAACGCGGTCAACCTCACCGACGGGCTCGACGGCCTCGCGGCGGGGGCCTCCGCCATGGTGTTCGCGTCCTACGTCTTCATCTCGTTCTGGCAGTTCACCCACGACTGCGCGAACGAGCTCATCGAGGGCTGCTACACCGTGCGGGATCCGCTCGACGTCACGCTGGTCGCGGCGGCGGGACTCGGGGCCTGCCTGGGCTTCCTCTGGTGGAACACCAGCCCCGCCCGGATCTTCATGGGCGACACCGGCTCGCTGGCCCTCGGCGGCCTGCTGTCGGGTCTGGCGATCGTGACGCGCACCGAGCTGCTGCTCGTCGTCCTCGGCGGGCTGTTCGTCGCGGTGACGATGTCCGTGGTGATCCAGGTGGCCTTCTTCCGCGCCACCCGGCGCCGGGTCTTCCGCATGGCGCCGCTGCACCACCACTTCGAGCTGGCCGGCTGGACGGAGAACACCGTCATCGTGCGCTTCTGGCTGGTCACGGCGATGGCCGTCGCGTTCGGGATCGGCCTGTTCTACGCCGACTGGCTCAACATCGTCGGACTGTGACCGGCCCACTGCTCACCGTCCCGCGGTCCGGCCGCCGTTCCGCCCTCTCCCCGCGACACGCGCCGGGGGTGGCCCGGACGGGGCCGCCCAGCAGCGACGATGGGGCCATGAGGGCGGACCGGGTGGAGGAGCGATGACCGCCGGCACCCGGGCGAGCACCCGGCCCAGGCCGTCGGGCGCCGACCGCACCCCCCGGGAGCGCGCGACGCCGACCCGCTACGAGCGCCACCCCCGGTTCGAGGGCCCCGCGTGGCTCGACGGGCCCATGACCAGCAGCCACCTCGTCCTCGGCTCGGCCGGGCTGCTGCTGGCCATCGGGCTGGTCATGGTCTTCTCCGCCTCGGCGATCGAGGCGGCGCTGGCCGACGAGCCCGCCTGGGCACCGGGCGTCAAGCAGGTGGCGCTGGCCTGCGTCGGGCTGATCGCCATGTTCGCCGCCCTCCGGATGCCCGTCGGGTTCATCCGGCGGTGGTCTCCCATCGGCCTGCTGGTCGGTGTCGGGCTGCTCGTCGTCGTGCTCATCCCCGGCATCGGCGCGGAGCTCAACGGCGCGCGGCAGTGGATCGACCTCGGCGTGACCTACTTCCAGCCGTCGGAGCTCGCGAAGCTGGTCTTCGCGCTCTGGGGCGCGCACGTCCTCGCGCTGCGCGAGCGCTACCTCACGACCAGGTCCCTGCTGGTGCCGGTGCTGCCGGTGTTCGGCATCCTGTCGCTGCTGCTGATCGCCGAGCCCGACTTCGGCGCCGTCGTCAGCCTGGGCCTGGTCCTGGTGGGGCTGCTGTGGGGCGGCGGGATGCCGCTGCGCTGGTTCGGCTGGTTCGCGCTCGCCGGGGCCGTCGTCCTCGCGGTCCTGGTGAAGCTGGCGCCGTACCGCATGGCTCGCATCACCGCCTTCCTCGACCCCTTCGCCGACCCCAGCGACGGCGGCTTCCAGGCCATCCGCGGCATGTACGCCCTCGCCACCGGCGGGCTCTGGGGCGTGGGGCTGGGCAACAGCGCCATGAAGTGGAACCTGCTGCCGCACGCGGAGTCCGACTACATCTTCGCCATCATCGGCGAGGAGCTCGGCTTCCTCGGCTGCCTGGTCGTCGTGACGCTCTACGGCGTGCTGTCCTGGGCCGGGTTCCGGATCGCCCGGCGCTCCGCCGACCGGTTCGTCCAGCTCGCCAGCGTGGCGATCACGGTGTGGCTGGTGGGGCAGGCCGCCATGAACATGGGATACGTCGTCGGGCTCCTGCCGGTCACCGGCGTCCAGCTGCCGCTGATCTCCGCCGGCGGGACGTCGCTGGTCCTCACCCTCTTCATCGTCGGGCTGCTGGCCCGCTTCGCCCGTTCGGAACCGGCCGCGATCGAGGCGCAGCGCGCGCAGCCCCGGGGCCGCCTGGCCCGCTTCCTCCTGCCCGTGCCCGCGGCGGCCGTCGACCCCGTCCGCCCGCGCCGCCGGTCCGCGGACCGCGGACCGGAGCGCTCGGCCACCGGCGGGCGCACCGTGCTGCACCCGCGCTCGGCCCCTCCCTGGTCCGGTGGGCCCCGATCCACCCCGCCGGCCGCCGCCGAGCGGCCGCGCGCCCTGCCGCCGCGGACCGTGCCACCCCGGGACGGCAGGCCCGCCGGGAGCGGCGCGACGGGCGCAGGACGCCGGCAGCCGCCGCCCACCGTGGCTCCCCGCCGGCCCCGGAGCCCCCGGTGACCGGCTCGCCGGGGCGTTCCCCGAGCGTCGTCCTGGCCGGTGGGGGCACCGGGGGGCACATCGAGCCCATGCTGGCCCTGGCCGACGCGCTGCGCCGCCGCGACGGCGGTCTGCGCATCACCTGCCTGGGCACCGCCCGCGGTATGGAGACCCGGCTGGTCCCCGCCCGGGGGTACGACCTGCGGCTCATCCCCCCGGTGCCGCTGCCCCGGAAGCCGACCGTGGACCTGCTCCGCGTCCCCGGCCGGGTGCGGCGGGCGGTGGCGGAGACCCGCGCGATCCTGGAGGAGCTGTCGGCCGACGTCGTCGTCGGCTTCGGCGGGTACGTGGCGCTGCCGGCCTACCTCGCCGGCCGCGGGGCACGGGTGCCGCTCGTGGTCCACGAGCAGAACGCGCTCCCCGGCCTGGCCAACCGCATCGGTGCCCGGCTGGCGGCGCGGGTGGCGGTCACGGTGCCCGGCACCCCGCTGCACCGCGGCGAGCACGTCGGCATGCCCCTGCGGACGGCGATCAGCACCCTCGACCGTGCCGCGCGGCGCGCCGAGGCGCGGGTGGAGTTCGGGCTGGACGCCGACCGGCCCACGCTGCTGGTCTTCGGTGGCTCGCAGGGGGCGCAGACGCTCAACCGGGCCGCGGTCGCGGCTGCCGACGTCCTCACCGCCGCCGGCATCCAGGTGCTGCACGCCCGAGGACCCAAGAACACCTCCGTGACGGTGCCGCCGCGGCCCGCGGGTAGTGCCCCCTACGTGCTCGTCGACTACCTGGACCGCATGGACCTCGCCTACGCCGCCGCCGACCTGGCCCTGTGCCGGGCCGGGGCCGTCACCGTGGCGGAGCTGTCGGCCGTCGGGCTGCCCGCGGCCTTCGTGCCGCTGCCGATCGGCAACGGCGAGCAGCGACGCAACGCGCTCCCGGTCGTCGAGGCCGGCGGCGGGCTGCTGGTCGAGGACGCCGAGCTGGACGCGGACTGGATCACCGGGCACCTGGTGCCGCTGCTCACCGACCCGGTGGCCCTCACCGGGTACGCCCGCCACGCGGCGGCCGCAGGGGTGCCCGACGCCGACGACCGGCTGGCCGACATCGTGCTCGACGTCGCGCGCGCGGGGCGGGTGCGGACGTGAGCGCGGCGGACGTGGCGGCCTGGACGGCCCCCGTGCCGAGCCTCGACGAGCTGGGCGCGGTGCACTTCGTGGGCATCGGCGGGGCCGGCATGAGCGGCATCGCGCGCATCCTCCTCGCCCGTGGCGTGCGGGTCTCGGGCAGCGACCGGCGCGACACGCCGACGCTGCTGGCGTTGCGGGCCCTGGGCGCGCGGGTGGCCGTCGGGCACGACCCGGCCAACCTGGGCGACGCCGACACGGTCGTCGTCTCCACCGCGATCCGGGCCGACAACCCGGAGCTGGCGGCCGCGCGGGAGCGGGGCCTGCGGGTCCTGCCGCGCGCGGTGGCCCTGGCCGCGGTCATGGCCGCACGGCGCAGCGTGGCGGTGGCCGGCACGCACGGGAAGACGTCGACCACGTCCATGCTGACCGTCGCCGTGCAGGCGTGCGGGGCCGACCCGTCCTTCGCGATCGGCGGCGACCTCAACGAGTCGGGGAGCAATGCGCACGCGGGGGAGGGCGACGTCTTCGTCGCCGAGGCCGACGAGAGCGACCGCTCCTTCCTCCTCCTGGCGCCCTTCGCGGCGATCGTCACCAACGTCGAGGCCGATCACCTGGACAACTACGGGGACCTCGCGGCCGTCGAGGCCGCCTTCGACCGGTTCCTCGGGACCGTCGACCCCGCCGGCTTCGTCGTCGTCTGCGCGGACGACCCGGGCGCGGCCCGGCTGCGCGCGGTGCCCTGCGCGGCCCGGCTGCGGACCTACGGCCGCGCGGCGGACGCGGACCTGCGGCTGGTCGACCTGCAGGTGGGCCCGGAGGCCACGAGCTACACGGCCGTCCTCGACGGCACGGAACTGGGGCGGGTCCGGATCCGCGTGCCGGGTGAGCACATGGCGCTCAACAGCGCCGCCGCCCTGCTCGCCGGGCTCGAGCTGGGCCTGCCGGCGGCCGGGCTGATCGAGGGACTGGGCCGCTTCGGCGGGGTGCACCGCCGGTTCGAGCTCAAGGGCGTCGCGGGCGGGGTGCGGGTCTACGACGACTACGCGCACCACCCGACCGAGGTCACCGCGCAGCTGCGGGCGGCCCGGGCCGTCGCCGGCGACGGCCGCCTGGTCGTCGCGTTCCAGCCGCACCTCTACAGCCGGACGCAGGAGTTCGCCGAGGGCTTCGGGCAGGCCCTCGGGCTCGCCGACGAAGTCGTGGTGATGGACGTCTACGGCGCCCGGGAGGACCCGGTGCCGGGGGTCACCGGGGCGATGGTCGCCGATGCGGTCCCGCTCCCGCGCGAGCGCGTGCTGTTCGAGCCGTCCTGGTCGGCCGCGGCGCCGGCGCTGGCCGCGCGAGCCCGCCCCGGCGACCTCGTGATGACCATGGGCGCCGGTGACGTGTCGATGGTCGGGCCCGAGGTGCTCGCCGTGCTCCGCGCCGCCGGAGGGGGAGACCCCGCGGGCGCGGACCGGTGAGCCGCTCCGGCACCACGACGCGCGACCGCAGCGGCGGCCGGGGGAGGAGGGCCCGGGGCCGCGGCACCCGGCCGGCCGGCAACCGGCGGCGGGAGGGCGTCCGCCACTCCACGGAGCCGGCTCCCGCGCCGGCGGTCCGCCGGTTCGGGCGTCCCCGCGGCCGCCACCGCCGCTGGCTGCAGCTCGCCGCGGCACTCGTCGCCGTGGCCGCCGCCGGCTGGCTGCTGCTGGCCGGGCCGCTGCTGGCCGTGCGGGCGGTGCACGTCGACGGCCTGACCACCCTGCCCGCCGGGCAGGTGCAGGAGGCCGCCGGCATCGAGGCCGGGACGCCGCTGCTGCGGGTGGACCTCGAGGCCGCCCGGACGCGCGTCGCACGGCTGCCGCAGGTCGCCTCGGCGGAGGTCACCCGGGACTGGCCGGACAGTGTCGTCATCACCGTCGTGCAGCGCGTCCCGGTCGCCGTCGTGGGGGAGCCGGGACGGCGCTCCCTGGTCGACGCCGAGGGAGTGCTGTTCGACGCCGTCACCGGTGCCGCCCCCGACGGCGTGGTGCCGCTCGACGTCGCCTCGCCGGGCCCCCGGGACCCGGCCACCCTGGCCGGCATCGCGGCGCTCGGTTCGCTGCCCGCGGACGTCCGGGAGCAGGTCGCCGCAGCCGCCGCCGCGAGCCCCGACGACATCTCGCTGACCCTGGCCGACGGGACCGTCGTGCGCTGGGGCGACGCCTCCGAGTCCGGGGCCAAGTCCGAGGCGCTCGTGGGACTGCTCGAGCAGATCGAGGCGGGGACGCTCGAGCCCGCCACCACCATCGACGTCAGCACTCCCGACGCGGTCGTCCTCCGCTAGCCGGCCCGCCCGCCGTCCGGGACGCCACCGCGCACAGCGGGTTCCCCGGGCCCCGTCGCTGAGGGTGGGCCCGCGCCTCCGCACCGCTGCAGGACCGCGGGTGGACCGACACGCCGGACGTCGCGACACGCCCGGGACGAGAAACAAATGTCGCGGATGTGATTTCCGGGGCGCACGGGAGCCTGGACCCCTGGATGAGACGTTCTCGAGGCGGGTCGTCACACCCAGTGGTGCCCATGTGACCAATGAGTTCCCAGAGCTTCGTGGGAACCCGGTCCACCGACACGCCGACCTCCGGAGGGTGTTTGTGTCGGTGTCTTCGCCGGACCTAACTTCCTCCACGTCGACCGAGTTGACATAACTGTAAGGCTGAACTTGAGGATGAGGGTCCAGTTGGGGAGCGCCGCATGACACCTCCGCACAACTATCTAGCGGTCATCAAGGTCGTCGGCATCGGCGGCGGCGGGGTGAACGCGGTCAATCGGATGATCGAGGTCGGGCTCAAGGGCGTCGAGTTCATCGCGATCAACACCGATGCCCAGGCGCTGCTGATGAGCGACGCCGACGTCAAGCTCGACGTCGGACGGGAGCTCACCCGGGGCCTGGGCGCCGGCGCTCAGCCCGACGTGGGCCGCCAGGCCGCCGAGGACCACCGCGAGGAGATCGAGGAGGTCCTCAAGGGGGCCGACATGGTCTTCGTGACGGCCGGGGAGGGCGGCGGCACCGGCACCGGTGGCGCGCCCGTGGTGGCCTCGATCGCCCGCAAGCTCGGCGCCCTGACCATCGGCGTGGTCACCCGCCCGTTCGCCTTCGAGGGCAAGCGGCGCGCGGTGCAGGCCGAGTCGGGCATCGAGGAGCTGCGCAACGAGTGCGACACGCTGATCGTGATCCCGAACGACCGGCTGCTGCAGCTGGGCGACCGGAACGTCAGCGTGATGGACGCCTTCCGCACCGCCGACCAGGTGCTGCTGTCCGGTGTCCAGGGCATCACCGACCTGATCACGACGCCGGGCCTGATCAACCTGGACTTCGCCGACGTCAAGTCGGTCATGTCCGGAGCGGGCTCGGCGCTGATGGGTATCGGCAGCGCACGAGGCGACAACCGCGCGCTGCTGGCCGCCGAGCAGGCCATCGCCAGCCCGCTGCTGGAGGCCTCGATGGAGGGCGCCCACGGGGTCCTGCTGTCGATCTCCGGAGGCTCGGACCTCGGGCTGTTCGAGATCAACGAGGCCGCCTCTCTCGTGTCCGACGCGGCCCACGCCGACGCCAACATCATCTTCGGCGCCGTGATCGACGACGCCCTCGGTGACGAGGTGCGGGTGACGGTCATCGCCGCCGGCTTCGACAGCGGCCGGCCCAATGCCCGCAAGGAGGCCGCCGGCGTGGTGGCCGGGGGAGCTCCCGCCGCGGCACCGAGCGGGCTGCCGCCGTACCGGCGCCCGATGTCGCCGTCGGCCGGGCAGTCGCTGGGGGAGCGGCGGGTGACCCCGCAGGTCGCCCAGCCGGCACCGGCCGCCCCGGCGGCACCGGCTCCCTCCGCGGAGGCCGCGTCGGCGGC
>NZ_JBHUHP010000010.1:200758-253240 GCF_042682525.1 Blastococcus deserti
CGCCTGCCGCGGCGGCGTCCCGCCCGGCGGCCGCGGTGAACGGCGGCGGGATCACGGTTCCGCCGCTGCCGCCGATCCCGGGCCCGGTCTCCGGGCGGCGTCCGTTGTCCAGCGAGGACTTCGAGGAGGAGCTCGACATCCCGGAGTTCCTCAAGCAGTAACAGGACCCCCTTGCCCCCCCACCGCTCGCAGGCTCCCGGCGGGGCCCCTGCAAGGGGGCCGTTCCAGCGGACCGTCACCTCGTAGGCTTCGCCTACATGAGCACCTTCCCGGCCGCTCCGCAGGCGGTGCGACCCCGCAGGGTCGTCACAGACCGGCGGGGCGGCCGGTCCCGTTCCCCGTACGACTCCTTCAATCTCGGCGACCATGTGGGCGACGACGCGGGCGACGTCGCGGCCAACCGCAGCAGGGTGGCCCGCGAGCTCCGGGTGCCCGAGGACCGGCTGGTCTGGATGGAGCAGGTGCACGGTGCGTCCGTCGCCGTCGTGGACGGCCCCCAGGCGGGTCCGGTGGCTGCCACCGACGCCCTGGTGACCGCGACCCCGGGGCTCGTCCTCTGCGTGCTGGTGGCCGACTGCGTCCCGGTGCTGATCGCCGACCCCGTGGCCGGCGTCGTCGCGGCGGTCCACGCCGGACGGGAGGGCGTCGGGAAGGGCGTCGTCCCCGCCGCGCTGTCGGCCATGGCGAGCCTGGGTGCGCGCGCCCGCAACGTCAGCGCGCTCCTGGGGCCCGCCGTGTGCGGTGAGTGCTACGAGGTGCCGGCGCAGATGCAGGCCGACGTCGCCCGCGTCGCACCCGCCGCGGCGGTGCGCACGCGCGCGGGCACGCCGGGGCTCGACCTGCGCGCCGCCGTCGCCGACGGCCTGCGGCGTGCCGGGATCCCGGAGGTCGTCCAGGACCCGCGCTGCACCGTGGAGGACCCCCAGCTGTTCTCCCACCGGCGTGACGGCGTCACGGGGCGGCAGGCCGGGATCGTCTGGCTCGGCTGAGAGAGCACTGCGGTTCCCGCCGCTCGGGGCGCTGGAGGCGGGGGCTTGCGGAGAGACCGTGGCGAGCGGGCAGGATCGTCCCCGTGGCTCGCCTGGAGGAGAACCTGCGCGCGGTGCGGGAGCGGATCGCCGCGGCCGCCCGTGCGGCCGGCCGCGACCCCGCGACGGTCGCCCTGCTCGCCATCAGCAAGACGTGGCCGGCCTCCGACGTCCGGGAGCTGGCCGCGCTGGGCCAGCGGGACTTCGGCGAGAACCGGGCGCAGGAGCTCGTGGGCAAGGCCGGCGAGCTCACCGACCTCCCGCTGCGGTGGCACTTCGTCGGCCAGCTGCAGCGCAACAAGGCGGCCGCCGTCGCCCGCCTGGGCGCGACCGTCCACTCGGTCGACCGCCCCTCGCTGGCGCAGGCCCTCGACCGGGCCGGGCGGCAGGGGCGACCGGTGGACGTGCTGGTCCAGGTCGACCTCGGCGGGCCGGCCGGGGGAGCCGCGCCCCGGGGCGGGGCCCCGCCCGCCGACGTGCCGGCCCTGGCCGACCTCGTCGCCGGGTGCGAAGGCCTCCGGCTGCGCGGGCTCATGGCGGTGGCACCGCTCGGTGAGGACCCGCGGCCGGCGTTCGACCGTCTCGCCGCGCTGGCGGCGCGGGTGCGGGTCGACCATCCGGAGGCCGTCGAGCTCTCGGCCGGCATGAGCGGCGACCTGGAGGCGGCGATCGCGGCCGGCTCGACGATCGTGCGTGTCGGAACCGCGCTCTTCGGGAATCGGCCCCTACCCTGCGACGGAGATCAGAACTCACCAGCCACACGAGTCACACCGGTCACCCGGCCCCCCGGAGCACCCGCGGGGCCGTGACGACCGCAGACAGACGCGACGCGCAGGACGCCAGCAGAGGGGGAGGTCCGATGGCTGGAGCCATGCGGAGGATGGGGATCTACCTGGGGCTCGTCGAGGACGATGACGTCCGCGGCTACGGCCGGTACGACTCCCGTCAGTCCGAGCACCCGGACCATGAGCGGCGCTACGGCGGCCGCTACGCCGACGAGCGGTACGACGACCACTACGACGACGAGTACTCGGCCGGCTATGTCGAGGACGACGTCGACGACCTCCCCCCGGCCCGTGAGCCCGAGGCCCTGCCGGTGCGCCGCGAGCGTGCCGCGCGCCCGCTCGGCATCGCCCCGGCGGGCGCCTCCGGCGGCCCCTCCCGGGTGAGCGCCCTCGGCGCGGTCGGGCCGACCATGGGCGGCAGCGCCATGGCCGGCAACGGCGTGGGGGGCAAGGGCGTGGGCGGCAACGGTGTGGGGAGCAACGGCGTGGGCGGCAACGCCATGGGCGGCAACACCATGGGCAGCGGCCCGGTCGGCGCGACCGCGGCGAAGCTGGCCGTCCGCGAGCCGGTCGTGGTCGCGCCCGAGCCGGCGCCCGCGCCGCCGCAGCCCTACCGGATCACCACGCTGCACCCCCGCACCTACAACGAGGCGCGGACCATCGGCGAGCGGTTCCGGGAGGGCATGCCGGTCATCATGAACCTCACCGAGATGGACGATTCCGACGCCAAGCGCCTCGTCGACTTCGCTGCGGGCCTGTCCTTCGGACTGCGCGGTAGTATCGAGCGCGTCACGGCGAAGGTGTTCCTGCTCAGCCCGCAGAACGTCGACGTGACGGCCGAGGACAAGGCCCGGATCCGCGAAGGCGGGTTCTTCAACCAGTCCTGAGGCCTGCGCGAGGCGACTCGCGCGACGGTGGACACGGCACGCACAGTGCCCCGAACGAGCGAGGACCGTGGCTCTCTTCTGGCAGATCGTGTCGTCGGTCCTGCTCGTCTTCCTCGTCCTCCTGTTCGCGCGGTTCGTCGTGGACTGGGTGATGGTGCTGGCCCGCAGCTGGCGTCCCTCCGGGCTCGTTGCCGCAGGGCTCGAGGTCGTCTACACCACGACAGATCCTCCGCTGAAGGCGGTGCGCAAGGTCATCCCACCCCTGAACCTGGGGTCCATCAGACTGGACCTCGGGTTTATGGTGCTGTTGATCGCCGTGTTGTTCCTCCGTGGCATCACGACCTCACTCGCCGCCGCTGCGTGACTCCTGACCCCCACCGGGGCGGGGACGTGGAGCGGGCAAGCAGGCGGAGGTCCGCCGCCGCTCGCCCGAGAACGTCCCTGTTCCCGCCGTCCGACCCGAGGTGACCCCGATGCCACTGACGCCTGCCGACGTGCACAACGTCGTCTTCAAGAAGCCGCCCATCGGCAAGCGGGGCTACGACGAGGACGAGGTGGACGCCTTCCTCGACGTCGTGGAGGCCGAGCTGGCCCGCTTGATCGAGGAGAACAACGAGCTGCGCGCCAGCGTCGGTCGTGCCGCGGAGGCGCCGGCTCCCGTGCCGGCGTCGGCTCCGGCCGCGGCACCGCCGCCCCCGCCGGTGCAGCAGGCGCGTGAGGACGACAGCGCCCGGGCCTCCCGGATGCTCGCCCTGGCCACCGAGACCGCCGACCGGTACGTCAACGAGGCCAAGACCCAGGCCGAGCAGATGCTCAGCGGGGCCAAGACCAACAGCGAGCGGCTGATGAGCGAGGCCCGCGCCAAGAGCGAGCAGATGGTGGCCGAGGCCAAGCACCGCGCCGAGTCGATGGTCAGTGACGCCCGGACCCGCGCCGAGACGATGGAGCGGGAGTCCCGCGCCAAGGCCGCCGCCCTCGAGCAGGACGCCGAGCGCCGCCACGTCGAGGCCATGAGCGGCCTCGAGGAGAAGCGCAGCAGCTTGGAGCGGAAGATCGAGGAACTGCGCACCTTCGAGCGCGAGTACCGCACCCGCCTGCGGTCCTACCTCGAGTCGCACCTGCGCGACCTGGACAGCCGCGGGTCCGCCGAGCCGGCCGCGGCCAACCGGCAGAACCAGCACGCGCCCGCGTAACCGGCGACGAGAAGGGCCCCCGGACACGATGTCCGGGGGCCCTTTCTCGTCCGGGCCGGTTCGCCCGGGCCTCCCAGGCGCCGCCCCAGTCCGCGAGGTGGCCCCGCCGGGGCAGCGCCGCGAGCCTGCCGAGCGGTGGGGAGGACAGGGTCCTTCCGGGCGTTCCTCCGGGGGCCTTCAGCCCTTGACGCTGCCGGCCAGGAGCCCCCGGACGAAGTAGCGCTGCAGCCCGAGGAAGACCACGAGCGGCAGGATGATCGACACGAAGGCACCGGCCGCGAGCAGGTACCAGTCGGAGCCACGGGTCCCGACCATGTCCGCCAGGCGCACCGTCAGGGGAGCCACCTCGGGAGCACCGCCGGCGAACGTCAGGGCCACGAGCAGGTCGTTCCAGACCCAGAGGAACTGGAAGACGCTGAAGGCCGCGATGGCCGGGGTCAGCAGCGGCAGCAGGACCTGGAAGAAGATCTTGACGTGGCCGGCGCCGTCCATGCGCGCGGCCTCGACCAGCGAGGCCGGGATCTCCTTCATGAAGTTGTGCAGGAGGAAGACCGCCAGAGGCAGCGCGAAGATGGCGTGCGACAGCCAGATCGTCCAGAACGAGCCCGACAGGCCGGTGTCGACGTAGAGGCTCAGCAGCGGGATCAGCGTGACCTGGATCGGCACCACCTGCAGGGAGAAGACGGCGACGAACAGCACGTTGCGCCCGCGGAACTTCACCCAGGCGAACGCGTAGGCGGCCAGGACTGCCAGCGTGATCGGGATGACCACCGCCGGCAGCGTGATGACCAGCGAGTTGACGAACAGCGACGCGAAATTCGTGCCGCCGTAGAGCACCTCGTTGTAGTTGTCGAGGGTGAGCGTCGGATCGGTGAACACCGTCCACCAGCCCGAGCGCCGGATGTCGAGCTCCGGGCGGAACGACGTGACCAGCAGACCCAGCGTGGGCACGGTCCACAGCACCGCGATCACGATGGCCACGGCGGACGCCGCCGGCGAGCTCAGCTTGGTCTTGGCGGCCACCGCGCGCCGCTCGGCGCGGCTGAGCTTGCGCTCCTGGAGAGCGGCCGGGGACATCACGGGAGTCGTCGTGGTCATCGGATCTCCTCGGCCAGGCGCAGCTGACGGACGTTGTAGGCGATGATCGGGATCACCAGGACGAACAGCAGCACCGCGAGCGCCGCACCCAGGCCGACGTTGAACTGGCGGAAGGACTGCGTGTAGAACTCGTTGGCCACGACGCTCGTGCCGAACTGGCCCCCGGTCATGGTCCGCACCACGTCGAACACCTTGAGCGTGACGATGGCGACCGTCGTCAGGACGACGACCAGGGCCGGGCGGATGCTCGGCACGGTGACGTAGCGGAACATCTGCAGTCCGCTGACCCCGTCGAGCCGGGCGGCCTCGACGATGTCGTCGGGGATGGCCTTGATGGCCGCCGAGAGCACGGTCATGGCGAAGCCGGCCTGGATCCAGATCATCACGACGATCAGGTACAGGTTGTTGGACGGCTGGTTGAGCAGGAACTGCTGCGGTTCGATGCCCACGAGGACGAGCAGCTGGTTGAGCAGGCCGATCTGGTTCACCCCGGGCTGGTCGGGGCGGTACTCGTAGACGAACTTCCAGATGACGCCGGCACCGACCATGGAGATCGCCATGGGGAGGAAGACCAGGGCCTTGGCGAGCGCCTCGAAGCGGGTGCGGTCGACCAGGTAGGCGTAGACCAGCCCGAGGCCGGTGGTCACCAGCGGGACCAGCACCACCCAGAGGACGGTGTTGCGAAGGACGGTCTGGAAGCTGTCCTGGGTGAAGACGGTGACGTAGTTGTCCAGACCCACGAACTCCGAGCCGTCACGGTCGTAGAAGGAGCCGCGGATGGTTTCCAGGGCGGGATAGACCAGGCCCACCAGCAGCAGCACCAGGGTGGGGCCGAGGAAGCCGGCGGCGACCACCCAGTTGGGCACCCGCTTGGGCCGGTCGACGGCGAACAGGATCGCTCCCATCACGGCCGCGAACATCAGGATGGCGACCACCATCAGGGCGATCTTGTGCCCCGTGGTGTTCGCGTCGAGGAACCACGACACCGTTGACGACCTCTCCTCGAAAGCGGACGCCGGGGGACCGCAGCGCAGCTGCGATCCCCCGGCCTCCGGGGCTGGGTGGAGCGGCCCCGGTCAGCGCTCGGCTGACCGGGGCCTCTTCCCGGGACGGTGGGTCACCGGGATGGTGACATCAGGACGCCGGCCAGGCGTTCTCGACGTCGGTGAGGACCTGCTGGGTCGGCTTGTCGTTGGCGATCCAGTTGGTCAGCTCGGTCCACAGGGCACCAGCGCCGATCTCACCGGGCATGAGGTCCGAACCGTCGAAGCGGAAGACCGCCTCGGGGTCCTGGAACAGCTCGGCGGCCAGCTGGTCGATGGGCGAGGCCAGCAGTTCCGGGTCCAGACCGGTGTTGGCGCTCACCCAGCCGGGGCCGGAGACCTGGGCCTTGACGTTGGCCCAGTCGGCCGAGGACAGGTAGGTCTGCAGCGCCTGGGTGGCCGGGTCGTCGTTGAACGCGGCGGTGAACTCGCCACCGCCGAGAACCGGCGCGGCGTCGCCCTCCATGGGCGGCAGCGGGAAGGCGAAGACGTCGCCGTCCTCGGCCACCTCGGTGCCCTCGGGCCAGTTCGCCTGGTAGAAGGACGCCTGCCGGTGCATCCAGCAGCTGCCGTCGAGGATGGGCAGACCGGCGTCACCGAACTCGGTGGACGCGATGGACTGCACCTCGCCGAGGCCGCCGTTGACGTAGTCGGGGTTCTTGAGGATGCCGCCGACGACGTCGAGCGCCTCGACGATCCGCGGGTCGTTGAACGGGATCTCGTGGTTGATCCACTGGTCGTAGACCTCGGGGCCCGCGGTCCGCAGGACGACGTCCTCCAGCCAGTCCGTCGCCGGCCAGCCGGTCGCGTCACCGGAGCCGATGCCGGCACACCACGGCTTGGCGCCCGTGGCGGCGATCTCGTCGGACAGCTCGATCATCTCGTCCCAGGTCTGGGGGATCTCGTAGCCGGCCTCCTCGAAGGCCGACGGCGAGTACCAGACGAAGGACTTGGCGTTGGCCCCGAGCGGGGCGGCGTAGAAGGTGTCGCCGACGGTGCCGTAGGCCTTCCAGCTCTCGTCCCAGTACTCGTCGACGTTGGCCTCGACCTGCTCGGGAGCGGGGACGACGGCGCCGGTGTCGACCAGGGTCGCCAGGAGCCCCGGCTGCGGGATGAAGGCGATGTCGGGGGCGTTGCCGCTCTGGACGCGCACGACCAGCTGCGCCTCGAACTCGCGGGAGCCCTCGTACTGCACGTCGATGCCCGTGCACTCCTCGAAGGGCACGTAGGAGTCGATGTGCGGCTGGTCCTCGGGGTCGACGATCGAGGTGTAGACGCTGACCGTCTCGCCCTCCAGATCGCCGAACTCCTCGTAGGGGGCGCAGTCGATGGTGAGCTCGGAGGCCTCCGAGGTCCCTCCGCCGCCGTCCCCGCCGGTCTCGTCGGCGCCGCAGCCGGCGAGCACCAGGGCCACTCCGAGGCCGCTGGCCAGGGCCGCCGACCGCCGACCTCTCGCGCGCATGTTCATGTGCTTCCCTTCAGGTTCCTTGCGGCTCCGTCGCCGCATTGCCTTGCTCGACGCGTTCGGCACCGTGCCCGCCATCACGTTCGTCCGGGGACCATAACGTCGCGCTACGGCGACCTGCGGGGACAGTTCTGTAACCGTTATGAAACAGGCCCCGACGCCCGCCGTCCGGGGGAACCGCAGGTCACGCGCGGGTCACGGTCGGGGACACGGACGAGTAGCGCGCCGGCACGTGGGTGGTCTCCGGGACCGCGCGCATGTCAGAGTTGGGCCCGCTCTGCACCGGCGCAGAAGGGAACTCCATGGCCGCCATCACCTACGACCGGGCCACGCTCGTCTACCCGGGCGCGACGCGCCCGTCGGTCGACGCGCTCGACCTGTCCATCGCCGACGGGGAGTTCCTGGTCCTCGTCGGCCCGTCCGGGTGCGGGAAGTCCACCTCGCTCCGGATGCTCGCCGGGCTGGAGGAGGTCACCGACGGCACGATCCGGATCGGTGACCGGGACGTGACCCACCTGCCGCCCAAGGAGCGGGACATCGCCATGGTGTTCCAGAACTACGCGCTGTACCCGCACATGACGGTGGCCGACAACATGGGCTTCGCGCTCAAGATCGCCGGCATGCCCAAGGAGGAGCGCATGGCCCGGGTGCGCGAGGCGGCCAAGTTGCTCGACCTCGAGCAGTACCTGGACCGCAAGCCCAAGGCGCTGTCGGGCGGGCAGCGGCAGCGGGTCGCGATGGGGCGGGCGATCGTGCGCCAGCCGCAGGTGTTCCTGATGGACGAGCCGCTGTCCAACCTCGACGCGAAGCTGCGGGTGCAGACCCGCACCGAGATCGCCGCGCTGCAGCGCCGGCTGGGGACGACGACGGTCTACGTGACCCACGACCAGGTCGAGGCCATGACCATGGGCGACCGGGTGGCGGTGCTCAAGGAGGGCGTGCTCCAGCAGGTCGACACGCCCCGCAACCTCTACGACCGGCCCGCCAACGAGTTCGTCGCCGGCTTCATCGGGTCCCCGGCCATGAACCTGGTGTCGGTACCCCTGGCCGAGGGCGGCGCCGTCCTCGGCGGGCACCCCGTGTCCCTGCCCCGTTCGGCCCTGGCGCGGCTGGCCGAGGAGGGCAGTCGCACGGCGACGCTCGGGTTCCGGCCCGAGGCGGTCGAGTTCGTCGGCGCCGGGGAAGGCTTCCCGGTCGAGGTGCAGGTGGTGGAGGAGCTGGGTTCCGACGCCTTCGCCTACGGCCGCCTGCACACCGGCACCCCCGAGGGCGTCCACGACGTCGAGGACCGGCCTCTGGTGCTGCGGGCCGACGCCCGCAAGCCACCCGCGAAGGGGGAGATCGTCCACGTGGCCATCCGCGCCGGCGAGGCCCACGTCTTCTCCCCGCAGAACGGCCTGCGGGTCTCGCATGCGGACAGCTGAGAGGGGTCTCCGCCGCCGGGCGGCGGAGACGCCGGGCGCCTAGGGGGCGGCGGTGATCGCGGCTGCCGCACTCCTCGTGCTGCTGGGCCTGGGACTCTTCGTCGGGGGCATCCTCACCGGCCTGACCACCCTGTACTGGGCGTGCGTGGCCGTGTGCGTGGTAGCCGCCGTCCTGCTCGTCCTGGCGCGGCGGCAGGTGGACGCGCCCCCGCGGGCCACCGCGGCGACGGCTCCCGCGGCCACCCATCCGCTCGCCAGCGCCACCCCGGTGACCGCCGGGGGAGCCGCGGTGCAGCGCGCGGAGGCCGCGGACGCGCCGGCGACCCCGCCCGGCGCCACCACGCCCGCCGCGCCGGTCGCGCCCGGGCCGCCGCAGGACCTGCCGGACCCCCCGGTGGAGGAGGTGGAGGTCACCGACCTGCTCCTCGTCGTCGATCTCACCGACGAGGTGCTGGTGATCGACGAACACCCGCGCTACCACCTGGCCGGGTGCGTCCACCTCGCCGGGCGCACCACGATCCCCCTGCCCCTGGACGAGGCGCGCGCCGACGGCTTCACCCCGTGCGCGGTCTGCGCTCCCGACCGCAACCTGGCCGAGCGCGCGCGGGCACGGAAAGCCGCCGGCAGCACCTAAGCCCCTTCCAGGGCACCGGCCCGAGCCCCTTCCAGGGCACCGGCCCGAGCCTGCGAGGGACGGGGAGGAAGGGGTCCTCCATCAGGTGGCGCGGGCGAGCCAGAAGCGGAGACCGTCGGGTCCCTCGAACGCCGGTCCCGGGCCGGCTTCGGCGGGGTGGACCTGCGTGGCCAGGACCTCGCCGGCGACCCGGTCGGCATGCTCGCTCAGCGCCTGCGCCACCGCGCCCTCGGCCGTCCACCACAGCTCGATCCGGTCGCTGACCTCGAGGCCGCTGGACTTGCGTGCCTCCTGGACCAGGCGCACCACCTCGCGGACGAGACCGGCCCGTTCCAGCTCCGGCGTCAGGGTGAGGTCGAGGGCGACGGTCAGACCGCTGCCGCTGGCCACCGTCCAGCCCTCCCGCGGCGTCTCGGTGACGATCAGGTCGCCCTCCTCCAGCGCGACGGCGGTCCCGTCGACGTCGACGGTCGCGGTGCCCGCGCGATAGGCCGCGGCCAGCTCCGCGGCGTCGGCGGCGGCCACCGCCCTGGCCACCTCCTGCACCTGCTTGCCCAGCCGGCGTCCGACGGCCCGGAAGTCGACCTTCAGGCTGACGTCGACCAGGTTCCCGCTGCCGCCGGAGAGCTCGGCGAGGTCCACCACGTTGAGCTCGTCGGCCACCTCGGCCACCAGGTCCCGGGGCAGCGACGACCAGCCGGGGGCGGCCACGACCGCCCGGGCCAGCGGCTGGCGGGTGCGCACCTTGGCCGAGGTCCGGGCCGATCGGCCCAGCTCCACCAGGCGCCGGACGAGAGCCACCTGGGCGACCAGTGCGTCGTCCCGGGCGTCCTCGTCGGCGGCCGGCCAGGAGGCGAGGTGGACCGAGTCGGGAGCGTCCGCCCCGAGACCCGGCAGCACCGCCCGGGCCCACACCTCGTCGGTGACGAACGGCGTGAAGGGGGCCATCAGCCGGGTCAGCCCGTCGAGCACCTCGTGGAGCGTGGCCAGCGCCGCGGGGTCACCCTCCCAGAACCGCCGCCGCGAGCGGCGCACGTACCAGTTGGACAGGTCGTCGACGAAGCCGGCGATCAGCCGGCCCGCTCCCTGGGTGTCGAAGTCCTCCAGCGCCGCGGTGACGCCGTCGGTCACCGACGCCAGCTCCGCCAGGGCCCACCGGTCCAGCAGCGGCCGCTCGCTCCGCGCCGGACCGGGCGAGGCGGCGGCGTCCCAGCCCGCGGCCTCGGCGTAGAGAGTGAAGAAGCTGGCCGTGTTCCAGTAGGTGAGCAGCACCTTCCGGACCACCTCGGACAGCGTCTCGTGACCGACCCGGCGGGCCGACCACGGCGAGCCGCCGGCGAGCATGAACCAGCGGACGGCGTCGGCGCCGTGCCGGTCCATCAGCGGGATGGGCTCGAGGATGTTGCCCAGGTGCTTGCTCATCTTGCGGCCGTCCTCGGCGAGGATGTGGCCGAGGACGAGCACGTTCTCGTACGAGTTCCTGCCGAAGACCAGCGTGCCCACGGCCATGAGCGAGTAGAACCAGCCGCGGGTCTGGTCGATGGCCTCGGCGATGAACTGCGCCGGGTACGACGCCTCGAACTCCGCCTGGTTGCGGTAGGGCGCGCCCCACTGCGCGAAGGGCATCGAGCCGGAGTCGTACCAGGCGTCGATGACCTGCGGCACCCTCCGGTACGTGCCCTCCTCGCCGGGCCGGGTGAAGGTCACCTCGTCGATGAACGGCCGGTGGGGGTCGAGATCGGTGAGGTCGCGGCCGGTGAGCTCGGACAGCTCGGCCAGCGAGCCCACGACGACGAGCCGCGTCGGGTCGGCCTCGTTGCGCCAGACGGGCAGCGGCGTGCCCCAGTAGCGGTCGCGGGACAGCGCCCAGTCGACGTTGTTGTGCAGCCAGTCGCCGTACCGGCCCCACTGGATGTTCTCCGGGTGCCAGTGCGTCCGCTCGTTCTCGGCGAGCAGCTGCTCCTTGATCACGCTGGTGCGGATGTACCAGGAGGGCTGCGCGTAGTACATGAGCGGCGTGTGGCAGCGCCAGCAGTGCGGATAGCTGTGCTCGTAGCGCAGCTCCCGGTACAGGACGCCCCGCCCGCTCAGGTCCTCGACCAGCGCGGCGTCGGCGGCCTTGAAGAAGTGCCCACCGACCAGCGGGACCTCGGGGAGGAAGTGTCCCGTCGGGTCGATCGGGTTGACGACCGGCAGCCCGTAGGCCCGGCAGACGGCGAGGTCCTCGGCGCCGAAGGCGGGGGACTGGTGCACCAGTCCGGTGCCGTCGTCGGTGGTGACGTAGTCGGCGAGGACGACGTGGTGGGCGTCCCCCTCGGGGAACTCGACGAGCTCGAACGGCCGCTGGTAGTGCACCCGTTCCCAGTCCCGGCCGGTCGTGCGGGCCAGCACCTCGGCGTCCTCGCCGAGGACGGCGGTCAGCAGCGGCTCGGCGACGACGAACGTGCCGGCTGCCGGCCCGTCGCCGCCCACCCGCGCGACGACGTAGGTCACCTCGGGGTGGACGGCGACGGCGGTGTTCGACGGCAGCGTCCACGGCGTCGTCGTCCAGATCAGCAGGTCGGCCTTGCCGGCCCACTCGCCGCTGGTGACCGGCAGGCGGACGTAGACCGAGGGATCGGTGAGGGTCTCGTAGCCCTGGGCGACCTCGTGGTCGGACAGGCCGGTGCCGCAGCGCGGGCAGTAGGGCGCCACCCGGTGGTCCTCGACCAGCAGACCCTTCTCGAAGATCTGCTTGAGCGACCACCAGACGCTCTCGATGTAGGCGGGGTCCATCGTCCAGTAGGCGGTGGACATGTCGACCCAGTAGCCCATGCGGCGGGTGAGCTCGGAGAACGAGTCCACGTGCCGCTCCACCGACTCGCGGCAGCGGGCGTTGAACTCGGCGATGCCGTAGCGCTCGATGTCGGGCTTCCCGGCGAAGCCGAGCTCCTGCTCGACGGCGATCTCCACCGGCAGGCCGTGGCAGTCCCACCCGGCCCGGCGGGGCACGTGCCAGCCCTGCATGGTCTTGAACCGGGGGAAGACGTCCTTGAACGCCCGCGCCTCGATGTGGTGGGTGCCCGGCCGGCCGTTGGCCGTCGGCGGCCCCTCGTAGAAGTTCCACTGGGGCGAGCCCGCGGTGTTCTCCATCGATCGGGCGAAGACCTTGTCGGCCTCCCAGCGCTGCAGGACCTGCTGCTCCAGGGCGGGCAGGTCGACCTGCGGGGGCAGCGCGGTGAAGGGACCGGCGGGGGAGGCAGCACTCACGGGGACCATTCTCCCCGACCCGCCAAACCGTTTGCGGGCGTGTCCGCGGCCGGCCCGGCCGGCCCGACCGGCACGGCGGGGACGTGGGCGTACGGGAGACTGCCCCCATGGACGGTGCCCGGTGAACACCACGGTCACCGTGGCCCTGGCCGCCGGGGCGCTCGTCGTCCTGGTGGCCGCGATCGCCCTGCGGCTGGCCGACCGGGTGGGCCTGCCCAGCCTGCTGCTGTACCTCGCCCTCGGCATCGCCATGGGCGAGAGCGGGCTGGGCGTGCAATTCGAGGACTACCGGCTCACCCACACGCTGGGGTACGCCGCGCTCGTCGTCATCCTGGCCGAGGGCGGTCTCACGACGAGATGGGCCGACGTCCGCCGGGCGATCGGCCCCGGCGTCGCGCTGTCCACCATCGGCGTCGGGGTCAGCGTGGGCGTGACCGCGGCCGTCGGCGTGCTGCTCCTCGGCTTCGACTGGGGCTTCGCCCTCCTGCTGGCCGCGGTGATCAGCTCCACCGACGCCGCCGCCGTCTTCGCCACGCTGCGACGGCTGCCCCTGCCGCGCCGGCTGGCCGCCTCCCTGGAGGCCGAGAGCGGCCTCAACGACGCCCCGGTGATCCTGCTGGTGACCGTGCTGGCCGAGTCGCTCACGGGGGAGACGACGCAGCCGTGGTGGCTGGTGGGCCTGGTGGTGGCCGCCGAGCTCGCGGGCGGCGCGGTCATCGGCATCGGCATCGGCTTCGCGGGCGCCGCGCTGCTGCGCCGGGTGGCCCTCCCCGTCGCCGGCTTCTACCCCCTGGCGACGCTGGCGCTCTGCGTCCTCGCGTACTCGTCCGCGTCGCTGGCGCACACGTCGGGCTTCGTCGCCGTCTACCTCTGCGGTGTCGTGCTCGGCAACGCCGCGGTGCCGCACCGCACCGCCAGCGTCGGCTTCGCCGAGGGCATGGCCTCGCTCGCGCAGATCGGGCTGTTCGTGCTGCTCGGTCTGCTCGTGTCCCCCGGCCGGCTGCCCGAGGCGGTGGGGCCGGCGCTCGTCGTGGGCGTCGCGCTGCTGCTGCTCGCCCGGCCGCTGTCGGTGGTGGCCAGCCTGGTGTGGTTCCGGTTCCCCTGGCCCCAGCAGGTCTTCATCTCCTGGGCGGGCCTGCGCGGGGCGGTGCCGATCGTGGCGGCCATCATCCCGCTGACGGCGCAGGTGCCCGAGGCGACGAGGGTCTTCGACACGGTCTTCGTGCTGGTGGTCGTCTTCACGGTGATCCAGGGCTGGTCGCTGCCCTGGGTCGCGCGGCGGCTGCGGATCGCCACCCCCGTCACCCCCCGGGACGTGCAGGTCGAGGCCGCGCCGCTCGAGGAGCTCGATGCCGAGCTCATCCAGCTGACCGTGCCGCCCGGTTCCCGGCTGCACGGCGTGTACCTCCCCGAGCTGCGGCTGCCCGAGGACGCCGCGGTGGTGCTCATCGTCCGCGACGGCCGCTCGTTCGTGCCCGACGCCACGACCCGCCTCATGCGGGGCGACCAGGCGCTGCTGGTGTCGGCCCGCCGGTCCCGGCCCGAGGCCGAGCGCCGCCTGCGCGCCGTGAGCCGCGCCGGCCGGCTGGCCAGCTGGCGGGGCGAGGACGGGCGCGCGACCGAGGCCGACTGAAGAAGGACCACCGTTCCCCCACGCCTCGCGGGCCTGCCGCGGGTCCCTGAACGGTGGCCTCTCCAGTACGTCACCGGGCCGTCGGCGGGGCCCTGCGGGGGCCGAGCGGCGGGAGGCCGGGCGTGGGATGGTGACCCTCACTGGACGGCGTCCACCCGGACAACCACGGAGCGCGCGATGCGGTTCCTCTTCCGGCCGCCCGCCGCCGAGGCGACGGGTCTGCTCAGCCTGCCCTGGGACCGGCCGCTGGCCGAGTGGGACCCGAGCCTGCTGCTCGAGGTGCCGCAGCGAGGGATCTCGCGGCACGTCGTCCGGTTCGTGGCCACCGGCCGGCACGTCTTCGCGCTGAAGGAGATCAACGAGCGGCTCGCGCGGCACGAGTACCGGCTCCTCGGCGAGTTCGAGGAGGAGGGGCTGCCGACCGTGTCCGTGCTCGGCATCTGCGTCGACCGGCCGCGGGACCAGGAGGCCATCCTGGTGACTCGGTACCTGGAGTACTCGATGTCCTACCGCTGGCTGTTCTCCAGCCCCCGGGGCGAGCACTCCGCCGAGCGGCTCCTGGACACGATGGTGGAGCTGATGGTCCGGCTCCACCTGGCCGGCGTCTTCTGGGGCGACTGCTCCCTGTCGAACACCCTCTTCCGGCCGGATGCGGGGGCGCTGGCCGCCTACCTCGTCGACGCCGAGACCGTCGAGCGCTATCCCACCCTCTCGCCCGGCCAGCGGGCGTACGACGTCGACCTGGCGCGCGAGCGGGTCGGCGCGGAGCTGCTCGACCTGCAGTTCGGCGGCCTGCTCCCCGACGACATCGATCCGATCGAGGTCGCCGACAGCCTCGCGCCGCGCTACGAGGCGCTGTGGGACGAGGTGACCCACGAGCAGGTGTTCGGCGTCGACGAGCAGCAGTGGCGGATCGCCGAGCGGCTGCAGCGCCTCAACGACCTCGGCTTCGACGTGGGCGAGGTCGAGCTGATCACCTCTCCCGAGGGCGCGAAGCTGCGCGTCGAGACCCGCGTCGCCGAGCCCGGCCAGCACCGGCGGGAGCTGTTCCGGCTGACCGGCCTCGAGGTGCAGGAACGGCAGGCCCGGCGCCTGCTCAACGACATCCGGGCCTTCCGCGCCGACCTGGAGTCGAAGGCCGGGGGGCCGGTGTCGGAGTCCTTCGCCGCGCACCGGTGGCTCGCAGAGGTCTACCAGCCGGTCGTCGAGGCGATTCCCCGCGACCTGATGGGCCGCCTGGCCCCGGCCGAGGTGTTCCACGAGGTGCTGGAGCACCGGTGGTTCCTCTCCGAGAAGGCGCAGCGCGACGTCGGGACGGCGGAGGCGGCCCGCTCCTACTTCGACACCGTGCTGCCCCGCACACCTCGTGAGGTCACCACACCGTCGGTGATCGCGGAGCTCGGCCCGAACGCCTGACCGGACCGGCGGTCACGTCTCGTTCCGGTCGCGATCGGCGGCTCCGTGCCGGTTCGAATTGACACTCTCTGTGAGCTGCACCACGCTCCGAGAACCGCGGTGACCACCCGTCCCGTCGCGCCATCGGAGGAGATGACCGATGCCGAAAGCTGCTGGCCACGGACGATCCAGAGGCGGGTCGTCCTCCACCCGAAGGGCCGGGACGAGATCCCCTCGACGAGGGATCGCCGGCGCCGCCGCCCTTCTGGTCACGGCCGGCACGCTGGCCGCCTGCGGCTCCGACGACGGCGGGGCGTCGACCCTCACCTGGTACATCAACCCGGACGCCGGCGGCCAGGCCGAGATCGCCAGCCGGTGCACGGAGGAGGCCGGCGGCGCCTACACGATCCGCACCGCGCAGCTGCCCCGCGAGTCCTCGCAGCAGCGGGAGCAGCTGATCCGCCGCCTGGCCGCGGAGGACGAGTCGATCGACCTGGTGAGCCTGGACCCGCCCTACATCCCCGAGTTCGCCGAGGCCGGGTTCACCGCCCCGGTGCCCGAGGACGTGGCCGAGCGCGTCACGGAGGGCGTCGTCCAGAGCGCCATCGACGGCTCGACGTGGAACGACGAACTGGTCGCCATCCCGTTCTGGGCCAACACCCAGCTGCTGTGGTTCAAGAAGTCCGTCGCCGAGGCGGCCGGCCTGGACATGGAGCAGCCGGTCACCTGGGAGCAGCTGGTGCAGGCCGCGGAGGACCAGGACACCACCATCGCGGCCCAGGGCATCCGCGCCGAGGCGCTCACCGTCTGGCTCAACGCCCTCATCGAGTCCGCCGGCGGCTCGATCATCGAGGAGACGGCCGACGACCCCGCAGACATCCAGCTGGGCCTGACCTCGGACGCCGCCCAGGCCGCGGCCGAGGTGATGCGCTCGGTCAGCACCGTCGGGGGACCGGCGTTCACCACGGCCGGCGAGGACGCCAACGTCACCGACTTCGAGGAGGGCGACGCCGGCTTCATGGTCAACTGGCCGTTCGTCTGGGGCCGCGCCCTGGGGGCGGTCGAGGCCGGCACGCTCGACCCCAGCGTCCCCGAGGACTACGGCTGGGCGCTGTACCCGCGGGTGACCGAGGACGAGCCGAGCGCGCCGCCCTACGGGGGGATCAACCTCGTCGTCGGCGCCTTCAGCCAGAACGTCGACGCCGCGTTCGAGGCCGCGGAGTGCATCGTCTCCGAGGAGAACCAGGCCTACTACTTCACGACCAACGGCAACCCCGCGTCCAAGGCCTCGGTCTACGACGACCCCGAGGTGCTCGAGGTCTTCCCGCAGGCGCCGGTGATCCGGGAGTCCCTGGAGCTGGCGGCGCCGCGACCCCAGACCGTCTACTACAGCGAGGTCTCCGGGGCGCTCCAGCGCGTCTACCACCCGGCGACCGCGATCGACCCGGGAACGACCGGTGACCAGGCCAGCGAGCTGATCACCGCAGTCCTGCGAGGGGAGCAACTGCTGTGACCCAGACGACGCTGCCGCCGGTCAAGAAGACCGAACCGGTCTCGGCACCCACCCACGGGCTGAGTGACCGCTCGAGAGCGGAGCGACGGCTGGGCTGGCTGCTGGCCGGTCCCGCCTTCGTGGTGATGCTGGCCGTCACCGCGTACCCGATCCTGCAGGCGGTCTACGAGTCGCTGTTCTCCTACCGGCTCACCGACCCCGACAACCGCGCCTTCAACGGGCTGGGCAACTACTGGGTGATCCTCACCGACTCCCTGTGGTGGCAGTCGATCTGGGTGACCGTCCTCATCACCGTCATCACGGTCGCGGTGGAGCTGGTCCTCGGCTTCGCCCTGGCGATGGTGATGGCCAAGGCGCTGAAGTCCATCCGGCCGGTCGTCCGGGCGGCCATCCTCATCCCGTACGCGGTCATCACCGTGGTGTCGGCCTTCGCCTGGCAGTTCGCCTTCGACATCAACACCGGGTTCGTCAACAGCTGGTTCGCCTGGCTCCCCGGCGTCGCGGCGGACACCGACTGGTTCGGCGACTGGGGCACGTCGATCCTGGTCATCTGCCTGGCCGAGATCTGGAAGACCACGCCGTTCATCTCGCTGCTGCTGCTCGCCGGTCTGGCTCAGGTGCCCGACGTGCTGCAGGAGGCGGCCCAGGTCGACGGCGCCACCTGGTGGCAGCGGCTGTGGCGGGTCACGATCCCGAACATGAAGGCGGCGATCATGGTCGCCCTGCTGTTCCGCACCCTGGACGCGTTCCGGGTCTTCGACAGCATCTTCATCATGACCGCCGGCGCCAACGGCACCGAGTCGGTGTCGTTCCTGGCCTACCGGCAGACGATCGCCCGGCTCGAGATCGGACTCGGGTCCGCGGTCTCCGTCCTGCTGTTCATCGTGGTCGTGATGATCGCCTTCGGCTTCATCAAGGGCTTCAAGGTCGACCTGTCGCAGGCACGGGGGGAGTAGCACATGTCCACGCGCAAGAAGGTCATGTGGTGGATCGGCGGAGCGGTCATCGTCCTCTACGCGCTGTTCCCCATCGCCTGGATCATCTCCATCTCGCTCAAGGCGCCGTCGGACATCGCCAACGGCCAGTTCACCCCGACCAACGTGTCCTGGGTGAACTACCAGACGATCCTGACCGGCAGTGCCAGCGACCTGTTCCTGCCCTCACTGCGGAACTCGTTCGGGATCTGCCTCATCGCGACCGCCATCTCCTGCGTGCTCGCGATGTTCGCCGCCTACGCCATCGCCCGGCTGGACTTCCGCGGCAAGCGGCTGATCCTCTCGACGGCGCTGGCGGTGGCGATCTTCCCGGTTATCTCGATCGTCACGCCGCTGTTCAACGTGTGGCGCCAGATCGGGCTCTACGACACGTGGCCGGGGCTCATCCTCCCGTACCTGTCGCTCACGTTGCCCATCTCGATCTGGACCATGTCCGCGTTCTTCCGGGAGATCCCCTGGGAGATGGAGCAGGCCGCCCAGGTCGACGGCGCCACGACGTGGCAGGCCTTCCGCAAGGTGATCGTCCCGCTCGCCGCGCCGGGCGTGTTCACGACGGCGATCATCGCCTTCTTCATCGCCTGGAACGACTTCGTGTACGGCATCGTGCTGACCTCCACCGAGGCGGCGCGACCGGTGCCCGCGGCGCTGGGCCTGTTCAGCGGTGCGTCGCAGTTCGAGGACCCGACGGGGGCGATCGCCGCGGCCGCGGTCATCGTCACGATCCCCGTCGTCGTCCTGGTCCTCCTCTTCCAGCGGCGCATCGTCGCCGGCCTGACCAATGGCGCGGTCAAGGGATGACGCGGACCGTGCTCCGGCCACCAACTACCAGCACATCGCCGACCCACCGAGGGGACGAGATCTGATGGCTTCGATCGAGATGCGCAACATCGTCAAGCAGTACGGCGACGGGTTCCCCGCGGTCAACGACGTCAGCCTGGACATCGCCGACGGGGAGTTCATGATCCTGGTCGGCCCCTCCGGCTGCGGGAAGTCGACGCTGCTCCGGATGATCGTGGGGCTGGAGGACATCACCAGCGGTGACATGATCATCGGCGGCAAGCGGGTGAACGACCTGGCACCCCGTGACCGCAACCTGTCGATGGTGTTCCAGAACTACGCTCTGTACCCGCACATGACGGTGTACGAGAACATCGCCTTCCCGCTGCGGCTGTCGAAGACCCCCGACGAGGAGGTGCGCCGCCGCGTTACCGAGGCCGCCGAGGTGCTCGAGCTCAAGGACCACCTCGAGCGCAAGCCGGCCAACCTCTCGGGTGGCCAGCGGCAGCGCGTCGCCATGGGGCGGGCCATCGTCCGGCAGGCCGAGGCCTTCCTCTTCGACGAGCCGCTGTCCAACCTCGACGCCAAGCTGCGCGGGCAGATGCGGACGGAGATCGCCCGGCTGCAGCGGCGGCTGGGGATCACGACGGTCTACGTCACCCACGACCAGACCGAGGCGATGACGCTCGGCGACCGGGTGTGCGTGCTCCGCAAGGGGAAGATCCAGCAGGTCGCCTCGCCGCGCGAGCTCTACGAGCAGCCGGTCAACCTCTTCGTGGCCGGCTTCATCGGCTCGCCCCCCATGAACTTCCTGCCGGCGACGCCCGAGGGCAACGGGTTGAGGACACCGTTCGGCACGATCCAGCTCGACGAGCGCCGGGCCGCCGCGGTGCGCGGCCGCGACCTCCTCCTGGTCGGCATCCGTCCGGAGTACTTCGAGGACGCGTCGCTGGTCGACGAGGCCAAGCGCCCGCTCGGGTCGCTCTTCCGCGCGCGGGTCGACGTCACCGAGTGGCTCGGCGACTCCCAGTTCGCCTACATCCCCTACGAGGCGCCCGAGGCGGTGACCGCGCAGCTGCGCGACCTGTCGCGGGAGCTGGACTCCGAGGAGCTGCGCACCCAGGCGATCGTCTCCATCGACTCGACCAGCCGGATCCGTGAGGGCCGAGAGGCCGAGTTCTGGCTCGACAGCCGCAAGGTGCACGTCTTCGACCCCACCTCCGGGGAGAACCTGACCCGCGACGCCGAGGCCGGCGCCGAGCTGACGCGGATGGCGACGCAGGACCGGGTCGAGCAGGTCGACGAGGCCACGGGCGGTACCACCAGGGTCGGGGCTGCCTGAACGGAGAGGACGACCCTTCCCCCACGCCTCGCCCGCTCGGCGCGGGACCCTGGAGGGCGGCCGTCCATGACCTCACCCGACGATTGGTGGCGGGACGCCGTCGTCTACGAGGTGTACCTGCGGAGCTTCGCGGACTCGGACGGCGACGGGATCGGCGACCTCGGCGGCCTGCGCAGGAGGCTCCCGTACCTCGCCGACCTGGGCGTCGACGCGCTGTGGATCACCCCCTGGTACCCGTCGCCGATGGCCGACGGCGGGTACGACGTCGCCGACTACTGCGACATCGATCCCCGCTTCGGCACGCTGGCCGACGCCGACGCGCTGCTCGCCGAGGCCCACGCGCTGGGCCTGCGGGTGATCACCGACATGGTCGCCAACCACACCTCCGAGCAGCACCCGTGGTTCCGGGCGGCACTGGCCGCCGGGCCCGGGTCCCCCGAGCGCGGCCGGTACTTCTTCCGCGACGGCCGGGCCGGGGGCTCGCAGCCGCCGAACGACTGGATCAGTGCGTTCGGCGGTCCGGCCTGGACCCGGGTGCGGGAGCCCGACGGCTCCCCGGGCCAGTGGTACCTGCACCTGTTCGCCCCCGAGCAGCCCGACCTGGACTGGCAGCATCCCGGCGTGCGGGAGGACTTCGACGCCATCCTCCGGTTCTGGTTCGACCGCGGGATCGACGGCCTCCGGGTCGACGCGGCACCCGCCATGGCGAAGGTGACCGGCCTGCCCGATGCCGGGCACGGGCCGGGAGCGCTGTTCGAGTCGCGTGCCTGGGTGGGCAATCCGCACTGGGACGTCGACGAGGTGCACGACATCCTGCGCCGCTGGCGGCGGATCGGGGACTCCTACGAGGGCGGCCGGCTCTTCGTGACGGAGGCCGTGGTCAACGGCCCCGAACGGCTGAGCCGCTACGTGCGGCCCGACGAGATGCACACCAGCTTCAACTTCGACTACCTGAGCTGCCCGTGGGACGCCGGCCGGCTCCGCGCCGTGATCGACGCCAGCCTGGCCGCGCTGGAGCCGGTCGGGGCACCGGCCACCTGGGTGCTGTCCAGCCACGACGAGACCCGCCACGTGACCCGCTTCGGCCGGCAGCGGACCGGGGCGGCCACGATGGGTTTCGACACCGCGGAGGCGGCGACCGACCTGGCGCTCGGCCTGCGCCGGGCGCGCGCCGCGGCCCTGCTCACCCTCGCCCTGCCCGGCTCCGCCTACGTCTACCAGGGCGAGGAGCTCGGTCTGCCCGAGGTGGAGGACCTGCCGGAGGAGGTGCTGCAGGACCCGACCTGGGAGCGCTCCGGCCACACCGCCCGGGGCCGCGACGGCTGCCGGGTGCCGATCCCGTGGGAGGGCGACCGTCCCCCCTTCGGCTTCACCGAGGACGGCGTCCAGCCGTGGCTGCCCCAGCCGGCCGACTGGGCGGACCGCACCGTGGCCGCCGAGCTGGCGCAGCCGGCGTCGACCCTGTCGCTGTACCGCAGCGCGCTCCGGTTGCGCCGCCGCCTCATCGGCGGGACCGACGTGCCGCTGTCCTGGCACGACGCGGGAGACGCCGTCCTGTCCTTCGGCCGCGGGCCGACGTTCCGGTGCGTCGTCAACCTGTCCGGGCAGCACGTCCCCCTGCCCGCAGCCGGCCGCGTCGTCCTGGTCAGTGGTCCCTGCGCCGGGGGCCTCCCGCCCGACACGGCCGCGTGGCTGCAGATCGCCGACACCTGACGGGGACCGGTGCCGCGACGTCCCGCTGCCGGGTCCGCGGCTATCGTCGTGGGCACGGCGGCCGACCGGCGGCCGGGGAAACGACACCGAGCCGAGGAGCCCGTCCTGTCCGAGCAGCCCGACGCGGTCGACGGCTCCGCCGTCCCGGGGCGGCGTCCGCGGACCCGGCTCCTGCTGGCCCTCGCCGCCGGCGTCCTGGTGGCCGACCTGGTCACCAAGCTGGCGGTGGTGGCGACCATCGAGCCGGGGGAGGACATCCGGCTGCTCGGCGGCGCCCTGTACCTCACCCATCTGCGCAACACCGGCGCGGCGTTCTCCTTCGCGGAGGGCTTCACCGTGGTGTTCACCCTGGTCGCCGTGGCCGTCGCCGTCGTCATCGTCCGGGTCGCGCGGCGGCTGTTCTCCACGGCCTGGGCCGTCACCCTCGGCCTGGTCCTTGGCGGGGCGCTCGGCAATCTGATCGACCGGGTGTTCCGGGATCCCGGGTTCCTGCGCGGGGGAGTCGTCGACTTCCTCTCGGTGTTCGGGCCCGACGGGCAGGTCTGGCCGGTGTTCAACATCGCCGACTCGGCGATCGTCTGCGGCGGCGTCCTGGGCGCGGTGCTGGCGCTGCGCGGCATCGAGTTCGACGGCTCCCGCGGCAAGGACGAGGCGGCCGCCGACGCCGCCTGAGCCGTGCGGCTCCGCGGGCACGTCACAATGGGTCGGTGACCAGCTCTCCGGGCCTGCCGTCGACGGGGATGCCCCCGTCCGGGCAGCACCGTGCCCTGCCGGTGCCCGACGGGCTCGAGGGGCAGCGGGTGGACCAGGCGCTCTCGCGGCTGTTCGGCCTCTCCCGGACGGCGGCGGCCGACGTCGCCGACGCCGGCCACGTCGTGGTGGATGGCCGCGTCCGCGGCAAGGGCGACCGGCTCACCGGCGGCAGCTGGCTCGAGGTCGAGCTGCCGCCGCCGCCGGGCGAACCGGTCGCGCCCCGGCCGGTCGAGGGGATAACCATCCTCCATGACGACGACGACCTCGTCGTCGTCGACAAGCCCGTCGGCGTCGCGGCCCATCCCAGTCCCGGCTGGGACGGGCCCACGGTCGTCGGCGGCCTGGCCGCGGCCGGCTACCGGATCTCCACCTCGGGTGCCGCGGAGCGGCAGGGCGTCGTGCACCGCCTCGATGCCGCGACCACCGGCGTCATGGTGGTCGCCAAGAGCGAGCGGGCCTACACCGCCCTCAAGGCGGCCTTCAAGGGGCGCACGGTCGAGAAGGGGTACCACGCGCTCGTCCAGGGCCACCCCGACCCCTCCCGCGGGACGATCGACGCGCCGATCGACCGCCATCCGCGGCACGACTGGAAGTTCGCCGTGGTCACCGGCGGCCGCCCGTCGGTCACCCACTACGAGGTGGTCGAGGCGTTCCCCGCCGCGAGCCTGGTCGACATCCGGCTGGAGACGGGGCGCACCCACCAGATCCGGGTGCACTTCTCCGCCCTGCGGCACCCCTGCGTGGGCGACACGACCTACGGCGCCGACCCGACGTTGGCCGCCCGGCTGGGGGTCGAGCGGCAATGGCTGCACGCCGTCCGGCTGGGGTTCCCGCACCCCGCGGACGGCCGCTGGGTGGAGTTCGCCAGCGACTATCCGCCCGACCTCGCCGGCGCGCTGGCCGTCCTGCGCGCCGAGGCCTGATCCCCTCGCCGTGAGCGGCCTGCCCGGCTCACTGGCCGACTTCGGCCCCGCGGCCCTGGCGGCGGTCGTGGTCGCGGGCTACCTGGTCGTCGGCGAGCCGATGGTGGGCCACGTGCTGCACCGGCGCTTCGAGGGCCGGCTCCGGGAGGATCCGGGGGCCCGCCGCTCGTTCTACCGGCGGCTGCTCGTGCTCGAGTGGGGGCTGGCCGTCGTCGCCCTGGTCGTCTGGCTGTCGGCCCCCGGTGTCGACGCCGGCGAGGTGGGTCTCCGCTGGCCGCAGCAGTGGCCCGGGCCGCTGACGGGGCTGGTGGTGCTGTTGGTCCTGGCCTTCGTCGTCGTCTCCACCCGCGTGCTGCGGTCCGGTGCGCTGCTCGAGGGGGCCGAGCCGGTCCGCAGGCCCGGGGAGGCGCGCCACGCCGAGCCGCCGGGACAGGCCACGCTGGCGCTGCTGCCGCGGACGGCTGGTGAGCGGCGGCTGTTCACGCTGGTGGGGGTGACCGCCGGGGTGTGCGAGGAGTGGCTCTACCGGGGCTTCTTCCTGGCGGTGGTCGCTGCGCTGGCCGGCGGCCCGCCCACCGGGGTGCTGGTCCTCGTGGCGGCCGCCGCGTTCGGGCTGGCGCACGCCTACCAGGGCGGGGTGGGGATCGTCACGACCGGGCTGCTCGGCGGAGTCATGGCCGCCGTCTACCTGCAGACCGGGTCGCTGCTCCTGCCGGTGCTCCTGCACGCCGTCATCGACCTGCGGTTCCTGCTCGTCCCGGCGCGGGCGCTGCCCGCCGCGCGGCCGGCGTGACCGGGGCGAGCGCGGTGCGTGCGTCGGTGGCGACGCCCGCGGACTGGCCCGAGATCGCGGCGCTGCGCACCCGGGTCTTCGTCGAGGAGCAGGGTGTTCCCCCCGAGATCGAGCAGGACGACGCCGACGCGACGGCCGTGCACGCGCTGAGCCGGGACGTGGACGGCCGGGTGGTCGCCACCGGCCGGCTGGTGCTCCGGCACGACGGGACGGCGTCGATCGGGCGGATGGCGGCCGATGCGTCGGTCCGCGGCCGCGGGCACGGGGCGGCCGTGCTGGCCGAGCTGCACCGCCAGGCGGCCCTGCGCGGCGTGACCGAGATCGAGCTGCACGCGCAGCTGACCGCCCGCGGCTTCTACGAGCGGGCCGGGTACACGCCGGTCGGCGGGGTGTACGAGGAGGCCGGCATCGCGCACGTGACGATGGTCCGGCGGGTCTGAGGGCGGCCTCCTGCGAGGGCCCGGCCCCGTCCCGGGTACCGCCCTGAGCGTGCGAAGGTGGGGAGGACGGGGTCCTTCGTGGATCGGTCCGCCTGTGAGGAGACACGTTCTGTCAGACCCTCGGCGTAGACACCTTCCAGTGCGAGGATCAGGGGCAACCCAGACACCTCCCGAAGGCCCCGTGCCGAGGGAGATCGCACGCCGGTCTTCCCCGCCGGTCGCCCGCCGGAGTCCCTGCGCGCCGGAGACACAGCGCGCAGAGATCCAGCGCGCGGAGACACCGCTCGCCGGAGACACTGCCGGCGGGCACGCACGACCACCGAGGAGCACCGACCGCCCGTGAGCAGCACTGCCAGTTCCCGATCCGCGGGGTCCTCGTTCGCGCACCTGCACGTCCACACCGAGTACTCGATGCTCGACGGCGCGGCCAAGCTCCCCGAGGTCACCGCGGCGGCGGCCGCCGAGGGCATGCCGGCCCTCGCCATGACCGACCACGGCAACGTCTTCGGCGCCTACGACTTCTACAAGCAGGCGACGGGTGCCGGGATCAAGCCGATCATCGGCATGGAGGGCTACTACACGCCCGGTTCCCGGTTCGACCGCGCCCCCTTCGACTTCGGCGACAACCTCATCGACGAGGAGGGCGACGGCGGGTCCAACCGCGGCAAGGCCGCGTACACCCACATGACGCTCCTGGCGCGGACGACGGAGGGCATGCACAACCTCTTCCGCATCTCCTCGCTGGCCAGCCTCGAGGGGCAGTACCGCAAGCCGCGCTTCGACCGCGACCTCCTCGAGCGCTACGGCAAGGGCCTGATCGCCACCACCGGCTGCCCGTCGGGCGAGGTGAACATGTGGCTGCGGGCCGGCAAGTTCGACCAGGCCCGGCAGGCCGCGGCGGACTTCCAGGACATCTTCGGCAAGGAGAACTTCTACGCCGAGCTGATGGACCACGGGCTGGCCATCGAGCAGAAGACCCGCCCGCAGCTGCTGAAGATCGCCGAGGACCTCGGCATCCCGCTCCTGGCGACCAACGACCTGCACTACACGCACAAGGAGGACGCCGACGCCCACGACGCGCTCCTGTGCATCCAGACCGGCTCGCGGCTGAACGAGACCAACCGCTTCCGGTTCAACGGCGACGGTTACTACCTGAAGAGCGCCGCGGAGATGCGGGCGCTGTTCACCGACCTGCCGGAGGCCTGCGACAACACCCTCCTGGTCGCCGAGCAGTGCGAGGTGACGTTCACCGAGGGCGCCGACCTCATGCCCCGCTTCCCCCTGCCGCCGGGTGAGGACGAGACCTCCTGGTTCGTCAAGGAGGTCGAGCGGGGGCTGCACAAGCGCTGGCCGAACGGGATCCCCGACCACGTGCGCAAGCAGGCTGACTACGAGGTCGGGATCATCACCCAGATGGGCTTCCCGGGGTACTTCCTCGTGGTCGCCGACTTCATCAACTGGGCCAAGGACAACGGCATCCGCGTCGGTCCCGGCCGTGGCTCGGCTGCCGGCTCGCTGGCCGCCTACGCCATGGGCATCACCGACCTCGACCCGCTGGCCCACGGCCTGATCTTCGAGCGGTTCCTCAACCCCGAGCGCGTCTCCATGCCCGACGTCGACATCGACTTCGACGACCGCCGGCGCGGCGAGGTGATCCGCTACGTGTCGGAGAAGTACGGCGAGGAGCGGGTCAGCCAGATCGTCACCTACGGCACGATCAAGGCGAAGGCCGCGATCAAGGACGCCGCCCGCGTGCTCGACCGGCCGTACTCGGTGGGCGACGAGCTGACCAAGCTCATGCCGCCGGCGGTCATGGGCAAGGACATCCCCCTGTCGGGCATCTTCGACCCGGCCCACCCCCGCCACAAGGAGGCCGCGGAGTTCCGGGCCCGCTACGAGTCCGACCCCGGCGCGGCGGAGGTGGTCGACCAGGCCCGGAAGCTCGAGGGGCTGAAGCGGCAGTGGGGGGTGCACGCCGCGGGCGTGATCATCGGGCGCTACCCGCTGATCGACAGCATCCCGATCATGCGACGGGAGTCCGACGGCGCGGTCATCACGCAGTTCGACTACCCCACCTGCGAGACGCTCGGGCTGTTGAAGATGGACTTCCTGGGGCTGCGCAACCTCACGGTCATCGACGACGCCCTGCGCAACATCGTCGCGAACGGCAAGGAGCCGATCGATCTCGACGAGATCAGCAAGGACCTGACCGACAAGAACACCTACGAGCTGCTGGCCCGGGGTGACACCCTGGGCGTCTTCCAGTTCGACGGCGGCCCGATGCGGTCGCTGCTGCGGCTGATGCGGCCGGACAACTTCGAGGACATCTCCGCCGTCGGCGCGCTCTACCGGCCCGGCCCGATGGGTGCGAACTCGCACACCAACTACGCGCTGCGCAAGAACGGGCAGCAGGAGATCACGCCGATCCACCCGGAGCTCGCCGAGCCGCTGGAGGAGATCCTCGGCCAGACCTACGGCCTGATCGTCTACCAGGAGCAGGTCATGGCGATCGCGCAGAAGGTCGCCGGGTACTCCCTCGGCAAGGCCGACCTGCTGCGCCGCGCGATGGGCAAGAAGAAGAAGTCGGTCCTGGACGCGGAGTTCGTCGGCTTCGAGGCCGGCATGAAGGAGCGCGGCTACTCCGACGCGGCGATCAAGACCCTCTGGGACATCCTCGTCCCGTTCGCCGACTACGCGTTCAACAAGGCGCACTCGGCGGCGTACGGCCTGGTGTCGTACTGGACGGCGTACCTCAAGGCCAACTACCCGACCGAGTACATGGCCGCGCTGCTCACCAGCGTCGGCGACGACAAGGACAAGCGGCCGATCTACCTCGCCGAGTGCCGCCGGATGGGCATCAAGGTCCTGCCGCCGGACGTCAACGAGTCGGCGGCGGACTTCACCCCGGTCGGCAGCGACATCCGCTTCGGGCTGGCGTCGGTGCGCAACGTGGGGCACAACGTCGTGGACTCGATCGTCCGGGCGCGTGAGCAGAACGGGGCGTTCAAGGACTTCCCCGACTTCATGCGCAAGATCGACACGGTGGCCTGCAACAAGAAGGTCATCGAGTCCCTGGCCAAGGCCGGCGCCTTCGACTCCATGGGTCACTCCCGGCAGGGCATCGCCGCGGTCCACGCCCAGGCCGTCGACTCCGCCATGGCACTCAAGCGCAAGGAGGCCGAGGGCCAGTTCGACCTGTTCGGCAGCTTCGGAGACGGCGCGGGGGAGGACGACCCGTTCGGTGGGGCGCTGGACATCGTGATCCCGACGGCCGACTGGTCGAAGTCCGAGCGGCTGGTCTTCGAACGCGACATGCTCGGGCTCTACGTGTCCGACCACCCGCTGCACGGCGTGGAGCACGTGCTGGCGGCCAACGCCGACACCCCCATCGCCGAGATCAACGCCGGTGGCGTCGAGGACGGCGCGAACGTGACCATCGCGGGCATCCTCACCGCGGTCGGGCCGCGCACCAACAAGCAGGGCGCCCCCTGGGCCATCGCCACCCTGGAGGACCTCGAGTCCGGCATCGAGGTGCTCTTCTTCCCGAAGACGTGGGCCGAGGTGTCGGAGAAGGTGGTCCGCGACCAGATCGTCGTCATCAAGGGCCGGATCAGCCGGCGCGACGACCAGCCTTCGCTGTTCGCCTCCGAGGTGACCATTCCCGAGCTGACCGAGGGGCCCCGCGGCCCGGTGCTGGTGTCGATGGCGGCGGCTCGCTGCACCCCGCCGGTCGTGGAACGCCTGCGCGAGGTGCTCGGCAGCCATCCCGGCACCACCGAGGTGCAGCTCAAGCTGGTCAACGGCAGCCGCGAGACGGTGCTGCGCCTCGACCAAGGGCTCCGAGTGCGCCCGAGCACCGCGCTGATGGGCGACATCAAGGCCCTGCTCGGCCCCACGAGCGTGGCGCTGCTGTGACGGAGGACCTCCGGGCGGGGCCGTACTGACCGGCCGGCCCCCGGGTCGTGGCCCGGCGTCTCCCAGGAAGCCGTTGTTCACTGGAACGGTGCGCCCTCCTTCGCCCGCCGCCCGTCCGGCTTCCGCCTACTGGCGCGGGTGGGAGGAGGTCCGCGCCGACCTGCGCAGCTCCGCCCGGATCGTCCTGGTCCTGGCGCTGGCCGGCCTCCCCACGGGGCTGGCCTGGTGGTGGCTGGCCCCGCGGGCGGAGTTCCGCGTCACCGGGACCGGACCGGTCGCCGTCGGCAACCCCTCCGACGAGCTGCTGGTGGCCGACGACGTCGTGTTCGCCCTCCTCCTCGCCGGCGTGGGCCTGCTGGCCGGCGCGGCGGCATGGTTCCTCCAGCGGCGAAGGGGAGTGGCCACGCTGCTGGCCCTCGCCGTGGGCACCTGCCTCACCGGCGTCGTCGCGTGGCAGGTCGGGCAGCTGCTGGGGGCCGGGCCGACCGAGGCGCAGCTCGCCGACGTGGGGGCGCTCGTGACGACCGGCCTGGACCTCGGGTCGCCGGCGCCTCTGGCGCTGGCGCCGTTCACGGCCGTGCTGGCCTACGTCGTGGCGGTCCTCGCCGCGCCGGGCGACGACCTGGGCCGCACCGAGCCCGACGATGCCGCACCGGTCCGGGGCGCGCTGCCCGGCGGCGCGGAGCCGTTGCCCGAGGAGCGGCCCCTCGTCGACGTCCCCCCGGCCGGCCGCCCGCCGAGCTGAATCTGCTCGCCGGCCGTCGCCGGTGATGTGCGGAGGCCTGTGCACCGTGCACAACCGCCTCCGCGAAGTTCGTCCTCGCAGGACGTGGGCGGCAGCTCGGCGCGTCCTTAGTGTCCTTGATCACAGGGCACCGGTGGTGTCCGTCACACGACATCAGGTTTGAGGGGCGCGGAGCGCATGTTCGGTCATCTGCCCTGGCAGCAGCCGCGGTCGGTCGCCGGTCGACCGTGCGTCCGGGACGACGGCGTGGAGCTGACCTACGCCGAGTTCGACGCGCGGATCGCCGCCTTCGCCGAGCAGCTGGCCGAGGCCGGCTTCGGGCGCGGGCACGTCCTGGCGGTCATGCTGCCCAACCGGGTGGAACTCCTCGTCGCGCTCTTCGCTGCCTGGCGCCTCGGCGGCGCGGCGACTCCCGTCAACCCGGTCTTCACCGCCAGCGAGGCCGACCACCAGATCGCCGACTCGGGCGCCGTCGTGGTGGTCAACCAGGGCCCGGACGCGCCCACGGGGGGCCGGCCGGTGATCCACGTCGGCGACATGCGCACCACCGTCACCGGTGCGCCGGTCGCCCCGGTGGCACTCCGGCCCGACGACCTGGCGCTGCTGATCTACACCAGTGGCTCCACGGGACGGCCCAAGGGGGTGATGCTCGACCACGCCAACGCCGAGGCCATGTCCAGCACGATGGCGGCGCACTTCGCGCTGACCGAGCGCGACCACTGCCTGCTGGTCCTGCCGCTGTTCCACGTCAACGCCATCATGGTCAGCGCCCTGGCGAGCTTCCGGTCCGGCGGTCAGCTCAGCATCGTCGGCAGCTTCTCGGCCAGCCGCTTCTTCGACCAGGTCGAGCGCCTGCGGCCCACGTACTTCTCCGCGGTGCCGACCATCTACGCCCTGCTGGCCTCCCTCCCCGAGCACGTCCGCCCCGACACGTCGTCGCTGCGCTTCGTCGTCTGCGGCGCCGCCCCGGTCTCCGCCGAGCTCCTGGACCGCTGCGAGGAGCGGTTCGGCTTCACGATGGTGGAGGGCTACGGCCTGACCGAGGGCACCTGCGCGTCGGCGTGCAACCCGGTCGACGGCGTGCGCAAGCTCGGCACCGTGGGCCCCGCCCTGCCCGGGCAGCGCATCGAGATCCGCGGCGGGGACGGCGCGGCCGTGCCGGCCGGGCAGGTCGGCGAGGTGGTCATCTCGGGCCCGACCGTCATGCGCGGCTACCTGAACCAGCCCGACGCCACGGCGGAGACGCTGGTGGACGGCTGGCTGCGCACCGGCGACGTCGGCCGGCTGGACGAGGACGGCTACCTCACCATCGTCGACCGCGTGAAGGACATGATCATCCGGGGCGGGGAGAACATCTACCCCAAGGAGATCGAGGCCGTGCTGACCGCCGTGCCCGGCGTCCTCGAGGCGGCCGTCGTCGGCCGGCCGGACCCCGTGCTCGGGGAGTCGCCCGTGGCCTACGTGAGCCTTTACCCGGACGCCCGGGTCAGCGACGAGGACCTGCTGGAGCACTGCCGGCGCCACCTCACCCGGGTGAAGGTCCCGGAGCGGATCGAGATCCTCGACGGCCTGCCCAAGAACCCGGTCGGCAAGACCGACAAGCCGACCCTCCGCCGATCGCTGCAGCCGCAGCCGGTCTGACCGCACCTCCACCAGCAGCAGTTCCCACCGCACGAGCACCTCTCGTGCTGATCACCCCTGCCCGGACGAAGGAGCCCCCGTGGGATTCAAGACAGCAGACATGCCGCCGGTGGACCCGGCCCGGTACGAGTCGATGCCGTTCATGGAGCGGATGCGCATGCTCGCCACGCACTGGTGCGAGTACGGCTTCGGCGGTCCCAAGACCAACCACATGCTCTACGTCTACAAGCTCGCCTTCTACGTGGTCGGCGGCTTCCTGGTGGTCGGCCTCACCACCCCCGGCCTGAGCCTGGGGGACCTCGGCGCGTGGTGGGGTGAGCCGATCGTCTACGAAAAGCTGATCGTCTGGACGGTCCTCTTCGAGATCACCGGCTGGGCTTCGTCATCCGGGCCGCTGGCCTTCAAGTTCAAGCCGTTCATCGGCGGCTTCCTCTACTGGTCACGGCGCAACACCCTCCGGCTGCCCCCGTGGCCGGGCAAGGTGCCCTTCACCGCCGGCGACCACCGCACCACCTTCGACGTCGCCCTGTACTCCCTGATCCTCGCCGATCTGCTGTTCCTCCTCCTGGGCCCCGGCGTGCGCACCGACGCCCTGCCCGGCAGCGAGGCCGGCCTGCTGCCGCAGTGGGCACTGCTGGCCTACGTCGGCCTGATCGTCGTCATGGGCCTGCGCGACCGGGTGGTCTTCCTGGCGGCGCGCTCCGAGCAGTACGTCGCGGTGCTCTTCTTCTTCGGCATCCTGAGCAACCACGTCGACATGGTCCTGGCCGCCAAGATCGCGATGGTGACCATCTGGATGGGCGCCGGCGTCTCCAAGTTCGGGAAGCACTTCACCAACGTCGTCCCGCCGATGATGAGCAACACCCCGTGGCTCACGTCGCTGCGCTTCAAGCGGGCGCTCTACCGCGACTTCCCGAACGACCTCCGGCCGTCGAAGGTCGCCTGGGGCTTCGCGCACATCGGCGGCACGGTCGTCGAGCTGGTGCTGCCGCTGGTCCTGCTGTTCTCGACGAACTCCACCATCACGTGGCTGGCGATCGCCGGGATGATCTTCTTCCACATCTTCATCACGTCGACCTTCCCGCTGGCCGTGCCGCTGGAGTGGAACGTGTTCTTCATGTTCGCCACGGCCTGGTTGTTCGGTGGGTTCCCCGCCGCCGACGGCTACGGCCTGGGTGACGTCAGCTCCCCGTGGCTGCTCGTGCCCATCGTGGCCGCCTTCGTCACCTTCCCGATCCTGGGCAACCTGCGCCCGGACCTGGTGTCCTTCCTGCCGTCGATGCGGCAGTACGCCGGCAACTGGGCGTCGGCGACCTGGGCGTTCCGCGGCGACGACGCGGAGGACAAGCTGAACCGCCACCTGGTCAAGTTCAACGCCAACCAGGTCGACCAGCTCTCCGGCGCGTTCGGCAAGGAGATCGCGGAGATCTTCATGCAGAAGGCCATGGCCTGGCGGACCATGCACAGCCAGGGACGCGGCCTGATGTCGCTGATGATGCGGCACCTCGACCGGCTGGAGGACTACCGCATCCGCGAGGGCGAGTTCGTCTGCACCACGCTGGTGGGCTGGCAGTTCGGCGACGCCCACCTGCACAACGAGCAGACCATCACGGCGGTCCAGAAGCGCTGCGCATTCGAGCCGGGCGAGTGCATCGTCGTCTGGGTGGAGTCCCAGCCGATCCACCGCGGCACCCAGGAGTACAAGGTCATCGACGCCGCCCTGGGCGTCGTCGAGCGGGGCTACTACCGGGTCGCCGACGCGGTCGAGGAGCAGCCGTGGCTGCCCAACGGGCCCATCCCGCACACCGTCACGTGGCGGGCCCAGGGCTACACCCCGGCGGGGGAGCACCCCCACCCGGTCGTCCGTGCCAGTGTGACTGCATGACAGACGCAGTCGTGGTCGGCAGCGGGCCCAACGGGCTCGCTGCCGCCCTCACGCTCGCCGCTGCGGGCCTCGGGGTCACGGTCCTGGAGGCCTCCGACACCATCGGCGGGGGAACCCGCAGCGGCGAGCTGACCCTGCCCGGGCTGGTGCACGACCACTGCTCGGCCCTGCACCCCCTGGCGGTCGACACGCCGTTCTCGCGGTCGTTCGACCTCGGTGGCGCCGGGCTGACCTGGCGGTGGGCCCCCGTCGAGTACGCCCACCCCCTGGACGGCGGCCGCGGTGCCGCCGTCCGGCGGTCGGTGGAGGACACCGCCGCAGGGCTGGGCGAGGACGCCCGCGCCTGGCGCCGGGTCTTCGGGCCGTTGACCGAGCGGTTCGACGCCATCACCGAGGACTTCCTCCGCCCGATGCTGCACGTGCCGCGGCATCCGCTGGCGCTGGGCCGCTTCGGTGCCTACTCGATGCTCCCCGCCTCGCTCCTGGCCCGGCGGTGGTCCACTCCCGAGGGCCGCGCGCTGTTCGCCGGCATCACCGCGCACGCCTTCCGGCCCTTCGACACCCCCGCGTCGTCGGCCATCGGACTGGCGCTGGGTGTCGCCGCTCACCGATACGGCTGGCCCGCTGCCGAGGGCGGTTCCGCCGCGATCGCCCGGGCCATGGCCGAGCTGCTCGCCGGCTACGGCGCCAAGATCGAGACCGGGGTGACCGTGCGCTCGCTCGCCGAGGTCGGGAACGCCGACGTGGTCATGCTCGACGTCGCCCCGGCGGCCGCCGCCGACATCGTGGGTGACCGGATGCCGGCCCGGATCGCCCGGGCGCTGCGGCGGTTCCGGCACGGGCCCGCGGCGTTCAAGGTCGAGTTCGCCGTCGAGGGCGGCGTGCCCTGGACCCACGCCGACTCCCGGCTGGCCGGCACCGTGCACGTCGGCGGCTCCTTCGAGGAGATCGCCGACGCCGAGCGGGAGGTCCGCCGCGGGCGGATGCCGGAGAACCCGTTCGTGCTCGTGGGCCAGCAGTACCTGGCCGACCCGTCCCGGTCCGCGGGCGACGTCCACCCGCTCTACGCCTACGCGCACGTGCCGGCGGGCTGGGCCGGCGACGCCACGGAGGCCATCGAGCGCCAGATCGAGCGGTTCGCGCCCGGCTTCCGCGACCGGATCCTGGCCCGCCACGTCACCTCTCCCGCCGCGATGGAGGCGTACAACCCCAACTACGTGGCCGGGGACATCGTGACCGGCGCCAACGATGCCCTGCAGCTGGTCTTCCGGCCTCGGGTGGCCCTGGATCCGTACACGGTCGGCGTCGACGGCGTGTACCTGTGCTCGGCGGCCACGCCGCCGGGGGCCGGCGCCCACGGGATGTGCGGCTACAACGCCGCGCGGTCCGCCCTGGCGCGGCTGGCGCGGTGACGACCGCGATGCGGGCGGAGCAAGCGGGTGCCGGCGGGAGAGAGGTCCCGCCGGAGCGGGTGAAGGCCCTGGTGGCCGAGGCCGCGCTGCGGCTGGACCGCCGGCAGCCGCAGATCGCGCGGATGATGAGCGACCTGATCGCCCGCGAGATCAAATCCCTCGACGTCGACCAGGTCTTCCTCGAGCTCCTCCGCGCGAGCGTGGACGCCAACACGAAGACGATCACGCACATCCTGATCAACGACATCCCGATCGAGCGCCTGCAACCGACCACGGCCGCGGTCGAGTACGCGCTGCGGCTCGCGCAGCGGGACATCCCGGCGAACTCCCTGGTCCGCGCCTACAGCGTGGGCAAGGACGACTTCATCGAGCAGACCTTCCCCGACGTCCAGGCGCTGGACTGCTCGCCCGAGGAGAAGTTCGCCGTCCTGCAGCACATGTCGTCGGTGGTGGGCCGGTACATCGACTGGATCTCGCAGTACGTGTTCGACGTCTACGAGCAGGAGCGCGAGCGCTGGATCACCACCCAGGGCAACGTGCGCGCCACCCTCATCCACGACGTCCTCAACCGGCGCACGGTGAACCCGCGCGAGTTCGAGCGCGAGACGCGCTACCGGCTCGACGCCCACCACCTGGGCATGGTGGTCTGGTCGGTGCGCAGGGAACCGGCGCCCGACGAGCTGCGGATCATGACGCAGGTCGTGACGAAGGCAGCCGCGACCGCCGGCTGCTCGGGCCCGCCGCTGATCACGGCGGTGGACCGCACGACCGCGTGGGCCTGGTTGCCCTTCGTCGTGCGGCCGGCGCACCTGGACATGGAGCAGCTGCGCGAGATCGTGGACCTGGCGGGCGTGTGCCGGGCCGCCTTCGGCCTGTCCGGCGCCGGCCTCGCCGGGTTCCGGCGCACCCACGCCCAGGCGCAGGCCGCGCGCCGCGTCGCCGTGACCTCCGGCGAGACGGCCCCGGCCATCAGCTTCGGCGACGACGGTGTCGCGATCACGTCCCTGCTGGCCAACGACCTGGAGTCCACCAGGGCCTGGGTCGCCGAGGTCCTCGGCCCGCTCGCGTCCGACACGGAGAGCGCGCGGTCGCTGCGGGAGACGCTGCGCGTCTTCTTCCTCACCGGTGAGAGCTACACGGACACCGCAAGGATCATGCAGCTGCACCGCAACACCGTGAAGTACCGCGTCAGCAAGGCGCTCAGCCACGGCGAGACGGCCATCAGCACCAACCGGGTCGACCTGGCCGTGGCGCTCAGCGTCTGCCATTTCCTCGGTCTGGCCGTGCTCAGCGAGCGCGCCGGGCAGTGATCCGGCGGCCCGGGGACCCGGCCGCGCCGCTCAGTTGACGGTCATGGGGACGGCGAACTGCTGGAGCGGCACCGGCACGGCGCCCAGCGTCTGCAGCAGCGTCAGCTCGCGGCGCAGCAGGCGGGCCTCCAGCGTCAGGCGCCGGCGGGTGGCCGACTCGGCGAGCAGGGCCTGGCGGTCGTCGGTGGTCAGCAGGGCGGCCGAGGCCACCAGGTAGGACAGCGCCGTCGGGTCGTCGCCGACCGCGTCGAGCCGGACGGCGGTCTCCGCGTCGACCGCGGGCCCGCCGCCGTCGGCGTCGCCACCGGTGCCGAGTCCGGAGACCTCGGCGACATAGTGGGTGAACAGGTCCCGGACGGCGTGGGACAGGAGGTCCAGGGAGCCGCGGGCGACGGCGGCGACGACCTCGTCGAGGCTCTCGTCGCACGGCACGGCGGCCTCGGTGACGCCCGGGACGAGCAGGCCGTCGGTGTCGCCGGCCGCCTCCTCCGCGGCCTCCTCCTCGGCCAGCCACTCGACCTCTCCCCGCAGGTAGGGCGGGTCGTCGGCGACCACGACGTCCACCAGCCGGAAGCGCTCACCGCCTACGGTGGTGATCCGGAACCCGCCGTCGGGCTGCTGGCGCACCGACCGGACCCGGGCCGTGCAGCCCACGTCGTAGAGCGCCGCAGCCGGCGCCACCCGCTCCACCTCCCAGCCCTGCCGGATCGCCACCACACCGAAGAACCGCCGGTCGCCGGCCTCGGGGAGGCTCAGCAGGTCGCGCACCAGCCGCCGGTACCGCGGCTCGAAGATCTGCAGGGGCAGGACGACGCCGGGGAACAGAGGGGTCCCGAGCGGGAACAAGGGGATGAGCTCACCCATCACCCCACCGTACGGGCGGCGGACGGGGGCGCGCCGCCGCTGGCTACCCTGGAGTTCCCCCGTCGCGCGCTGTGCGCACATCCGCCCACCACCCCGGAGGCCTCCCGTGCTCGCCCGCATCGACCTGCGTGGATCGGCGCTGCCCGGGCCGCGCGACCTGGCCGCACTCCTCCCGCGGGCCGGCACCGACATCGACTCGGTCATGGCGACGGTCCGCCCGCTGTGCGAGGACGTGCGCGTCCGGGGCGCCCAGGCGGTCCGCGAGATCACCGCCCGTCTCGACGGCGTGGACAACGAGGACTTCGCCGTGCCGCAGGAGGCGCTCGACCGGGCCCTCGCCGCGTGCGACCCGACGCTCCGTGCCGCCCTCGAGGAGGCCATCACCCGGGTGCGGACGGTGCACGCCGACCAGCGGCGCACCGACGTGACGACCGAGGTGGTCCCCGGGGGCACGGTCACCGAGCGCTGGGTCCCGGTGCGCCGCGTGGGCCTCTACGTGCCCGGCGGCCTGGCACCGCTGCTGTCGAGCGTCGTCATGAACGTCGTCCCCGCCCAGATCGCGGGGGTGGAGTCGATCGCTGTGGCGTCACCGCCGCAGCGCGACCACGGCGGGCTGCCCGACCCCGGGGTGCTCGCGGCCTGCGCGCTGCTGGGGGTCACCGAGGTCTACGCCGTCGGCGGGGCGCAGGCGGTCGCGGTGTTCGGCTACGGCGCGGGTTCCTGCGAGCCGGTCGACATGGTCACCGGCCCGGGCAACGTCTACGTGACGGCGGCCAAGCGGCTGCTGCGCGGGCTGATCGGGATCGACTCGGAGGCCGGCCCCACCGAGGTCGCGATCCTGGCCGACGACATCGCCGACCCGGCGCACGTCGCGGCGGACCTGATCAGCCAGGCCGAGCACGACCCGTTGGCCGGAGCGGTGCTGGTGACGCCCAGCGAGGCGCTCGCCGACGCCATCCTGGACCTGGTGCCCGGTCAGGTCGCGGCCACCAAGCACTCCGACCGCATCGCGACCGCGCTCGACGGGACCCAGTCGGGCATCGTGCTCGTCGACGACCTCGAGGCGGGGCTGCGGGTGGTCGACGCGTACGCCGCCGAGCACCTGGAGATCCAGACCCGGGACGCGCGGGAGGTGGCGGCGCGGGTCCGCAACGCCGGAGCGATCTTCGTGGGCGCCTGGTCGCCGGTGTCGCTGGGCGACTACTGCGCCGGCTCGAACCACGTGCTGCCCACGGGCGGGTGCGCGCGGTTCTCCAGCGGCCTGTCGGTGCAGTCGTTCCTGCGCGGCATCCACGTCGTGGAGTACGACCGGCAGGCGCTGGCCGGCGTGGCCGGGCACATCGACGCCCTCGCCGGCGCGGAGGACCTGCCGGCCCACGCGGCCGCCGTCAGGATCCGGCAGAACCGCTGATGGCCTCCCCCGACGAGCTCCCGCTGCGGCCGGAGCTCCGCGGCCGCTCGCCCTACGGCGCTCCGCAGGTCCCCGCGGCCCACCGGCTCAACACCAACGAGAACCCGTTCCCGCTGCCCGCCGAGCTGCTCGCCGACCTCGGGGCGGCCCTCGGGCACGCGGCGCTGGAGCTCAACCGGTACCCCGATCGCGACGCCGTCGAGCTGCGCGCGGGCCTGGCCGAGTACCTCTCCCGCACCAGTGGCGAGGCGATCGGCCCGCGGCAGGTGTGGGCGGCCAACGGCTCCAACGAGGTGCTGCAGCAGATCCTGCAGGCCTTCGGCGGGGCCGGCCGGACGGCGCTGGGCTTCACGCCGTCGTACTCGATGCACCCGATCATCGCGGCCGGCACCGGCACCGGGTGGGCCGACGGCCACCGCCGCGCCGACTTCACCATCGACGCCGAGCAGGCGGCCGCGCAGGTGCGGGACACCGCGCCCGACGTCGTCTTCGTGACCAGCCCCAACAACCCGACCGGCACCGCGGTCGCGCTGGAGACGATCGGCCGGATCTACGACGCCACGACGGGCGTCGTCGTGGTGGACGAGGCGTACGCCGAGTTCGCGCGGGCCGGCACGCCCTCGGCGCTGACCCTGCTGCCCGGCCGTCCCCGGCTGATCGTCAGCCGGACGATGAGCAAGGCCTTCGGCATGGCGGGGCTGCGCCTGGGCTACCTGGCCGCCGACCCCGCCGTCGTCGACGCCCTCCAGCTGGTCCGGTTGCCCTACCACCTCGGCTCCCTGACCCAGGCCGCCGCCCGCACCGCCCTGGCGCACACCGACGCGCTGCTGGCCACCGTGGACGCGGTGAAGGCGCAGCGGGACCGGATCGTGGCCGCGCTGCCCGTCATGGGCCTCACCAGCGTGCCGAGCGATGCGAACTTCGTGCTGTTCGGCCACTTCCTGGACCAGGCGAAGGCCTGGCAGGCGCTGCTGGACCGGGGCGTCCTCGTGCGCGACGTCGGCCTGCCGGGCTGGCTGAGGGTGACGGCGGGGACGGAGGAGGAGACCGACGCGTTCCTCACCGCGCTGGGTGAGATCGCGCCCGACCACCGCACCACTCAGGGAGGATGACCGGCATGGCGCGCACTGCACGGGTCGAGCGGGAGACGAGCGAGACCAAGCTGGTCGTCGAGCTCGATCTCGACGGCACCGGGACCAGCTCGATCAGCACGGGCGTGGGCTTCTACGACCACATGCTCACCGCGCTGTCCAAGCACAGCGGCATCGACCTGACCGTGCGGGCCGACGGGGACCTGCACATCGACGCGCACCACACGGTCGAGGACGTCGCGATCGCCCTGGGCCAGGCCTTCGCGCAGGCCCTGGGCGACAAGCGCGGCATCACCCGGTACGGCGACGCCACCATCCCGATGGACGAGGTGCTCGCCCAGGCCGCGGTCGACCTGTCCGGCCGGCCGTACTTCGTGCACGCCGAGCCCGAGGACATGACGCCGATGATCGGGCCGGACTACCCGACCAGCCTGACCAAGCACGTGCTCGAGTCCTTCGCCTTCAACGCCCGGATCAGCCTGCACGTGCGCGTGCTCTACGCCGGCCGCGACGCCCACCACATCGTCGAAGGGCAGTTCAAGGCCCTGGCCCGGGCGCTGCGCCAGGCTGTCGCGATCGATCCGCGCATCTCCGACGTGCCCTCGACCAAGGGCACGCTGTAGCCGCGTGACCTCCGGACTGGTCCTCCTGCTCGTCGGCGGCTTCCTGCTCGGCGGAGCATGGAGCATCTGGCGCTCGGACGACGACACGAAGGGGCGCACCGGCCCGCAGGTGGTCTTCGCGGTCGTCCTGCTCCTCGCCGCCCTGCTGGCGACCGCGGCGGGGCTGCTCCGCCTGATCTGACCGGCGCCTCGAGAACCGCCTCAGGAACCGCCTCAGGAACCGCTGACCGCGGGGCAGCCGGTCAGCTGGTCGGCCGTGGTCTCCGTCGCACTGACGACGCGGTCCCGGCCGCCGCGCTTGGCGCGGTAGGCCGCCGCGTCGGCGGCGGCGTGCAGGCCGCGGGCGTCCGGAGACCCGACCGTGGCCGAGCCGACGCTGACCGTCGCGCCGTAGGCGGAGGCGACGGTGCGGACCCGCTGCCGGAGCCGTTCGGCCACTGCGGCGGCGTCCTCCGACCCGGTGCCCGGGAGCAGCAGCGCGAACTCATCACCTCCGAGCCGGCCGGCGGAGTCCCCGGGGCGGGTGAGCCCGGTCAGCACACCTGCGACCAGCGTCAGCACGCCGTCCCCGGCGGGATGGCCGTAGGTGTCGTTGACGGTCTTGAACTGGTCGATGTCGACGATCAACAGGCTCAGTGGGTGGTCGGCGGTCGCCCTGCGCGCCTCGAGCTCCAGCCGCTCGTGGAACGCCCGGTGGTTCAGCGTCCCGGTGAGTCCGTCCCGTTCCGCCAGGGTGGCGAGCTCGTGCGCATAGGCCGCCGTTCGCTCGTACACCCGCACGTGGTTGGCCGAGGCGAAGGCGCAGGTGGCGGTGGTCACCACCAGTGCCAGGACGACGACGAGGACGAACTCCGTCAGGGGCGCTCCGGTCAGCACGGCCATGGTGAGGTAGCCGGTGACGATGATCGAGCCCGCCAGGGCCACGCCGACCGGGGGATAGGCCAGTGCCGCATGCGCCAGCAGGACGAAGAGGAAGAGGCTGTAGGGGCTGCTCACGCCCCCGTCCAGCACGGCGAAGAGGATGATCAGCGCGATGCCGACCGCCTCCCAGGCGTCGAAGAACAACCGACCCCGCGGATCGCGGACCAGCCGCTCCACCGGGACGAGGAGCAGCAACGGCGAGGGCACGGCGATCGCCGCGGCCAGGGCCAGGACCAGGGCGTCGTTCGGCCCGGTGGGGGAGGCCCAGGTGTGCAGGGCGACGATCGCGGGCAGCACCACGCACAGGACGACGCCGCCCACCGTGTGACGGCGCCAGAAGGCGACGCGCTCCTCGTCCTGGGCCAGTGCGCGCATGCCCCTGCCATCGGACGCGCAGGCCGATCGGTTGAGCGGGTCCACCTTCCTCTCCCCCCTGAGGGGTAGTGGAGCCGCACCCGTCTTCCCTGCCGCGCGGGCGTGTGCGTGCCGGCGGGAATGCGGGACGCTCCACCGCCGCTGATCGGTAGCGTGGCGGGTGTGCAGAAGGTGACCATCCTCGACTACGGGTCGGGCAACCTCCGGTCGGCCGAGCGGGCGCTGGCCCGCGTCGGCGCCGACGTGACGGTGACCGCCGATCCGCGGGCCGCGCTCGAGGCCGACGGCCTCGTCGTGCCCGGGGTCGGGGCCTTCGCCGCCTGCATGACGGGGCTGCGCGCCGTCGACGGACCCCGCATCATCGGCCGGCGCCTGGCCGGCGGTCGCCCGGTCCTCGGCATCTGCGTGGGCATGCAGATCCTCTTCGAGCGCGGCGTCGAGCACGGGCAGGACGCAGAGGGGTGCGGCGAGTGGCCGGGCGTGGTCGAGCAGCTGAAGGCGCCGGTCCTGCCGCACATGGGCTGGAACACCGTCGAGGCGCCCGAGGGCAGCGTGCTGTTCGACGGCCTGGCCGACGAGCGCTTCTACTTCGTGCACTCCTACGGCGTCCGCGACTTCCCGCTCGGCGCCGACGGTCCTCCCACGCCGCTGGCCAAGCCGTTGGTCACGTGGGCCGAGCACGGCGACCGGTTCGTGGCCGGGGTGGAGAACGGCGCGCTGTCGGCGACGCAGTTCCACCCCGAGAAGAGCGGTGACGCGGGCGCGCAGCTGCTGACGAACTGGCTGCGGACACTGGACTGACCTGCGCGGGCCGGACCGGTCGCCGACCTAGGGTGACCGCGTGCCAGCCAACCGGTCACGAGCGGCCGGCCGCCCCGACCACCCCCGCCGCACCGGTGGGCTGCTGGTGCTCGCGCTGCTGCTCGGCCTGACCGCCTGGAGCGGCGTCTCGCTCCAGCCGCCCGACCCGGCCCCGGCCGACGCGCCCGCCACCGGGTTCAGCGCGACGCGTGCCTTCGCGCACGTCGAGGCTGTCGCGTCGGAGGTGCACGTCCCGGGCAGCGCGGCGTCCGACCGGGTCGTCGACGGCCTCGTCGACACGCTCGGCGGGCTCGGCCTGGACGCCCGCGTGCAGAACGCGGTCGGGGCGGTGCGCACCGCGTCAGGGGAGACGCGGATGGCCCGGGTCCGGAACGTCGTCGGCGTGCTGGAGGGCAGCGATCCCACCGGCCGGGTGTTCCTCACCGCCCACCACGACTCGGTGGAGACCGGGCCGGGGGCGGCCGACGACGCGGCCGGGGTGGCGGCGGTCCTGGAATCGGTCCGCGCGCTGGCCGCCGGGCCGCCCCTGCGCAACGACGTGGTGGTGGTCCTGACCGATGCCGAGGAGGCCTGCACCTGCGGCGCGGAGGCGTTCGCCGCCGCCCACCCGCTCGCCTCCGGGGGTGGTGTGGTCCTCAACCTGGAGGCCCGTGGCACCCGCGGTCCGCCCATCATGTTCGAGACGTCACCGGGCAACGCCGAGCTCGCCGAGGTCTACGCCGCGGCCGCGCCGCATCCGGTCGCGACCAGCTTCGCCGTCGAGGTCTACCGCCTCCTGCCGAACGTCACCGACTTCAGCACGCTGATGGCCGAGGGGGACTTCACCGGCCTCAACACAGCCTTCATCGACGGCGCGGCCGCGTACCACACGCCGCAGGACGTGCCCGAGCGGCTCGACCGCGGCACGCTGCAGGCGCTCGGGGACAACGCGCTGGCCACGGCCCGGGAACTGGCCGGCCGGGACCTGTCCGGGCTCGCCGTCCCGGCCGCGGGCGACGCCACCTACTTCCCGGTGCTGGGGGACCTGGTGCGCTATCCGGGCGAGCTGGTGGGGCCGCTCGCGGCGGCGGCCGTGGCGGCGGTCGCGCTCCTGGTCCTCGTCGTCCACCGGCGGGGGAGCAGCCCGCTGCGCCGGACGGTGGCCGGCACGGTGCTCGCGGTCGTCCCCCTCGTCGGCGGCCCGCTGGCCGCGCAGGGGCTGTGGCTGCTGCTGGTCGCCGTGCGCCCCGGCTACGCCCAGATGCTGGACCCGTGGCGCCCCGGCTGGTTCCGGCTGGCCACCGTCGCGCTGGTCGCCGCGGTGGTGCTGAGCTGGTACGCGCTGCTTCGGCGCCGGGTGGGCGCCGTTCCTCTCGCGGTCGGGGGGCTGGTGTGGCTCGCCGTGCTGGCCGCCGTCCTGGCTGTCGTCGCGCCGGGTGGGGCGTACCTGGCCGCCTGGCCGGCGATGGCGGGGGCGCTGGCCGGGCTGACGACCGCGGTCGTGCCCGCGCCGGTGGTCCGGCCGGCGGCCGCACTGCTGGCCGGCGCGGTCGCCGTCGTGGTCCTCGCCCCCACCGTGGCCCTGTTCCTCCCCGCGCTCGGGGTGAGCACGGCCGCCGCCCCGTCGGCGCCGGCAGCCCTGCTGCTGCTCGCCCTCCTGCCGGCGCTCGAGCTGCTCTTCCCCGACCCGGACGCTGCCGGCCGGTGGGGCGCCGCGGTGGTGCCCGCGACCGCGTTCGTCCTCGCCGCGGCGTGCACGGCCGCCGGCCTGGCCGTGGACCGGTTCGACGCCGGGCACCCGGTGCCCAGCCGGCTGGCCTACGTGCTCGACCGGGACACCGGCCAGGCCTCGTGGGTGAGCACCGAGCGGAGCCCGGGCGCCTGGACCGCCGGCCACGTCGGGAGCCGGTTCGAGCTGCCGACGCAGTACCCCTACCTCGACGGGGCGGTGTGGTCGGGCCGGGCGGAGCCGGCCGACCTGGCCGCGGCGGAGGTGGAGACGGTGGCCGACACGGTCCTGGGCACGCGCCGCGAGCTCACCGTGCGTGTCACGCCGCGCCGTCCCGGGGTCCGCATGCTCGCCCTCGACCTGCGCACCGACAGCGGGACCGTCGTCGCCGGCCGGATCGCGGGCCGGGACGTGCCCCAGGAGGAGCTGGGCGGCAGCCGGGTGTGGATCGTCTTCCACGCGCCGCCCGAGGGCGGGCTGCAGGCCACGTTCAGCATCGATCGGGACGCCGCCGTCGACCTGCGGGTGGTCGAGGGCAGCGACGGCCTCGAGGGGCTGCCCGGCTTCCGTCCGCGACCGGACGGCGTCGACACCGCCGGCTCGCACAGCGCCGACGTCGTCCTCGTCGCGGCGACCACGCGGCTGGGCTGATCGGCCGGTCCCGGTCCGCACGCCGCGCGGCACCGCCACGCGGGTGACCGGGATGCCGAGGACGGGGACCGGCCGACCACCGGCCTCACCACCGTCCGCGGTGGACCACCTCCTGCACGCCGCGGCGGCCGCGCCGCAGGGACGGCGACCGCCGGTCCTCGGCGCCCGGGTAGCCGACCGACACGCAGCCGACCGGCCGGTACCGGTCGGGCACGCCGAAGGCCTCGCGGAAGGGACCCAGCCGCTGGGGCGGGATGCCGAAGAAGCAGGCCCCGAGCCCCTCGTCCACGGCCGTGAGCAGCATGAGCAGCGCCGCCATCCCGGTGTCGACGTCCCAGTAGGGCACCGGCCAGCGCGACTCGTCACGGTCGGTCCAGCCCTTGTCCGGCTCGGCGTAGCGGTCGAGGTAGGCCGACTTGTCCGACAGGGGGACGACGAGCAGCGGTGCCCTGCGCATCCGGGTGAGCCAGCCGTCGGGGGCCGTCCCCTCGGTCGTGGCCGCCCAGAAGCGCTCCCGGTCGCCGGGCGTCTCCAGCACCAGGAACGCCCAGCCCTGGCTGAACCCGGCCGACGGGGCCCGGATCGCATGCGCGAGCAGCCGCTCCCGCACCTCCGGCGGCACGGGCCGGTTGGGGTCGTAGTCGCGCACCATGCGACGGCGGCGCACCACCTCGGCGAACTCCATGCGCAGGAGCCTGCCGCAGGGCCCCGCCGAACCGGCGTGCGGGCGCTCCTACGCTGGTCGCCGTGCCGAAGCTGCAGCTGCTCCCCGCCGTCGACGTCGCCGACGGCCAGGCCGTCCGCCTCGTGCAGGGGGAGGCCGGGAGCGAGACCTCCTACGGCGACCCCCTCGAGGCCGCCCTGGCCTGGCAGCGCGACGGCGCCGAGTGGGTCCACCTGGTCGACCTGGACGCGGCCTTCGGCCGGGGCAGCAACCGGGAACTGCTCGCCCGCGTCGTGCGCGCGCTCGACGTCGACGTCGAGCTGTCCGGCGGCATCCGGGACGACGAGTCGCTGGCCGCCGCGCTGGCCACCGGCTGCCGCCGGGTGAACCTGGGCACCGCGGCGCTGGAGTCGCCGGAGTGGTGCGCCCGGGCGATCGCCGAGCACGGCGACCGGATCGCCGTCGGGCTGGACGTGCGCGGCACCCGGCTGGCGGCCCGCGGCTGGACCAAGGAGGGCGGCGAGCTGTACGAGACCCTGGCCCGCCTGGACGCCGAGGGCTGCGCGCGCTACGTCGTCACCGACATCACCAAGGACGGCACGCTCCGCGGCCCCAACCTCAAGCTCCTGCGCGAGGTCTGCGCCGCCACCCCGCGGCCGGTCATCGCCTCCGGCGGCGTGAGCTCGCTCGACGACATCCGCGCGCTGGCCGGGCTGACCACCGTGGGCGTCGAGGGGGCGATCGTCGGCAAGGCGCTCTACGCGGGCGCGTTCACCCTGCCGGAGGCCCTGCGGGTGGCCTCGGGGGAGAACGGCGGGGAGGCGGCATGAGCGTCATCCGCCTCGCCTCCGACAACCCCTGGGAGCCGGTGGTCGGCTACAGCCGGGTGGTGGTGCGCGGGGACACCGCGTGGGTGAGCGGCACGACCGCGACGGTGGACGGCGTCGTCGCGCATCCGGGTGACGCAGGGGCACAGACCCGCCAGGTGCTGGCCGCCATCGGGCAGGCCCTCGAGCGGGCGGGTTTCACCCTGGCCGACGTCGTCCGCACCCGCATGTTCGTCACCGACATCTCCCGCTGGGAGGAGATCGGGCGCGCCCACGGCGAGGTGTTCGGCGACATCCGCCCGGCGGCCACGATGGTGGAGGTCGCCGCGCTGATCGACCCGGGGATGCTGGTCGAGATCGAGGCGGACGCGGTGCGGGGGGTGCCGGCGTGAGCCTGGCCGTGCGTGTGATCCCGTGCCTGGACGTCGACGCCGGCCGGGTGGTCAAGGGCGTGAACTTCGTCGACCTGCGCGACGCCGGCGATCCGGTCGAGATGGCCCGCGTCTACGACGCCGAGGGCGCCGACGAGCTGACCTTCCTCGACATCACCGCGAGCTCCGGCGACCGGGCGACCACGTACGACGTGGTGAGCCGGACCGCCGAGAGCGTGTTCATCCCGCTCACCGTCGGCGGCGGCGTGCGCAGCCCGCAGGACGTGGACCGGCTGCTGCGCGCCGGCGCGGACAAGGTGGCGGTCAACACGGCCGCGGTCGCCCGCCCCGAGCTGATCGCCGAGATCGCCGACCGGTTCGGCAACCAGGTGCTGGTGCTCTCGCTCGACGCGCGGCGCTGCCAGGACGGCGCGGTCACCGACTCGGGCTTCGAGATCACCACGCACGGCGGACGGCGGGGCACCGGCCAGGACGCCGTCGAGTGGTGCATCCGCGCCGCGGAGCTCGGGGCGGGGGAGATCCTGCTCAACTCGATGGACGCCGACGGCACCCGCGCCGGCTTCGACACCGACCTGATCCGCATGGTGCGACGCGAGGTCTCCGTGCCGCTGATCGCCAGCGGGGGAGCGGGAGCGGTCGAGCACTTCCCCCCGGCGGTCGAGGCCGGTGCCGACGCCGTGCTGGCCGCCAGCGTCTTCCACTTCGGCGTGCTGCGCATCGGCGAGGTGAAGGACGCCCTCGCGAAGGCGGGCATCCCGGTGCGGCACGAAGCGGACACCCCCCTCAGCTGACGGGCGCGCCGCGTGGCGTCCGGGTGCCCGCGAGGAAGAGCGCGGCGCCCGACAGCAGGTTCAGGGCGACGGTCGTCCGAGCCGCTGACGATCTGGGCCGGACTCCCCACGACGCGGGTTCGGCGAGCGTTCCCACGAGCACGACGGCGCCGAGGACGGCGCACGTCCGCTCGGGCCATGCGGCGCCGGATCCGGCCCGTGCGGCGGCGGTCAGCGCGATGACCGGCATGGGCCAGGGTGCCGCCACCCCGGACCCCAGTCCGAGCGCGAGGTGGACCGGGACCCTGCCGGGGAACCGGATCCCGAACGGCTCGTCCGGAAGCTGCGGCTGCCGCAGCGAGACGGCCGTGGTGAACGCCGTCGCCGCCGCGAAGAAGCTCCCCGCTGCGAGCATCGTCCGGTCGCTCATGGGGTCTCCCTCGCTCGTTCGACGCGCGCCGCGTCACGCGACAGTGAATCGGCTGTCCGTGGTGCAGGACAAGGGCGGTGCCGCGTCGGCGATGCCGGTCGGCGCGTCGGGTCAGGACACCGTCACGCGGGCGACGTCGCGGCGGCCGGAGGCCCACAGCAGCAGCTCCAGGGGCTCGCCCTCGACGGTGCGCCCGGCCGCGCCGAAGCGCTGCTCCGCCCCGGGGACGTCGCTGCGGCGCAGCAGCAGCCCGCGGCGCCCCGCGGCCGGCCGGGCGAACAGCGCCGTCAGGGCCCACAGCTGGTCCTGCGCCGGGCGCGGGAGGTCGCGGGGTTCCCAGGCCGGCTGTGCCCGCCGCACGTCCTCGTGGTGGATCGCGTACTCGGTCACGTCCAGCCGCCGGGCCACGACCGGCCAGGCCATGGGCGACCAGGCGGTCGGCCCCGACCGCACCCGGTCGACCACCTCCGCGTACGGCGCGCCCTCCCGCAGCCGGTCCTCCAGCCGGTGCGCCCAGGCGGCCAGCGGCCCGCCCAGTCCGACGACCTCCGCGGCGTAGCCCGCCAGCGCGTCGGGGCGCCGGTCACGGACGACCAGGTGCGCGGCCAGATGGGCCGTCGACCAGCCCGCGCAGCAGGTCGGGGCGTCCGGGCCCAGCTTCTCGAACAGGTCGGCCAGGGCGGCACGCTCGCGTTCGGCGAACGAGGAGGAAGAGGAAGCCATCGGCGAGGGTTACCCCCATGCTGTCCCGGGCAGTCCGCCGATACCGGTTAGCCGCCCTAAGCAATACGCGACCATCCGAAGACCGATCCCCGAGGAGCACCGTGGTCCGCCGCCGAGACGCCGTCGTGCGGCGCGGCCTCCGTCACGTGGGGCGCTCCATCGTCGAGCAGCCGGGCATGTTCACTCTCGCCGTCCTCGCCAGCAGCCTCTACGGCGCGATGACCGTGGCCAGCGCCTGGGTCATCGGCGAGATCACCGACCGCGTGCTGCTGCCCTCGTTCGACGAGGGCGTCACCACCGCCGCCGCGCTCTCCCTCGCTGCCGCCGCGATCCTCGGCGTGGCGCTGCTGAAGATCGTCGGCATCCTCGGCCGTCGGCTCTTCGCCGGCGTCATGAGCTACCGGCTGCAGGCCGACTACCGCCGCCGGGTCACCCGGCAGTACCTGCGCCTGCCCCTCTCGTGGCACCAGCGCCACCCGACCGGCCAGCTGCTGTCCAACGCCAACTCCGACGTCGAGGCGGCCTGGTTCTTCGTCGCACCGCTGCCCTTCGCCGTCGGGGCCCTGGTGATGATCGCCATCACCTCCGTGGCGCTGGTCCTCACCGACCCTCTGCTGGCGCTCGTCGGGCTGGTGGTGTTCCCGCTCGTCTTCGCGGTCAACGTCGTCTACTCGCAGGTCATGTCGCCGCGGATGCAGCGGGCCCAGCAGCTGCGCGCCGAGGTCAGCGAGATCGCCCACGAGAGCTTCGACGCCGCCCTGGTGGTCAAGACCCTGGGCCGCGAGGAGGCCGAGACGCGGCGCTTCGCCGCCCGGGCCGAGGAGCTGCGCGACGGCCTGGTCGCCGTCGGCCGGGTGCGGGGCCTGTTCGACCCGCTGATGGAGGCCCTGCCCAACCTCGGCACGCTGGCCGTGCTGCTCATCGGCGCCGGCCGGGTGGCCGACGGCAGCACCGACGCCGGCAGCCTGGTCTCCATCGCCTACCTGTTCACGCTTCTGGCGCTGCCCATCCGGGCCATCGGCTGGGTGCTGGCCGACCTGCCGCGCGCCCTGGCCGGCTTCGACCGGGTCACGCCGGTGCTGCAGGCGACCGGCGAGACGCCCTACGGACCGGAGACCGCGCGCGCGGCCGGCGCGGGAGCCGCGCTCGGCGTGGCTGGTGTCGACTTCGCCTTCACCGACGCCACCTCACCGACGCTGCGCGGGGTCACCTTCGACGTGCCGGCCGGCCGCACGGTGGCGGTGGTGGGTCCGACCGGTTCGGGCAAGTCGACCCTGGCCGGCCTGCTGGTCCGGCTGGTCGACCCGGCCGACGGCGCGGTGCTCCTCGACGGCGTGGACCTGCGCCGGCTGCGCGAGGGCGAGGTCAGCGGCCAGGCGGCGTTCGTCGCGCAGGGCACCTTCCTCTTCGACGACACCGTGCGCGGCAACGTCACCCTCGGCGCCCCGTTCACCGACGACGAGGTCTGGGCCGCCCTCCGGGTGGCCGCGGCCGACGAGTTCGTCACGGCGCTGCCCCAGGGCCTCGGCACCCGGGTCGGCGAGCGGGGGGCCACGCTCTCCGGCGGCCAGCGGCAGCGGCTTGCGCTGGCGCGGGCCGTCGTCCGGCGGCCGCGCCTGCTGGTGCTCGACGACGCCACCAGCGCCGTCGACCCGGCCGTGGAGGCCCGCATCCTCGACGCGCTCCGCGCCGGCGACCCGCCCGCCACCGTCGTGGTGATCGCCTACCGCCAGGCCACGATCGCCCTGGCCGACGAGGTGGTCTGGCTCGAGCAGGGGCGGGTGCTCGCGCGGGGCACCCACGAGGAGCTGCTGGCCGACGTCCCCGGCTACACGGCGCTGGTCCGTGCCTACTCGCAGGCGGAGGTGGCGGCATGACCCGGGCCGCGGGAACAGCGCCCGCGCCGCCTCCCGACCGGCCGGGCGAGGGCGCCCTCGCCACGCTGCGCCGCGGCCTGCGGATGATGCCGGAGTTCCGCCGCGGGCTGCCGGTCACCTTCGCGCTGGCGCTGCTGGCCACCGCCGGCCGCGTGGTGGTGCCCATCGCCGTCCAGCAGGTGATCGACCGCGGGCTGGCCGCCCCCGGCGGTCCCGACCTGGGCCTGGTCACCGAGCTGGTGCTGGCCTGCGCCGTCGTCGTGCTCATCACCGCGGTCGCGGTGTACCGCATGAACGTGCGCCTGTTCCGCACCACCGAGACCGCGCTGGCCGGGCTGCGGGTGCGCGCCTTCCGGCACGTCCACGACCTCTCGGTCCTGCACCAGCAGGGGGAGCGCCGGGGATCGCTGGTCTCCCGGGTGACCAGCGACGTCGACCAGCTGTCCACGTTCATGCAGTGGGGCGGTGTGCTCGGCCTGGTCAGCGTCGGCCAGCTGGTCGTGGCCACGGCCGTCATGACCGTCTACTCGTGGCAGCTCACGCTGCTCGTCCTCGTCTGCTTCGTGCCCCTGGCCGTGGCGGTGCGCTGGTTCGCCCGGCGCCTGGCCACCGCCTACGGCGTCGTCCGCGAACGGGTGGGCGACGTGCTGGGCGCGGTCGCGGAGTCCGTCGTCGGCGCCCCCACCGTGCGCGCGTACGGCATCGGCGCCCGGACGGCGGCCCGCATCGACACCGCGATCGACCGGCAGTACCGCGCGCAGGTCGACGCGCAGAAGGTGACCGCGGCGGTGTTCGTCAGCGGCGAGTTCGTGGCCGCGGTCGCCAACGCGGCCGTCGTCGTGGTGGGCGTACTCCTGGGCCTGGCCGGGGAGATCTCGGCCGGGACGCTGGTCGCCTTCCTGTTCCTGGTCACCCTGTTCGTGGCGCCGGTGCAGATGGCCAGCGAGGTGCTCAACGAGGCGCAGAACGCCGTCGCCGGCTTCCGCCGGGTGCTCGACGTCATCGACACCGCGCCCGACGTCCGCGACCCGGCGGTCGCCGATCCCGGCCGGGTGCACGAATTGCCCGCCGGACCCTTGGGTGTCCGGTTCGAGGGGGTGTGCTTCCGCTACGCGCCCGGGGCCCGCCCCGCCCTCGACGGCGTGACCCTGACGATCGAGCCCCGGCAGCGGGTGGCGATCGTCGGCGAGACCGGCTCGGGCAAGACCACGTTCGCCAAGCTGGTGACCCGGCTCATGGACCCCGTCGCCGGCCGGGTGCTCCTGGGCTCCGACGCCGGGGGGTGGGTGCCCCTGGACGAGGTGGCCTTCTCCTCGCTGCGCTCGCGGGTGGTGATGGTGCCGCAGGACGGGTTCCTCTTCGACGCGACCGTCGCCGACAACGTCCGCTACGGACGCCCGGGCATGAGCGACGAGGAGGTGGCCGGTGCCTTCGCCGACCTGGGCCTGGGCGCCTGGGTGGCCGGGCTCGACCAGGGCGTCGCCACGCCGGTGGGGCAGCGCGGGGAGTCGCTGTCGTCGGGGGAGCGGCAGCTGGTCGCCGTCGCCCGCGCCTACGTGGCCGATCCCGACCTCCTGGTGCTCGACGAGGCGACCAGCGCGGTCGACCCCGCCACCGAGCGGCGGCTGACGCACGCGCTGGACCGGCTGACCGACGGCCGCACCACCCTCACCATCGCCCACCGGCTGTCCACCGCCGAGCGCGCCGACGAGGTGCTGGTCGTCGACGCCGGGCGCGTGGTGCAGCGGGGCACGCACGCCGACCTGGTCGAGGCCGAGGGTCCCTACGCCCGGCTGCACGCCTCGTGGCGACGCTCGTCGGCCGGGAGCCCGGCGCCGGCGGCGTGAGCCCCTACGCTGCGGCCGTGGCTCCCGCTCCCGACGCGACCCCGGCGTCCCGGACCCCGCCCGTCCCGGTGTTCGCCGCCGCGGTGCTCGCGATGATCAGCGCCCTCGTGACCGCCTTCTTCGGGGTGCTCGTGCTGGCCTTCTCCGGAGGGCGGTTCGAGGGCAGCGCCTGGCTGCTGGTCGTCGTGCCCGTGATGCTGTTCGTCGGCCTCGTCGCCGGGGCCGTGCTCCTGCTCACGGGCCGGTCGTGGCTGGTGCTCGCGGTCGCGGCCGGCGTCATGACCGCGCTGGTCCTGACGGGGTACGTCGCGGGTGGTTGGGGCGGTGGTTCCTTCGGGGTGCTCACCCTCGTGGTCCCGCTGCTGACCACCGTCCTGGCGGCGCTGCCCCGGGTGCGCTCCTGGGTGGCCGCCCGTCGCGCCGCCCGGGCCGGCGGCTGACGTGGCGGCGCGCAGCCGCGCCGCGGGGCGGCGCTCGCCCCGGCCGGCCCGGCGG
>NZ_JBHUHP010000010.1:253253-276982 GCF_042682525.1 Blastococcus deserti
GGCGCCGTCGCCGGAGCGGCCGCTCGCCGTCCCGTTCGCCGCGTTCTTCGGCCTCTTGGTGGCCGCCGAGGACGTGTATCTCGCCTGGCTGCTGTGGACGCCGGAGACCGGCTGGGACTGGTTCATGGGCGGGCCCCTCCTCCTGGCCGTCCTCGCGGTGGCCGGAGCGGCGCTCGTGCTCACCGGTCGCGCCCGCGGCTGGCTCGTGCTCGCCGTCGCGGCGCTGCTGCCCCTGATCGGCCTGCTCGTGCTGGCCGGGTTCTTCGCCGTCCTGGGCGGCACGCAGGAGGTGTGGTCCACCCTGCTGCTGGTCGTCGGCCCGCTCACCTGCCTGGGGCTGGCGCTGCGCGGGCCCGTCCGGGAGTGGACGCGCGCGCGTCGGTCCACAGGGGGACGGCGGGATCGCGCGCGTGCCCGCTAGCGTCGCCCCGTGACCAGCAACGAGAGCGGCCGCACGGAAACGGACGTCGTCGTCGTGGGCGCGGGCCTGGCCGGCCTTGTGGCCACCGCCGAGCTGGCGGACGCCGGCCGGCGCGTCGTCCTGCTCGAGCAGGAGCCGGCGGCCTCGCTCGGCGGCCAGGCGTGGTGGAGCTTCGGCGGCCTGTTCCTCGTCGACTCCCCGGAGCAGCGCCGGCTCCGCGTGAACGACTCCCTGGAGCTGGCCCGCCAGGACTGGTTCGGGACGGCGGGCTTCGACCGGGGGTCCGACCACTGGCCACGGCAGTGGGCCGAGGCCTACCTGCAGTTCGCGGCGGGGGAGAAGCGGGCCTGGCTCAAGGAGCAGGGCATCGGCTTCTTCCCGATCGTCGGCTGGGCCGAGCGCGGCGGGTACACCGCGACCGGGCACGGCAACTCCGTGCCGCGCTTCCACATCGTCTGGGGAACGGGTCCCGGCATCGTGGAGCCGTTCGCCCGGCGGGTGCGCGCCGCGGTCGACGCCGGCCGGGTCGAGCTGCGCTTCCGCCACCGGGTGTCCGAGCTGGTCGTCACGGACGGCGCGGTGACCGGGGTGCGCGGTGCGGTGCTGGAGGCCAGCGGCGTCGCCCGCGGCGAGGCCAGCTCGCGCACCGAGGTCGGCGACTTCGCGATCACCGCGCAGGCCGTCGTCGTCACCGCGGGCGGCATCGGCGGGAACCACGACCTGGTCAGGAAGAACTGGCCCGCCCGGCTGGGCCCGGCTCCGCAGCGGCTGCTGTCGGGCGTGCCCGCGCACGTCGACGGCCGCATGCTGCAGGCCACCGAGGCCGCCGGCGCCAGCGTCGTCAACAGCGACCGGATGTGGCACTACACCGAGGGCATCGCCAACCACTCGCCGGTGTGGGAGCGCCACGGCATCCGCATCCTGCCCGGGCCGTCCTCGATGTGGTTCGACGCCACCGGCAAGCGCCTGCCGGTGCCTCTGTTCCCCGGCTTCGACACCCTCGGCACGCTGGCCCACATCGGGACGACCGGCCACGAGCACACCTGGTTCGTCGCCACGCACAAGATCGTGGAGAAGGAGTTCGCCCTCTCGGGCTCGGAGCAGAACCCGGATCTCACCGGCAAGGACCTGCGGCTGCTGGCCACCCGGGTGAAGGCGGGGGTCGCGGCGCCGGTGCAGGCCTTCCTCGACCGGGGGGAGGACTTCGTCGTCGCCCGCACGCTGCCGGAGCTGGTCGCCGGCATGAACCGGCTCACCGGGGGGACGCCGGACCTCGAGCTCGCGCAGATCGAGCGGGAGATCGTGGCGCGCGACCGGGAGATCGCCCACCCCTTCACCAAGGACATGCAGGTCACCGCCATCCGGGGTGCGCGCAACTACCTGGGCGACAAGCTGATCCGGGTGGCGCCGCCCCACCGGATCCTCGACCCGGAGGCCGGCCCGCTGGTCGCCGTCCGGCTCAACCTGATCACCCGCAAGACCCTCGGCGGGCTCGAGACCGATCTGTCGGGGCGGGTCCTGCGGCCCGGCGGCGAGGTGTTCCCCGGCCTGTACGCGGCGGGGGAGATCGCCGGGTTCGGCGGCGGCGGCATGCACGGCTACCGGTCGCTGGAGGGCACGTTCCTCGGCGGGTGCCTGTTCTCCGGCCGGGTGGCCGGTCGCGCCGCGGCGGCCGCGCTGTGAGCGGCAGCCCGTGGGCCGACCCGTCGACGCCCACCGAGCCGGGACCGCCGTACCTGGGCCCGCCGCCGACCGCCCAGCCCTACCCCGCCCAGCCCTACGCAGGGCAGCCCCCCGGCGCCCAGCCCTACCCCGCCCAGCCCTACGCCGGCCAGCCCTACGCCGGCCAGCCCTACGCCGGCCAGCCCTACGCCACCCCGTACGGCTACCCGGCGCCCTACGGCACGGCACCCTGGGGTCCGCCCCCGCCGCGCCGCCCGCAGCGCCCGGGCCCGGTGATCACCGCCGCCGTGCTGGCGTTCGTGCAGGCGCTCGTCGTCCTGATCGCCTCGCTGTACCTCTGGTTCTTCGCCTCGATCGCCGACGTCGCCGTCGCGGAGGCCGGCGGGGTCTGGTCGCCGGGCACGGTCGACGCGCTCGCCACCGAGGGGACGGTCCTGGCGATCGTCCAGCTGCTCTCGGCGGTCGCGCTCGTCGGCGGGGGCGTCTGGGCGCTCAACACCCGCCGACGGGCGGCATGGGCGGTGCTCGTGGCCGCTCTCGGCCTGCAGGTGCTGCTGGCCGGCTACTGGACGGTCCGGCTGCTGGGCGAGTTCGACGGGTCCGACGCCGCCGGCACGGTGCTCGGCTTCACGCTGTTCTTCGCGGTCGGTCCGCTGGTCGGCCTGGGCATGCTCCTCGCCGGGCCGGGACGGCGGTGGTTCGGCGGCGCTTCGCAGCCGTGACCACGATGCAGGCCTGAGCCCGGCACACGGCACACTGGCGGGCATGTCCGCCGTCCCCGCCGAGCCCGTGCTCGCCCCCGAGGTCGCCGCGCTGTTGCGCCGCGACCCGGCCGGCCTGGTGGCCGCAGTGGTCCAGCAGCACGACACGCGTGAGGTGCTGATGCTCGCCTGGATGGACGACGAGGCGCTCCGCCGCACGCTCACCACCGGGCGGGCGACGTACTGGTCGCGCAGCCGTGCGGAGTACTGGGTCAAGGGCGAGACGTCGGGCAACCGGCAGTGGGTGCGCGAGGTGCGCGTCGACTGCGACGGCGACGCCCTGCTCGTGCTGGTCGACCAGGAGGGCGCGGCCTGCCACACCGGGGAACGCAGCTGCTTCTTCCGCCCGTTGCCCGCCGTGCGGGGGGAGGCGGCGTGACGAGGTTCGGCGTCACCAGCCCGTCGGCCGAGGATTTCGCCGCGCTGGCCCGGGCGGGCGGGGGCGGGGGCATGGGCGGCATGGTCCCGGTCACCCGCAAGCTCCTGGCCGACAGCGAGACGGCCGTCGGTGTCTACCGCAAGCTCGCCGGCAACCGGCCCGGCACGGTCCTGCTGGAGTCGGCCGAGCAGGGCAAGCGTTGGGCGCGCTACAGCTTCGTCGGCGTCCGCAGCGCCGGGGTGCTCACCGAGGCCGGCGGTAGGACGCAGTGGCTGGGCGAGGACCTGCCCGGCGTCACGGACGACCTGCCGGACGACCCGCTGGCCGCCGTGCGCACCCTCGCGCGGCGGCTGCGCACTGCACGCGACCCCGGCCTGCCGCCCCTGACCGGCGGTCTGGTCGGCTACCTCGGGTACGACGTCGTCCGCCGGCTCGAACGGCTGCCGGAGACGAGCGCCGACGACCTCGGGATGCCGGAGCTGGCGATGATGCTGGTGACCGACCTCGCGGTGCTCGACCACACCGACGGCTCGGTGCTGCTCATCGCCAACGCGATGCAGGGGGCGGCCGGGGGGTACGAGGACGCCGTCGCCCGGCTGGACGCCATGGCCACCGACCTGACGAAGGCCGTGCCCCCCGGCGTGGCCGTGCTGGAGCGGGCCGACCCGCCGCCGGTGCGCAGCAACCTCGAGCCGGGCGCCTACGAGGCGGGCGTGGAACGCGTGCGCGAGCACATCCGTGCCGGTGACGCGTTCCAGGTGGTGCTGTCGCAGCGGTTCGAGCTGGCCACCGAGGTGGCGGCGCTCGACCTGTACCGGGTGCTGCGGGCGACCAACCCCTCGCCGTACATGTACCTGCTGCGCTTCGCCGGGCGGGAGAGCCCCTTCGACGTCGTCGGGTCCTCGCCGGAGGCGCTGGTGACGGTCACCGGGACGTCGGCCGTCGTCCACCCGCCGGCGGGAACCCGGCCACGCGGCGGCACCGAGGAGCAGGACGTGCGCCTGGCCGAGGGGCTGCTGGCCGACCCCAAGGAGCGCGCCGAGCACGTGATGCTGGTCGACCTCGCGCGCAACGACCTGGGCCGGGTCTGCGTCCCCGGCAGCGTCGAGGTGCCCGACTTCATGCGGGTCGAGCTCTACAGCCACGTCATGCACCTGGTGTCGACGGTCACCGGCCAGGTGGCTCCCGAGCACGACGCGCTCGACGTCTTCGACGCCACGTTCCCGGCGGGCACCGTCTCGGGCGCCCCCAAGCCACGGGCCATGGAGATCATCGAGTCGCTGGAGCCGACCCGGCGGGCGCTCTACGCCGGCACCGTCGGGTACGTCGACGCCAGCGGCGACATGGACATGGCCATCGCGATCCGCACCGCCGTGCTCCACCGGGGCCGGGCCTACGTCCAGGCGGGTGCGGGGATCGTCGCCGACAGCGACCCGGCCACGGAGGAGGCCGAGACCCGCCACAAGGCGCGCGCCGTGCTGTCGGCGATCGCGACGGCGGAGGGCCTCCAGGAGCTGCGGTGAACCCGTCCTCCCGTCGCGAGCTGGCGACGGCGGTGGCCGGGGCGGCGGCCGCCGGCGCGCTGGCCCTGATCACCGGCGGGCAGGAGTGGGTGGAGGTCACCACCCCACGGCGGGCGCCGCTCCCGCCCGTCGTGGAGGTCCTGTCCGGCGCCGACGCGGCGCCCCTCGTGCCGGCGACCGGGCTCGTGCTGCTCGCCGCGGCCGTGGCGCTGCTGGCGGTCCGCTCCGCGGGCCGGGTGGTGGTGGGGCTGCTCATGGCGGTGGCCGGAGGGCTGCTGGCGTGGTCGGGCCTGCGCGCATCGACCGGCGGCCTCGGCACCGGTGCCACCGGCGTGACCACCGACGTCACGGTGGTCGGGCCGGTGCTCGCCGTCGTCGCCGGCGTGCTCGGCGCGGCGACGGGGGCGCTCGTCGTGCTGCGCGGGCGCCGGTGGCCCGGGATGGGCCGCCGCTACGAGCGGGGTCCCGCCGCTCCGGCGCCCGCCGCGGACCGCCCGGAGGCGACCGACGAGGACCGCGCCCAGAGCGCGTGGAAGGCCCTCGACCGGGGAGAGGACCCCACCGCGTAGCCCGTGCGCCCGGTCCGCATAGCGGAACCGGTGGAGGCCGTTGCACGCGCCCCCCGCCCGGAGGGGCCACCCGGCCCTTCTAGAGTGGGTCCACCCATCCGCCCGGTGAGGGGACGTCTCGGTGCGACTTCGGAGGACCGCGTGAGCAGCCGCCCAGCGGTGTCGGCAGGTGCGCCGTCGTGAACGTGCTCGACGAGATCGTGGCCGGCGTCCGCGCCGACCTCGCCGCCCGTGAGGCGCTCACCCCGCTGGCCGAGATCAAGGCCGCCGCGCTCGACGCCCGCCCCGCGCTGGACGCCCTCGCCGCGCTGCGCGCACCCGGCGTCGGGGTCATCGCCGAGGTGAAGCGGCGCAGCCCGTCCAAGGGCGACCTCGCCGCGATCCCCGATCCGGCGGAGCTGGCCGTCCAGTACGCCGCCGGTGGCGCCCGCGTGATCAGCGTGCTGACCGAGCGGCGCCGGTTCGGCGGTTCGCAGGCCGACCTGGACGCCGTCCGCGCGGTCGTCGACGTCCCGGTCCTCTGCAAGGACTTCGTCGTGACCAGCTACCAGGTGCACGAGGCCCGGGCGCACGGCGCCGACGTCGTGCTGCTGATCGTCGCCGCGCTCGAGCAGAACGCCCTCGTGGGCCTGCTGGAGCGGGTCGAGTCGCTGGGCATGACGGCGCTGGTCGAGGTGCACACCGAAGCCGAGGCCGACCGTGCGCTCGACGCCGGCGCCTCGGTCATCGGCGTGAACGCCCGCGACCTCACCACGCTGGAGGTCGACCGCTCCACCTTCGAGCGGATCGCCCCGGGGCTTCCCTCGGGAGTGGTCAAGGTCGCCGAGTCCGGCGTCCGAGGCCCGCACGACCTGATCAGCTACGCCGCGGCCGGTGCCGACGCGGTGCTCGTCGGCGAGGGGCTGGTCACCGCCGGCGACGCGCGCCAGGCCGTCGCCGACCTGGTGACGGCGGGGGCGCACCCCGCCACGCCGAGAACGAGTCGCTGATCCGGCCCTGTCCCGAGGCTCGCCCCGAGCGTGCGAGGGGTGAGGAGGACGGGGTCCTGCTGCTGCCCACCACCGCTCGCAGGCTCGCGGCGGGTCCCTGCAGAAGGGCCGACGGGGTCCTTCCACGGTGCGGGGCAGGACGGTCCTTACTCTGATCGCATGACGACGACCAGCCCATCGACGCAGCCCGGGAAACGTCTCCTGCCGGCGCGCCCGGGCTGGCCGGACCAGACCGGTCACTTCGGCATCTTCGGCGGCCGGTTCGTGCCGGAGGCACTCATCGCCGCGCTGGACGAGCTGACCGAGGCCTACGAGGCGATGCGCGTCGACCCTGCCTTCCTGGCCGAGTTCGACCGGCTCCAGCGCGACTACACCGGCCGGCCCAGCCCGCTCACCGAGGTGCCGAAGTTCGCCGAGCACGCCGGGGGCGCCCGCATCCTGCTCAAGCGGGAGGACCTCAACCACACCGGCTCGCACAAGATCAACAATGTGCTCGGCCAGGCGCTGCTCACCAAGCGCATCGGCAAGAGCAGGGTCATCGCCGAGACCGGCGCGGGCCAGCACGGAGTCGCGACGGCGACCGCCGCCGCCCTGATGGGACTGTCCTGCACCGTGTACATGGGCGAGGAGGACACCCGCCGCCAGGCGCTCAACGTCGCCCGGATGCGGCTGCTCGGCGCGGAGGTCATCCCGGTCACCACCGGATCCCGCACGCTCAAGGACGCGATCAACGAGGCCTTCCGCGACTGGGTCACCAACGTCGGGACGACCAACTACGTCTTCGGCACGGTGGCCGGCCCGCACCCGTTCCCGGCGATGGTCCGTGACTTCCAGCGGGTGATCGGTGACGAGGCGCGCGAGCAGGTGCTCGAGCGGGAGGGCCGGCTGCCCGACGCCGTCCTCGCCTGCGTCGGCGGCGGCTCCAACGCCATCGGCATCTTCACCGCCTTCGTCCCGGACGAGGGCGTGCGGCTGATCGGGCTCGAGGCGGGTGGCGACGGGGTGGACACCGGCCGGCACGCGGCGACGATCACCGGCGGGACGCCCGGGGTGCTGCACGGCGCCCGCTCGTACCTGCTGCAGGACGAGAACGGCCAGACGATCGAGTCGCACTCGATCAGCGCCGGTCTCGACTATCCCGGGGTCGGCCCCGAGCACTCCTACCTGCACGACATCGGCCGCGCCGAGTACCGCGCGGTCACCGACGCCGAGGCGATGGAGGCCTTCGCGCTCCTCTGCCGGACCGAGGGCATCATCCCGGCGATCGAGTCCGCGCACGCCCTGGCCGGTGCCATCACGCTCGGCAAGGAGCTGGGGCCGGAGGCGCTGCTGCTGGTGAACCTCTCCGGCCGCGGCGACAAGGACGTGGAGACCGCCTCGCGCTGGTTCGGGCTCGGCGACCGCGAGGAGGTCGACCCGGGCCCGGGTCTGGACACCGACCAGCAGCCGACCGAGGGCGCGATCAGCAACGACGAGGCCGTGGCCGGCCAGGACGCGGGGGAGACGGCGTGAGCGGCCGACATGGCCAGGTGGGCCTTGAGGACGGCGGCGTGAGCCTGCTGGCCGAGCGCATCGGCAGGGCGAAGGGCGAGGGGCGCTCGGCCCTGATCTCCTACCTGCCGGTGGGCTATCCGACCGTCGACGCCTCGATCGAGGCCATGGTGGCCGCGGTCGAGGGCGGTGCCGACGTGATCGAGATCGGCGTGCCCTACAGCGACCCGGGCATGGACGGGCCGGTCATCCAGCAGGCCGTCGACGTCGCCGTCCGGGCCGGGGTCGGCATGCGCGACGTGCTCCGGGCCGTCGAGGCCGTGGCCGCCGCGGGCGCGGTGCCGGTGGTGATGAGCTACTGGAACCCGATCGAGCGCTACGGCGTCGACCGGTTCGCCGCCGACCTGGCCGCCGCGGGGGGCGCGGGTGCCATCACCCCCGACCTGATCCCGGACGAGGCGGGCGAGTGGCTGGCCGCGAGCGACCGCACCGGCCTCGACCGGGTCTTCCTCGTGGCGCCGTCCTCGACCGACGCCCGTCTCCGGTCCACCACGGCCGCCTGCCGCGGCTTCGTGTACGCCGCGTCCACCATGGGCGTCACCGGCACCCGGGCGACCGTCGGCGACGCGGCCGAGAGACTGGTGGCCCGCACCCGGCAGGCCGCTCCGGACCTCCCGGTCTGCGTGGGGCTGGGGGTCTCCAACGGTGCCCAGGCCGCCGAGGTGGCGGGGTTCGCCGACGGGGTCATCGTCGGCTCCGCCTACGTCCGCGAGCTGCTGGAGGGCCGGGGCGCCGACGGTGTCCGGGCGCTGTCAGAGGACCTGGCGAAGGGGGTCCGGGCGTGATCCTGGCGACCCTCCCCAGCCCGACGCAGGGCGTCTGGGAGCTGGGGCCGCTGCCGATCCGCGCCTACGCGCTGTGCATCGTCGCCGGCATCGTCGCGGCGGTGCTGCTCACCGAGCGGCGGTGGGTTGCCCGCGGTGGGGCGCCCGGTGACGTGCTGGACATCGCCGTCTGGGCGGTGCCCTTCGGGATCGTCGGCGGCCGGCTCTACCACGTGGTCTCCAGCCCGCGCGCCTACTTCGGCCAAGGGGGCGACCCGCTGCGCGCCTTCGCCATCTGGGAGGGGGGCCTGGGCATCTGGGGGGCGATCGCGCTGGGCGGCGTCGGCGCCTGGATCGCCTGCCGCCGGATGGGCATCCCGCTGCCGGCCTTCGCCGACGCGGTGGCGCCGGGGCTGCTCGTCGCCCAGGCCATCGGCCGCCTGGGCAACTGGTTCAACAACGAGCTGTTCGGCGGCCCGACCGACCTGCCCTGGCGGCTGCGGATCTACGAGTGGGAGGGCGGCCGGGCGGTGATCGGGCCCGACGGCCAGCCGATCGTGGCCGGCTACTTCCATCCCACGTTCCTGTACGAGCTGCTGTGGTGCCTCGCCGCGGCCGCGTTCGTGATCTGGGCCGACCGCCGGTTCCGCCTCGGCCACGGGCGGGCCTTCGCCCTGTACGTCGCCGCGTACTGCGCCGGGCGCCTGTGGATCGAGCTGCTGCGCACCGATCCGGCGGAGACAATCTTCGGGGTCCGGCTCAACGTCTTCACCGCGATCGTGGTCGGGCTGCTGGCGGTGGGCTACCTCGTGTGGCAGCGCGGCCGGCCGCGGGAGGTCATCGACCGGGGCGTGGCGGCCGCGGGCGGGGACGGCGGGCGGGTGCCCGTCCGTGACGATGGTCACCGGCCGGCCGACCCGGCCTGAGCGGTCGCCCGCGCCGCGTGCGGCCGGGGGCCCCGCACCGATCCCGCCGACGCGCCGCGACCCGGGTTTGAGCGGGAGGGACCTGTGTTACGGCTGTGTACCCTTCGCAGCAGACCCGCCGGCGATCCCGGCGGGGTCGACACCGTCGGAACCGGGCCAGCGTCGCCCCGCGGACGACAGTCCGTCGGTCACCAGCCGACGGGCCCAGCCTTGCCGGCGGGGACGACGTCCTCCCGCCGGCAGCCGGCTCTCCGCAGTGCCGCCGTCCATGCCGCCTAACGACCGGCCGCCCTCAGACCACCGGCCCGGGCCTCGTGCCCTCACCCGCGCCTCGCCCGAGGTCGGGTGGCCGCCGACGACGGGAGTGACATGCCCGACCTCACCGCCCCCGAAGCCTCGGCCGTCCCCTTCTCCGCCGTGCCGGCGAAGGCGGGTCTCTACGACCCGGCGAACGACAAGGACGCCTGCGGCGTCGCCTTCGTGGCCGACGCGCGCGGCCGGCGCTCCCGAGCCATCGTCGCCCAGGGCCTGACCGCGCTGCACAACCTCGACCACCGGGGCGCCGCCGGGTCCGAGCCGAACTCCGGCGACGGCGCCGGCATCCTCACCCAGGTTCCCGACGCCCTCCTGCGCGCCAGCGTCGACTTCGACCTGCCGCCGCTGGGGGAGTACTCCGTCGGCATCGCCTTCCTCCCGGTCGACGAGACCGAGCGCGCCGCCCGCCTCGAGGACGTCGCCCGCCTCGCCGCGGAGGAGGGGCTGACCGTCCTCGGCTGGCGCGACGTCCCGACCGACCCGGACGGCGCGGACCTCGGGCCGACCGCCCGCGCCGTCATGCCGCACTTCGCCCAGCTGTTCGTCGCCGAGACGATGGGCGCCCGGGCCGACGGCACGGCCTTCGGGGGGAACGTCGTGTGCAACGGCGTCACCCGGCTGGAGCGGCGCTCGTTCGTGCTCCGCAAGCGCGCCGAGCGGGCGGCCGTGGAGGCGGGCAGCTCCCTCTACATCGTCTCGCTGTCGTCGCGGACGATCACCTACAAGGGCATGCTGACCACCGACCAGCTGCCGCTGTTCTTCCCCGACCTGCGCGACGAGCGCTACGAGTCGGCGATCGCGCTGGTGCACAGCCGGTTCTCGACCAACACCTTCCCGAGCTGGCCGCTGGCCCACCCGTTCCGCTTCATCGCCCACAACGGCGAGATCAACACGATCAAGGGCAACCGCAACCGCATGCGCGCCCGCGAGGCCAAGCTCGAGACCGAACTGTTCGACGGGCCGGCCGGCCCGGCGTCGGAGCTGGGCCTGGAGCGCATCTTCCCGGTGACGGCCAGCGACTTCAGCGACTCGGCCACCTTCGACGAGGTGCTCGAGCTCCTGCACCTGTCGGGCCGGTCGCTGCCGCACGCGGTGCTCATGATGATCCCGGAGGCGTGGGAGAACCACGACGAGATGGACCCGGCCCGCCGGGCCTTCTACCGGTTCCACTCCTCGATCATGGAGCCGTGGGACGGCCCGGCCGCGGTGTGCTTCACCGACGGCACCCTGATCGGGGCCGTGCTCGACCGCAACGGCCTGCGCCCGGGCCGCTGGTGGCACACCAAGGACGACCTGGTGGTCCTGGCCAGCGAGGTCGGCGTCCTGGACATCCCGCCGGCCGACGTCGTCGCCAAGGGCCGGCTGCAGCCGGGCCGCATGTTCCTCGTCGACACCGCCTCCGGGCGGATCGTCTCCGACGAGGAGGTCAAGGGCGCGCTCGCCGCCGCGCACCCCTACGACGACTGGCTGCACGCCGGCCTGGTGCACCTGCCCACGCTGCCCGAGCGGCGACGGTCGCGGCCCAGCCACGAGTCCGTCGTCCGCCGGCAGATGATCTTCGGCTACACCGAGGAGGAGCTGCGGGTCCTCATCACCCCGATGGCGTCGTCGGGCGCCGAGCCGATCGGCTCGATGGGCACCGACACCCCCGTCGCGGCGCTGTCGGACCGCTCCCGCCTGCTCTACGACTACTTCGGCCAGCTGTTCGCCCAGGTGACCAACCCGCCGCTGGACGCCATCCGCGAGGAGCTGGTGACCAGCCTCGGCCGCACCTTCGGGCCCGAGCAGAACCTGCTGCAGGCCACCCCGGCCTCCTGCCGGCAGGTGTTCCTGCCCTACCCGGTCATCGACAACGACGAGCTGGCCAAGATCCTGCACATCGACGACGACGGCGACCTGCCCGGGTACGCCGCCGTGCGGATCACCGGCCACTTCGACGTCCACGGCGGCGGGACGGCGCTCGCCGAGGCGATCGAGCAGCTGCGCACCAAGGTCAGCAAGGCGATCTCCGCCGGGGCCCGCATCATCGTGCTCTCCGACCGCGACTGCGACGAGAAGCGCGCCCCGATCCCGTCGCTGCTGATGACCGCCGCCGTCCACCACCACCTGGTGCGGGAGAAGACCCGCATGGAGGTCGGCCTGGTCGTGGAGTCCGGCGACTGCCGGGAGGTGCACCACGTCGCCCTGCTGCTCGGCTACGGCGCGGCCGCGGTCAACCCCTACCTGGCGTTCGAGTCCGTCGAGGACCTGATCCGCGACGGCGCGCTCACCGGCGTGGAGCCCGCCCAGGCCGTGCGCAACATGGTGAAGGCGCTGGGCAAGGGCGTCCTCAAGGTGATGAGCAAGATGGGCATCAGCACCGTCGGCTCGTACACGATGGCGCAGATCTTCGAGGCCGTCGGGCTCTCGCAGGACCTGGTCGACGAGTACTTCACCGGCACCTCGTGCCCGCTGGGCGGGGTCGGCATCGACGTGCTGGCCGAAGAGGTGGCGATCCGGCACCGCCGCGCCTACCCGGAGAACCCCACCGAGCGGGCGCACCGCCGGCTGGAGACCGGTGGCGAGTACCAGTGGCGCCGCGAGGGCGAGGTGCACCTGTTCAACCCCGAGACGGTGTTCCTGCTGCAGCACGCCACCCGTTCGCGGCAGTACGAGGTCTTCCAGAAGTACGCCGACACGGTCGACAGGCTCTCCGAGGAGGCGGCGACCCTGCGCGGGCTGTTCCGCCTCAAGGAGGGCGTGCGGCCGCCGGTGCCCCTCGAGGAGGTGGAGCCGGCCAGCGAGATCGTGAAGCGGTTCTCCACCGGCGCCATGAGCTACGGCTCCATCTCGCAGGAGGCTCACGAGACCCTGGCCATCGCCATGAACCGGCTGGGCGCCAAGTCCAACACCGGCGAGGGCGGCGAGAACCCCGACCGCTTCGCCCCCGACCCGAACGGCGACCTCCGCCGCTCGGCGATCAAGCAGGTGGCCAGCGGCCGGTTCGGCGTCACCAGCGAGTACCTGGTCAACGCCGACGACATCCAGATCAAGATGGCCCAGGGTGCCAAGCCCGGCGAGGGCGGCCAGCTGCCCGGCCAGAAGGTCTACCCGTGGGTGGCGCGCACGCGGCACTCGACGCCGGGCGTCGGCCTGATCAGCCCGCCGCCGCACCACGACATCTACTCGATCGAGGACCTCAAGCAGCTCATCCACGACCTCAAGAACGCCAACAACGACGCGCGGGTCCACGTCAAGCTGGTGGCCGAGGTCGGCGTGGGCACGGTGGCGGCCGGGGTGAGCAAGGCGCACGCCGACGTCGTCCTGATCTCCGGGCACGACGGCGGCACCGGTGCGGCGCCGCTGACGTCGCTCAAGCACGCCGGCTCCCCGTGGGAGCTGGGCCTGGCCGAGACGCAGCAGACGCTGCTGGCCAACGGGCTGCGCGACCGGATCGTGGTGCAGGCCGACGGGCAGATGAAGACCGCCCGCGACGTCATCATCGCGGCGCTGCTCGGCGCCGAGGAGTACGGCTTCGCGACGGCGCCGCTGGTGGTCTCCGGCTGCATCATGATGCGGGTCTGCCACCTCGACACCTGCCCGGTCGGCGTCGCGACCCAGAACCCGGAGCTGCGCAAGCGGTTCACCGGGCGGCCGGAGTTCGTGGTCACGTTCTTCGAGTTCCTCGCCGAGCAGGTGCGGGAGTACCTGGCCCGGCTCGGCTTCCGCTCGCTGGACGAGGCGATCGGGCGCACCGAGGTCCTCGACACCCGCAAGGCGGTCGACCACTGGAAGGCCGCCGGCCTGGACCTGAGCCCGATCCTGGTCGTGCCGGAGCTGCCCGAGGGTGCGCCGCTGCGCCGGGTGCGGGAGCAGGACCACGGCCTCGACGTCGCCCTGGACCAGACCCTCATCCAGCTGTGCGAGGGTGCGCTGCTCGACGCGCGGCCGGTCAGCCTGGAGCTGCCGGTCCGCAACGTCAACCGCACGGTCGGGACGATGCTCGGCTCGATGGTCACCCGCCGCTTCGGCGGCGAGGGCCTGCCCGACGGCACGATCGACCTGACCTTCGGCGGGTCGGCCGGCCAGTCCTTCGGCGCGTTCCTGCCGCGCGGCATCACCATGCGGCTGTTCGGTGACGCCAACGACTACGTCGGCAAGGGCCTGTCGGGGGGGCGGATCGTCGTCCGGCCGCACCGGGAGGCGCCGTTCGCCGCCGAGGACAACGTCATCGCGGGCAACGTCATCGCCTACGGTGCGACCGGCGGGGAGATCTTCCTGCGCGGCCGGGTGGGGGAGCGGTTCTGCGTGCGCAACTCCGGTGCGCTGGCCGTCGTCGAGGGCGTGGGCGACCACGCGCTCGAGTACATGACCGGCGGGCGCGCGGTGATCCTCGGCGCCACCGGGCGCAACATCGCCGCGGGCATGTCCGGCGGGATCGGCTACGTCCTCGACCTCGCCCGCCACCGGGTGAACAGCGAGATGGTCGACATCGAGCCGCTGGACGGCGAGTCCGCGCAGTGGCTGCGCGACGTCCTGGTCCGCTACGCCGCCGACACCGAGTCGCCGGTGGCGCAGGCCCTGCTCGCCGACTGGGGCCGCTGGTCGGAGCAGTTCAGCGTGATCATGCCGCGCGACTACCGCCGCGCGCTGGAGGCCCAGCGCATGGCGGAGGCCAACGGGACGGATGTGGACCGGGCACTGATGGAGGCCGCTCGTGGCTGAGCCCCGCTTCCCACGCGCCGTCCCCGACACCGCACCTCGGCTGGAGAACCCACATGGCTGACTCGACAGGCTTCCTGAAGTACGAGCGGGAGCTCCCGCCGCGCCGTCCGGTCGACGTCCGGATCATGGACTGGAAGGACGTCTACCTCTCCCGGCAGAACGGCGAGGACCAGGTGTTCCCGGTCGCCGCCGTGCGCACCCAGGCGGCGCGCTGCATGGACTGCGGCATCCCGTTCTGCCACCACGCCTGCCCGGTGGCGAACCTGATCCCGGAGTGGAACGACCTCGCCCGCCGCGACGACTGGCACGAGGCCATCGAGCGGCTGCACGCCACGAACAACTTCCCGGAGTTCACCGGGAAGCTCTGTCCCGCCCCGTGCGAGGGCTCCTGCGTGCTCAACCTGCAGGAGTCTCCGGTCACCATCAAGCAGATCGAGTGGGAGATCATCGACCGGGCCTACGTCGAGGGCTGGGTGCAGCCCCTGGCGCCGGCGGAGCGCACGGGCCGGAAGGTCGCCGTCGTCGGCTCGGGCCCGGCCGGGCTGGCCGCGGCCCAGCAGCTCACGCGGGCCGGGCACGACGTCACCGTGTACGAGCGGGCCGACCGCATCGGCGGGCTGCTGCGCTACGGCATCCCCGAGTTCAAGATGGAGAAGGCGGTCCTCGACCGGCGGCTGGACCAGATGCGCGCCGAGGGCACCCGGTTCGTCACGGGTGTCGAGGTCGGGGGCAGCAAGGACGGCGACCTGTCGACCGAGCAGCTGCGCGCCGAGTACGACGCCGTCGTCCTCGCCGGTGGGGCCACCATCGGCCGCGACCTCCCCGCCCCGGGCCGGGAGCTCGCCGGCATCCACCTGGCCATGGAGTACCTGCCCTACGGGAACCTGCAGGCCCTCGGCGAGCTCGACGACCCGCCGATCAACGCCCACGGCAAGAACGTCGTGATCATCGGTGGCGGTGACACCGGCGCCGACTGCCTGGGCACCGCGCACCGGCAGGGCGCCGCCTCGGTGACGCAGCTGGAGATCATGCCCGCACCGCCGGACCGGCGGGACCAGGGCAGCAACCCGTGGCCCACGTACCCGATGATCATGCGGGTCTCCAGCGCCCACGAGGAGGGCGGCGAGCGCCTGTACTCGGTGAACACCGAGCGGTTCCTCGGGGACGGGGACGGCAACGTGCGCGCGGTCCTGATCCACGAGGTGCAGCGCGTCGAGGGCAGGTTCCAGAAGGTCGAGGGCACCGAGCGCGAGCTGCCGGCCGACCTCGTCTTCCTGGCCATGGGCTTCACGGGCGCCCAGCGCGAGGGGCTGGTCGACGCCCTGGGCGTCGAGGTCGACGGGCGCGGCAACGTGGCCCGCGACAAGGAGTTCATGTCGACCGAGCCCGGCGTGTTCGTCGCCGGAGACATGGGCCGCGGGCAGTCGCTGATCGTGTGGGCGATCGCCGAGGGCCGCGCGGCGGCCGCGTCGGCAGACGCCTGGCTCACCGGCAACTCCATGCTGCCGCGCCCGGTCACCCCGACGACGGTCGCCCTGCGGTAACACCGCGGTCCTCCGGACCGCCCCGCACCCAGGTGCCGTCCCCCCGACCGGCGTGGAGCCCCGGCCCGTGTCCCGGTCGGGGACCCTCCGGGCCCCGCGACCGGACCACCCCGCTTCGCGCGAGCGGGGCCTCACCCACTGCCAGCGTGGTCCGGGCCACCACACTAGCGTTATCGGCATGTCCCGCCGCGCCAAGATCGTCTGCACCCTCGGACCGGCGACCAGCTCCCTGGAGCAGGTCACGGCCCTCGTCGAGTCCGGGATGGACGTGGCCCGGCTGAACTTCAGCCACGGCGCCCACGAGCACCACGCCGCGTCCTACGCGCTGGTCCGTCAGGCCTCCGACGCCACCGGCCACGCCGTCGCCGTCCTCGCCGACCTGCAGGGCCCCAAGATCCGCCTGGGCACCTTCGCCGACGGACCCGTCCAGTGGCCCACCGGCAAGGAGGTCTGCGTCACCGTGCAGGACGTGGAGGGCACGGCCGACCGGGTCTCCACCACGTACAAGAACCTCTCGGACGACGTCCGGGTCGGCGACCGCCTCCTGGTGGACGACGGCAAGCTCGCCCTCACCGTGGTGCGGGTCGAGGGCCCCGACGTGTACTGCCTGGTCGTCGAGGGCGGCGAGGTGTCCAACAACAAGGGCCTGTCCCTGCCGGGCGTCGCGGTCAGCGTCCCGGCGCTGTCCGACAAGGACGAGGAGGACCTCCGCTTCGCCCTGCACCTCGGGGTGGACTTCATCGCCCTGTCCTTCGTCCGCCACCCGGACGACGTCGAGCTGGTCCGCGACATCATGCGGCAGGAGGACATCTCCGTCCCCGTGATCGCCAAGCTGGAGAAGCCGGAGGCCGTCGAGAACCTCGAGGCCATCGTCGAGGCGTTCGACGGCATCATGGTCGCCCGCGGTGACCTGGGTGTGGAGCTGGCCCTCGAGCAGGTGCCGCTGGTGCAGAAGCGGGCCATCCAGGCCGCCCGCGAGCGCAACAAGCCGGTCATCGTGGCCACGCAGATGCTCGAGTCGATGATCACCAACTCCCGGCCCACCCGCGCGGAGGCCTCGGACGTCGCCAACGCCGTCCTGGACGGGGCCGATGCCGTGATGCTGTCCGGCGAGACCTCCGTCGGGGCACACCCCATCGGCGCCGTGCGGACGATGGAGCGCATCATCGACGCCGTCGAGAGCGACCACCTCTGGGTGCCCGACGTCGTGCGGCGCTCCCGTTCCCGCTCCGGGGCGATCGTCCGGGCGGCCCGGGACGTCGCGGAGACGTTGGAGGTCAAGGCGCTGGCGACGTTCACCCAGACGGGGGAGACGGCCCGCCGGCTCGCCGCCCTGCACCCCCGGCAGCCGCTGCTGGCGTTCACCGTCGACGCGCGGGTGCGCAGCCAGCTGGCGCTGTCGTGGGGCGTGGAGACCTTCCTCGTGCCGTCGGTGCAGCACACCGACGACATGGTGGAGCAGGTGGACTTCTCGCTGCTGTCCATCGGGCGGCTCAAGGTCGGCGACCGGGTCGTCGTCGTCGCCGGCAGCCCGCCCAACACGGTGGGCTCCACCAACCTGATCCGGGTGCACGAAGTCGGCACCGACTCGTGAGCGAGGGGGCGGGGGACACCCAGGCCGCGGCGCTCCTGGCGGTCCTGGACCTCGCCGAGCGGGAGCGGGACGTCTTCGTCGGGAAGACGCCGAGCACGGAGCGGCAGCGGATCTTCGGTGGGCAGGTGGCCGGTCAGGCTCTCGTCGCCGCGGGGCGCACCGTCCCGGCCGACCGCGGCGTGCACTCGCTGCACTCGTACTTCCTGCGGCCCGGGGATCCCTCGGAGGAGATCCGCTACTCCGTCGACCGGATCCGTGACGGGCGGTCCTTCACCACCCGGCGGGTGATCGCCTGCCAGCGCCGCAAGGGTGAGGACGTCGCCATCTTCGCCCTGACGGCGGACTTCCACGCGGGCGAGGAGGCCGTGGCGGAGCACTCCCTCCCGATGCCCGACGTGCCCCGGCCCGAGACCCTCCCCGGGACGGCGGAGATCGCCGCCCGGCACGGCGAACGGGCGGCGTGGATGACGGCGATGGCCCGGGCCGTCGAGCAGCGGTTCCTGCAGGACCCGTTCACCGCGCCGCGGAAGTCGCCGCCGGACACGCAGACGTGGACCTGGTTCCGCGTCGCCGGGGAGCTCACCGACGACCCCGTGGTGCACGCCGCGGCCCTGACGTTCGTCAGCGACCTGACCCTGCTGTCGGCGGGATTCGCCCGGCTCGGCGGTGGCTGGCCGGACTTCATCGGCGCGAGCCTCGACCACGCCGTGTGGTTCCACCGGCCGGTGCGCGCCGACGACTGGCTCCTCTACGAGACCGACAGCCCCGCGGCGTCGTCGGGCCGGGCGCTGTGCTTCGGGCAGATCTGGGCCGCGGACGGCACCCACGTGGCCACCGTGGCCCAGGAAGGGCTGATCCGGGCGCTGGGGGACTGACTTCCTCGTTCCCGGCTTCCCCTGCTCCGCACCGGTCAGCCGCTGTCGCGGGCGCGCCGGGGCACGACCACGAGGGCCACCCCCAGGGCGGTGATCCCGATGCCCGCGAGTGACGGGCCACTGACCCGCTCGCCGAAGAGCAGGTAGGCCTCGAGGGCCGTCGCCGGTGGGACGAGGTAGTAGAGGCTCGAGACCCCCGCGGCCGTGCCCCGGCGGAGCAGCAGGAGCAGGATCAGGACCGCGCCCAGCGACAGGGCGACGACCAGCCACGCGAAGGCGGCCACGAACTCGCCGGTCCAGCGGATCGACATGTCCTCGGTCGCGGCGGCCAGGGCCAGCAGCACGACGGAGGCGGCCCCGTACTGCACCGCCGTGCCCCACACGAGGGGTATCCCGTCACCGTGCTGCTTCTGCCAGACGGTGCCGAGGGTCCCCGACGCCAGCGCGAGCAGGCAGGCGACGAGTCCGGCTACCGGGAGAGACGCGGCCCCGGAGTTCTCGGCGATCCCTGGCCCCACCACGAGCGCCACGCCGGCCACGCCCAGTGCCAAGCCCAGCCACTGGCGGCCGGTCGGCCTCTCCCGCAGCACCCGGGCGGCGATGACCGCGGTGAGCACCGGCTGCAGGCTGACGACGACCGCCGAGACGCCGGCGGGCACGCCCAGCGAGATGCCGTAGAAGACGCCGCCGAGATAGCCGGCGTGCAGGAGCAGGCCCGCGACGGACGCCCGCCCGTACTGCGCCCGCGACGACATCCCGACGGAGCGGAGGGCGGCGGCGATGAGGGCGAGGAGCACGGCCGCGACGACCAGGCGCGCGCTCAGGAACGTGAACGGCTCGGCGTAGGGCAGCCCGTACTCGGCGCCGACGAAGCCGGTGCTCCAGAGCAGGACGAACAGCGCCGGTCCGCCGAGCGCCTGGGCGCGCGAGACCGCCCCGGTCACGCGGTCAGGGCTCGGTCGACGCCACGACCGGGACCTCGGCGGGCGGGGGAGCGGCGTCCTCTTCGGCGGCGGTGCTGGCGGCCTCGTCGGTCCGCTCCTCCTCGCGGCTGCGGCGCTCGGCCTCCCGGAGGGCGGCCTGCTCGGCGGCCGCCGCCGCGAAGTCGTCGGCCAGCCAGTCGTGGTTCTCGCACAGCAGGGCCCAGACCCGCTCCACGTGCGCGGGCGTGGTCGCGGGGGAGCCCACCGCGATCCGCAGGACGACCTGCCCGGCGACGTTCGTGTGGGTCAGGAACACCTCGCCGCCGTCGTTGAGCCGTTCGAGCAGGGTCATGGTGGCGACGTCGGCGTCCACCTCGCCGGACCACCGCGGGCGCACGCACACCAGCGACAGGGGATGCGGGGTGACGACGTCGAACCGCTCGTCGGCCGCCGCCCACCCCGCCAGCTGCTGGGCCATGGCGACGTGCGAGCGGATGTGCGCCCGGAGACCCTCCGCGCCGTACCACCGCAGCACGAACCACAGCTTGAGCGCGCGGAACCGCCGGCCCAGGGGGATCTGCCAGTCGCGGAAGTCGACCACCGCGCCCGCGTCGGTGGCGGCGTTGCGCAGGTACTCCGGGAGGATCGCCAGCGCGCCGGTGAGGGCGGCCCGGTCGGCGACCCAGAACAGGGTGGCGTCGAAGCCGGTGAGCAGCCACTTGTGCGCGTCCGTGGTGTAGCTGTCGGCCCACTCGACCCCGGCCTGGAGGTCACGCAGCTCCGGCACGAGGGCGCTCACGCCGGCGTAGGCGGCGTCGACGTGCAGCCAGACGCCGTGCTCCTGGCAGATCGGCCCGAGCTCGGCCAGCGGGTCGATCGCCGTCGTCGACGTCGTCCCGACCGTGGCGCACACCAGCACCGGGGTGTAGCCGCGGGCGATGTCGCGCTCGAGCCGGGCGGCGAGGGCGGCCGGGCGCATGGCCAGGTCGCCGTCCACCTCGACGATCCGGACGGCGTCGGAGCCGAGGCCGGCGATCCGCACGGCCTTCTCCATGGAGGAGTGGGTCTCCGACGAGACGTACACCGTGGCCCGGTCGGGGTCGACGCCGTGGCGGAGGGTGGCTCCCGTGCTCGCCCGGTGGAGGGCGGCCAGGAGCGCCACGAGGTTGGCGCCGGAGCTGGAGTCCTGGACGACGCCGCCGCCCGCACCCGTGGAGAGGAACGAGGTGGGCAGGCCCAGGAGGCCGGCGAACCAGTCCATGACGTGCTGCTCGAGCTCGGTCGCGGCGGGGCTGGTCACCCACGACATGCCCTGGATGCCCAGGCCCGAGGACACCAGGTCGCCGAGGACGGACGGCCCGGAGGTGTTGGCCGGGAAGTACCCGAAGAAGCCGGGGTGCTGCCAGTGCGTGGTCCCGGGGAGCACGACCCGGTCGAGGTCGGCCAGGACGGCGGAGAACGGTTCCCCCTGCTCGGGCGGGCCGGCGGGAAGGGTGGCCCGGACGTCGCCGGGGGAGGCCTGGGAGCGCACCGGGAAGTCGCCGATCCGGGCCCAGTAGTCGGCGATCCAGTCGACGACCTCGTGGCCGTGCTGCCGGAACTGCTCGGGCGTCATGTGCGGAACGGGCTCGGTCACCGCGCGAGCGTATTCGGCATGCCGAGCGGGGCCCGGAGGGTCCCCGAGGCATGTCGGGAAGTGGGACGAAGACGCTGGGACAGGAGCCGCCCTGCGAGGCGGTGCGAGGAGCGGGGCCCGGAGGGTCCCCGGCGAACACCAGGAAAGGCTCAGCGCAGCAGGGGAACGGCCCCTGGCCGCGGCGCGATCCGGAGGATCGCGACGTCAGCACAGTGCCCCCGGTGCGACTCGAACGCACACTGCGCGGGTTTTGAATCCGCTCCCTCTGCCGATTGGGGTACGGGGGCGTGCCGGGCTGCCCGGCTGCCCGAGCAGCCTAGCGGTGAGGTGCTGCGGGCCCGACGTCGCTAGGCTTCCGCCCCGTGAGCAGCGAGACGATCCGGGTCCTCATCGCCGAGGACGAAGCCCTCATCCGCCTCGACCTCAAGGAGATGCTCGAGGAGGAGGGCTACACCGTCGTCGCCGAGGTCGGGGACGGGCAGCAGGCCGTGGACCAGGCCGCCGAACTGCGGCCCGACCTGGTCATCCTCGACATCCAGATGCCGGTCCTCGACGGGCTGTCGGCCGCCGAGCAGATCGCCTCGGCCAGGATCGCGCCGGTGATCGTGCTCACCGCGTTCAGCCAGCGGGAACTCGTCGAGCGCGCCCGCGACGCCGGGGCGATGGCATACCTGGTCAAGCCCTTCTCGAAGAACGACCTGGTCCCGGCCATCGAGGTGGCCCGCGCCCGGTTCACCGAGATGACTGCCCTGGACAGCGAGGTCCGGACGCTGGAGGAGCGGCTGGAGACCCGCAAGATCGTCGAGAAGGCCAAGGGCCTGCTCATGGCGCAGCAGGGCCTCACGGAGGCCGAGGCGTTCCGTTGGATCCAGCGGACGGCGATGAACCAGCGCACCTCGATGAAGGGGCTCGCCCAGTCGATCATTGACGCCGCCGCGGGGGCGGACGCGGTCCCCGACACGGCGGGTGGCGGCTCCACCGCCTGACGGCGGGCGCACGCAAACTCCCGTGTTCCGGCGCCGTGACGCAGGGTTTTCCGGCGTTCCCGGCTTGAGACACTCAGATCACGACCTCATCACGGTCAGTGCGACGCCGGGTGCACTTCCTCCCGTGGCAGTTAGGTTCTGCGCACCGATCGGGCGTCCGAGCGGTGGATTCGCCCTGCGGACCCATCCGGCGGCGCACAGAACGAGGACACTGGGAGTTGCTTGATGCGCACTGGCACCACTGCCCGCAGCATCGCTTTCACCGGTGCCGCTCTCCTCGCGCTCACCGCCTGTGGCGGCGAGACCGAAGAGGGTGGCGACACCGGCGCCGAGGGCGGCGGCGAGAAGCAGGTCAACATCTACGGCACCGACGGCAACATGGGCAACGCGCTCGGCGAGGACTTCTCCGAGCCCGGCGCGCTCGCCGGGATGAAGGGCACCCTGCCCCTCACGGACCTCTCCTCCGATTTCAGGGACCGGCTGCTCGAGATCGATCCCGATCTGCAGGACTACAACTACGCCGGTGAGACCTACGACGCCGTCGTGATCAGCGCGCTGGCTGCGCAGATGGCCGGCACCAACGACGCCAACGTCTTCAAGGCGTACGTCAACGGGGTGACCTTCGGTGGCGACAAGTGCGAGGACTTCACGTCCTGCCTGGAGATCGTCAACTCCGGCGGCAATCCGGACTACGACGGCATCTCCGGTCCGCTGGCGTTCGCCGAGCCGGGTGAGCCCGCCGTGGCCAGCTACGGCATCCAGCAGTTCGGCGAGGACAACACGATCGACGACGAGGCCACCGAGTTCGTCTTCGCCGGCGACGAGGAGAACGCGGCCAGCGACGAGGGCCCGGCCCCGGCTCCGGCCGGCACCACGGGCGAGCCCCTGGTCATCGGGTACCTGCTGCCCGAGACCGGCAACCTGGCCTTCCTCGGCCCGCCGGAGATCGCCGCCTTCAACCTGGCGATCAACGACATCAACGCGGCCGGCGGCGTCCTGGGCGCCCCCGTGCGGGCGGAGGGTGGCGACTCCGGTGACACCTCGACCGACACCGCGACGCAGACGGTCGACCGCCTTCTGCAGGCCGGCGTCAACGTGATCGTCGGCGCCGCGTCGTCCGGCGTCAGCCAGACCGTCATCGACACCATCACCGGTGCCGGCGTCATGCAGATCTCCCCGGCCAACACCTCGGACATCTTCACGACGTACAACGACAACGGTCTGTACTTCCGCACGGCCCCGCCGGACCTCCTGCAGGGCCAGGCGCTCGCCGACCTGATCCTGGCGGATGGCAACAACACCGTCGGCATCCTGGCCCTCAACGACCCGTACGGCACCGGTCTCGCGGAGTCCACGCGCGAGAACCTGATCGCCGGCGGGCTCGCCGAGGGCGACATCGAGACGATCATCTACGACCCGCAGGCTGCGAACTTCGACTCCGAGGTCCAGCAGATGGTCGAGATGAACCCCGACGCGATTGTGGTGATCGGGTTCGAGGAGTCGTCGAAGATCATCCAGGGTCTCAACGCCCAGGGCATCGGCCCCCAGCGCTGACCCGTCGCCGGATCACCGATCCGGCCGCCATC
>NZ_JBHUHP010000010.1:276999-344992 GCF_042682525.1 Blastococcus deserti
CCGTCTCGGTGCCGGGCCACTGTGCTGCGGTGGGGAGCCACCTGCGGATGCCGGGGCCGAGCGGCGGATCCGGATCGTCGGTGGTGCGGTCCAGTGCCGAGCGAGGGGTCGACGGGGCGTTCCTCCCGTCCGGCTCCGGCCGTCGGCTGTCGAGTGGTGGCACCGGGCCGAGCCACCTTCCACGACCGCGTCCTCGGCACCCCTTCGGACCTGACGAACGCGCGGACACGCCACGGCCCTCGTGAGCCTGCGTTCCGTACCGCAGGAGGGTCGGGACAGGGCTGCGGCAGCAACGTCCCGGTCGCCGCCGCGGAGGACCGCGCTCGACGAGACGGCGCCGGTCACTCCTCGGGGAGTGGCCGGCGCCGTCTCGGGGGCCCGGCCGCGCGGGCCGTGTGCTGCGGCCTAGTGCGCCTTCGCCAGCGTCCCGAGGTAGAGCTCGATGACCTTCGGGTCGTGCATCAGCGACTCACCGGTGTCGGTGTAGGCGTTGCGGCCCTGGTCGAGCACGTAGCCCCGGTCGCAGATCTGCAGGCACCGCCGGGCGTTCTGCTCGACCATGATGATCGAGACGCCGGTGGCGTTGATCCGGCGGCAGCGGATGAACACCTCGTCCTGGTAGGCGGGGGACAGGCCCGCCGACGGCTCGTCCAGCAGCAGGACCGACGGGTCCATCATCAGCGCCCGGCCCATCGCGACCATCTGCCGCTCACCGCCCGACAGCGCCCCCGCCTTGCCCTTGCGCCGCTCGCCGAGCAGCGGGAACAGGTCGATGACGTAGTCGAAGCGCTCCTTGAACGTCTTCGGCCGCAGGTAGACGCCCATCTGCATGTTCTCCTCGATGGTCAGCGAGGGGAACACGTTGTTGTTCTGCGGCACGTAACCGACGCCCAGCGACACCAGCCGGTGCGCCGGCGCGGAGGTGATGTCCTCGCCGCGCAGCGACACCGTCCCGGACCGCACGGGGATCAGCCCGAACAGTGCCTTGAGCAGCGTCGACTTTCCGGCACCGTTCGGCCCGATGATGCCGACGAGCTCGCCGTCCTGCAGGTAGAAGTCGCAGCCACGCAGGATGTTCACGCCGGGCACGTAGCCGGCCACCAGGTCGTCGGCGCGCACGAGCGCGCCCTCGGCGAGGCGCATGTGCTCCTCACGGGTGGCCGCCTTCTCGGCGGGGGAGAGCTGCGTGGAGGCGACGGTGTCGGCGCGGGTGAGGTCCTCGCCGGACTCGTCGACCTCGAACAGTGGCTCGCTCATCGCTCGGTCCTCTCCGGGCCAGCGTCGGTGCTCAGCACGTCACCGTCGGTCTGCTCCTCGCGCGCGATCGCCTTCTCCGCCTGGGCGAGGACCTGGTCCTCCTCCTCGACCGTCAGCGGGGCGTCGTGGTGGGCGCCCAGGTAGGCGTCGACCACGGCCTGGTTCTGGCTGATCGACTCGGGTGGCCCCTCGGCGATGATCCGGCCGGCGGCCATGACGACGACCCAGTCGCTGATGTCGCGGACGACGTCCATGTCGTGCTCGACGAAGATCACGGTCATGCCCTGCTCGCGCAGGTCCTTGACGTGCCCGAGCAGGCTCTGCGTCAGCGCCGGGTTCACCCCGGCCATCGGCTCGTCGAGCATGACCACCTTCGGGTCGCTCATGAGCGCCCGAGCCATCTCCAGCAGCTTGCGCTGACCACCCGACAGCGTGCCGGCGAAGTCGTCCTTCTTCGCGTCCAGCTTGAAGCGCCGCAGCAGCTCCATCGCCTTCTCGGTGTTGGCCTTCTCCTGGGCGCGCCACGTGCCCGGCACGAGCGCGCGGAGGAAGCTCTCACCCCGCTGGCCCTGCGCCCCCAGCAGCATGTTCTGCAGCACGGTGAGCCGGGACAGTGCCTTGGTGAGCTGGAAGGTGCGGACGACGCCCAGACGGGCCACCTGGTGCGGCGCCAGCTTCCCCAGCGACTGGCCGTTGAACGACCACGTGCCGGTGTCGGGCTGGTCGAAGCCGGTGAGCAGGTTGAACAGCGTCGTCTTGCCCGCGCCGTTGGGCCCGATCAGGCCGGTGATCCCGCCGCGCTGGATCTCCAGGTGGTCGACCGAGACGGCGGTGAGGCCACCGAAGGTCCGCGTCACGCCGTCGACCACGACGGCGGGGTCGGGCTTGGCGACGCCGACCTCCCAGGGGAGGTCGCGCAGCGCCATCTGGGCCAGCCGCCGGGGCGCGCCGCCGTCGCCGGGGGCAGCGCCGGTCGAGCCGGCGCCGGACGCCGTGGCGCCGTGCGGGGTCGGGTCAGCGGGCATCGAGCATCACCTCTCGTCGGTCGCCGAAGATGCCCTGTGGTCGGAAGACCAGCAGCAGCATGAGGCCCAGCCCCACGAGCACGAAGCGGATCGCCGCCACGTCGGTCGCGGTGAGCAGGCCCTCCGGGATGACGCCGTTGCTGATGAGCGTGCGCAGGCCGGTGTCGGCGAACTGCACGATGAACAGCAGCAGCATGGCCCCGATCACCGGGCCGAGCACCCGCGCCGCACCACCGAGGATCAGCGCCGCGTATGCCAGGAAGGTGTTCGCGTTCTGGTACTGGTCGGGGATGGCCGAACCGGTCCCCACGGCGTAGATCATCCCGCCCAGCGCACCGAAGACGCCACCGAGCACGAGCGCCTGCATCTTGTAGACGTAGACGTTCTTGCCCAGCGCCCGCACGGCGTCCTCGTCCTCGCGGACGGACTTGACGACCCGGCCCCACGGGCTGCGCATCAGGGCCCAGACCAGCAGGCAGCCGAGGATCACGAGGACCCACCCGACCAGCGCCACCCACAGCTCGGCGCCGGACCACGACGTGCCGAGGATGGAGTACCGCTGGCTGGTCTCCCACGGGGCGAGCGCGACGAAGTCGCGGTTGAACGCGGCCAGACCCCGGGTGCCACCGGTGACCTCCGTGGCCGACACCGAGCGGAACAGCAGCCGCAGCCCCTCCGCGGTCGCGATGGTCGCGATCGCCAGGTAGTCGGTGCGCAGCCGCAGGGTCGGCAGACCGAGCAGCAGCGCCAGGACGACGGCGGCGAGCAGGCCGACGACGACCCCGACCCAGAAGTTCAGGCCCCACTGGGTCACCGAGACGGCGATGCCGAACCCGCCGAGCATGGCGAAGGCGATCTGGCCGAAGTTGAGCAGCCCGGTGTACCCGAACTGCACGTTGATGCCGATCGCGAGGAGCGCGAAGAAGATCGCCTGGAAGCCGAGACCGGCCTTCAGGGCGATCGACAGCGCGTCGAGCAGCTCTCCCATGGCTCAGCCGATCCGTGCGCGGCTGCCCAGGATCCCCTGGGGCCGGATGACGAGGATGACGATCAAGAGCAGCAGCCCGCCGACGTACTTCATGTCGTCGGGGATGACCAGCGTGGACATCTGGACGAAGACGCCCACCACGAGGCTGCCGACGAGCGCGCCGTAGGCGGTCCCGAGCCCGCCCAAGGTCACCCCGGCGAACATGAGCAGCAGGAGCCGGAAGCCCATGTCCCACTGCACTTGATCGGACAGGCCCAGCAGCACGCCGCCCAGAGCGGCCAGGGCCCCGCCCATCATCCAGACGACCATGATCACCCGGTTGACGTCGATGCCGGACGACGCGGCCAGGTCGCGGTTGTCCGCGACCGCCCGCATCGCCTTGCCGATCTTCGTCCGCTGCAGCATGACGGCGACGAGGATCAGCACGACCACCGAGATGACGATCGAGAACAGCGCCCGGTTGGTCAGGTTGAACAGGCCGTAGTCGACCGCCCGCTGGGACTGGTACTGCCCGTACGGGCTCGACCGGCCGCCGTAGAAGATCTGGATGGCGTAGCGCAGCAGCAGCGACAGGCCGATCGAGACGACCAGCGCCGCGATCAACCCGGTTCCGCGGCGGCGCAGCGGCCGCCAGATGCCCAGCTCGTTCAGCGCGCCGACGACGCCCCCCACGACCATGGCGAGCAGAGTGGCCGGGACCAGGGGGATCCCGCCCTGCACGTTGATGTACCAGGCGACGACGGCGCCGATGGTCACCAGCTCGCCGTGCGCGAAGTTGGTCAGCCCGGTGGTGCCGAAGATCAGCGACAGCCCGACGGCGCACATGGCGATCAGCAGGCCGAAGCGCAGGCCGTCGACCAGCAGCTGCACCGCCCGGATGCCGCCCCCGCCGGCTCCGCGGCTGCCGTCCTCGAGGCCGATGTTGACCGGCTGGCGCCGTCCCTCGTCGACCGTCACGGTCCGGCTGTTCGAGCCGCTGAGCGACACCCCCTCGGGGAGGTCGTCGGCGTCGATGCTCACCACGTACTGGCCGGGGCCGGGGAGGTCGACCGACCAGCGGCCGTCCTCGTCGGTCTCCACCTCGTCGATCCGCTCGCCGTCGGCGGTCTCGACGAGCACCTCGACGCCCTCGATCGGGCCGCTGAGGCTGGTCTGGAGAGTGCCGGCCACGGCCTCGCCCTGGGCGTGCGCCACGCCGGGCGTGAGGGCCGCCAACCCGAGTCCGAAGGCCAGGACCAGCAGCATCCGGACGAGCCGGTGCCCTCCCGACGGCCGCCGGTGGCCCGCGGATCCGTGCGGGGCCCTGCCGGGGCCCGATCGTCGACCGTGCCGGCGGGCACGGTTTCCCGCGTGCGTCACTCGACCTCCCAGGGCGGATGATTGAGCACGGACCCTAACCCGGTTGTGTTGCGGAGCTCTCTCTCCTGACTGACCTGTGACCTTTCCGCGACACGCCGCTGTGATGACGGTGCGTGTTCGTGCGGCGCGTCGGCGTGATCAGGGCTGATCAGCGGTGCAGTCTTCCCCCACCGTCCGGGGGAGGGCTCCTGTGCCAGGAAGTGGTTCGCGGTCCCGCGTGGTCACGCGCACGGCGCGTCCGGCCGACCTGCCCGCCGTCCTCTCGCTCGTCCGCCAGTACCGTGCCGACGCCCACGCGGAGGAGGTCCTCACCGGGCACACCCGCCTGAATGCCGCGGCGTCCGGGTTCCGCCGCCTGCTCGAGGACGGGGGGCACCGTGTCGTCCTCGCCGTCGTCCCGGGGCCCGACGCGGCCGCCGGGGGCGACGGCGGGGAGGTCGCGGTCGGCCTCGCCGTCCTCGGACTGGACCCGCTGTCGCTGGTGCTGGGCAATCCCCAGGTGACCGTGGACTCGTTCGTCGTCCACCGCGAGCACCGGCGACTCGGCGCCGGCGCCGTCCTGCTGGCCGCGGCGGCGGCCTACGCCCAGGAGAACGGGGCGGCGCACGTCGTCGCGGCGGTCGGGGGCCACGAGGCGGAGCGGCAGCGCTTCTTCGCCCGCATGGGCTTCGCGCCGCTCACCACGCGCCGGATCGTGGCCCTGGACTCGCTCAGCCGGTCGCTGGTCGCTTGGCAGCGCGGCGGCGTGCCTTTCCCGGCACCCCGCCGCGGACCGATCCGGAGGCGGCCGGTCGGCCGGGCGGCGCCGTCGACGGGTGCCGTCGCCGCCGAGGGCTGAGCCGGTCGTCAGCCCGCCCGCTCCGGCAGGGCCATGGTGGTCAGCCGCGCGGTGGCGGTGGGCCGTCCCTCGTCGTCGGTGACCTGGATGAGGAACGTCGACAGGGTTCGTCCGCGCCGGACCGGCGTGCACACCGCCGTGACCGTGCCCGATGTGGCCGCGCGCAGGTAGCTCACGTTGAGCTCGATGCCGACGACCTGGCGCTGTGGCCCCGCGGCGAGCGCGCCCGCCATCGACCCGATGGTCTCCGCCAGCGTGCACGTGGCTCCGCCGTGCAGGAGGCCGAACGGCTGCTCGTTCCCCGGCACCGGCATCGTGGCGACCAGTCGGTCGGGGTTCCAGTCGGTGACGCGGACACCGAGCTTGTCGTCGAGCGGGCTGGCCATGCCTGCGGGCAGCCAGTCAGGGGGAGGCGTGGTCACCCCGGCACGGTAGCCAGTCGCGGCTCCGGTGCAGGGTCCCGGCCCGAGCTCGCGCGGGTCGGGGGGCAGTGTGGCCCCGGTGCAGGGTCCCGCCGCGAGCTCGCGCGGGTCGGGGGCAGTGTGGCCCCGGTGCAGGGTCCCGGCCTGAGCTTGCGAGGGTCGGGGGGCAGCGGGGTCCTTCTAGGATCGGACGTGATGTCCGCACCGGTCTCCACCTCCGCGTCCACCCCCGTCGCCACGTCCCCGGGGCTGCGTCCGCGGCTCCTCCTGCTCGACGGCCACTCGCTGGCCTACCGCGCGTTCTTCGCCCTGCCGGTCGAGAACTTCTCGACCACGACGGGCCAGCCGACCAACGCCGTCTACGGCTTCACGTCGATGCTGATCAACGTCCTGCGCGACGAGCAGCCCACGCACCTGGCAGTCGCCTTCGACGTCAGCCGGAAGACCTTCCGCAGCGAGATCTACGCCGACTACAAGGCCAACCGCTCGGAGAGCCCGACCGACTTCCGCGGCCAGGTCAGCCTCGTGCAGGAGGTCCTGGCCGCCCTGCACATCCCGGTCATCACCGCGGAGGGCTACGAGGCCGACGACGTCATCGCCACCCTCACCGTCCAGGCGGTCGAGCAGGGCATGGACGTCCTCATCTGCACCGGTGACCGGGACGCGCTGCAGCTGGTCAACGAGCACGTGACGGTGCTCTACCCGCGCAAGGGCGTCTCCGACCTGACCCGGTTCACCCCGGAGGAGGTCGAGAGCAAGTACGGCCTCAGCCCCGCCCAGTACCCCGATTTCGCGGCCCTCCGGGGCGACCCGAGCGACAACCTGCCCAGCATCCCGAGCGTGGGGGAGAAGACCGCGGCCAAGTGGGTGCGCGAGTACGGGTCCCTCGACGCGCTGGTCGACCAGGTGGACACCGTCAAGGGCAAGGTCGGCGAGAAGCTGCGGGAGCACCTGTCCTCGGTGCTGCAGAACCGCCGGCTGACCGAGCTCGACCGCTCCGTGCCGCTCGAGGTGGGCCCGGCCGACCTCGTCGTCCAGCCGTGGGACCGCAACGAGGTCCACACCCTGTTCGACAACCTCCAGTTCCGGGTGCTGCGCGACCGGCTCTTCGCGACCCTCACCAGCGCCGAGCCCGAGGTCGAGGGGGGCTTCGAGGTCACCGCCGACGAGGTGCCCGCCGGCGGCCTGGGCGACTGGCTGCAGGCCAACGCCCGCACGGGCCGCACCGGCGTGATCTTCCGGGGCAGCTGGGGGCGGGGGACCGGTGAGCTCACCGGTCTGGCGCTGGCCGCGGCGAACGACCACGCCACCTTCGTGGACGTGGGGCCCGACCTCGACATCGCCGACGAGCAGGCCCTGGCCGCGTGGCTGGCGGACCCGACCACCCAGAAGGTGGTGCACGAGGTCAAGGGCCCGCTGCTGGCGATCTGGTCGCGCGGCTGGGAGCTGAACGGCGTCATCAGCGACACCGCCCTCGCCGCCTACCTGGCCATGCCCGGTCAGCGGTCCTTCGACCTCGGTGACCTGGCCGTCCGCTACCTGCGCCGCGAGCTCAAGGACGCCGCCGAGCCCGAGGGCCAGCTGACCCTCGACGGCATGGGTCCGAGCGAGGCCGACCTGGCCGCCGCGGCCGCGCACGCCGACGTCCTCAAGGCCGTCGCCGTCAACGACCTGTCCGACGCGCTGGAGACGGTCCTCGGCCAGCGCGGCGGCGACCAGCTGCTCGGCCGGATCGAGCTGCCACTCACCCGGGTGCTCGCGGCCATGGAATACCGCGGCATCGCCGCGGACCTGGACTTCCTGCACGACCTGCAGAAGGAGTTCGCCGACGGCGTGGCCGCGGCGGCGGCGGAGTGCTACGCGGTCATCGGCCGTGAGGTCAACCTGGGTTCCCCCAAGCAGCTGCAGGCGGTGATCTTCGACGAGCTGGGGCTGCCCAAGACCAAGAAGAACAAGACCGGCTACACCACCGACGCCGACGCGCTCACCTGGATCTTCGAGCAGACCGGCCACCCGTTCATGGAGCACCTCCTCCGCCACCGCGACGTCACCCGCCTCCGCACGGTGATCGACGGCCTGATCCCGATGGTCGACGACGGCGGGCGCATCCACACGACCTTCCAGCAGACGATCGCCGCCACCGGCCGGCTGTCCTCGACCGACCCGAACCTGCAGAACATCCCGATCCGCACCGCCGAGGGCCGGCGCATCCGCCAGGCGTTCGTGGTCGGTAAGGGCTACGAGTCGCTGATGACGGCGGACTACAGCCAGATCGAGATGCGGATCATGGCCCACCTCTCCGGCGACGAGGGGCTGATCGAGGCGTTCATGTCGGGGGAGGACCTGCACTCCTTCGTCGCCTCGCGGGCGTTCGACATCCCGATCGAGGACGTCGACCCCGAGATGCGCCGCCGGATCAAGGCCATGAGCTACGGCCTGGCCTACGGGCTCTCGGCGTACGGCCTCTCGCAGCAGCTGAAGATCACCCCCGAGGAGGCGCGGGGGCAGATGCACGCCTACTTCGAGCGCTTCGGTGGCATCCGCGACTACCTCGACACCGTGGTGGAGGAGGCCCGGCTGACCGGCTACACCGAGACCACCCTCGGCCGCCGCCGCTACCTCCCCGACCTCACCAGCGACAACCGTCAGCGGCGCGAGATGGCCGAGCGCATGGCGCTCAACGCACCCATCCAGGGCTCGGCCGCCGACGTCATCAAGGTGGCGATGCTCAACGTCGAGAAGGCCATCGCCGCCGAGGGGCTGGCGTCACGCATGCTGCTGCAGGTCCACGACGAGCTGGTGCTCGAGGTGGCGCCGGGGGAGCGGGAGGCGCTGGAGGGGCTGGTGCGCCGGGAGATGGCCGGCGCGGCGCAGCTGTCGGTGCCGCTGGAGGTCTCGGTCGGCTTCGGCCGGACCTGGGACGAAGCCGCGCACTAGGACGTCGCGGTCGGGCCGTCGAGGCGCCGCCAGCCGTGCACCACCCGGCGGCTGTCCGCGTCGAAGCGGAAATAGCTGCCCTGCCCCGGCTGGTCGTGCCGGCGGTCGATCGGGACGCCGAGCAGGTGGCACAGCAGCAGCGTCCCGACGCCGCCGTGCGAGACGATCGCCAGGTCGCCGGTCGCGCGCGACACCGCTCGCTCCGCCGCCGCGACGATGCGGCGCTGCGCGTCCACGGCACGCTCCCACCCGCGGATGCTCTCCCGCGGCCGGGCGAAGAACTGGTCGGCCACCGCCTCGAACTCGGCGGGCGGCAGGTACCCGGTCCCGGAGCGGTCGTTCTCGTGCAGCGCCTCGTCCACCGTGCGGGGCGCGGCGGCGCGCGCCGCGAGCGACTCCGCCGTCTCGACGGCCTTGCGCTCGGCGCTCGACACCACACTCGTCAGCGCCGGCACCCACGGTTGCGCCAGGAGGTGCTCCAGTCGCGCCCGTCCGGCGGGGCTGAGCGCCCACTGCGGAACCGGCACGTCCGGCCGCACCGCGACTTCCGGGTGGGTGATGAAGAAGACCCGCACGCGGGCAGTCCACCGTGCCGCCGGTCCTCCGGTCCACACCCGGCCGGATGGCGTCCGACTCCGGCGGTGCCGTCCGCACGCGACGGGCCGGGGCGGTCACCTCAGCGGCGGCAGACCAGGACGAGCGTGCCCGGGACGAGCGCGCCGCGGGCGGGTGACCACTGGCCCCAGTTCTGCGTGCGGCCCGGCGTCCACTCGGGTTCGACCAGGTCCTCGAGCACGAGGCCCGCGCCCACGACTGCCCGCACCCAGTCACCGACGGTGCGGTGGTGCTCGACGTAGACCGTCCGCCCCGCCGCGTCGGTCTCCACGTACGGGGTGCGGTCGAAGTAGGAGGACACGATCCGCAGGTCCTCCGGATCGGGGGAGTCGGGGAAGGGCCAGCGCATCGGGTGGTTCACCGACGCGACGAACCGGCCCCCCGGCCGCAGCACACGGGCCACCTCCCGCAGTGCCGCCCCGACGTCGGCGACGAACGGCAGACCACCGAACGCCGAGCACGCGAGGTCCAGCGAGGCGTCGGTGAAGGGCAGCGCGCCTGCGTCGGCCTGCACCAGCGGGAGGTCGATCCCCGTCGACCGGTTCAGCTCCGCCGCGCGGGCGAGCATCCCGGCGGAGAGGTCGAGAGCCACGACGTCGGCCCCTTGGCGCCGCAGCCAGCGCGCGCACGGTGCGGACCCACAGCCGATCTCGAGCACGCGACGCCCCGCGACCTCCCCGAGCAGGTGCGCGTCGGCCTCCCGCAAGCCCTCGGGGCACCACAGGAAATCGACGTCCCCGAGGTCAGCACCGTGCTCGGTGAGGTAGGCGGGGGCAGCGGCGTCCCACCACCGGCGGTTGGCCCGCACCGACTCCTCGGCACCGGCCGGGCGGCGGGCGACCCCACCGGCCGCGGGATAGCCGTCGTCGGCGAGCGGGAGGGAGGGAGAGTCGACCATGGCGCGCCGATCGTGACACGCCGGGAGACCGGTTTCCCGCGTCGCACCCAGGTGGACCGGCGGGTCTCGGCGTCCGTACCATGGGGGACGCGCCAGAGGTCTGTCGTGGTTTTCCCCATGCGGGAACGCCAAGCCCGGCTCTCCCCGCTGAACCTCCCCGCGGCTCCACGGTCGCGGGTCGTCCTGTCCCTACGCATTCCCCGTCCGGAGCAACCAACCACATGACCTCCACCCAGGTCCGTCCTTCCAGCACCCCCCAGGTCGCCGTCAACGACATCGGCTCTGCCGAGGACTTCCTCGCGGCGATCGACCAGACGATCAAGTACTTCAACGACGGCGACATCGTCGAAGGCGTCATCGTCAAGGTCGACCGGGACGAGGTGCTGCTGGACATCGGCTACAAGACCGAGGGCGTCATCCCCTCGCGCGAGCTCTCCATCAAGCACGACGTCGACCCCAACGAGGTCGTCAGCGTCGGCGACGAGGTGGAAGCCCTCGTCCTCCAGAAGGAGGACAAGGAAGGCCGGCTGATCCTGTCCAAGAAGCGCGCCCAGTACGAGCGCGCGTGGGGCACGATCGAGGCCAAGAAGGAAGCCGACGAGGTCGTCACCGGCACCGTCATCGAGGTCGTCAAGGGCGGCCTGATCCTCGACATCGGCCTGCGCGGGTTCCTCCCCGCCTCGCTGGTCGAGATGCGCCGCGTCCGCGACCTGCAGCCCTACGTGGGCCGCGAGCTCGAGGCCAAGATCATCGAGCTCGACAAGAACCGCAACAACGTCGTCCTCTCCCGCCGCCAGTGGCTGGAGCAGACCCAGTCCGAGGTCCGCAGCGAGTTCCTCAACAAGCTCGCCAAGGGCCAGGTCCGGACCGGCGTCGTCTCCTCGATCGTCAACTTCGGTGCGTTCGTGGACCTGGGCGGCGTCGACGGCCTGGTGCACGTCTCGGAGCTGTCCTGGAAGCACATCGACCACCCGTCCGAGGTCGTCGAGGTGGGCCAGGAGGTCACCGTCGAGGTCCTCGACGTCGACCTGGACCGCGAGCGGGTCTCCCTGTCGCTGAAGGCGACGCAGGAGGACCCGTGGCGTCAGTTCGCCCGGACCCACCAGATCGGTCAGGTCGTCCCGGGCAAGGTCACCAAGCTGGTTCCTTTCGGTGCGTTCGTCCGCGTCGACGAGGGCATCGAGGGCCTGGTGCACATCTCCGAGCTGGCCGAGCGCCACGTCGAGATCCCCGAGCAGGTCGTGCAGGTCGGCGACGAGCTCCTGGTCAAGGTCATCGACATCGACCTGGACCGCCGCCGGATCTCGCTGTCGCTCAAGCAGGCCAACGAGGGCGTCGTAGGCGAGGACGACCAGTTCGACCCCGCGGCCTACGGCATGGCCGCCTCGTACGACGAGCAGGGCAACTACCTCTACCCCGAGGGCTTCGACCCCGACACCGGCGAGTGGCGCGAGGGTTACGAGGCCCAGCGCGAGGAGTGGGAGCGGCAGTACGCCGAGGCCCAGGCTCGCTACGAGGCGCACCGCAAGCAGATCGCCGCGGCGAAGGAGGCCGACGCCGAGGCCGCCGCCGGTGGCAACTACTCGAGCGAGGGTGTCGACTCGGTGGGCGCCGAGGTCTCCGGTGGCACGCTGGCCAGCGACGAGGCCCTCGCCGCGCTGCGGGCCAAGCTCGCCGGCGGTGAGTGAGCAGTAGCTCGGCTCTGAACGCCAGAGGCCCGGCACCCTCTCGGGGTGCCGGGCCTCCGGCGTTCTCGGGTACGAGAGAAGGCCCGTGGACGGTCGTCCACGGGCCTTCTCGCGGCGCCGCTCAGAGGCTGAGGATGATCGCGAACGCGGTGCGGGGGCGGCCGCCGGAGCCGGCCAGGAAGCTCCACGTGTGGCGCCCGCCCGACGGCGCCGCGAACAGCCACTGCAGGAACGTGCTCCGCCGGGCGGTCCCGGTGCGTTGGAACTGCATCCGCTCGCGGACGGCAGGGATGTCGGTGCAGCGCACCCCGGTGGGGGCACCGAGCCGGTGACGTCCGGCGCCCCGGCGGGCGGCGCGGAACGACGAGGGACCGGTGGGGGTGGGACGGGACATGGTCGAGTTCTGCCTCTCTCGGCGGGGAAGATCGCCGGGACGGACGTTAGTGCCGTGACGCGTGTGACTCGTGCGACGCGCCGGACGGGGCGGGCGTGCGTTACCCGCCCGTGACCTGACGCGGGTCGGCCGTCCTCCCGGCAGTGGCTAGTGTCCGGTCGTGCTGCGCATCGGACTGACCGGCGGGATCGGCTCGGGGAAGAGCACGGTCTCGGCCCTCCTGGCCGCGCGCGGTGCGGTGATCGTCGACTCGGACCGCATCGCGCGTGAGGTGGTGGCCCCGGGCAGCCCGGGCCTCGCGCAGGTCGTCGAGGCCTTCGGCGAGGGAGTCCTGGCGCCCGACGGCTCCCTCGACCGGGCGGCCCTCGCGGCCGTGGTCTTCTCCGACCCCGAGGCGCGCCGGCGGCTCGACGGCATCGTCCACCCCCTGGTCCGGGCGCGGGCCACCGAGCTGGCCGCCGCCGCCCCGCCCGACGCCGTGGTGGTGCACGACGTGCCGCTGCTCGTCGAGACCGGCCAGGCGTCCTCCTACGACCTCGTGCTGGTCGTGGAGGCAGATGCCGCGACGCGGGTGTCCCGGCTCGTCCAGCGGGGCCTCACGGCCGAGGACGCCCGTGCCCGGATCGCCGCCCAGGCCTCCGACGAGGAGCGCCGGGCGGTGGCCGACGTCGTCCTGGACAACAGCGGCCCGCCGGAGCAGCTGGCGGAGCAGGTGGACCGCTTCTGGACCGAGCGCGTCGCCCCGGTGGCCGGGTGAGCGGGGCTCCGCCGGTGCGGCCGACCCCGGCGCCCGAGGTCCGCCGGGCCCAGGTGACGACCTGGGTCGCGCTGGTCGTCGTCGCCGGGGGATCGGCCGGTGCCTTCCTGCTCGACCAGGACGCCAACCCCGTGGCGCAGGGGCTGCTCGCCGTGGTCGCGGCCCTGGAGATCATGCTCGCCGTCGTCTGGTGGCGCTCCCGCAGGCGGCGCGACCGTCCCTGATCGCCCTTGGCCGGGAACGACGAGAGCCCCAGGTCGACGACCTGGGGCTCTGCTGGTGGGCGATACTGGGATCGAACCAGTGACCTCTTCCGTGTCAGGGAAGCGCGCTACCGCTGCGCCAATCGCCCCTCCCGGCCTCGCGACCGGACCCTCCTCCGCGCTCGTGCTCCGCGAGGAGACGAGGTGGAGACGGGATTTGAACCCGTGTAGACGGCTTTGCAGGCCGTTGCCTCGCCTCTCGGCCACTCCACCGCACGCGGGCGCCAGTCTCTCGACCAGCGCCCGAGGTTCCGAGCGGACGACGGGATTCGAACCCGCGACCCTCACCTTGGCAAGGTGATGCTCTACCAGCTGAGCCACGTCCGCGTTGCGTGGAGAACTCTAACCGACGCCCCTGGGCCCTCCAAGCAGGGGGGTCCCTGCGCGTCCCGGATCGGGGCCGCAGGGACCGTTCCCGCAGGTCAGCGACCCGAAGGGTCCGCCCCACCGTTGGACAGCAGGACGTGCAGCTCGTCGTCGAGGTCGAGCTGCTCGCTCTCCGACCCCGAGGGCACGAGGGCCTCGGTGTGCCGGAGGAAGGCGGCCACCGTCGCCCGGGACAGCTCGAAGAGCGCCTCGCCCGAGGGTGCCCGCAGGTGGAGGAACAGCACGTCGCTGGCGCCGTGCGCCGGCCACAGCCGGACGTCGCCCTCCCCGGCCGGTGCCTGCAGCCCCGCCTGGAGCAGCTCGCGGCTCAGCAGCCAGGCGATGCCGCCGTCGTCGGGATCGACCACGCCGCTCTCGTCGCCCACGTCACCGAAGGCGATCCGTACGGCGAACGGGTCGGCGGCGTCGTAGCAGAGCAACGCCGGTACCTCGGTCCACGACTGCGGACCGACCAGCTGAAGCGTGATGGGGGAGGAGTACCCGCGGGTCCATCGGCTCGGCATGTCAGGTCAACGACCGTCGGGTCTCGGAGTGACGAGGCATTGCACTTCCTTCACATCTGTCACACCCGTCACGCGGGCGGGTCATCGTCGCCCCTGACATGCCCGCGACGGGCGGTGGTGAACCGTCGAACCCGGCCGATGAACCGCCGCACGGGCGGTGTGCGAAGACCGCATGTGAGCATGGGAGCCGTGATCTCCACGGCGCGGCGTCCGGACGATGCGGCCGGGGACGCTGACGTCGTCCGCCGCATCCGTGCGGGGGACCGCAGCGCGGTGGACGACCTCTACGAGCGGTTCCGCCGCCCGGCCTTCGCGCTGGCACGGCGGATCCTCGGCGACGACGCGCTGGCCGAGGACGTGCTGCAGGAAGTGTTCCTGAGCGTGTGGCGGGACCCCGCCGCCTTCGACCGCGGGCGGGGCAGCGTGGCCTCGTGGCTGCTCGCCGTCGTGCACCACAAGGCGGTGGACGCCGTCCGGCGCGAGGAGTCGCAGCGCCGGCGACAGGCGCAGGCAGGGGACGAGCTGGTGCTGGACGCGCCGACGGCGACGCGCGACGTCGAGGAGGAGGCCTGGTCCCGCATGGTGGCCGAGCAGGTGCGATCGGCGATGGGTCTGCTCCCGGCCGGTCAGCGCGAGGCGCTGACGCTCGCCTACTACGGCGGCTACACGCAGCGGGAAGTGGCCGCGCTGACCGGCACGCCGCTGGGCACGGTCAAGACGCGCATGCTCGCCGGCATGCGGCGGCTCAGGCAGGAGCTCGGCGGCCCACCGGGCGGGGGCGCCCTCGGGGACGCCGTGACGGTCGAGGAGTCGCAGGCATGACCGCCGGCCACGCGATCTTCGACGAGCTCGCCGTCGGCTGGGCGCTGCACGCGCTCGAACCCGAGGACGAGGCGCTCTTCGCCCGCCATCTGCCCGGCTGCGCGCGCTGCGCGGCGACCGTCGCCGAGACGACCGAGGTCATGGGGGCGATGGCCGCCGACCTGCCGCCGGCCGAGCCCTCGGAGGGGCTGCGGTCACGGCTGCGCGCCGCGGTCGCCGAGACCGGGCAGGCGCACCGTGCCGCCGTCCCGGCGGATCCGCCGCCCGTGTCCGTCCTCCCGGCCCGGCCCTCCCGTCGCCGTGGACTGTCCCTCGCGCTCGCCGCGGCGTTGCTCGCCGCGGCGGTCGGGCTGGGCTCCTGGATCGTCGGCCTGCGCTCCGACCGTGCCGAGCTCGCGGCGGTCGTCGCCGAGCAGCGGGAGGTCGTCGACGCGCTCCTCACCCCAGGGCGCGCCACGATCGCGCCCCTGACCCGGGACGGCCGGACGGTCGCCACGGTGGTGGCCCGGGACGACGAGCTGCACGTCGTCAGCCAGGGCCTGCCGGTCAACGACGCCGAGGCCACGAGCTACGTGGTCTGGGGACTGGGCGGGGACGCGCCGGAAGCACTGGGGACCTTCGACGTGGAGAGGACACAGATCGGCCTGCGAACCGTAGGCTCCGGGTCGACCGGTCTCGACGACTTCGCGCAGTACGGCATCAGCATCGAGCCCGGCCAGGAGGCTCCGTCGGCACCGACGGAGGTCGTCGCGACCGGGCAGGTGACCAGCTGAGCGACCAGGAGACCGCGGCACGGCCGGCGCCGGCGCACCGGGAGACCGCGTCCGAGCGCCGCGCACGCTACGACGCCGACGAGGTGCGCAGCCTGCGCGAGCGGGTGGCCCACACGCGCTGGCGGCGCCGGATCGCGGCCCGGCGCAGCCTCGAGCACGGCTACCGGGTGGGCGTCGGCATCGTGGGTGCGGTGATCGTGTGCCTCGGGCTGGCGACCATCCCGTTGCCGGGTCCCGGTTGGCTGACCGTCATCGCCGGCCTGTTCGTCCTGGCCACCGAGTTCACCTGGGCCGAGCGGCTGCTCGAGTTCACCAAGAAGCACGTCAAGCGGTGGACCGACTGGGTGAGCGCGCAGCGGGTGTGGGTGCGGGTGCTGATCGCGGCGGCCACGGCGGCGTTCGTCTACGGCATCCTCGTCGTCACCCTGCACCTCGTGGGCGTACCGGACTGGGTGCCGGGGTGGGTGCCGCTCTGGCGGTGAGGATCTGGCACAATCGATCGCGTCCCGGGCGATTGGCTCAGTGGTAGAGCGCTTCGTTCACACCGAAGAGGTCACTGGTTCGAACCCAGTATCGCCCACAGACGCAGAACGCCCCCTCCCGCGGCCGGGAGGGGGCGTTCGCGCGTTCGGCTCCTACTCGACGTAGCCGTTGGCGGCGCAGTCCTGACCCACGAGCATGCCGCCCTCGGTGAGCGCGCCCTCGAGGTAGCTGGGGTCCTCCCCCGCGCTCACCGCGTCGGCGGTCAGCTGCAGGCCGTCGGACAGCTGCTGCACGCTCTGGACGAAGGCCGGGTCCGACGTGCCGGCGGCCGCGCCCTCGATCGCGGTGCGGGTGGTTGCGACCACCTGCGCGAACTCCTCGGGGGTGGTGGCGGCCATCATCCCGCTGTCCATGTCCACCAGCGCGGGAAGGATGACCTGGCACGCCGCGACGACGCCCTGGGCATCGGTCCCGGGCGTCACGGCGCCCGCGCCGGTGTCGGCCGGCAGCTCGAGCTCCTCGGCCGGGGTCTCGACCACGGCGTCGGACTGCGCGGCGGTCTCCGACGCCTCCTGGACCGCGGCGAACGCCAGGGCGAAGATCGCGATGCCGATCACGATGAAGACGATCGACAGGATGAGGCCGGCGAGGGCCAGCCCGCGGCCGCCTTCGCGGCGCTTCTTGATCTGGCTGAGGCCGATGGCGCTGAACACGAGGCCCAGCGGGGTGAACACGAAGGCGAAGACCAGGCCCAGGATGGCCATGGTGTTCGTCTTCTGCGGCTGCTGCGGATACGGCGCGTGAGCCGGCTGCTGGGCCGGGTACGGCTCCGCCGGGAGCTGGTCCTGGCCATAGGGGTGCTGCGACACGTGGTCTCGCTTTCGTGGGGCCGCCTGGTCGGCAGCCTGGAGGTGGTCGCGGGAACACTAGGTTCGATCGAGAACGACCTGGTCCGGGACGGCGGAGACACCCGGGGCGCCGGCCGCATCCGTCCCGGGCGACCCACGACCCACCGTCGGCACCACGGCCAGGGACTCGACGACGGTCGTCGGCGGTGCTCACCGGTACTCGACGAGCCGCACCATCCCGTCCTCCATGTGGTGGTGGTTGTGGCAGTGGAACAGCCACCGGCCCGGGTTGGTCGCCAGGAAGTCGAAGGTCACCTCGCCGCCCCGCGCGGGAACGGCGACGGTGTCCTTGACCGGTCCGAGCCCCGTCGGCGTCAGGACCTGGAAGTGGTGGCCGTGCAGGTGCATGGGGTGCCACTTGGAGCTCGTGTTGCGCATCCGGACGCGGACCCACTCGCCCTCGGCCACCGGCAGCGGGTCGGCGTCGGGAAAGCTCTGCCCGCCGATCTGGGTTCCCGAGAGCACGAAGTCGTAGGTCCGGTCGGGAGCGCCGGCGGGCAGCGACAGCGGCTCGCGCGCCACGACCTCCTCGTAGGCGACCAGCCGGCCGTCGAGCTCCGCCGGCCGTTCCGCCACCGCGGGAGCCGGCGACGCGTCGCTGCCGGTGCAGCGCAGCACCGCGCGGCCCCAGCCCGGCCGCCCCTCCGGCTGCACGCCGATCTGCCAGACCCCACCGGACGGCGCGGCCTCGAGGAGGACGTCGTACCGCTCGCCCATGCCCAGCCGCAGCGCGTCGACCGTCACCGGCTCCACCGGCATGCCGTCGGTGTGGGTGACGGTCAGCCGGTGGCCGGCGACGGCGACCCGGAACCCCGTGTCGGCAGCGATGTTCATGACCCGCAGGCGCACCCGGTCGCCCGGCCGCGCCTCGAGCACCGGCGGGTCCTCGGGCGGGCGGCCGTTGACCAGCAGCAGGGGATAGGCGCGGCCACCGAAGGACACCGCGTCCGCCGGGTCCGGGTCGGCCCCGGCCGGCTCGTGACCGGCGTGGGCGTCCATCCCGTCCCGCCAGTCGTCGAGCATCAGGGTGTACTCCCGGTCGTAGGACAGCTCCTCGTGCCGCGGTTCCACGATCAGCGGCCCGTAGAGACCGCGGTCCAGCTGGACGCCGACGTGCGCGTGATACATGAACGAGCCGGGGATCGGGGTCTCGAACTCGTAGGCGAAGCCGGCCCCCGGGGCGACGGGGTCCTGGGTGACGCCCGGGACGCCGTCCATGGCGTTGGGCGGGGCGAGTCCGTGCCAGTGGACCGTCGTGTCCTCGGACAGCTCGTTGCGCAGCTGCACCCGCAGCACCTCCCCGGCCCGGAGACGGATCTCCGGGCCGGGGACGGTGCCGTAGCCCCAGGTCGGTACGGCGTGCCCGGCCAGGTCCAGGCGCATCGGCGCCGCCGTCAGCCGCAGGCCCCCGGCGGTCCGGGGACCTGCGGCCGGCTCGCGGCCGGTGCAGCCGGTGACGAGCGTCAGGCCGGCGGCCGCGGTCAGCCCCAGGAACTGGCGTCGTGTGACCGGCATGCGGGTCCCGTCACCCGGCCGTGAACTCGGCGACCATGCCCAGGGTGAAGTGCGGCGGGCCGTCGCCCTCGTGCTCGTGCGTCGTTCCCTGCGGGATGAAGCACGCCGCCCCGTACCGCCCGGGCTCCAGCCGAAGGAACGTGGTGTCCGAGCCGCCCGGCTCGGCGAAGGCGGCACCGGTGAAGGTGATCATCGACATCAGCTGCTCCTCGGGCAGCGCGAGGAGCTCCTGGACGGGCTGGGTGACGTCGTCGTTGATGCGGGCGATGCCGATCTCGTGCAGCTCGTCGCCCTCGTTCGTGAAGGTCACGGCGACGACCCCCGCCTCCACCGTCTCGGGGATGCCCTCGTACTCGTAGTTCACCCCGGTGGCCTCGATCTGCTCGTAGCCGCACTCGGCGAGCATGTACTCGTCGATGCCGTCGTCGGCCTCCTGGTACTCCGGGCTCTCCAGGACCGACGGGTCGCCGCCGGCGAGGGCGTCCCTGACGATCCCGGCCGCCGTGTCGACGTGGTCGGCGACCTCCTCGGGAGCGGTCTCCTCGGCGCGGGCGAGCAGGGGCTCGACCTGGCCGGCGAACTCCTCCAGGGCGGCCTGCTGCTCCTCCGGCGGAGCGCTCTCGTCGATCGGCGGGCCCATGCTGAAGGCGGCCTCCACGTCGACCGACGCCTCGCAGAACTCGGCGGGGTCGGCGGCGGGCTCCGCCGGGCTGCTCGCCGCCGCCTGGGTGTCCTCCCCGCCCGGGTCGTCGGAGCCGCAGCCCACCATCGTGGCCGCGATCACGAGCGAGGCTCCGCCCACCAGCCAACGGCGCACTGCCGGCAGTCCGGTCGTCCTGTGCATGGTCTCCAACCTCTCTGGTGACGGACGGCGGGCGCCGGCCGTGTCGACGGTGCAGAGTCGCGGGGAGGAGGCCGCGGCGGAGGGGGTGGATACACGGCGCGACGCGGGAACACGCGGCTGACCTGCGATCCGTCACGGATCGTCAGCACGGTGGGCGGCTTGGTGACACCGCGGCGCACAGACATCCCCCGGTACCGTCCCGGTCGTGACGACGGGACGACCGGTGGGCCGGGTCGAGGAGATCCGGATCTACCCGGTCCGCTCCCTCGCAGGGAGGGCGCTGACCCTGGCGGAGGTCCTGCCGGGCGGCCTGGCCGGCGACCGCGTGTGGACGGTCCTCGGAGCCGACGACTCGCCGGTCCGGCCGAAGGAGGCACCCGCCCTGCGCGATGTGGAGCCGACCGGTGACCCGTCGGCCGACGCCGCGCGCCTCACCGAGCTCCTGAACCGGCCCGTGCGGCTGGCGCCCTCCCCGGCCGCGCGGCCGGACGTCGCGCCCGTGCACCTGGTCTCGCGCCAGGCCGTCGACCGAGCCGCCGCGGGCGAGGTGCCGGAGGGCTGCTCGGCGGAGGACCCCCGCGCCAACCTGCTGCTCGACCTCGACGGCGACGAGCGGGCCTGGGTGGGGCGCGAGCTGCGCGTCGGCGGGGCTGTCCTGCGGATCACCCGCACCCCGAAGCACTGCCTGGGCGTCTACGCCGACGTCCTCGCTCCCGGCCCGGTGCGCACCGGGGACACCGTCCTGCTGGTCTAGCCTGCCGCCGTGCGGAGGTGCCGGGCCAGGGCAGCCCTGGGGCTTCTCCTGCTGGTCGGCGGGTGCTCCGGTGCCGCCGAGCCCGCAGCGGACCGGCCGCACGCCGTTCGTCCGCCGACGCCTCCGGAGTCATTCACCCTGCTGGCTACCGGCGACGTGCTCGTCCACCAGGACCGGGTGCTCACCTCCGGTGCCCGCAGGGCCGACGGCGGCTACGACTTCTCCGGCGTCCTCGCGCCCGTCGCCCCGCTCATCGGCGCCGCGGACCTGGCGATCTGCCACCTGGAGACGCCGGTCGCCCCGGAGGGCGGCCCGTACCGGAGGTACCCAAGCTTCGCCGTCCAGCCGGAGATCGTGCCGGCGCTGGCCGGCGCCGGTTACGACCTGTGCTCCACGGCGTCCAACCACTCGCTCGACGACGGGACCGAGGGCCTGGTCCGCACCCTCGACGCGCTCGACGCGGCGGGCATCGCGCACACCGGCACCTACCGCACGGAGGCCGAGAGCCTGGCGCCCTCGCTGGTCGACGTGGGCGGGGTGACGGTCGGGCACGTCGCGGCGACGTTCGGCCTCAACGGCGTACCCCTGCCGGAGGGCCGGGCGTGGTCGGTGGACGTCGCCGCCGTGCCCGACGTCACGGGGATGCTCGCCGCGGCGGCGCGGGCCCGGGCCGCGGGGGCGGACGTCGTGGTCGCGAGCCTGCACTGCTGCCAGGAGTACGACCACGACCCGACCGGAGCGCAGGTCGCGGCGGTCCACGCGCTGCTCGCCTCGCCCGACGTCGACCTGGTGCTGGGCCATCACGCGCACGTGGTGCAGCCCTTCGAGCGGATCGGCGGGGAGTGGGCCGCCTACGGGCTCGGCAACCACGTGGCCGAGCACGCCACCCGCGGGTACGCGACGGAGGACTCGGTGGCCGCACGCTTCACGTTCACCCGCGGGGCCGACGGGCGGTTCGCGGTCACCGGCGCCGAGGCCGTGCCGCTGCGGATCGAGATCGGGGCCGACGCGGTGACCGTACGGCCGGCCGACCCGGCGACCTCCGGGCGGGTGGCCGAGGTGCTCGGCCGGCGGGGGGCCGTGGCGGCCGGCCTGGATATCGTCCCGGGCTGAGCGGAGGCTTCGCACTAGGCTCGGGGGGCCTGTTTCGCCGACCCTCCGGGAGTTCTCGTGTCGACCCCGCCCTCGCCCACCGCTGTCGCCCCGATCCGGGTGGCGGCCGGAACCACGGCGATGCAGGCGCTCAAGGACGCCGGAGTGCCGCTGAAGGGCGCCGACGGCGCGGTGGTCGTGCGCGAGGTGGCGACCGGCGACCTCAAGGACCTGGCGTGGGTGCCCGACGCCGACGTCGAGGTCGAGCCGGTGCCCGCGGCCAGCGCCGATGGCCGCGCGGTCATCCGCCACTCGACCGCGCACGTCCTGGCGCAGGCGGTCCAGGAGCTCTTCCCCGGCACCCGGCTGGGCATCGGGCCGCCGGTGGAGAACGGCTTCTACTACGACTTCGACCCCGAGCGCCCCTTCACGCCCGAGGACCTCACGGCGCTCGAGAAGAAGATGCAGGAGATCGTCCGGGCCGGTCAGCACTTCGCGCGGCGGGAGATCAGCGACGAGGACGCCAAGGCGGAGCTCGCCCACGAGCCGTACAAGCTCGAGCTCATCGGGCTCAAGGGCGGCGAGGCCCCGTTCGAGGACGATGGCGCCTCCGTGGAGGTCGGCGGAGCCCAGCTGACCATGTACGACAACCTCGACGCCCGCACCGGCGACCGCGTGTGGACCGACCTGTGCCGTGGTCCGCACGTGCCGCGGACCAGCGCCATCCCCGCGTTCAGCCTCACCCGCTCGGCCGCGGCGTACTGGCGGGGCAGCGAGAAGAACCCGCAGCTGCAGCGGGTGTACGGCACCGCGTGGGAGAGCAAGGAGGCGCACAAGGCCTACCTCGAGCAGGTCGCCGAGGCCGAGCGGCGCGACCACCGCCGGCTGGGCGCCGAGCTGGACCTGTTCAGCTTCCCCGACGAGATCGGGTCCGGGCTGGCCGTCTTCCACCCGAAGGGCGGTGTCATCCGTCGGGAGATGGAGAACTACTCCCGGCAGCGGCACGAGGCGGCGGGCTACGAGTTCGTCAACACCCCGCACATCACCAAGGGCCAGCTGTTCGAGACCTCCGGGCACCTCGGCTGGTACTCCGAGGGCATGTATCCGGCCATGCACCTCGACGAGGAGCGGGACGCCGACGGCAACGTCCGACGGCAGGGCCAGGACTACTACCTCAAGCCGATGAACTGCCCGATGCACAACCTGGTCTACCGGTCGCGCGGGCGGTCCTACCGCGAGCTGCCGCTGCGGCTGTTCGAGTTCGGCACGGTGTACCGGTACGAGAAGTCGGGCGTGGTCCACGGCCTCACCCGGGCCCGCGGGTTCACCCAGGACGACGCGCACATCTACTGCACCCCCGAGCAGATGCAGGGCGAGATCCGGTCGCTGCTGCAGTTCGTCCTCGACCTGCTCGCCGACTACGGCATGACCGACTTCTACCTGGAGCTGTCCACCCGCGACCCGGAGAAGTCCATCGGCAACGACGAGGACTGGGAACGCGCCACGGACGCACTGCGCGAGGCGGCCGAGGCCAGCGGGCTCGACCTGGTCCTCGATCCGGGCGGTGCGGCCTTCTACGCGCCGAAGATCTCGGTGCAGGTCCGCGACGCCATCGGCCGCTCGTGGCAGATGTCGACCATCCAGGTGGACCTCATGCTGCCCGACCGCTTCGACCTGGAGTACACCGCGAGCGACGGCAGCCGGCAACGGCCGGTGATGATCCACCGGGCGCTGTTCGGCTCGATGGAGCGGTTCTTCGGCGTGCTCACCGAGCACTACGCCGGCGCGTTCCCGGCCTGGCTGGCGCCGGTGCAGGTCGTGGGCATCCCGGTCACCGACGAGCAGGTGCCGTACCTGACCGACGTCGCGCTGAAGCTGCGGGCCCGTGGCATCCGCGTGGAGATCGACGACTCGGACGACCGGATGCAGAAGAAGATCCGGACGGCGAGCAAGCAGAAGATCCCGTTCGTGCTCATCGCCGGCGCCACGGACGCCGACGCGGGAGCCGTCTCCTTCCGCTACCGCGACGGATCGCAGCGCAACGGTGTGCCGGTGGACGACGCGGTCGACCAGGTCGCCGCGTGGGTGGCCTCGCGGTCCAACCTCGACCCCTCGGCGGCCGGATGAGCGACGACGGGCCGATGACGCCCTTCGAGCACCTGTGGACGCCGTACCGGATGGCCTACATCCGGGGCGAGGGCAAGCCCACGGGCGAGCACGACTGCCCGTTCTGCCTCATCCCGACGATGAGCGACGAGGAGGGCCTCGTCGTGGCTCGGGGGACGGCGGTCTTCGCCGTCCTCAACCTCTACCCGTACAACGCCGGGCACCTGATGCTGGTCCCGTACCGGCACGTGCCCGACTACACCGACCTGACGCCCGCGGAGGTCGCAGAGCTGGGCGCGTTCACCCAGGCGGCGATGCGCACGGTGCGCGCGGTCAGCGGCGCGCACGGCTTCAACATCGGCATGAACCAGGGGTCGGTGGCCGGCGCCGGCATCGCCGACCACCTGCACCAGCACGCCGTGCCGCGCTGGGGCGGCGACACCAACTTCATGCCGGTCATCGGGCTGACCCGGGTGCTGCCCCAGGTGCTCCGGGAGACCCGGGCGCTGCTCGCCGAGGCCTGGGTCACCGATGCGGCGTCCGGGGTCCCCTCCGTCCGGGAGGCCTGAGTGCTCGGCAGCAACGCGCGAGCGGCCGTCGCCCGCTTCTGGGCGCCGGTCGTCGCGCGGCTGGCCCGCGCCGGGGTCACACCCGACATGATCACGATCACCGGCACGGTGGGCGCCGTGGTGTCCGCCGTGGTGCTCATCGGGACCGGGCACCTGTTCTGGGGCGCGTTCGCGGTCACCGTCTTCGTGCTCCTCGACATGCTCGACGGGGCACTGGCCCGCGCCCGCGGCGGCGGATCGGTCTTCGGCGCGGTCCTGGACTCCACCGGCGACCGGGCCGCCGACGCGGCGATCTTCGGCGCGCTGGTCTGGTGGTTCTCCGGGGCGGGGGACAACCGGCTGCTGGTCCTGCTGGCGCTGGTGTGCCTCGTCCTCGGCGTCCTCACCTCGTACGTCAAGGCGCGGGCCGAGGGCGTCGGACTGGCCTGCGACGTCGGCATCGTCGAGCGCACCGAGCGGCTGATCCTGGTGCTGGTGGGCACCGGCTTCACGGGGCTGGGCATCCCGTACGCGGTGCACGTCGCGCTGTGGGTGCTCCTGCTCGGCAGCGCGGTCACGGTCGGCCAGCGGTTCCTCGCCGTCCGCCGCGCCGCCGGAGACCGTTCGCTGCCCGCACCGCCGTCCCGGCCGGCGCCGTGAGCGGCACGCTCGGCGCCCGGCTCACCGACGCCGGCTTCGCGGCCGGCTGGCACGCGGTCCGCCTGCTGCCCGAGCCGGCGGCCCGGGCGGCGTTCGACGCCGCCGGTCGCTGGGCCGGGGGGCGGGAGGGCCGGGGCACCCGCCAGCTCCGGGCCAACCTGCGCGTGGTCACCGGCGGCCGGCTCGGCGAGCCGGAGCTCACCGAGCTGACCAGCCGCGCCGTCCGGTCCTACGCCCGCTACTGGCAGGAGGCGTTCCGGCTGCCGACGCTGCGCACCGACCGGATCGTGGCCGGCACGGAGGTCGTCGGCCTGGAGCACCTGGAGAAGGCCCGCGCCGGCGGGCGCCCGCTGGTGATGGCCCTGCCGCACAGCGGCAACTGGGACGCCGCCGGCGTCTGGTTCATCGACTGGCTGGACGGGCCGTTCATGACCGTCGCCGAGCGGCTGAAGCCGGAGTCGCTGTACGAGCGGTTCCTGGCCTACCGGGAGTCGCTCGGTTTCCGGGTGGTGCCCCTCACCGGTGGGCCCCGGCCGAGCACCGAGGTGCTCCGCGACTGGTTGTCCGCCGGCGGGGTCACCTGCCTGCTCGTCGACCGCAACCTCGGCAGCGGGGGAGTGCCGGTCCAGTTCTTCGGTCGCCCGGCGACCGTGCCCGGGGGCGCCGCGCTGCTGGCCGCCCAGACCGGTGCGGCGCTGGTCCCGACCGTCTGCCAGTTCACCGAGCGCGGCTGGCGGCTGGTCTTCTCCCCGCAGGTGCCCGTCGAGGGCCCTGGCCGGCTGAGGGACCGGGTGGCCGGCGCGATGCAGGGGGTCATCGACGCGTTCGCGACCTCGATCGCCGACCGGCCAGAGGACTGGCACATGCTGGGCCGGATCTGGCCGGACGTGCCCCCCGACCCCCCGCGCGCCGCCCGTCCGTCCGCCGGGGAGGCGTGATGCGCATCGGCCTGGTCTGCCCCTACCAGTGGGACGTGCCCGGCGGGGTCCAGTACCACGTCCGCGACCTGGCCGAGACCCTGCTCGGCATGGGGCACCACGTGGAGGTCCTCACCCCGGCCGAGCGCGAGGAGTCCCTCCCGCCCTACGCCACCTTCGCCGGCCGTACCGTCCCGATCCCGTACAACGGCTCGATGGCCAGCATCCAGTTCGGGCCGGTCTCCGCGGCCCGGGTGCGGCGCTGGCTGCGGGAGGGGCGTTTCGACGTCGTCCACGTCCACGAGCCGGCGCCCCCGTCGGTGTCGCTGCTCGTCTGCATGATCGCCGACGGCCCGATCGTCGCCACCTTCCACGCGGCGACGACGCGCTCGAAGTGGCTGGCTGCGTGGGGGCCGGTCGTCCACCCCTGGCTGGAGCGGATCAGCGGCCGGATCGCCGTCTCCGACTTCGCCCGGCGGGTGCAGGTCGAGCACCTCGGCGGCGACGCCGTGATCATCCCGAACGGCGTGCACGTCGGCTTCTTCGCCGAGGGACCCGACCTGCCCGGGTACGCCCGCGGGGTCGACGGTCCCACCATCGGCTTCCTCGGCCGCTACCTCGAGCCGCGCAAGGGGCTGCCGATCCTGCTCGAGGCCATGCGCACCGTCGTCCGCCACCACCCCGGCGCCCGGCTGCTGATCGCCGGCCGCGGGGACGCCGACGAACTGCGTGAGCTGGTCGGGGAGGACCTGCGCCCGCACGTCGGCCTGCTCGGTGAGCTCTCCGAGGCGGACAAGGCGGCCTTCCTGCGCTCGGTGGACGTCTACTGCGCCCCCAACCTGCTCGGCGAGTCGTTCGGCGTCGTCCTCATCGAGGCGATGGCCGCCGGCGCCCCCATCGTGGCCAGCGATCTCGACGCGTTCGCCCGGGTGCTCCAGGACGGCGCGGCGGGCGTGCTGGTCCGCCGTGGCGACGCCGCGGCGCTCGCCCGGGCGCTGTGCTCGCTGCTGGCCGACCCCGCCCGCCGGGCGGCGCTGTCCGAGATCGGGCCGCGCACCGCGGCGGCCTACGACTGGGAAGTCCTGGCCCGCCGCATCCTGGCGGTGTACGAGACCGTCGTCCTGCCCGACGGGGGCGCGGTCACCGCGGGTGACGAGCACGACGTCCCCGGGGTACCCCCGGCGCACCGGCAGGCCGGAACCTCCCCACGGCGCGGAGCGCACCGCTAGCCTTCCGCTCCGTGACGCCCGACGCCTGGTTGCTGACGCTCGGAGCCCTGCTCCTGGTCCTGCTGGCGTGGACGGTCTGGACGCTGACCCGGCTGCGCCGGCTGGAGGCCCGCGTCGCCCGGGCCTGGGCTGCCCTCGACGGCCAGCTGCGGCGGCGCGCCGCGCTGGCGGAGGAACTGGCGCGCGACCACGCCGGCGCGCTGGGGGAGCACCGGGCGGCGGCCCTGGCGGCGGCGGCCGCAGGGGCCCGCTCCCCCCGGGACGGGGACCGGGAGACGGCCGAGAACGCGCTCGGGCGGGAGCTGCGGGACCTGCCGGCCGACCTGCCCGGCGTGCCGGGTGCCCTGCAGGCCGACCTCGCCGGCACGAGCACCCGGGTCGGGCTGGCCCGTCGTTTCTACAACGACGCGGTCCGCGACATCCGGGCGCTGCGGCGGCACCGCTTCCCCCGGCTGCTCCGCCTGCACGCCGGCCGGCCCCTGCCCCGGTACTTCGACATCGACGACCGGCTCGAGGAGGTGGTCGGAGCCCTGGGCGGCAACGGCCGGGGGGTGTCCTGACCCGCCGTACGATGGCGGCTCCCGATCGTCCGTCGAACCAGAGGCAGCACACCGTGGCAGCGCAGACCCCCTCCACCGGCACCGACCGCGTCAAGCGCGGCATGGCCGAACAGCTCAAGGGGGGCGTCATCATGGACGTCGTCACCCCGGAGCAGGCGAAGATCGCCGAGGACGCCGGCGCGGTCGCCGTCATGGCGCTCGAGCGGGTGCCCGCCGACATCCGCGCGCAGGGCGGCATCGCCCGCATGAGCGACCCCGACATGATCGAGGGCATCATCGGCGCCGTCTCGATCCCGGTGATGGCCAAGGCGCGCATCGGTCACTTCGTGGAGGCCCAGGTCCTGCAGGCCCTCGGCGTCGACTACATCGACGAGTCCGAGGTCCTCACCCCGGCCGACGAGGCGCACCACATCGCCAAGAGCGGGTTCACCGTGCCGTTCGTCTGCGGCGCGACCGACCTCGGCGAGGCGCTCCGCCGCATCTCCGAGGGCGCGGCCATGATCCGCTCCAAGGGCGAGGCCGGCACCGGCAACGTCGTCGAGGCCACCCGGCACATGCGGTCGATCCGCGCCGGCATCAAGGCGCTGGGCACGCTCGACGAGACCGAGCTGTTCGTGGCGGCCAAGGAGCTGCGCGCGCCGTACGACCTGGTCGCCGAGGTGGCCCGGCTCGGCAAGCTGCCGGTCGTGCTGTTCACCGCCGGCGGCATCGCCACGCCCGCCGACGCGGCGATGATGATGCAGCTGGGCGCCGAGGGCGTGTTCGTCGGCTCCGGCATCTTCAAGTCCGGCGACCCCCGGCGGCGCGCCGCCGCGATCGTCCAGGCGACGACGTTCCACGACGACCCCGACGTGATCGCCAAGGTCTCCCGCGGTCTCGGCGAGCCGATGGTCGGCATCAACGTCTCCACGCTGCCGGAGAGCGAGCGGTACGCCACCCGCGGGTGGTGACGGGAGGACCGGACACCTCCGGTCGCATCGCGGGTCTGGACCTCGCGCGCGGGCTCGCCGTCCTCGGCATGTTCGGCGCCCATCTGGACATCGGCGACGAGCTCACCGCGGCGCCGTCGAGCTGGGCTGCCGTCGTCGACGGCCGCTCCTCCGTCCTGTTCGCCACGCTCGCCGGGGTGTCGATGGCGCTGCTGTCCGGCCGCACCCGGCCGGCCGACGGGATCGACCTCGTCCGCGCCCGGCTGCGGATCGCGGTCCGGGCGGCCTGGGTCTTCGCGATCGGCGCGGTGCTCGAGTGGCTGCACACGTTCGTCGCGATCATCCTCGGCGTCTACGCCGTGGTCTTCGTGCTCGCGCTGCCGTTCCTCCGCTGGCCGCCCCACCGGCTGCTCGCCGCCGCGGGGCTCGTCGCGCTGGTGGGCCCGCCGCTGAACGCCTTCCTCGGGCAGGTCCTGTCGGTCGCCGACGCGGAGGCGCACTACGTGGCCGAGCTGCTGGTCACCGGCACCTACCCGGCCATGCTCTGGGTGGCCTTCGTGCTGGTGGGGCTGGGCGTCGGCCGGCTCGACCTGGGTGTCCCCGCCGTCCGGGCGCGGCTGGGCGCCGCCGGCGCGGCCGCCGCCGTGCTCGGCTACGGCGGTGGCTGGCTGACCACCGGCCTCGTCGCCGACGGCGTCCCGTCCGACGGGCCGGAGGAGGGGTTCGCCGCGCCCGTGGGGAAGTGGGAGGCCGCCTGGCTGACCGGCGCCCAGCCGCACAGCGGCACGACGTTCGAGCTGGTCGGGTCCGGCGGCTTGGCCGTCCTCGTGATCGCGGCGTGCCTCGTCGTGGCCGACCGGCTGCCCGTGCCGACCGCCCCGCTGCGCGCCGTCGGGGCCCTGGCCCTCTCGGTGTACACCGCCCAGATCGTCGTCCTCTGGGCGATGGAGTCGGTCGATCCGGGCAGCGCCGAGGGCGTCGGCGTGTGGCTGCTGTTCGTGCTCACCGCCCTCGCCGGGGCCGGCGTGTGGTGGTGGAAGCTCGGGCGGGGGCCCCTGGAGCGGCTGCTCACCGCCACCTCGGCGCGTGCGGCCGACGCCCGGCCGGCGCATCCGACGTAGCCTCGTCGGTCGTGTCCACCGCCACCGCCCGCCCCGTCGTCGGGGTGCTCGCCCTCCAGGGCGACGTCCGGGAGCACCTGACCGCGCTGCGCGAGCAGGGAGCGGACGCCGTGCCGGTCCGCCGTCCCGAGGAGCTCGCCGCCGTCGACGGGCTGGTCCTGCCCGGCGGCGAGTCGACCACCATCGCGAAGCTCGCCGCGCGGTCCGGCGTGCTGGCGCCGTTGCGGGCCGCCGTGCGCACGGGGCTGCCCGCCTACGGGTCGTGCGCCGGGATGATCCTGCTCGCCGACCACATCCTCGACGCGCCGCCGGACCAGGAGACGGTCGGCGGCCTCGACGTCACCGTGCGCCGCAACGCCTTCGGCCGGCAGGTCGACTCCTTCGAGAGCGAGCTGGTGTTCGAGGGGCTCACCGGGGGCCCGGTGCGCGCGGTGTTCATCCGGGCGCCGTGGGTGGAGAAGGCCGGCCAGGAGGTCGAGGTCCTCGGGCGGATCGTGGGCGGAGGGGCCGACGGTAGGATCGTGGCCGTCCGCCAGGGCAACCTGGTGGCCACGAGCTTCCACCCCGAACTGACCGGGGACCGCCGGGTGCACGCGCTGTTCGTCGACATCGTCCGCCGTCACCTGGCCCAGCAGGCCGACAGCGCTCATCACGGGGCCGTCGGGAACGAGAGGGGTCTGTCGTGAGTGGCCATTCCAAATGGGCGACGACGAAGCACAAGAAGGCCGGGATCGACGCCAAGCGCGGCAAGCTCTTCGCCAAGCTGATCAAGAACATCGAGGTCGCGGCCCGCACCGGCGGCGGAGACCCCGCGGGCAACCCGACGCTCTACGACGCCATCCAGAAGGCGAAGAAGTCCTCGGTGCCCAATGACAACATCGACCGCGCGGTCAAGCGCGGTTCGGGCGCCGAGGCCGGCGGCGTCGACTACCAGGGCATCACCTACGAGGGCTACGCCCCCGGAGGCGTCGCCGTCCTCATCGAGTGCCTGACCGACAATAAGAACCGGTCGGCCATGGAGGTGCGCACCGCGATGACCCGCAACGGCGGGTCGATGGCCGACCCCGGCTCGGTCTCCTACCTCTTCTCCCGCAAGGGGGTCGTGGTGGTGCCGAAGACCGACGCCGTGGACGAGGACACCGTGCTCATGGCCGTGCTGGACGCCGGCGCCGAGGAGGTGCGCGACCTGGGGGACACGTTCGAGGTGGTCTCCGAGCCCGGCGACCTGGTCGCCGTCCGGAGCGCGCTGCAGGACGCCGGGATCGACTACGACTCCGCCGAGGCCGGGTTCGTGCCGAGCGTGACGGTCGAGCTCGACGAGGACGGCGCCGGCAAGGTCTTCCGGCTGATCGACGCCCTCGAGGACCTCGACGACGTGCAGAACGTGTACGCCAACTACGACGTCTCCGACGAGGTGCTCGAGAAGGTCGGGTGAAGGAGCTCGTCCTCCCCGCCCCTCGCGGGCTCGGGGCGGGACCCGGGGACGAGGCCGCGGGCGTGTCGGCGCCGTGGTGTCGTGCCTGCCGGTTAGCCTCGGTCGAACAGGCGTTCGGCTGACTGGGGGCAACTCATGCGGGTGCTGGGCATAGACCCCGGGCTCACCCGGTGCGGGTGGGGTGTCGTCGACGGGCGTCCCGGGGCACGTCCGACGGCGGTGGGCGTCGGGGTGGTGCGCACGCCGGCCGAGCTGGACCTGGAGCTGCGGCTCCTGGAGCTGCACACGGCCGTGACCGCGCTCCTGCGCGAGCACCGGCCCGACGTCGTGGCCATCGAGCGGGTCTTCACGCAGAACAACAAGGGCACGGCCACCGGGACGGCGCAGGCCGCGGGCGTGGCCGCGCTGGCAGCCGCCCAGGCCGACCGGCCGGTCGCCTGGCACACGCCGAGCGAGGTCAAGGCGGCCATCTCCGGCAACGGCCGCGCGGACAAGGAACAGGTCACCCTCATGGTGACCCGGGTGCTGGGTCTGAGCGAGGTCCCCAGGCCGGCCGACGCCGCCGACGCGCTGGCCCTGGCCGTCTGCCACGCATGGCGTGGCCCGGCCCAGCAGCGGCTGCGCTCGGCGGCGCTGGCCGGCGGCATCGGCGCCCCCGTGGTGCAGCGCACCCTCCCGCGGTGGACGGGGGTGGCGGCCCGATGATCGCCTCGGTGTCCGGGCGGGTGGCCGCGGTGTCGCCGGACGGCGCGGTCGTGGAGGTGGGCGGCATCGGGCTGGCGGTGCAGTGCACCCCGGGCACGATCGCCCGGTTGCAGGTGGGGGAGAACGCGCGCCTGTCGACGAGCCTGGTGGTGCGTGAGGACTCGCTCACGCTCTACGGCTTCGCCGACGACGACGAGCGGCAGCTGTTCGAGCTGCTGCAGACGGCCAACGGCGTCGGCCCGCGCCTGGCGCAGGCGGTGCTGGCCATCCATCCGCCGCGCGAGGTGCGCCGGGCGGTCTCGACGGCCGACGTCAAGGCACTCATGCAGGTGCCGGGCATCGGCAAGAAGGGCGCCGAGCGGCTGATCCTCGAGCTGCGGGACCGGCTGGGCGCCACCACCTCCGACACCTCCCTCGACGCGCCCGCCCCGGCCGGCCTGCCCTCCGTCACGCCCGTGGCGCCGTGGCGCGACCAGCTCACCTCGGCGCTGGTCGGTCTCGGCTGGACCGCCAAGGAGGCCGACGGCGCCCTCGCCCGGCTGGCGCCGGTCGCCGACGAGCAGATCGCCGCGACCGGCGTGGTGGAGGTCGCCGTCCTCCTGCGCCAGGCGCTGCAGCTGCTGGGCAGGTCATGAGCGCCCCGTTCGACCGGTCCCTGACCGGCGACCTCGCGGACGGCTCCGGCCGCGATTTCTCGGTGTCCGCGGGGGCAGGGGACGAGGAGCGGGTCGTCGAGTCCGCGCTGCGGCCCCACTCGCTCACCGACTTCATCGGCCAGCCCAAGGTCGCCCGCCAGCTGGCGCTGGTCCTCCAAGGGGCCAAGCGGCGCGGCCGGCCGCCGGACCACGTGCTGCTCTCGGGGCCGCCGGGTCTGGGCAAGACCAGCCTGGCGCTGATCATCGGCTCGGAGCTCGGCACCTCGGTGAAGATCACCAGCGGCCCGGCGATCGAGCGCTCCGGTGACCTCGCCGCGATGCTGTCCAATCTCGCGCCCGGCGACGTCCTGTTCATCGACGAGATCCACCGCATCGCCCGTCCGGCCGAGGAACTGCTGTACATGGCGATGGAGGACTTCCGGGTCGACGTCGTCGTCGGCAAGGGGCCCGGCGCCACCGCCATCCCGCTGGAGATCAGCCCCTTCACGCTGGTCGGCGCCACCACGCGGGCCGGGCTGCTCACCGGGCCGCTGCGCGACCGGTTCGGCTTCGTCGGCCAGATGGAGTTCTACGAGCCCGCGGAGCTCCACCAGGTGCTGCGCCGCAGCGCCGACCTGCTGGGCGTCGAGCTGACCGAGGACGGCTCCGCCGAGATCGCCGGCCGATCCCGCGGCACACCCCGGATCGCCAACCGCCTGCTGCGCCGGGTCCGCGACTACGCCGAGGTCGAGGCCGACGGCCGGGTGACTCGCGAGGTGGCCCAGGCAGCGCTGGCGCTGTACGACGTCGACGTGCTCGGGCTCGACCGGCTCGACCGGGCGGTGCTCGAGGCCCTCGTCGTCCGCTTCGGCGGCGGGCCGGTGGGCGTCGCGACCCTGGCCGTCGCCGTGGGGGAGGAGCCGAACACCGTCGAGGAGGTCTGCGAGCCCTTCCTCGTCCGGGCCGGACTCCTCGCCAGGACGCCGCGGGGCCGGGTGGCGACCGAGGCCGCCTGGCACCACCTCGGGCATCCGCTGCCGCGCGGCGGCGCGCTGATCAGCGGCGCCGGCGGGGCCCTCGGCGGGGCGACCGGCGCACCGACGACCCCGGGTGCGTCGTCAGAGCCGCTGTTCGACGCATAGACTGCCGCTCGCTGGCGCGCAACTCGTCCGGCCGCGGCCGCGCGCGTCCCGTCCGGTCGCCCGCGCGCCGTGCGAGTGAGGCAACCGACGCACCCGAGCGGCCCCACCGGGGGGCCGCACCCACCGCGGACCTGGACGCGCGGTAGAGAGGCACACCTGTCGTGGAGCAGTTCTTTCCGATCATCATCCTGGCACTGCTGGCGATCATGCTGTTCGTCCTGCCCGCCCGGCAGCGCAAGCGCATGCAGGCCCAGGCCCAGGCGCTGCAGGAAGCTTTGAACGTCGGCACCCCGGTGATGATGGCCGGCGGGCTGCACGGCACCGTCGCGGCGCTGGGGGAGACCACGGTGGACGTCCAGATCGCCCCGGGCGTCGTCGTCACGTACGCGCGGCAGGCGGTCCTGGAGATCCGCACGCCGGCCGGCACACCCGGCACCGACGGCCCCGACACCGGGACACCTGGCGCGTCCGGCGGACGACCGGCCGACGGCACCGTCTGAGCCGGGGGACCACCGTGGCACAACGCTCGCTGCCGGCAGGCCGGTACTTCGCCGCCTTCCTGCTCATCGTCGCCGTCCTGTACGGGCTCATCTACTTCACCGGCACCACCCGCACACCGCAGCTGGGGCTGGACCTGCGCGGCGGCACGACCGTGACCCTCAGCGCACGGACGCCCGACGGTCAGGCGCCGGCCCCCGAGGACCTCGAGCTGGCGCGCCAGATCATCGAGCAGCGGGTCAACGGCCTCGGCGTCGCCGAGGCCGAGGTCGTCACCGAGGGCGACTCGAACATCGTCATCTCCGTGCCGGGTGACGACGGCGAGCAGGCGCGCCAGCTCGGTGAGACCGCGCAGCTGCGCTTCCGCCCGGTGATCCAAGGGCCCGAGCCGGCAACCCCGGCCGCCTCCGGGAGCGCCGCCCCCACCGACACGGCCGCCCCCACCGACGCCGCCGCGCCCACCGACCCCGCCGCGCCCACGGCACCCTCCGCCGCGCCGACCGACAGCGCCGCCGCGACGGGATCCGCGGCGCCGTCCGACGGCGCGGTCGCGGACCCCGCGACCGACCCCGATGCGCCCCCGGTGACCCAGGAGCAGGCGGCGGCGGCCTACGCCACGCTGACCTGCGACGGCGAGTCCCAGGGGTCGGTGGACCGTCCCGACGACCACGTCGCCTCCTGCAGCGAGGACGGCACGCTCAAGTACCTGCTCGGCCCCTCGGTCGTCGAGGGCACCGCGGTCACCGACGCCACCGCGGGCACCCGCGCGGGCACCGGCGAGTGGATCGTCCAGCTCGACTTCACCGCCGAGGGTTCGGCGGCCTGGGCCGAGTACACGGCGGCCAATGTCGGCAAGAACGTGGGCATCACGCTCGACGGCCGGGTCATCTCCGCCCCGACGATCAACCAGGCCATCTCCGGCGGGACCGAGATCTCGGGCAGCTTCGACCAGGAGTCCGCCACCGAGCTGGCCAACCAGCTCAAGTACGGCGCGCTGCCGCTGAGCTTCACCCAGGCGACCGCGCAGTCCATCTCCACCGAGCTCGGCGAGGACCAGCTGCAGGCCGGCCTGATCGCCGGCGCGATCGGCATCGCGCTGGTCTTCCTGTACTCGCTGGTCTACTACCGCCTGCTCGGCCTCGTGATGATCGCCAGCCTCCTGCTGTCCGGTGTGGTCGTCTACGCCTGCCTGGTGCTGCTCGGCCGGGAGATCGGCTTCACCCTGAGCCTCGCCGGGATTGCCGGCTTCATCGTCTCGCTGGGCATCACCGCGGACTCGTTCGTCGTCTACTTCGAGCGGCTCAAGGACGAGATCCGCGAGGGCCGCAGCTTCCGGTCGGCCGTGCCGCGGGCGTGGGTCCGTGCCCGGCGCACGATCCTCTCGGCGGACGCGGTCAGCTTCCTGGCCGCGGCGATCCTCTACCTGCTGGCGATCGGCGACGTGAAGGGCTTCGCGTTCACCCTCGGCATGTCGACGGTCCTCGACCTCGTCGTCGTCTTCCTCTTCACCCACCCGCTGATGGCCGTGCTGGCGCGGTTCCGGTGGTTCGGCGGCAGCCGCATCTCCGGCCTGGGCCGCGTCGAGCACACCCGTCGTCCGTCCCCCCGGCCCGCCACGGCCGGCCGGGACCTCGTCGGCGCCGGCAGCCCCTCGGCCTCCGGCGGCCGGACCCGCGGCGCCGCAGACAGGAGCACGTCATGACCCGCACGCCCGACGAGGAGCTCGTCGAGCAGCCCTCCGACGAGCAGGCCCTGGCCGACGCCGGGCTGACCGCGGAGGACGGCACCGCGCCGCCGCGTGCCCGCGGGGGATTCCGCGGTCTCGGGCACCGTCTCTACAACGGCGAGGCCGGTCTCGACGTCGTCGGCAACAGCCGGCTGATCTACCGGATCACCGCGGTCGTGGTCCTGCTGTGCCTGCTGTCGATGGTCTTCCGCGGCTTCAACTTCGGCATCGACTTCGCGGGGGGCAACAGCTTCCGTGTGCCCGGCACCGAGCAGCAGCTCGAGCAGGTGCGCGAGGCTGCCGAGGAGGCCGGCGCGGAGGTCGCGACCGCCCAGGTCGTCGGCGGCGACGAGGTGCTGCTGCGCACCGGCAGCCTGGACAACGACACCGAGCGCGCCGTCATCGAGGCCGTCGCCGACGCGGCCGGGGTGCAGGCCGACCAGGTCAGCCCCGAGTCGGTCAGCGCCGAGTGGGGCCGGGACATCACCGACCAGGCGCTCATCGCCCTCGTCGTCTTCCTCGTGGCCGTGGTCGTGTTCCTCGCCCTGCGGTTCCAGCCCAAGATGGCGATCGGCGCCATGGCGGCCCTGGTCCACGACATCGTCGTGACCGCAGGGGTCTACTCGCTGGTCGGCTTCGAGGTGACGCCGTCCACCGTGATCGGCTTCCTCACCATCCTCGGCTTCTCGCTCTACGACACCGTCGTGGTCTTCGACAAGGTGGACGAGAACGTCAAGGACCTCGAGCGCAGCGCCCGCATGACATGGAGCGAGGCGGCCAACCTGGCGGTCAACCAGACGCTGATGCGCTCGATCAACACGTCGGTCATCGCGCTGCTCCCGGTGGCCGGCCTGCTGTTCGTCGGCGCCGGCCTGCTCGGGGTGGGCACGCTCAAGGACCTCGCGCTGGTGCTCTTCGTCGGTCTCGCGGCCGGCGCGTACTCCTCGATCGTCCTGGCCACGCCCATCGTCGCCGACCTCAAGGAGCGCGAGCCGGAGGTCCAGGCACTCCGCCGGCGCGTCCAGGCGCGCCGTTCGTCGGCGGCCCGCGCGGGCGGGCCCCGCGCGGCGGCGGCCTCCGGTCCGGTGGCCAGCGCCCGGAGGGCCCGCCCGGCCCGCGGGGGCGTCGCGGTCGCGGAGCTGCCGGATTCGGTCGAGGCCGACGTCGTGGTCGAGTCGCCGTCGTCGGTCCGGCCGGACACCGGCAGCGGCGCCACCGCGGCGCCGCGGCCGGGGGCCCGGCCGCAGCGTCCGGGCGCGAAGGGCCGCCCGCCGGGCAAGAAGCGCCGATGACCGGCGCCGCCACGGCGGGTGCGCCGCGGCCGGGGGAGCTGCCGCTCGACGAGCTGATCGCCTCGCTCACCGTCGACGTCCCCGACTATCCCGAGCCCGGGGTGCTGTTCCGTGACCTGACGCCGGTGTTCGCCGACGGGGTGGCCTTCCGGCGCATGGTGGAGGGGCTGGCCGCGCCCGCCGCGTCCGACCCGCGGGCGGCGGCCGTCGCCGGGGACGGCGGAGTGGACGGGGACCCCGGGTTCGACGTCGTCGTCGGCGTGGAGGCCCGCGGCTTCCTGCTCGCCGCCGCGGTCGCGCTGGCCAGCGGCGTGGGTGTGGTGCCCGTCCGCAAGGCCGGCAAGCTGCCGCGGGAGCGGATCGCCGCCGACTACGCACTGGAGTACGGGACGGCGACCCTGGAGCTGCACGCCGATTCCGTCCGCCCCGGTGCCCGGGTGCTCGTGGTCGACGACGTCCTCGCCACCGGCGGGACCCTCGGCGCCGCGATCGCGCTCGTCGAGCGGCTCGGCGGAGTCGTGACCGCGGTCTCGGTCGTGGTGGAGCTCGCCGCGCTCGGTGGACGTGTGCGGTTGGCACCGCACACGGTGCACGCCCTCTGGACCACCTGACGGAGGGAGACGTCACCCGTCGGACCGGGCCCGGCGGGGCCCGGCGCCGCTAGCATGGGACGGTCATCTCTCCTCAGCCGAGCAGGAGTCGCCGTGGCGCCCGACGTAGCCGCAGACGCGGCTCCCGCGCGGCCGGGCGAGCCCGCCGGTGCGGGACAGGCCCCTCCTGCCGGTCCACCGGCGGGCGAGGTGGCCACCGGCACCCCCGTCCGCGCCCCGCTGCCCGACCGGCCCGTCGTCCGCCGTCCCGACGACGTCGGCTCCGAGCCCGGTGACCCCGACGGCGTCCCCCGGCGCCGCGTCCGCGACCGGCTCGCCCGCCGCATCGTCGCCAGCCCGCGGACCCCCGTCGTGCGCCCGGTCCTGGAGCCGCTGGCCGCACTCCACCGGCAGAGCCACCCCAAGGCCGACCTCGTGCTCCTGCAGCGTGCCTACGACGTCGCCGAGGCGGCGCACGCGGGGCAGAAGCGCAAGAGCGGCGACCCCTACATCACCCACCCGCTCGCCGTCGCCACCATCCTCGCCGGGCTGGGCATGGACACCACCACCCTCGTGGCGGCCCTGCTGCACGACACGGTCGAGGACACCGGTGTCACGCTGGACTCGATCACCGCCGACTTCGGCTCGGAGGTCACCCACCTGGTCGACGGCGTCACCAAGATCGACAAGGTGAAGCTGGGCGACGCCGCCCAGGCGGAGACGATCCGCAAGATGATCGTGGCGATGGCCCGCGATCCGCGGGTGCTGGTCATCAAGCTCGCCGACCGGCTCCACAACATGCGCACGTTGCGCTTCCTCCCGCCCGAGAAGCAGGAGAAGAAGGCGCGCGAGACGCTGGAGATCCTCGCCCCACTGGCCCACCGCCTGGGCATGAACACCATCAAGTGGGAGCTCGAGGACCTCGCGTTCGCGACGCTCTACCCCAAGCGCTACGACGAGATCGTCCGCCTGGTCGCCGAGCGGGCGCCGTCCCGGGACACCTACCTGGCCGAGGTCACCTCGCAGGTCAGCGAGCAGCTCAAGGCCGCGAAGATCGACGCGGTCGTCACCGGCCGTCCCAAGCACTACTACTCGATCTACCAGAAGATGATCGTCCGCGGCCGCGACTTCGCCGATATCTGGGACCTCGTCGGCATCCGGATCCTGGTCGACTCGGTGCGGGACTGCTACGCGGCGCTGGGCATCATGCACGCGCACTGGCAGCCCCTGCCGGGGCGCTTCAAGGACTTCATCGCGATGCCGAAGTTCAACATGTACCAGTCGCTGCACACGACGGTGATCGGTCCGCAGGGCAAGCCGGTCGAGCTGCAGATCCGCACGCACGACATGCACCGCACCGCCGACTACGGCATCGCCGCGCACTGGAAGTACAAGGAGAGCGCGCGGGCCGGCGGCAAGCCCCGGCCGGGCGAGCTCGGGGCGCCGAAGGCCGGGTCGCCCGACGACATGCTGTGGCTCCGCCAGTTGCTGGACTGGCAACGCGAGGCGCAAGAGCCCGGCGAGTTCCTGGAGACGCTGCGCTACGACCTCGGCCCGCAGGAGGTCTTCGTCTTCACGCCCAAGGGTGACGTGATCAGCCTGCCCGGTAACTCCACGCCGGTCGACTTCGCCTACGCGGTGCACACCGAGGTCGGGCACCGCACGATCGGTGCCCGGGTCAACGGCTCGCTGGTCTCCCTGGACAGCAAGCTGTCCAACGGCGACGTCGTCGAGGTCTTCACCTCCCGGTCACCGACCGCCGGCCCCTCGAAGGACTGGCTGCAGTTCGTCGGCTCCTCACGGGCGCGCACCAAGATCCGGCAGTGGTTCACCAAGGAGCGCCGCGAGGACGCCGTCGAGGCCGGGAAGGAAGCGCTCACCCGCGCCATGCGCAAGGCCGGGCTCCCGCTGCAGCGGCTGCTCGGCGGGGAGGCGCTCTCGACGCTGGCCAAGGACCTCCGCTACGCCGACGTGACCGCCCTGTACGCGGCCGTGGGGGAGAACCAGATCTCCGCGGCCTCGGTGGTGGACAAGCTGATCACCGCCCTCGGTGGCAGCGAGGGCGCCGTCGAGGACATCGCCGAGACCGCCATCCCCACCCGCCGGTCGATCCCGCGGCGCAGCGCCAGCGGGGACCCCGGCGTCGTCGTCCACGGGATGTCGGACGTGTGGGCCAAGCTCGCCAAGTGCTGCACGCCGGTGCCCGGCGACGACATCCTCGGGTTCGTCACCCGCGGCGGCGGCGTCAGCGTGCACCGGACCGACTGCACCAACGCCGCGGACCTGCAGCGCAAGCCCGAGCGGCTGGTGGAGGTCGAGTGGGCGAGCCAGCCCGGCTCGGTGTTCCTGGTCGCGATCCAGGTCGAGGCCCTCGACCGGCACCGCCTGCTGTCCGACGTCACCAAGGCGCTGGCCGACGAGCGGGTGAACATCCTGTCGGCGTCGGTGCAGACCAGCCGCGACCGCGTGGCGATCAGCCGGTTCACCTTCGAGTTGGCCGACCCGGCCCACCTCGGCGCGGTGCTGCAGACGGTGCGCAACGTCGACGGCGTCTTCGACGTCGAGCGCGTCACCGCCTGAACCAGCTTTCTGTACGGGAAGCTCGGAGCTTTCGGTGCAGAACGCTGGGTTCAGGCGACGACGGACAGGGTGTTGATGGTGACCGGGATCGCGGGGGCGCCGTCACCCTGCGGGCCGACGTCCTTGATGCCGCCGGCGGCGACCTCGTCGAGGACCGCCAGGCCGGCCTCGTCCACGGTGCCGACGACGGTGTACTCCGGCGGCAGTTCGGTGTCGACGAAGCACAGGAAGAACTGGCTGCCGGTGGTGCCGGGAGCTGCGGTCTTGGCCATCGCGATGGTGCCCCGCGGATAGGTCGTCTCGGGGGTCACCTCCTCGGCGTACTTGTAGCTGGGCCCGCCGGAGCCGGTCCCGGTCGGGTCGCCGCACTGCAGCACGCCGAAGCTGGGCTGGTTGACCAGGCGGTGGCAGGAGCTGCCGTCGAAGAAGGACTCCTGCGCCAGGTAGGTGAAGCTCGCCGCGGCGCACGGGGCCTTGGCGCGGTCGAGGGTGAGGGTGAGGTCGCCCTGGTCGGTGCTCATCAGGAGGGTGCTGGTGCCCTGCGCGAGCGTGGCCTCGGGGCTGGGCGGGGTGCCGACGTCGGTCAGGTTGGGATTGCCCGAGTCGTCGGCGGCGTAGGTGCAGGTGACCGTGCCGTCGGCGTTCGTCGAGGGCGCCGCGGCGCTGGTGGCCGTGTCCGACGGAGTGGGATCGCCCGCCGCCTCGGCGTCGTCGTCGCCCTTGAAGACGCCGGTGATCAGCAGCGCCGCTCCGACCACGACCAGGACGGCGAGGGCGGAGGCGAGGATGCCCAGGTTCCGGCGGCGCTTCTTCGCCTGTTCGGCGCGGCGCTCCAGTTGGCGCTGCAGGTGACGCTGCGCGGCCTGGCGGCGCTGCTTGTTGGTCGGCACGTGTGCGGTACTCCTCGGACGAACGGGTGCTCGGGCGCTCGGCGGGCGCGTCCCTCGGACGGTTTCCCCCGGCTCGGCGGCCGAGTCTAGGTCCCGAAACTGTGCGTCCCGTGGCGGCGCCCGGGAACGCCCGGCTCCCGGCGGGGCGCCCGAGCCGGCCCGCGTAACCTGCACGGGTGCTCATCCGCTCCTTCCCCGCCGGCGCGTTCGGCACCAACTGCTACGCCGTGGCCTCGGGCCCGGGGCAGGAGTGCGTCGTCGTCGACCCCGGCATGGACGCCGTCGAGCCGCTGGCCCGGATGCTGGCCCAGGACGGGCTCAAGCCGGTGGCCGTGGTCCTGACCCACGGGCACCTGGACCACACCTTCTCGGTGCTGCCGGTGTGCGACGGCTACGACATCCCGGCCTACCTGCACCCGAGCGACTTCGCGATGCTCTCCGACCCGGCGCGGTGGCACGGCCCGCAGCTGGCGCCTCTGATCACCGGGGTGCGGCTGCCCGACCCGTCGGAGGTCCGAGCGCTGGACGACGGCGCCGTGCTCTCGCTGGCCGGCGTGGAGCTGACCGTGCGCCACGCGCCCGGGCACACGCAGGGATCGGTGATGTTCTCCGTCGACCTGGGGGAGGCGCCGGGCCTCCTCGCCGGGGACGTGCTCTTCGCGGGCTCGGTGGGCCGCGTCGACCTGCCCGGCGGCTCGTGGGACGCGATGCTGCGCTCCCTGCGGGACGTCGTCCTGCCGCTGGACGACGCGACCGTCGTCCTGCCCGGCCACGGCCCGGCCACGACGATCGGCCGGGAGCGCGCGACCAACCCCTACCTCGCCGAGGCGGCGGCCGGTGCCGGACCCGAGCCGAGCAGGAGGGGTCTGTGAGCGGCCTCACCGCGCCCAAGGGCGCCTTCGACACGCTGCCGCCGGACTCCGCCCGCTTCCTCGCGGTGCGCGACACGCTGACCGCGCCGCTGCGGCGGGCCGGGTACGGCTACGTCGAGACGCCGGTGTTCGAGCACACCGAGGTCTTCTCGCGGGGGGTGGGGGAGTCCACCGACGTCGTGACGAAGGAGATGTACACCTTCGCCGACCGCGGTGGCCGTTCGCTCACCCTGCGCCCGGAGCTCACGGCCGGGCTGATGCGCGCCTTCATCGAGCACCGGCTGCACGACGGCGCGCTGCCGGTCAAGCTCTGGACCGTCGGCTCGGCGTTCCGCTACGAGCGTCCGCAGGCCGGCCGGTACCGGCACTTCACCCAGGTGGACATGGAGGCCCTCGGCGTCGACGACCCGGCGCTGGACGCCGAGGTGGTGGCGCTCGGTGTGCAGGGGTTCCGCGACCTGGGACTGACCGACTTCGAGCTGCTGCTCACCTCGCTCGGCGACGCCACCTGCCGGCCGCAGTACCGCGAGCTGCTGGTGGCCTACCTGGAGAAGCTCGACCTCGACGAGGAGACCCGGCGGCGCGCGGAGATCAACCCGCTCCGCGTGCTCGACGACAAGCGGCCCGAGGTGCAGGCGCAGCTCGACGACGCCCCGCTGATGGTCGACCACCTGTCGGACTCGACCAGGGCCCACTACGACGCCGTCCGCCAGCACCTCACCGACCTCGGGGTCGCCTGGACCGAGGCGCCGCGACTGGTGCGGGGCCTGGACTACTACACGAAGACCACTTTCGAGTTCCTGCACAACGGGCTCGGCGCGCAGTCGGCGATCGGGGGTGGCGGGCGCTACGACGGCCTGTCCGCGGCGCTCGGCGGCCCCGACGTCTCGGGCATCGGGTACGCGGTCGGTGTCGACCGCACCCTCCTGGCCGTGCAGGCCGAGGGGCTCGACATCGGTGCGACCGCGCGCGTGCAGGCTTTCGTCGTCCCCCTGGGCGCCGAGGCGAAGCGGCTCGCCGTCCGGCTGGTCGCGCAGCTGCGTGCGGCGGGGATCTCGGCGGACACCGTGTACGGGGACCGGGGGCTCAAGGGCTCGATGAAGGCCGCCGACCGGTCCGGCGCCTCGCACGTGGTCGTGGTGGGTGAGCGCGACCTGGTCGCGGGCGTCGGCCAGGTCAAGGACATGCGCACCGGCGAGCAGCGGGCGGTTCCGGTGGGCGAGCTGTTCGACACGGTGCGTGCGAGTGTGGGGAAGTGAGCGCTGTGAGAGCGACGCCCGAGCGAGCATCGCCTCAGGCTGGGGGCACCTCCCGCTTGCGGGGGACAGCGACCGAGGAGCGGAACGAGGGCGGAGCCGAACGATGAGCATGGAATCCCGTCCTCTCGGACGAACCGGCGCCGACGTCAGCGTGATCGGGCTGGGCACGTGGCAGCTCGGCGGTGACTGGGGCAACGTCGACGACGACGCGGCGGGCCAGGTGCTCGACGCCGCCCTGGACGCCGGCGTGACCCTGCTCGACACCGCCGACGTCTACGGCGGCGGCCGGTCGGAGGAGCGCATCCGCAGGGCGCTGGTAGCACGTGCGGACCGGCCCTTCGTCGCCACCAAGGCGGGCCGTCAGGCCAACCCGCACACCGCCGAGCAGTACTCACCGGAGAACCTGCGCGGCTGGATCGACCAGTCCCGGCGCAACCTCGGCGTCGACACCCTGGATCTCGTGCAGCTGCACTGCCCGCCGACCGAGGTGTACTCCGACCAGCGCGTCTACGACGCCCTCGACGGTTTCGTGGCCGACGGCTCCATCGCCGCCTACGGCGTCTCGGTCGAGACCGTCGCGGAGGGGCTGACCGCGTTGCAGCACCCGGGCGTCGCCACCATCCAGGTCATCCTCAACATCTTCCGGCGCAAGCCGCTGGAGGAGCTGCTGCCGGCGGCCGCCCGGGCCGGGGTGGGCATCCTCGCCCGGGTCCCCCTGGCCAGCGGCTTGCTGAGCGGCAAGTACGACGAGTCCACGACGTTCCCGCCCGACGACCACCGCAACTTCAACCGGCGGGGCGAGGCCTTCGACGTCGGCGAGACCTTCTCCGGCGTGCCCTTCGACGTCGGGGTCGCCGCCGCGCGCGAGGTCGCCGAGATCGCCGGGGACGCCGTGCCGCTGGCCGCCTTCGCCCTGCGCTGGGTCATCGACCAGCCCGGCGTCACCACGGTCATCCCGGGCGCGCGCAACGTCACGCAGGTCCGGGGCAACGTCGCGGCCGCGACCCTCGCGCCGCTCACCGATTCCCAGCTCAGCGACCTCGAGCGCGTGTACGACGAGCGCATCCGCGCCCACGTCCACGACCGCTGGTGACCAGAAAGGCTCTTCACGTGCTTCGCACCCACGACGCCGGCTCGCTGCGCGCGTCCGACGCCGGCACCACCGTCACCCTCGCCGGCTGGGTGGCCCGCCGACGCGACCACGGTGGTGTCGTCTTCCTCGACCTGCGCGACGCCTCGGGCTACGTCCAGGTCGTCGTCCGCGAGGAGGAGGCCCACCACCTGCGCAACGAGTACTGCGTGCTCGTGCGAGGTGAGGTGCGCCGCCGCCCCCAGGGGAACGAGAACCCGGAGCTGCCCACCGGCGAGATCGAGGTCGCCACCACCGAGCTGCGGGTGCTGTCGGCCTCCGCGCCGCTGCCCTTCCCCATCGAGACCGACCAGGCGGCCTCGGACGACGTCCGCTACAAGTACCGCTACCTCGACCTGCGGCGGCAGGGCCCGGCGAAGGCCATCCGTCTGCGGTCGGAGGTCAGCCGCATCGCCCGGGAGGTGATGGCGGGGCACGGGTTCGTCGAGGTGGAGACCCCCACCCTCACCCGGTCCACCCCCGAGGGCGCCCGCGACTTCCTCGTGCCGGTCCGGCTGCAGCAGGGCAAGTGGTACGCGCTGCCGCAGTCACCGCAGCTGTTCAAGCAGCTGCTCATGATCGGTGGGCTGGAGCGCTACTACCAGATCGCGCGCTGCTTCCGGGACGAGGACTTCCGTGCCGACCGGCAGCCGGAGTTCACCCAGCTGGACTTCGAGATGAGCTTCGTCGAGCGCGACGACGTGCTGGCCGTCGCCGAGGACGTCGTCCGCGCGCTCTGGCGCGAGCTGGCGTCCTACGAGGTGCCGGAGATCCCGCGGATGACCTACCGCGAGGCGATGGACCGGTTCGGGTCGGACAAGCCGGACCTGCGCTTCGGTATCGAGCTGACCGAGCTGACCGACTACTTCTCCGACACCCCCTTCCGGGTGTTCCAGGCCCCCTACGTCGGCGCCGTCGTCATGCCCGGTGGGGGCTCGCAACCGCGCCGGGCGTTCGACGCCTGGCAGGACTGGGCCAAGTCCCGCGGCGCCCGCGGCCTGGCCTACGTCACCGTCGGCGACGACGGCACGCTCGGCGGCCCGGTGGCGAAGAACATCTCCGACGCCGAGCGGGAGGGGCTGGTCGAGGCCGTCGGTGCGAAGCCGGGTGACTGCGTCTTCTTCGCCGCCGGCCAGCGCCGCTCGTCGCAGGAGCTGCTCGGGGCGGCGCGGAACGAGATCGCCAAGCGGCTGGAGCTGATCGAGCCGGGCACCTGGTCGTTCCTGTTCGTCGTGGACTTCCCGATGTTCGAGCAGACCGAGGACGGCGCCTGGACGTTCATGCACCACCCCTTCACCTCGCCCACCCCCGAGTGGCGGGAGACCTTCGCGGAGAACAAGGGTGAGGCGCTGTCGGACGCCTACGACCTGGTGGTGAACGGGAACGAGCTGGCCAGCGGCTCGGTGCGGATCCACGACGCCGCGCTGCAGGAGAAGGTGTTCGAGACCCTCGGCATGTCACGCGAGGAGGCCCGGGAGCGGTTCGGGTTCTTCCTGGAGGCGTTCGCCTACGGCCCGCCGCCGCACGCCGGCGCCGCCATCGGCTGGGACCGCACCTGCGCGCTGCTGTCGGGCGTCGAGTCGATCCGCGAGGTCATCGCCTTCCCGAAGACCGGTGCCGGCTTCGACCCGCTCACCGGTGCGCCGACGCCGATCACCGAGGCGCAGCGCAAGGAGGCCGGCATCGACGCCATCCCGGAGGAGCCGCCGCTGCCCGGCGAGCCCGGCGCACCGGGGCCGACGAACCCGGCGCACTGAGGGCGGACGTCTCCCCCGAGCCGATCATCGGCATGTGGCTGTCGCGACCGGCGTGTCTATCCGCCACATGCCGATGATCAACTGGAGGGGGACCGCCATCCCCGGCTGACGAGGGCGCGGCGTGTTCGCTCGACCACGGCCGTGGGTCCGTGGACGTGCCGGTTGGCGAACCTCAGCACGAGCCAGCCGCCGGCCGCCATGAGGGAATACCGGTCGATGTCCCGCCCGAACTGCTCGTCGTCCGCGTGCTGCCGGCCCTCGTACTCGAGCAGGACGCGCCACTCCGGGTAGCCGAGATCGCCGTGCGAGACCACCCGGCCCCACCGGTCCTGCACGGGCACCTGCGGCTCCGGGTGCGGCAGATCACTGGTCACGAGCCAGTAGCGCATCAGGCTCTCCGGGCGGGACATGGCCAGTGGGGACAGGATCGGTGCGCATGCGCGGGCCCGGACCACCCCACGCACTCGACCGGCTCTCGACAGTCGCTCCCCGATGGTGGCGGCGGTCATGTGCCCGGCGCGACGGAGTGCGTCGCCCACGGCCACCAGCTCCCAGGGCGGCAGCACGGCGGCCAGGTCGAGGAAGGTCTGCGCGCCGGACGTCAGGCGCAGGTCACGGTGGACGACCACGTCCGGTCCACCCAACCGCCGGGCGTGGACGACCAACCCGCTGTGCTGGGGCAGGACCCGGCGCGGGGTGAGCACGACGTGCGGACGGAGGGGGGCGTCCACCGGTGCGCCGAGCAGCGCGGCGGCGGTGGCATGGCTGAAGGCGGCGTCCGGCGGGAGCAGGGAGGCGAGGAGTTGCAGGCGCTCGCACTCGTCGATCGCGTCGTCGAGGCGCACGGTCAGGTCGTGGGCGAGCCGGAGGTACCGGCTTCCGCGCAGGACGCCTCGGGTCAGGCCGGCAGCTCGTGCGGACGCGGCGGAGTAGGACGGAGGCAGCGGCATTCCCCGACCCTGGGGCCGGCGGCACCCTCAGCACGCTCCGCGCAGGGATCTGTGGACGGCACCCGGTTGATCATCGGCAAGTGGCTGGTCGACACGCCGGCGGCGACCGCCGGATGACGATGATCAACCGGGGCTAGGAGGTGGACGCGTCAACTCGCGTCAACTCGCGTCAACTCGCGTCCAGGCGGGCCAGCTGGTCGGCGCTGAGCTGCAGGTCGGCGGCGGCGGCGGAGTCGACGATGGACGCGGGACGGGAGGCGCCCGGGATCGGGATGACGACGTCGGCCTGCGCCAGGTGCCAGGCCAGCGTCACCTGGTAGACCGAGACGCCCAGCTCGTCGGCCACCTCCGCGAACGCCGGCGCCGCGGCATCCAGCGAGCCTGCGGCCGACACCCCGCCGAACGGGCTCCACGGCAGCCACGCCAGCCCGTGCTTCGCGCAGTGCTCCAGCTCGACCGCCGACGAGCGGTACCCGGGGGAGAACTGGTTCTGCACGCTGACCAGCGCCTCACCCAGGACCGCCCGGGCGGAGTCGATCTGGGGGATCGACGCGTTCGAGATCCCGACCATGCGCACGAGGCCGTCGTCGTACAGCGCCCGCAGGGCGGCCATCGACACCTCCCACGGCGTGGCCGGATCGGGCCGGTGGAGCTGGTAGAGACCGATCGCCTCCACGCCCAGCCGCCGCAGGGACGCCTCGCACGCCCGCCGCAGGTAGGACGGCGACCCGTCGAGACCCCACTCGCGGCCGGCGCGGGTGTGCCCGCCCTTGGTGGCGACGAGCACGTCGCCGGCGCCGGGACCGTAGGAGGCCAGCGCCTCGGCCACCAGCGACTCGTTGTGCCCGAACTCCGACTCGTCCCACGAGTAGGCGTCGGCCGTGTCGATCAGCGTGACGCCGGCGTCCAGCGCGGCGTGGACGGTCGCGACGGCGTCCTCGCGGGCGGGCCGGTCCTCCTTGGTGGACAGCGGCATGGCGCCGAGACCGATGGCGCCGACGGTCACGTTCCCGATGCGTCTGTGCTCCACGGGCCTGTCGTGCCCCGCGGGTAGCGTCGCAACCGTGAGTTCGCTGTTCGACGCGCCCGAGGAGACCGGGCCGGCGCCGGTCGACCCGGGCGCGCCGCTCGCGGTCCGCATGCGACCGCGGTCGCTCGACGAGGTCGTCGGCCAGCAGCACCTGCTCGGTCCGCGCGCGCCGCTGCGAAGACTGGTCGAGTCCGACGAGCCGATGTCGCTGGTCCTCTACGGCCCGCCCGGTACCGGCAAGACCACCCTCGCCCACGTCATCTCACTGGCGACCAAGCGGCAGTTCGTCCAGCTCTCGGCCCTCGACGCGGGGGTCAAGGAGGTCCGGGCGGTCATCACCGCGGCCAAGCGCGAGCTCACCTACGCCGGCCGCCGCACGGTGCTCTTCATCGACGAGGTCCACCGGTTCTCCAAGACCCAGCAGGACTCCCTGCTGTCCGCCGTGGAGGACCGGATCGTCAGCCTCATCGCGGCGACCACGGAGAACCCGTTCTTCTCCGTGGTCAGCCCGCTGCTGTCGCGCAGCCTCGTGCTGTCCCTGCAGCCGCTGTCGGACGACGACATCCGTGCCGTGCTCCGCCGGGCGCTCACCAGCGACCGGGGGCTCGACGGGGCGGTGACCCTCACCGAGGAGGCCGAGGAGCACCTGGTCCGCGTGGCCGGCGGCGACGCCCGCAAGGCGCTGACGGCCCTCGAGTCCGGCGCCGGCGCGGCCAGGGCCGCGGGCGCCGACGTCCTGGACCTCGCGACGCTGGAGACGGCCGTCGCCCAGGCCGCGGTCCGCTACGACCGGCAGGGCGACCAGCACTACGACGTCGCCAGCGCCCTCATCAAGTCGATCCGCGGCAGCGACGTCGACGCCGCCCTGCACTACCTGGCCCGCATGGTGGAGGCGGGGGAGGACCCGCGGTTCATCGCCCGGCGGCTGGTCATCTCCGCCAGCGAGGACATCGGCATGGCCGACCCCACGGCGCTGCTCACCGCCGTCGCGGCGGCCGACGCCGTGGCCTTCATCGGCATGCCGGAGGGGCACTTCCCGCTGGCCCAGGCCGTCGTCCACCTGGCGACCGCGCCGAAGTCGAACGCCGTCACCGTGGCCCTGAGCGAGTCGGTCGCCGACGTCCGCGCCGGCCTGGCCGGCCCGGTGCCGCCCGGGCTCCGCGACGCGCACTACGCCGGCGCGAAGAAGCTCGGTCACGGCGCGACCTACGTCTATCCGCACGCGCACCCCGACGGCGTCGTCCCGCAGCAGTACCCGCCCGACGCGCTGGTGGGGAAGGACTACTACCGCCCCACCGGGCGGGGAGTGGAGGCCAGGCTCGGCGAGCGGCTGGCCAAGCTGCGGGCCATCGTGCGGCGCGGCCGCTGAGCCCCCCGCGAGCGGCCGGCGACGAGGGCGGTGGGCAGCCTGCCGATACGACTCCGGGGACCGGCCGCCGCGCGACTACTGTGACCACGCCGGGCCGAACCCGAGACGATCGAGCCGGGCGAACCACAGACCCAGAACAGGAGCGCGCGTGTCCGTAGGAGAGATCGCCGGGCTGGTCGCCGCCGGCGCCTTGGTGCTGCTGGTGGTGCTGCTGGCCGTGCCGCTGCTCAAGCTCGGGCGCACGCTCGACGAGACCACGCTGACCATCCGGCAGGTGCGCGAGCAGAGCGCGCCGATCCTGTCGCAGGCCAGCACGACGGTCACCCACGTCAACAGCAACCTCGAGCGCGTGGACGACATCACCGGCAACGCGGCCAACGTGTCGAGCAACGTCGCCGCGCTGACCAGCGTCGTCGCCGCCACCCTCGGCAGCCCGCTGATCAAGGTCGCCGCCTTCAGCTACGGCGTGCGCAGCGCCGTGAAGAAGCGGCGCGAGGGCCAGGCGATCGCCGAGGCGGCTCAGCGGGACAAGGAGGCACGGCGGGCGCGCCGTGCCGCGCGGCGGGCCGCCTGATGCGCCGGCTGTTCTGGCTGGCGATGGGCATCACCATCGGGGCCCTGGTCGTGCGCAAGCTCAGCCGCGCCGCGGAGAAGATGACCCCCGCGGGCATCGCCGGATCCATCGCCGAGGGCCTGCGCGACCTCGCCGAGGCGATCGGCGACTTCGGGGCCGACATCCGGGCCGCCGCCGCGGAACGGGAGGCGGAGCTGCGCGCGGGCACGGGCCTGGACGCGCCGCTGCCCACCGGCGACCAGGTGCAGCTGCCCGGCCGCCAGCTTCCCGGACGGCACGGTGCGCACAGCGCTGATTGATGTGGCCGACAGCTGACGCCCGTCGCGGGCGCCCGACATCGAGCACCCGACTCGCAGAACTGAGTGAGACCTGATGCAGACCGCCGAGATCCGCCGTCGCTTCCTCGAGCACTTCGCCCAGCGCGACCACACCGTCGTCCCCAGCGCGTCACTGGTGTCACCGGACCCGTCGCTGCTGTTCACCGTGGCCGGCATGGTGCCGTTCATCCCGTACCTGACCGGCCGCGAGCCCGCGCCGTTCCCCCGGGCCACCAGCGTGCAGAAGTGCGTGCGCACCCTCGACATCGAGGAGGTGGGCAAGACCACCCGGCACGGCACGTTCTTCCAGATGAACGGCAATTTCTCCTTCGGCGACTACTTCAAGGAAGGCGCGATCCAGTACGCGTGGGAGCTGATCACCGGGAAGCTGGAGGACGGCGGGCTCGGCTTCGACCCCGACACGATCTGGGCGACGGTCTACCTGGACGACGACGAGGGCGCCGACGCCTGGCACCGCATCGCCGGGCTGCCCAAGGAGCGCATCCAGCGCCTGGGCAAGAAGGACAACTACTGGCACACCGGCGCGCCCGGCCCGGCCGGCCCCTGCTCGGAGATCTACATCGACCGCGGCGCCGAGTACGGGCCCGACGGCGGCCCGGCAGTCGACACCGCCGGTGACCGGTTCCTGGAGATCTGGAACCTCGTCTTCATGCAGTACGAGATCGACGAGGTGCGGAGCAAGGAGGAGTTCCGCGTCCTCGGCGAGCTGCCGAAGAAGAACATCGACACCGGCATGGGTCTGGAGCGGGTGGCCTACCTGCTGCAGGGCGTCGACAACATGTACGAGATCGACGAGGTCTCCCCGGTGTTGCGCCGGGCGGCCGAGCTGGCCGGCGTCACCTACGGCCGCGACCACGACACCGACGTCCGGCTGCGGGTGGTCGCCGACCACGTGCGCAGCGGGCTCATGCTCATCGGCGACGGCGTCACGCCGGGCAACGAGGGCGGCGGCTACATCCTGCGCCGCCTGCTGCGCCGCGCCGTCCGGTCGATGAAGCTGCTCGGCGTCGACGAGGCCACGCTGCCCGAGCTGCTGCCCGTGTCGCGGGACGCGATGAGCGCCAGCTACCCGGAGCTCGCCACCGACTTCGGCCGCATCTCGGCCGTCGCCTACGCCGAGGAGGAGGCGTTCCGCCGCACCCTGTCGGCCGGGACGACGCTGTTCGACACCGCCGTGAAGCAGGCCAAGGCCTCCGGGACGCCGACGCTCTCGGGCGACCAGGCGTTCTCGCTGCACGACACCTACGGCTTCCCGATCGACGTCACCCTCGAGATGGCCGCCGAGCAGGGGGTGACCGTCGACGAGGAGGGCTTCCGGGCGCTCATGAAGGAGCAGCGCGAGCGGGCCCGGGCCGATGCCCGGGCCAAGCGCACCGGCTCGGTCGACGTGCTGGCCTACCGTCGCCTGCTCGCCGAGCACGGGCCGACGGACTGGCAGGCCTACGACACCCTGCGCACCGACTCGCGCGTGCTGGCGCTGGTGCCCGAGGAGGAGGGCGGCGCGGAGGTCACCGGCCCCGGGGAGATCGTGCGCGTCGTCCTGGATCGCACGCCGTTCTACGCGGAGTCCGGCGGGCAGGTCGCCGACGCCGGCGTCCTCACCTGGGACGGCGGGCGCGCCGAGGTCATCGACGTGCAGCGCCCGGTCAAGGGCCTGGTCGCCCATCAGGTGCGGGTCCTCGAGGGCGAGCTGCGCCCGGGGGCCGAGCTGACCGCCGAGGTCGACTACGAATGGCGGCTCTCGGCGTGCCAGGCGCACTCGGGCACCCACGTCCTGCACGCCGCGCTGCGCCAGGTGCTCGGCCCGCAGGCCCTGCAGTCCGGGTCCTACAACCGCCCCGGCTACCTGCGGCTGGACTTCGCCTGGCAGGGGGCGCTCACCCCGCAGCAGCGCACCGACATCGAGGACGTCGCCAACGCCGCCGTCCGCGCCGACCACCGCGTCACCGCCAGCTACATGACCCTGCCCGAGGCGCAGGCGTTCGGTGCGCTGGCGCTGTTCGGCGAGACCTACGGCGAGCAGGTGCGCGTCGTCGAGATCGGCGGCCCCTGGTCGCGCGAGCTCTGCGGTGGCACGCACGTGCGGGGGAGCGCGCAGATCGGCACCCTGGCGCTGACCGGCGAGTCCTCGGTCGGCTCCGGCGCCCGCCGCGTGGAGGCGGTCGTGGGCCTGGAGGGCTTCCGGTACCTGGCCCGCGAGCGCGACCTGGTCCGGCAGCTCGCCGACCTGCTGAAGTCGCCGTCCGACAACCTGGTGGAGCGGGTCAGCGGCATGCTGGCGCGGCTGCGCGACGTCGACAAGGAGCTGGCCGAGCTGCGGGCGCAGCAGTCGGTCGCGGCGGCCGGTCAGCTGGCCGCGGCGGCCAAGGACGTCGCCGGCGTCGCGGTGGTCACCGGTTCGCCCTCGGGCCTGGCCGGTGGCGACCTGCGCACCCTGGCGCTGGACGTGCGGGGGCGGCTGCCCGGTGACCGGCCGGCCGTCGTCCTGCTCGCGTCCGAGACCGGTGGCAAGGTGGCACTCGTGGCCGCCCTGAACCCGGCGGCACTCGAGCGGGGGCTGTCGGCCAACGACGTGCTGCGGGCAGCCGCGGCACCGGTCGGCGGCCGCGGCGGAGGCAAGGCGGACGTCGCCCAGGGCGGCGGCACCGATCCCGCGGGGATCCCCGCGGCACTGCAGGCCGGCGAGCAGGCGGTCGCGACCGCCACGGGAAGGTGACCAACGTGCCCGGAACCGAGTACAACCCCGAGGACACCGGCCCGGTCGGCGGACGGCGTCGTGACCTGCCGGCCGTGCCGCCGGCGCGCCCGCGCGCGACCCCGCCCGCGGCGCCGGAGCCGACGTACCACCCGACCACGGAGATCGACCTGAGCCGCGGCTTCCCCCCGGTGTCGAACGAGACCAGCGAGATCGACCTCAGCGGCGGCTGGCCGCAGCACCTCAAGGTGCCGCCGCGGCAGCCGGGGTCGGGCCGCCGGGGCGGCCGCGTTCTGGGCGTGGACGTCGGGACGGTGCGGGTCGGCCTAGCCCTGTCGGACCCGACGGGCACGCTGGCCAGCCCGCTGGAGACCCTCCGCCGGGCCAAGGACAGGTCCGACATCGACCGGCTGGCCGCCCTCGTGGTGGAACACGAGGTGACGGAGGTGGTGGTGGGGGAGCCGGTGCATCTGTCCGGTGCGTCGGGAGCCTCCGCCCAGGACGCCAACGATTACGCTCAGGAACTAGCCGACCGCATTCCGGATGTGCCGGTGATCCTGATCGACGAAAGGCTCTCCACCGTGACCGCAGCCAGTCACCTGCGTGAGGGCGGCATCGACAGCCGCAAGCAGCGCCCGGTGATCGACCAGGCGGCCGCCGTGGTCATCCTGCAGCAGTTCCTCGATACCCGGCGGCAACGCTCGTGAGCGACCTCGGCGGGGGGCGGCACGCCTCGCCCGACAGCCGGTTCCCGCGCACCGAGGCCCTCGGCTTCGGCGTCCCGCGGTACGAGCCGGCGCGGTACGAGGTCGCCCCGTACGTGACCGGCGGCCTCGAGGCGATCGGGCCGGAGCCCCGGAGCCGGTTGCACCGCGGATCCGGCGTCCTGGACCGGCACGCCGACGAGACCGGCCCGCTCGCCGAGCCCGACTGGTGGTCCTACGCCTCCAGCGACCACCCCGACCACCCGCTGAGCGCGCGCCACGGCGGCGGCGACCCGGGGTCCACCCGGTGGGGCGCCGGCGACGACCTGCCGCAGTCCCATCCGTCCGCGCCGATCCCGCCCCGTCCTCCTGGCGTGTGGGACCGGCTGCACCCGCGCCAGCAGCCGGGCGACGACGCGGAGACCGTGGCGCAGCCGCTGCTCCCGGGCCCGCACCATGACCCGCACCATGACACGCACCATGACACGCGCCATGACACGCGCCATGACACGCGCCTGGACACGCACCTGGACAGGCGGAGCCACGGCGAGGAGACTCCCGGGCCCGTGGGCGGTTTCCGCTCGTCCGACGACCGTGCCGACGACGGGGTCGCGGACGCGCACCACCTCGACCCCGACGACGGGCACGGCTGGGAGGACCAGACCGGTGGCCTCGAGGTCATCGGTGCCCACGTCGAGGAGGAGGAGCCGCGTCGGCGGGGCCGCCGCGGGCGCCGCGCCCGGGCCGAGCGGCCGGAGCCGGGGCGGCACGCCGCGGACCCCCTCGACGAGGACTCGCTCGTGCACGACGAGGCGTTCGGCGAGGACATCCCGGTCAAGCCCTACGACCGGCGGACGGGGCGCAGCCGCCGGCGCCGCAGCCCGGTGGCCGTGATCGTCTCCCTGCTGGTGCTCGCCGGCATCGTGGTCGGCATCGTCCTCGGGGGCCAGAAGCTGATCGAGCTCGTCAACCCGACCGCGCGCGACTACACCGGTCAGGGCGCCGGCGAGGTGCAGATCCGGGTCCAGGACGGCGACACGCTCAGCGACATCGGCCGCACGCTGGTGGAGGCCGACGTCATCGCCTCCGTGGGGCCCTTCGTCGACGCCGCCGAGACCAACGCGGCCTCGGTCGGCATCCAGCCGGGCGTGTACCAGATGCGGCTGCAGATGAGCGGTCGCGCCGCGCTGGACCTGATGCTGGATCCGGTGTCCCGGCTGCTCTCGCGGGTCACGCTGCCCGAGGGGCTCACCGTCGAGCGGACCCTGGCCCGCATCGCCGAGGAGACCGGCCGGCCGATCGAGGAGTACCGGGCCGCCGCGGCCGACACCGCGTCGCTGGGCCTGCCGGCCTACGCCAATGGCCAGCTGGAGGGCTTCCTCTTCCCGGCCACGTACGAGGTGGAGCCCGACGACCCACCGGCCGACATCCTGCGAGCCATGGTCACGCGCGGGGTGCAGGTGCTCGACCAGCTGCAGGTCCCGGTCGAGCAGCGGCTCACCGTCGTGACCAAGGCCAGCCTCGTGCAGGCCGAGGCCGGTTCGGTCGAGGACATGGGCAAGGTCGCCCGGGTGGTGGAGAACCGGATCGCCGACGGCATGCCGCTGCAGATGGACTCCACGGTGAACTACGCCAACGGCAAGGGCGGGATCACCACGTCGGTCCAGGACCGGGCCAACCCCTCGCCGTACAACACCTACCTGCACCCGGGGCTGCCGCCGGGCGCCATCAACAACCCGGGCGAGGACGCCTTGCGCGCGGTGCTCAGCCCGACCCCGGGGGACTGGCGCTTCTTCGTGGTCGTCGACCCCGACACCGGGGACACCCGGTTCGCGGTGACCGGAGCCGAGCACCAGCAGAACGTGCTGCTGTTCCAGCAGTGGCTGCGGGAGCACCCAGAGGGATGAGGGCCGCGGTCCTCGGACGTCCCGTGGCCCACTCGCTCTCCCCGGTCCTGCACCGGGCGGCCTACGCGGCGCTCGGGCTGGTCGACTGGACCTACGACGCCCTGGACATCGGGGCCGAGGACCTCCCGGTGCTCCTGGCCGGTCTCGGCGAGGAGTGGCGGGGGTTCTCGGTGACCATGCCGTGCAAGCAGGCGGCCGTGGACGTCGCCGACGTGGTGGAGCCGCTGCCGCGGCTGCTGCACGCCGCGAACACCCTGGTGCGCACCGATGCGGGCTGGCGGGCGGAGAACACCGACGTCACCGGCATCGGCATGGCGCTGCAGCTGGCCGGGGTCGAGCAGGTGGGCGCGGCCGTGGTCGTCGGCTCCGGGGGGACGGCGGCCGCCGCGGCGGTGGCGCTGGCCTCCCTCGGCGCCGAGCACGTCGACGTCGTCGTCCGCGAGCCGTCGCGGGCCGGGGACGTCATGGGGGTGCTGGCCGCCCTGGGCGTGCCGGCCACGGTCACGCCCCTGGCCGGGGCCGTCCTCGACGCCCCGCTGGTGGTCAGCACCGTCCCGGTGGACGCCCAGCCGGCGCTGCTGTCGCTGCCCTGGCGGGCGGACCACACCGTCCTCGACGTGCTCTACGCCCCGTGGCCGACCGTGCTCGCCGAGCACGTCGCGGGTCTCGGCGGCACGGTCGCCGGGGGCCTGGACGTGCTCTTCTGGCAGGCGACCGTGCAGGTGGAGCTGATGACCGGCCGGCCCGCGCCGATCGAGGCCATGCGCCGCGCACTGGACGCGGCGCTCGCCGCCCGCTGAGCGCGTGGAGCCCGGCCGGCCGGTGACGCTCGGCCTCGTGCTGATCGCGGCGGTCCTCGTCGGGCCGCGGCTGTCCCGCGTGACCGTCCGCATGGCCGCCCGCGACGACGCCGCCGTGCCGTCCGCGCTGCGGACCGGCGTCACCTCCGCTCTGCTGGCGGGCCTGCTGGCCGGCGCCGTCGGGCTGACCGGCCTGCGCCCGGCGACGCTGGCGCTGGCGTGGGCGGCCGGGGCGGCCGTCGTCCTCGGGGCGGTCGACCTCGCCATGCATCGACTGCCCGACCGCATCACGTTCCCCGCCTACGCCGTCTGCGCCGCCGCCCTGCTGGCCGATGCGGCGCTGCTGGGCACGTGGGCCGCCCTCGTCCGGGCGGTCCTCGCCGCGGCGGCCGCCTTCGCCCTCGCCGCCGGCGCGGCGGCGATCTCGCCGCAGGGGCTGGGGTTCGGCGACGTGAAGCTCCTGGGCCTGCTCGGCCTGGTCCTGGGCTGGTTCGGCTGGGGCATCCTCCTGGCCGGGGTCTTCCTCGGCCTGCTCACCGGGGCCATCGCCTCGCTGCTCCTCCTGGCCACCCGCCGGGCGGGCTGGCGGACCGCGGTCCCGTTCGGCCCGCCCCTCCTGGCCGGCGCCGTCCTGGCGCTGACCCTGGGCACGGTCTCCCTCGGCTGAGCGGACGGCCCCTCCCGAGGGGGACCGCCCGAGCCTGGTGATGGCATGGAGCCGCCACCCTTCAGGGACCCGCCCGAGCCTGCGAGGAGCGTCGGCCCGTTCAGAGGCTCGCCCCGAGCCTGCGAGGGGGGAGGGGAACGGGGTCCTCTTAGAATCGGGGCATGTTGCGCTGGCTGACCGCAGGGGAATCGCACGGTCAGCAGCTCACCGCCATCCTCGAGGGGCTGCCCGCCGGCGTGGCGGTCCAGACCTCGGACATCGACCTGCAGCTCGCCCGCCGCCGTCTCGGGCACGGGCGCGGCGCGCGCATGTCCTTCGAGCAGGACGAGGTCACGCTCACCGGCGGGGTCCGGCACGGCCGCACGCAGGGCGGCCCGATCGCGATCCAGGTCGGCAACACCGAGTGGCCCAAGTGGTCGACGGTCATGGCGGCCGACCCGGTCGACCCCGAGGTGCTCGCGGGCCAGGCCCGGAACGCCCCGCTGACCCGTCCCCGCCCGGGCCACGCCGACCTCGCCGGCATGCAGAAGTACGGGTTCGACGACGCCCGCCCGGTGCTGGAGCGGGCCAGTGCCCGGGAGACCGCCGCGCGGGTCGCCCTCGGCGCGGTCGCGCAGGCGTTCCTCCGCCAGGCGCTGGGCGTCGAGGTCGTCAGCCACGTCGTGGCGATCGGCCCGGTCGTCGCGCCGGACGGGATCGTCCCGGGCCCGCAGGACAACCCGCTGCTCGACGAGGACCCGGTCCGCTGTGCCGACCCGGCGACCAGCGAGCGCATGGTCGCCGAGATCGACGACGCGCGGAAGAACGGCGACACCCTCGGCGGCGTCATCGAGGTCGTCGTCCACGGGCTGCCGCCGGGGCTGGGCAGCCACGTGCACTGGGACCGCCGCCTGGACTCGCGGCTGGCTGGAGCGCTCATGGGCGTCCAGTCGGTGAAGGCGGTGGAGGTGGGTGACGGGCTGGAGACCGCCCGCCGGCGCGGCTCGGTGGCGCACGACGAGATCGTCCTCGCGGACGGGCGGGTCCAGCGGCTGACCGACCGGGCGGGGGGCCTGGAGGGCGGCATGACCAACGGCGAGCTGCTGCGGGTGCGGGCGGCGATGAAGCCGATCTCGACCGTTCCCCGGGCCCTCGCCACGGTCGACGTCGCGACCGGCGAGCCGGCCGTCGCCATCAACCAGCGCAGCGACGCCTGCGCGGTGCCCCGGGGCAGCGTGGTGATGGAGGCGATGGTCGCGCTGGTCCTCGCCGACGCCGTCCTGGAGAAGTTCGGTGGCGACTCGGTGGCCGAGACGCGGCGCAACGCGCAGGGCTACCTCGACTCCCTGCCGATCCGATGAGCTCCCCGCTCGTGGTGCTCGTCGGCCCGCCTGCGTCCGGGAAGACGACCGTGGGCACGGCCCTGGCCGAGGCCCTGGGCGCGGTCTTCCGCGACACCGACCACGACGTCGAGGCGACGAGCGGCTCCTCCGTCGCCGATCTGTTCGTCTCCCAGGGCGAGCCGTACTTCCGCGCGCTCGAGGAGCAGGCCGTCGCCGCGGCACTGGCCGGGCACGACGGCGTCCTCGCCCTCGGCGGGGGAGCGGTGACCAGTGCCGCGACCCGTGAGCTGCTGGTGGCCTACGGCCGGGCCGGGGGCACCGTCGTCTGGCTCGACGTCGACCTGCCCTCGGCGGCCAAGCGGGTCGGGCTCTCCCGCGACCGCCCGATCCTCGGTGTCAACCCGCGGGCGATGCTGCGGCAGATGCTCGAGACCCGGGCTCCCCTCTACGGCGAGGTCGCCACGCTGACCGTGCACACCGGTGGCCGCACGCCCGAGGAGGTCGTCGCCGAGGTGCTCTCGGCCCTGCCGACGGTCGGGACCGGCCGATGAGCGCAGCGCCCCGCAGGAGCCGGGGAGCGTGGCGGCGGGTGACCGTGCCCGGCGCCGCCCCGTACGACGTGGTGATCGGCCCCGGCGCGCAGGCCGAGCTCGGCCTGGTCCTCGCCGGCACACCGAAGGCCGCGGTCGTGCACGCCCCGCCGCTGGCGGCCCTGGCCGGCGCCGCGGTGGAAACCCTGCAGAGCGCCGGGGTCGCCGCCGAGGCGGTCGTCGTCCCGGACGGGGAGGCGGCCAAGACCGCCGAGGTGGCGTCCGGTCTCTGGGAGGAGTTCGGCCGCCTGGGACTGACCCGGTCGGACGCGGTCGTGGGCGTCGGCGGGGGAGCGGTCACCGACCTCGCCGGGTTCGTGGCGGCCACCTGGACACGCGGTGTCCGGGTGGTCCAGGTGCCGACCAGCCTGCTCGGCATGGTCGATGCCGCCCTGGGCGGCAAGACCGGCATCAACACCGCCGCGGGCAAGAACCTGGTGGGCGCCTTCCACCCGCCGGTCGCGGTGCTCGCCGACACCGACTCCCTCGCCCGGCTGCCGGAGGCGGAGTTCCGCTCGGGCCTGGCCGAGGTGGTCAAGTGCGGGTTCATCGCCGACGGGACGATCCTCGACCTGCTCGACGCCGATCCGACCGGCCGGAGTGCGACCGAGGAGCTCATCGACCGCGCGGTGCGGGTCAAGGCCGACGCGGTGGCCGACGACCTCTACGACGTCGGCCGGCGGGAGTTCCTCAACTACGGGCACACCCTGGCGCACGCGATCGAGCGGATCGAGGACTTCGGCTGGCGGCACGGCGAGGCGGTCGCCGTGGGCATGGTCTTCGCCGCGGAGCTCGGTGGCCGGGCCGGGCTGCTCACCCGTCCCGAGGTCGACCGGCACCGCACGCTCATCGAGGCGATGGGCCTGCCCACGCGGTACGCCGGCGACTGGCCGACCCTCCAGGCGGTCATGCGGGTGGACAAGAAGGCCCGGGGCGCCTCCCTGCGCTTCGTCGTCCTCGACGGGCTGGGCAACCCGACGATCCTGACCGACCCCGACCAGGCCTGGCTGGACGCCGCCTGGTCCGCCGTCGCCCTGTGAGCCACCCACCCTCCCGCCCCCAGCAAGGAGCCGCCGCGTGACCATCCAGGTGCTCAACGGACCCAACCTGGGCCGGCTGGGCCTGCGCGAGCCGGCGAAGTACGGCACGACCACCTACGCCGAGCTGGTCGACCTGCTCGAGACGACCGGGCGCGAGCTGGGCCTCGAGGTCCGGGTCCGCCAGACCGACGACGAGGGCGAGATGCTGCGCTGGGTGCACGACGCGGCCGACGCCGGCGACCCCGTGGTGCTCAATCCCGCCGCGTGGTCGCACACCTCGGTCGCCCTGCGGGACGCGCTGTCCCAGCTGACCGCCCCGCTGGTCGAGGTGCACATCACCAACATCCACTCCCGCGAGGAGTTCCGGCACCACTCCTACGTCTCCGGTGTGGCCGACGGCGTGATCGCCGGCCTGGGCGTGCACGGTTACGTGCTGGCCCTCGGCTGGCTGGCCCAGCAGGGCGTGAAGTGACCCCGGCCGGGGCGGCGGGGCGGGTGGACAACAGAGCGCGCCGGGACGTCCTCCGGGCGGTCGCCCTCGAGCGGGGCCTGGACGCCGTCCTCGTCACCAACCTGCTCAACGTCCGCTACCTGACCGGCTTCACCGGATCGAACGGCGTCCTGCTCGTCTCCGTGGACGGCGCCGACCTGCTCGGCACCGACGGTCGCTACACCACCCAGGCCGCGGCGCAGGCGCCGGACGTGGAGGTGCTCATCGACCGCGCCACGGTCGCCGGGGTGGCCCGGGCCGCGGTGCGCCGGGGCGCCGGGCGGCTGGGCTACGAGTCCCACGACCTCACCGTCGACGGGCTGGCGCAGCTGGAGAAGGTGCTCGCCGATGCGGTGGCCGGCGGCAGCGTGCCGGAGCTGGCGTCGGTCCGGCGGGCGGTCGAGGAGCAGCGGGCGATCAAGGACGAGGACGAGATCGAGTCGCTCCGCCGCGCGTGCGCGGTCGCCGACCAGGCGCTGGCCGAGCTCGCGGCGGAGGGTGCCCTGCGCCCCGGGCGGACGGAGCTGGAGGTAGGGCGGGAGCTGGACGCCCGGATGCTGGCCCTGGGGGCCGAGGCGCCGTCGTTCGAGACCATCGTCGCCGCCGGCGCGAACTCGGCGATCCCGCACCACCGGCCCGACGCCACTGTGCTGCGCGACGGGGACTTCCTCAAGCTGGACTTCGGGGCCACCGTCGACGGCTACCACTCCGACATGACCCGCACCCTGGTGATCGGCCACGTCGCGGACTGGCAGCGGGAGATCTACGAGCTGGTGGCCGCCGCGCAGGCCGCCGGCCGGGCCGCCCTCGCGGTCGGTGCCGACGTCGTCGCGGTGGACGCGGCGTCCCGGGACGTCATCGTCGCGGCCGGTCACGGCGAGCACTTCCCCCACGGCCTGGGTCACGGCGTGGGCCTGGAGATCCACGAGGCGCCGGGCATCGGCCCGCTGGGCGCGGGTAGGCTGGCCGCTGGCATGGCCGTCACCGTGGAGCCGGGCGTGTATCTGCCCGGCCACGGCGGAGTCCGGATCGAGGACACCCTCGTCATCACCGACGACGCGCCCGAGTTGTTGACCCTCACGAGCAAGGAACTGCTGGTCCTCTAGATGGCTACCACCAACGACCTCAAGAACGGCATGGTCCTCAACCTCGACGGCCAGCTCTGGGCCGTCACCGAGTTCCAGCACGTCAAGCCGGGCAAGGGCGGCGCCTTCGTCCGCACCACCCTCAAGAACGTGCTGTCGGGCAAGGTGGTCGACAAGACGTTCAACGCCGGCACCAAGGTCGACACCGCGACCGTGGACAAGCGGTCGATGACCTACCTCTACAAGGACGGCGCCGACTTCGTCTTCATGGACGGCGAGACCTACGACCAGATCCACGTCCCGGCCGAGACCGTCGGCGACGGCGCCAACTACCTGCTCGAGAACACCGAGGTCGTCGTCGCCGTCCACGAGGGCACCCCGCTCTACGTGGAGCTGCCGGTGACCATGGAGCTGGTCGTCGAGCACACCGACCCGGGGCTGCAGGGTGACCGCTCGACCGGTGGCACCAAGCCGGCGACGCTCGAGACCGGCGCGCAGATCCAGGTGCCGCTGTTCATCAGCACCGGCGAGAAGCTCAAGGTCGACACCCGCGACGGCCGCTACCTCGGCCGCGTCAACTGAATCGTTTGCAGAGAGCCCACCCGACCCCCATGGCTGCACGGTCCAAGGCGCGCAAGCGGGCCGTCGACGTCCTCTACGAGGCCGACGTCCGCGGTGGTGACCGGCTGGCCCTGCTCCGCGACCGGATCGAGACGGGCAACCCGCCGGTGCCCGAGCACACGGTGCGGCTGGTGGAGGGCGTCGCCGAGCACGCCGCGCGCATCGACGAGCTGATCGGCCGGCACGCGACCGGCTGGTCCCTCGAGCGGTTGCCCGACGTCGACCGGGCGATCCTCCGCATGGCGGTCTTCGAGCTGCTCTGGGCCGACGACGTGCCCGACGCCGTCGTGATCGACGAGGCCGTCGAGCTGGCGAAGACCCTGTCGACGGACGAGTCGCCGGCCTACGTCAACGGCGTGCTCGGCGCGATCCTGGACGCCGAGGTCCCCACCGCCTGACCGGGCGGAGATCCCGCACACCACGAGGGCCCCTGCCGATCACGGCAGGGGCCCTCGTGGTGTGCGCTCGAACTGGCATCTGTAGCACGGTGTCCGTTTGCAGGGTGGGCGGCGGATCCCCGCGTGCAGAGATGCGTAGCCCGGCCCGCAGGATCTACGTAGTCGGCCGCGAAACGCCGTGGTCGGCCTTGTCGACTAGGGGGAGCTGGGGCGCCAATTCGGTAATCGGCAATCATCGACGCGGATGTTGCGGGGTCGCGGAGCCGGTCAGGATTCCGCGCGTCGACCCCGACTGCGGCCGGGGCGGCGCTCCACAGCGGGGGAGGTCCACGGGCATCACCGTGAACCCTTTTCGCCGAGTCCATCCCAGTACCGATCCTGAGGAGAACACCGATGTTCGAGGACCAGCAGGTCGAGCTTCTGCCCGCACGGACCACCATGAAGAAGGCGGGCCGTGGCGGCAATTTCCAGAGCGGCAACCTGGCCATCGCCGTCGCCGTGAACGCGGGCAACATCAACTTCGGCGGCGACCAGGCCAACATCGCGAGCGCCAACGCTCTGGCCGGCAGCAACGTCTTCGTTTTCGGCCACTGACGGACGCCCGGCCGGCCCCGGGGTCCGCCCCGGGGCCGGCCAGGCACTGATCGCATGACCAACCCGACCCTGAAGGGAACAACGATGTTCGAGGACCAGAAGGTCGAACTCCTGCCGGCACGGACCACCATGAAGAAGTGGGGTCGCGGCGGCAACTTCCAGAGCGGCAACCTCGCCGTAGCCGCCGCGGTGAACGCCGGCAACGTCAACGTCGGCGGCAGCCAGCTCAACCTCGCGAGCGCCAACGCTCTGGCCGGCAGCAACGTCTTCGTCGGCTGATGCCGGCTGCGGAGCCGTTGCCGAGGCGGCGCGCGCCGCGGTGACAGGGAGGGGCGGTCGGATGCGGCCGCCCCTCTCCTCTGCTGCACGCGTTCGAGCGGTGAGGTGACAGAGATGACCAGCGTGGTGGAGCGCGACGCCGTGACCACGGCCGGCCGGGTACACCGGCTGATGCCCGGCACCGAGCTGCTCGGTGAGTACCGGGACTCGGCCTACGAGGAGCCGAAGTTCCTGGTGCAGCGGGCCGACGGCCAGGCCATGCAGCTGCCGCGCCTCCTGTACCGGGTGGCGTGCTCCCTCGACGGTCGTGGCGACGGCGAGATCGCCGCCGATTTGAGTGCCGAGCTGGGCACGGTCCTGACCGCCGAGCAGGTGTCCTTCCTGGTCGAGGAGCGGCTCGCTCCGGTGGGTCTGGTGGTTCCGGAGGGCAGCGACACCGATCGGCCGGGAGACGGCACGGTGGCACCACCGATGCCGGTCCGCAACGACCTGCTGCTCGCGCTGCGCTATCGCGTGGGTGTCATCCCGGCCGGCGTCGTGTGGCGCATCGCGGGGGTCTTCCAGCCGCTCTTCCGGCGTCCGGTCTGGAGCGTCCTGCTGGCCACCTTCGTGCTGGTGGACGCCTGGATCGCCCTGCAGGGCAACCTGCTGGATCTGCTGGTCTCCGGGGTGGGGGACATGGGCCGGCGCCCGGGACTGGTCCTCGCGGTCCTGGGGCTGACCGTGCTCTCGGGGGTCCTGCACGAGTTCGGGCACGTGGGCGCCTGTCGCTACGGTGGCGGGCGTCCCGGCGACATCGGCGTCGGGCTGTACCTCGTGTGGCCGGCGTTCTACAGCACGGTCACCGACAGCTACCGGCTCGACCGGGTGGGGCGGCTCCGCACCGACCTGGGCGGCCTGTACATCGACGCCGTCTTCATGGCGGGCCTCGGCCTGGTCTACCTGCACACCGGCGAGGCCTGGCTGCTCATCGCGCTGCTCGGGATGCACGTCGAGGCCGCCTGGCAGCTCCTGCCCTCCCTGCGGCTGGACGGGTACTACATCCTCGCGGACCTGGTCGGCGTCCCCGATCTGTTCAGCTACGTCAGGCCCACCCTGCTCAGCCTGCTGCCCGGTCGGACGCCGCCCGCCGCGGTGCGCGAACTGAAGCCCCGGTCGCGACGGATCATCGTCCTCTGGGTGGCGGCAGTCGTGCCCACGCTCCTCTTCTGGCTGGCCGTGCTGCTCGTGGCGCTTCCCCGGCTCCTGCCCGCCGCCTGGCACGCCCTGCTGGACTACCTGCAGGTTCTCGACCGCGCGGCGCGCGACGGGGCGATCGTCACAACGACCGTGGGCGTCACCGAGCTCATGTTCCTGCTGCTGCCCTGGGCAGGCGGCGCCATGGCCCTCTGGATGCTGGTGACCGTGGCGGCCCGCCCGCTGGCCGCCCGATCCGGGCTCGCCCGGGTCGGCACGGGCACCTGGGCCGCGGCCCGCCGGCTGGCGGCCCTGGCCGGCCTCGTCGGCATCGGCGCCCTGCTGGTGCTGCGGGTGGCGCAGGTGGCGCGGTCGCACCCGGCGACGGCGGAGGAGACCAGGCTCGCCGAGAGCGCCCTCTCCGCGGTGCACGAGGATGCCCGGGGACCGGCTGTCGGAGCGGCGGAGTGGCTCGTCCGTGAGCAGCTGGTGCTGTTCGCCCGCGCGACGGGGGCCTTCGAGCGCCACTCCACGGTGGTGGCAGGCGCCCGGGAGATGGCCGTGCTGGCGTGCGCGGTGCTGGTCGTCCTCCCCATCGTCCTCGTCGGAATGCGCCGGCTGCCCCCTCTGGCGGTGGGGCTGCCGCTCCTGGCGACGCTCGCCATGGGACCGGCTGTCACGACCTTCGCCACGGTCGGGTCCGGGACGGTCGGCGCCGCCTGGGCGGCAGCCGGCGTGGTGCTGCTGGCCTGCTCGCAGCGCCGCGGGACGGCGGTCGTCGCAGCCCTCGCGGTCACGGTCGGGGTCGCCACGGAGCCTCTGGTCGCCGTCCCGTTGGTCGCCGCGCTGGCTGCGTGGCCGAGCTCCCGGCGGGCCCGGCACGCCGGACCGAAGGACGTCCGCAGATGGCTCGCGGTCGCGCTGATCCTGCCCCTGGGCGCGGTCGTGGCCGCCCTGGCGTCCGGTCCCACCGCTACGGCCGTCCACGGCACGCCCCTCGACGCCTCCGAGCGCACGGTGCTCCTGCTCACGGTCGGCGTCCTCGTCGCTGCCGGTCTCCTGCTCCGCCCGCTGCGGCCCTGGGCCGTGGCGGCCGGGGCCGCGACCGTGCCCGCGGCGCTGTCCTGGCCGGGGACCGGTGACGCCCTCGCGCTGGCCCTGGTGACCGGAACGGTGCTGGCGGTGCTCGTGGCCGCCACCTTCATCCGTCGGCAGGTGGCACCTCGGCCGAACCCGCTCCACCGGGCCGCCGTGGCCGTTCCGGTGCTCGTCCTCGTCCTCGTGGGGGCGCTGTTCCTGCCTGCTTCGGCCCCCGTTCCGCCACACGCGGCGCTTGCCTCCTGGATCACGGCGCCGGACGGGCCGTCGGGCACGCTGCTCGTCCCGCCCGGCCTCTGGGGTGATCTCGTCCGCGACGGCGTGCCGCCGTCCCGGCTCGTCCGGGCGGGCACGGGTGTCGCGGCCGACGCGGACTGGACGGTCACGGTCGGCGCGCCCACGCCGGGCACGGAGCCTGCTGCCACGTTCGTCCGGGGTGCCACGGTCCTGACGGTGGCCATGTCCGAGCAGGCCCGGGCCGAGGCGCAGGAGCAGGCGCAGGCGCAGGCGCGTGCCCAGGAGGCGGCCCGGGCGGAGGAAGCCGCCCGTCAGGCGACCCAGCTCCAACAGGTGGAGCAGCAGACCGCCCGGCGTTCCTTCGGGAGCCTGCTCACGGAGCGACCCGGGTTCACCGCCTCCCCCGCGGCCCTGGCCGCTCTTCGCGACGGCAGCGTGGACATGCGGGTACTGGTCGTGCTCGACGCCCTGACCCAGGAGTACGCCGTCACGGTGTCCGACGTGCCAGTGGCGGCCGGGGACGACGGCAGCCGGCCCCGGCACCAGGTCCTCATCACCTCGCTGGCCTACCGCCCCATCAGTGATCCGGAGGCCGCCACCTTCCTGACCCAGTGGCTCGCCGCCTGGGCGCCGCCGTTCACCCCGTCCGCAGTGACCCCGGGCCCGGACGGCCTCCTCGTCGGGTGGGTGCCCAAGTCGCCCCCTGCGTGAGCTGCCGCGGGCACACCCTCGGGACCCGACGGTGTGTCTGGAGGTCGGCCGCCCGGGCCGGTCCACGGATCGGCTGCCGGCCGGTAGCAGGAGGCGCGCACCGCTCACGGACGCGCCGCGGCTCCTGTCGCACGCCGTGCGGGCAACTGGTCGGGGGCCGCGAAGGGTGCCGATCGGCGCGCGAGTGCCCGGTGCCGGCATCGGTACCAGCTGCGCTGTTGCGTACTCGCCCGGTGCACCCGCAGTAGTGGTCACGGTGACGGCTCCGCATGCGACCGGCCGGAATAGGTGTTCCCCACCGTTGCCCGCGCGTCCGGGACCGGCAGAGACTTTCCAGGTCGGTTCCGGACCGCGGCCGGGGTCGGCGCGCCACGGGGCGAGGGCAGGCCTACCGGCACCCGCTGTGGTCGTCCTTCCTGGTGGACTCCATCCCAGTACCGATCCTGAGGAGAGCCCATGTTCGAGGATCAGCAGGTCGAGCTGCTGCCGGCACGCACCACGATGGACACGTGGGGCAGCTACCAGAGCTACAACACCGCGGTGGCGGCGGCCGTGAACGCCGGCAACATCAACGTGCTCGGCGACCAGTACAACAGCGCCTACGCCGCGGCGGCGGCCGGCAGCAACTTCGGCTGACGGACGCACTCCTGCCACTGCTCACCGGTGGCCGGACCCGGGGAGGGGTGGCCGGACGCGGCCGCCCCTCCTCTCCGTTCCGGACCTACGGGCCCTCACGTCCCCGGCGTCGGCTCCGATCCCGGCACGACGGCCCGGCCCTCCGTCGTGCGTCACGAGGTCAGTAGCCAGCCCGGTCTCTACGTACGACGACCCCGGCCCGGCGTAGTGGTCCAGGACGGAGGTAGGGATCCGTACCCCTCCGATTAGGTGCCGCCCACCGTTGTCCGGTCCTCCACGAGCGGCAGAGACTTCCGCAGTCGACTTCGGACCGCGGCCGGACTCGGCAGTCCACCGGCAAGCGGGGCGAATCCGACGCAGCACGCCGTCGTCCTTCTTCCTGGCGGAGTCCCTCCGTACCGATCCTGAGGAGAACACCATGTTCGAGGACCAGAAGGTCGAGCTGCTGCCGGCCCGTACCACGATGGACACGTGGGGCGGCTACAGCAGCCAGAGCGGAAATCTCGCCATCGCCGTCGCGGTGAACGCGGGCAACATCAACTTCGGCGGCGACCAGTACAACATCGCGGTCGCCGAGGCG
>NZ_JBHUHP010000010.1:345027-459357 GCF_042682525.1 Blastococcus deserti
CCGCCGGCAGCAACTTCTACTACGGCGGCTGAGGCCGGCGGGGAGCGGTTGCTGACGCACCCCGTGCAACGTGACGAGGAGGGGCGGCCGGACCGGCCGCCCCTCCTCCTGTCCGGGCGTCGGGTCGGCGGGGAGGTGACGTGGTGACCGGCGTGGTGGAGAGCGACCTCCGGGTGCCCGCGGTCGCCGGCGGTGCCCGCGTGCACCGGCTGGCCGACGGCACCGAGCTGCTCGGGGAGTACAAGGACTCCGCCTACCAGGACCCCCGGTACCTCGTCCGGCGGGCCGACGGGCAGGTCATGCAGTTGCCCGGTCTCCTCTACCGCGTGGCGTGCTCGCTCGACGGGCGGGACGACGCACAGGTGGCCGCGGACGTCAGCGCGGAGCTCGGCCAGGCCCTCACTGGGGAGCAGGTCGCCTTCCTCGCCGAGGAGCGGCTGCGGCCCGTGGGCCTGATCGCCCCGGAGACGGGGGAGTCCGGCTCTCCGGCGGACGGGGCCACCGCCACCCCCGCGCCGGTCCGGTCCGACCCCTTGCTGGCCCTGCGTCACCGGGTCGGGGTGATCCCCGCCGGCGTGGCCTGGCGGATCGCCGGCTTCTTCCGGCCCCTGTTCCTCCGACCGGTCGTGGTCGTGCTCCTCGGCGCCTTCCTGGCCTCCGACCTGTGGATCGCGACGCGGGGGGACCTCCTCGGCCGGATGGTCGCCGGCGTCCGGGACGTCGCGCTGCACCCCGCGCTGATCCTGGCGATCCTGGCTCTGGGGGTCGTCTCCTCGGCCTTCCACGAGTGCGGCCACGTCACCGCCTGTCGTTACGGCGGGGCCCGTCCCGGCGACATCGGCGTCGGGCTCTACCTGGTCTGGCCGGCCTTCTACAGCACGGTCACCGACAGCTACCGGCTGGACCGGGTCGGGCGGGTGCGCACCGACCTGGGGGGCGTCTACTTCAACGCCGTCTTCATGCTCGGAGTGGGGCTCGTGTACGCGCGCACGGGGGAGCCGTGGCTCCTGGTCGCGCTGATCGGGATGCACGTCGGAACGGCCTGGCAGTTCCTGCCGGTCCTGCGGATGGACGGCTATTACGTCCTCGCGGATCTCGTCGGCGTCCCCGACCTGTTCGGATTCGTCAAGCCGGTGCTGTCGAGCCTGCTGCCATGGCGCCCGACGCACCCGATCATCCGTCAGCTGAGGCCACGGGCCCGGCGGTCGGTCTGGCTCTGGGTCGTCGTCGTCGTCCCGATGCTGACCTTCTACCTGGTCGCCTTCCTCCTCGCGGCCCCCCGCCTCCTCCCCGCGGCCTGGGACGCGACGCTCGAGTACCTGCAGCGCCTCGACGGCGCCGCGAGGGCCGGCGACGTCGTGGCCACCACGGTGGGCGTCGTCCAGCTCTTCTTCCTCGCTCTGCCCTGGATCGGCGCCGGCCTGATCGTCCGGTCACTGGTGGGCATGGGATGGCGGCGCCTGACTGCCCGCCGCGGGCCCGGACGGGTCGGTGTCACCGGCCGGCCCGCGGTGCGCCGGGCCGTGTCACTCGGCGCGCTCGGGGCTGTCGGCGCGCTGCTCGTCGTGCGGGTGGCCGCGGTGGCGTCCTCGCACCCGGTCACTCCGCGAGAAGCACGGCTGACCGGGAGCGCCCTGGCCGAGTTGCGAGGCGTCGACGGCGGCCCGGTGGTGGGTCCGGGGGAGTGGCTGGCGCGGGAGCAGCTCGTGGGATACGGCGCTGTGACCAGGGCCTTCGATCGGCACGCCTCGGTGGTGACCGGTGGACGGGAGCTGGCGGTGGTCGCCACCGCGGTGCTCGTGGTGTGCCTGCTGACCCTCGTGCTCGTCCGTCGTCTGGCGCCGTCGGCCGGGGTGGTGCCGCTCGCGGCCACGCTGGTGACGGGGCCGGCGGTGACTGCGTTGGCCACCGCCGGGCCGGCGCTCCTGGGGGCCTCGTGGACCGTGGTCGGGATCGTGGTGCTGACCCACGCCCGCCACGGGGGCACGAGGGTTCTCGGGGGGCTGGCGATCGCGGTCGGGCTCGGCACCGAGCCGATGCTCGCGGTGCCGCTGGCCGCCGGCATGACCGCCATGCTCGTCGACGACCGGCTGGCTGCGGGCCGGCCGGCGTGGTGGCCCGGCCGATCACCCCGCGTCGTGGCGCGGCACGGGCGAGCGGACCCCGCGATGTGGCTGGCCATGGCGCCGCTCCTGGCCCTGGGCGCGTTCGCAGCCGTCCTGGCAGGTGGTCGTGGCGACGCGTCGCTCGACCGGGTGGAGCACACCGTGCTCCTGCTGGTCGTCGTCGTGGCCGTCGGCGCCGGCCTCGTCGTGCGCAGGCTCCGTCCGCCGGCCCTCGCCGCAGCGGCCCTGGGTGTCCTCGCCGCGCTGCCGTGGAGAGGAGCCGGGACGGCGCTCCTGCTGGCCTTCCTGCTCGCCATGGGCCTGGCGGCCGTCCTGACCGACGCGATCACGCGCGGGCCGGTGAGGGAACGGCCACACCCCCTGGTCAGGGTCGCCGTGGCGGTGCCCGCGCTGGTGGTCACCGTGGTGGGGGCCCTGTTCCTGCCGGTGAGCGCCGGCGGGTCTCCGCACGCGGAGCTGGCCGCCTGGATCCGGGGGCCGGCGTCCGCCGGCGGCATCGTTGCCGTACCTCCGGGGTTGTGGGGAGATCTCGTCCGCGACGGTGTCCCCGCGGAGCGGCTCGTCATCGCCACCGCCCCGGGATCGTCGGCCGCTGCGCACTGGACGGTGGAGGTGGGGGACGCGTCCCCGCGGGGAGACGCGCCGGCCGGCTTCGGGGCAGGACCCACCTCCCTCACGGTCCGGCCGCTCCCTCCGGCCGCGAGTGCCCGGCCCGGGCCCGGCAGCCGCCCGGCCGACGAGGCGCGGGTGACGGGATGGACGGCGCCGGTGGCGGAGCAGCGGCTCGGGGCCCTCGTCGCCGCCAGCCCCGGGTTGCTCGCACCCCCCGACGTCCTGGACCTGCTGCGGGACGGCAGCGTGGACGCCCGCGTCCTCGTCGTGCTCGCCGGGCTGACGGTGGACCACACCCCGGAGGTCGGTGCCGTGCCGGTCGGGACCGGGGAGGATCCGCGTGCGGTCCGCCGGCACGAGATCCTGGTGACCCGGTTGGACGGTCGGTCGGCGGTCCGGCCCGAGGTCGTCGCCACCCTGACCCGGTGGCTGGAGGCACAGCCGGCTCCCTTCGCTCCGTCGGCGGTCACGCCGGGGGAGTCCGGGGTGTCCATCACCTGGTCGCCGCCGGCACCGGCACCGGTCACCGGACCGTGAACGAGGACGGACCGACGGTGACGAACCGACGAGTGCGCGGTTGAATTCCAGTACGTCATCGGTTCGGTACGACAGCGTCACCTCCCCGTGACCCCGGCCGGTCGTTAGGGTTCCGCGCGCACGGCCTGCGGATGTGGGTCCTGGGGGGAGTGCGTGTGAACACCGAGCGCGGGAAGACGCCTGTTCAGCGAGGGACCGGTCAGCGACGTCGTCGGCGTCCACGGCCGGGGCCGGGGCCGGCGGATGTCCTGACGTCCTGATGAACGCCGATCCCTGGGCGCTGGTCGGCCGGGACGCCGCCTGCGAGGCGATCATCAGCGCGCTGCAGGACGAGCCCGCCCGCAGCCTCGTGATCGCGGGTCCGGCCGGGGTGGGCCGAACACGGCTGGTCCGCGAGGCCGTGTCCCTGGCCGAGCGGACGGGGCGGCCGACGCGGTGGGCCGCGGCGACCAGAGCGGCGGCCCTCGTCCCCCTGGGTGCGCTGGCGCACCTGCTGCCGACCATCGACGTCTCCTCGGACGCGTTCGTGCTGCTCCAACGGGCGGCCTCCGCCATCGCCGGTGAGGGGTCGGGGCCCGTGCCGGTCCTCGGTGTCGACGACGTGCACCTCCTGGACCCGCTCTCGGTCTCCCTGCTGCACCAGTTGGCTGCTGGTCGCGCGGTCACCCTGGTGCTGTCGGTGCGCACCGGCAACGCCACGCCCGACCCCGCCGCCGCCCTGTGGAAGGACGGGCTGGCCACCCGGATCGAGCTGCAGCCGCTGAGCCGTTCCGACACGGAGCGGCTGATCGGCCAGGCGCTCGGCGGAGACGTCGAGACGCGGACCGGCGAGCGGCTATGGCGGCTGAGCCAGGGCAACCCGCTGTTCCTGCGGGAGCTCCTCGAGGAGGGCCTGCGCAGCGGACGGCTGGCGAACTCGTGCGGGTTGTGGCGCTGGGAGGGGCCCATCGTCCCGTCGGGGCGCCTGACGGAGATCGTCCTCGCGCAGCTCGGCGACGTGGACGCCACCGAGTGGAGAGCGCTGGAGGTGCTGGCCACCGCTGGACCGGTCAGCGTCCATCGGCTCGCGGCGATCAGCAGCCCGGACGCCGTCGCCTCCCTGGAGCGTCGTGGGGTGGTCGCACACGCTGCGGGGTCATCCGGCGAGGTCCGGGCCGGCCATCCGCTGTACGTGGAAGTGGTCCGCGGTCAGGCTCCTGCGGCCGCCCTGTGTCTCGTCCAGCGCGGGCTGACCGACGGACCGGCCGGTCACCGGCTCGACGACCAGTTGACGCGCCGGTGCGCCACCATGCTCGACAGCGGGATGGCGGCGCCCGACGCCGACGTGCTGACCGAGGCTGCCCGGCGGGCGAACGCCATGCTGGACCACCCCATGGCGGAACGGCTGGCGCGCGCGGGCGTCGAGGCGGGTGCGGGCGCACCGGCGCACCTCGAGCTCGTCGAGGCTTCCCGATGGCTGGGCCGGCCCGAGCGGAGCGTCGAGCTCGCGGTCGAGGCGTCGCGGGCGGTCGCCACGGACGACGACCGCGCCCGGCTGGCCGGGGGGCTGGCCCTGACGCTGTTCTGCGGTCTGGGACGGGGTGAGGACGCCGCCGCCGAACTCCGCGAGACGGCCGCCTCCATCCGATCGGAGGAGGGGCGTGCGGTGCTGTCCGCGACCGAGGCGATGCTGGCGTTCCTCGGCGGGGACCCGGAACGGGCGGTGGAGAAGGCCACGGCCGTGCTGTCCTCGGCCGGGCACGGCGGCGCCGCGGCCCCCCTGGCCGCCGCCGCCGCGGCGTCGGGCCTGGCGGTGACGGGGCACACCGCCCAGGCCCTGGCCACCGTGCAGGTGGGCAGGGAAGCGCTCCGGTCCGCCGACCGGGGCGCGGAGCCTGCCTCCGTCCGCATCGCGCTCTCGCAGGCAGAGGTCCTGGCGCTCCACCTCTCCGGGCGCATCCACGAGCTCGAACACCGCGCGGCGGAGTTGCATCGTGGCAACCTGATGGGGCCGGAGTGGGCCGGGGATGCCGTCGCCTGCCTGCACCTGGGATGGGCCGCACTCGCGGGCGGCCGGCCGAGGGTGGCCATCCGGTGGCTGGTCGAGGCCGTGGCGGGTCTTCGGCGGAACGATCCCGCAGGCCTGGTCGGGGTCGGCTGCGCACTGCTCGTGATGGCCCGGGCGCTGGTCGGTGACGTCACCGGTGCGCACGAGGTGCTGAGCGCGTACGACGGTCGCCCCCCGGGAGCCGTCCGTGCCTTCGACCCTCAGGCCCGCATGGCCCAGGCATGGCTGGCCGGAGCGGACGGCCGGCACGCGGATGCCGGCACGCTCGTGCTCGACGCCGCCGCGCTCGCCGCCCGGCAGGGGCAGTCCGCGGTCGAGGCGTTGATCCTGCACAGCGCGCTGCGGTACGGCCGTGCGGCCGTCGTCGTGGACCGGTTGCGGTGCCTCGCCGAGCGCCTCGACTCCCCGCTCGTGTCCGATCTCGCCGCACACGCGGAGGCCCTCGTCACCGGGGACGGGGAGCGGCTCGATGCCGTGAGCCACCGTTTCGAGGACGCCGGGGCCATGCTGTACGCGGCCGACGCCGCCGCGGAGGCGGCCGCGGTGCACGAACGGAACGGCAGCCGCCGCGCGGCGGTTCTCTCCCGGGCGAGGGCGGCGAGCCTGGCGCGGGACTGCGGTCTGGCCGACACGCCGGCGCTCGACCTGCTGTCGCCGCCCATGCTGACCGGCCGGGAGGAGGAGGTGGCCCGGCTCGCCGTCCAGGGCCTGAGCAACCAGGACATCGCCGACCAGTTGGTGGTGTCGGTGCGTACGGTGGAGGCGCACCTGGCGCACGTCTACACGAAGTTCGGGATCAGCGGGCGCGCCGATCTGCACACGACACTGACCATGACGCGGTCGGGCCGGCCGAGACGGCATCCGTCTTCCGGCGCCCGTCCACGGCTGCGGTCCGGACCCGGCGGGCTGCCGGACCGCTGACCCGGCCGGCGGCCCGCCGGGTCGGGAGCCGCTCACCGCGGGGGCTCAGCGGGGGGCTCAGCGCGGGGAGCGGCGACGCTCCCAGCTCGCGTCGAGCTCCTCGTCGTCGTCCTCGGGGCCGCCGAAGCCGACCACGCTCTCCATGCCGGGGGAGAGGACACCCCACTCGATGAGCCGAGAGGTCAGCTCGTCCGGGCTCATGTCGTAGATGATCGCCAGCGACTTGAGGTCCTCGGCGCGGATCGAGAGCACCTTGCCGTTGTAGTCGTGGCGCTGCGCCTGGATGGTGGAGGCGTAGCGGGCCAGCGGGCCGGCCTCGTCGGCGGGCAGCGAACCCAGCGACTCGAGGTTCAGCACGATCTTGGTGCTGGACGTGACGGCGGAACTGGGCCGCGGATCGGGCAGCAGCTCGGAGACCGGGACGCCGTAGAAGACGGCGAGCTCGGACAGCCGTTGCACGGTGACCGCGCGGTCGCCGCGCTCGTACGAGCCGACGACGACTGCCTTCCAGCGGCCGTGGGACTTGTCTTCCACTCCCTGCAGGGACAGCCCCTGCTGGTTGCGGATGGCGCGGAGCCGGGCGCCGAGTGCCCGTGAGTAGTCGGTGCTCATCGCTGTCTGCTCACTGTCCGTCGTCTTGGGCAGGTCCTGTTCGTCACGCAGCGTACTGGTCAGGCGGAGCCTGCAACAGGAGGACACTCCTGGGGACTCAGTGACGTGGCCGGTACGCAGGGTGAGGCATTACGGCCCTGACCTGGGGCGGAACAGGCGGCGGCGGGCGGCTCCGCCCCGTGCAGTACCGTCGGTGCCGGTCCGACCACTCCTTTAACGACCCGTCCAGTGAGGCGGGGAAGGAAGCCTGATGGCCCGCTCTCCCGAGCCTGCCCGGAGTCCGTCTCCCGGCAGCACGCCCGGCACCGTTCTCTCCGCCGCCGACGTCGCCCGCGTGGTCGACCGGATGGCTCACCAGCTCATCGAGCGAGCGGCGTCCACCGATCCGGGATCGGCGGACGGCGGGCTCTCCGACCTCGTCCTGGTGGGCATCCCGACCCGCGGGGCCCCGCTGGCCCGCCGGCTGGCCGCCCGCATCGAGGCCTTCACCGGCACGCCGGTCGACGTCGGGACCGCCGACATCACGCTCTACCGGGACGACCTGCGGCTGCGGGGCGTCCGCGCGCTGGAGCCCACGGTCCTGCCCGACGCCGGCATCGACGGCCGGCTCGTCGTCCTCGTCGACGACGTGCTCTTCTCCGGCCGGTCGGTGCGGGCGGCGCTGGACGCCCTGCGCGACCTGGGCCGCCCGCGCAGCGTGCAGCTGGCCGTCCTGGTCGACCGCGGGCACCGCGAGCTGCCGATCCGCGCGGACTTCGTCGGGAAGAACGTGCCCACGTCGCGCAGCCAGCAGGTGCGGGTCCACCTGACCGAGACCGACGGCGTCGACGAGGTCCTGATCACCGAGGGAGCGAACCAGTGAAGCGCCACCTGCTGGAGGCCGGTGACCTCGACCGTGCCGACGCGACGCTGGTGCTGGACACCGCGGCGCAGATCGACCAGGCGCTGGCCGGCCGCGAGGTCAAGAAGCTGCCGACCCTGCGCGGCCGCACGGTGGTCAACCTGTTCTACGAGGACTCCACCCGCACCCGGATCTCCTTCGAGCTGGCGGCCAAGCGGCTGTCGGCCGACGTCATCAACTTCTCGGCCAAGGGCAGCAGCGTCTCCAAGGGCGAGAGCCTCAAGGACACCGCCCTGACGCTTGAGGCCATGGGCAGCGACGCCATCGTCGTCCGGCACTCCGCCTCCGGGGCGCCGCACCGGCTGGCGAACTGGGTGCGGGGCAGCGTGGTCAACGCCGGCGACGGCACGCACGAGCACCCGACGCAGGCGCTCCTGGACGCGTACACGATCCGGCAGCGGCTGGGGCGGCTCGGGGGCGTGCGGGTGGCGATCGTCGGCGACGTCCTGCACAGCCGGGTGGCCCGGTCCAACGTCTGGCTGCTGCACACGCTCGGCGCGGAGGTCACCGTCGTCGCCCCGCCGACCCTGCTCCCCGTGGGCGTCGCCGGCTGGCCGGTCGAGGTCGGCTACGACCTGGACGCCGTGCTGCCCAAGGCCGACGTCGTCATGATGCTGCGGGTCCAGGCCGAACGGATGAACGCCTCCTACTTCCCGAGCGCCCGCGAGTACAGCCGCCGCTACGGGCTGGATGCCGACCGGATGGCCGTCCTCGCCGACGACGCGATCGTCATGCACCCGGGACCCATGAACCGCGGGATGGAGATCGCCGCCGAGGTGGCCGACTCGGTCCGTTCCACGATCGTCGAACAGGTCGGCAACGGCGTCTCGGTGCGCATGGCCGTCCTCTACCTGCTCCTGGGGGGGCGCAGTGAGTGAGCACCGCAGCGGGGAACGAGCGAGGAGCGGCGCGAACGGCGAGCGGAGCGGGAGTGGACGGGGAGCCGGCGTGACGACCTACCTGATCAGGGGTGCGCGCCCCTACGGCGGCGAGGCCGCGGACATCCTGCTCGAGGACGGCCGGATCGCCGCCATCGGCCGCCAGCTCCCGGCCACGGGCGCCGAGGTGGTGGAGGCCGGGGGGCTGGTCGCCCTGCCGGGCCTGGTCGACCTGCACACCCACCTCCGCGAGCCCGGCCGGGAGGACGCCGAGACGGTCGAGACCGGCAGCCGGGCCGCCGCCCGCGGCGGCTTCACCGCGGTGCACGCCATGGCCAACACCGACCCGGTCGCCGACACCGCCGGCGTGGTGGAGCAGGTGTGGCGGCTCGGTCAGGAGGCCGGGCTGGTCGACGTCGTCCCGGTGGGGGCGGTCACCGTGGGGCTGAAGGGCGAGCGGCTGGCCGAGCTCGGCGCCATGGCCGACTCGGCGGCCCGCGTGCGGGTCTTCTCCGACGACGGGCACTGCGTCGCCGATCCCGCGCTCATGCGCCGCGCGCTCGAGTATGTGAAGGCCTTCGACGGCGTCGTCGCCCAGCACGCCGAGGAGCCCCGGCTCACCGTCGGCGCGCAGATGCACGAGGGTGACCGTTCCGCGCGCCTCGGGCTGACCGGCTGGCCCGCCGCCGCGGAGGAGGCCATCATCGCCCGCGACGTGCTGCTCGCCGGGCACGTGGGCGCCCGCCTGCACGTCTGCCACGTCTCGACGGCGGGCTCGGTGGAGATCCTCCGGTGGGCGAAGTCCCGCGGTGTCCAGGTGACCGCCGAGGTCACCCCCCACCACCTGCTGCTCACCGACGCCTGCGCCGAGTCCTACGACCCGGTGTTCAAGGTCAACCCGCCGCTGCGGACGGATGCCGACGTGGAGGCCCTGCGCGCCGGTCTGGCCGACGGCACGATCGACGCGGTCGCCACCGACCACGCGCCGCACGCGGTGGAGGACAAGGAGAGCGAATGGGCGCAGGCCCGGCCCGGCATGCTGGGGCTGGAGCAGGCGCTCTCCGTCGTCGTCGAGACCATGGTGGAGACCGGCCTGCTGGACTGGGCCGGTGTCGCCGACCGCATGTCGGTCCGCCCGGCCGCCATCGGCCGGCTGCAGAAACACGGCCGGCCGCTCGCCGAGGGCGAGCCGGCGAACCTGCTGCTGCTCGATCCCGCGACCCGGGCCAGCGTCGACCCGGCCGCATCGGCCAGCCGCAGCCGCAACAGCCCCTATGCCGGCCGGGAGCTCCCCGGCCGGGTGGTCGCGACGTTCCTGCGCGGGACGCCGACCGTTCTGGACGGAAAGGCGACACGGTGAGAGAGGCACTGCTCGTCCTGGAGGACGGCAGGACGTTCCGGGGTGAGGCCTACGGAGCGGTCGGGACGACGGTCGGCGAGGCGGTGTTCGCCACCGGCATGACCGGCTACCAGGAGACGCTGACCGACCCCAGCTACCACCGCCAGGTCGTCGTCATGACCGCCCCGCACATCGGCAACACCGGGGTGAACGGCGAGGACGACGAGAGCCGCAGGATGTGGGTCGCGGGTTTCGTGGTCCGCGACCCGGCCCGCCGCCCCGCGAACTGGCGCGCCACCGGCAGCCTGGACGACGAGCTGGTCGCGCAGGGCATCGTCGGCATCAGCGGCGTCGACACCCGGGCGCTCACCCGCCACCTCCGCGACCGCGGCGCCATGCGGGTCGGCATCAGCAGCGAGATCACCGACCCCGACGAGCTCCTCGCCCGGGTCACCGCGGCCGACAGCATGGTGGGCGCCGACCTCGCGCCCCAGGTGAGCACGGGTGAGCCCTACGTCGTCCCGGCGGTGGGGGAGAAGCGGTACACCATCGCCGCGCTCGACCTGGGCATCAAGACGGCGACCCCCCGGCACCTGGCCGCCCTGGGCGTGGAGACCCACGTGCTGCCCTCCAGCGCGACGGCCGACGAGCTGCTCGCGCACGGGCCGGACGGCGTCTTCCTGTCCAACGGCCCCGGCGACCCGGCCGCCGCCGACTACGCCGTCGAGGCGGTCCGCGGCGTGCTCGACGCCCGCAGGCCGCTGTTCGGCATCTGCTTCGGCAACCAGATCCTCGGCCGCGCGCTCGGACTGGGCACCTACAAGCTGCGCTTCGGGCACCGCGGGCTCAACCAGCCGGTGCTCGACCGGGTCAGCGGCACCGTCCGTGTCACCAGCCACAACCACGGCTTCGCCGTCGACGCCCCGCTCGACCGCCCCACGGACACGCCGTACGGGCAGGTGGAGGTCAGCCACGTCGGTCTCAACGACGACGTGGTGGAGGGCCTGCGTTGCCTGGACGTGCCGGCGTTCAGCGTCCAGTTCCACCCGGAGTCGGCGGCCGGGCCGCACGACGCCGCCCCGCTCTTCCAGCGGTTCGTCGACCTGATGGAGAGCGCCCGGGGCGGCGACGCGGCGGTCACCCCGCCGCCGGTGGTCGAGCACAGCACGGGGGAGAAGGCCTGATGCCACGTCGCACCGACATCCAGCACGTCCTGGTCATCGGCTCCGGGCCGATCCTCATCGGCCAGGCCGCCGAGTTCGACTACTCCGGCACGCAGGCCTGCCGGGTGCTCAAGGCCGAGGGGCTGCGGGTCAGCCTGGTCAACAGCAACCCGGCGACGATCATGACCGACCCCGGCATCGCCGACGCCACCTACGTGGAGCCGCTGACCCCCGAGTTCGTCGAGAAGGTCATCGCCAAGGAGCGCCCCGACGCCCTGCTGGCCACCCTCGGCGGGCAGACCGCGCTCAACATCGCGATCGGGCTCTACGAGAACGGCGTCCTCGAGAAGTACGGCGTGCAGCTGATCGGCGCCGACGTCGACGCGATCAACCGCGGCGAGGACCGGCAGATGTTCAAGGACATCGTCCGCTCGGTCGGCGCCGACGCCCCCCGCTCGCGGGTCTGCTCGACCGTCGAGGAGGCGCTGGAGACCGCCGCCGAGGTCGGTTACCCCGTCGTCATCCGGCCGTCGTTCACCATGGGCGGCCTCGGCTCGGGCATCGCCACCGACGAGCCGATGCTGCGCCGGATGGCCGGGCACGGGCTGGCCGATTCCCCGGTGCACACCGTGCTCATCGAGGAGTCGGTGCTCGGCTGGAAGGAGTACGAGCTCGAGCTGATGCGCGACCGCAGCGACAACGTGGTCGTCATCTGCTCGATCGAGAACATCGACGCGATGGGGGTGCACACCGGCGACTCGGTGACCGTCGCCCCGGCGATGACGCTCACCGACGTCGAGTACCAGCGGATGCGGGACGTCGGCATCGCGGTGCTGCGGGCGGTCGGGGTCGACACCGGCGGCTGCAACATCCAGTTCGCCGTCCATCCGGAGACCGGGCGGCTGGTCGTCATCGAGATGAACCCGCGCGTCTCCCGGTCGAGCGCCCTGGCGTCGAAGGCGACCGGGTTCCCGATCGCGAAGATCGCCGCGAAGCTCGCCATCGGCTACACCCTCGACGAGATCACCAACGACATCACCGGGGTCACCCCCGCGTCCTTCGAGCCCGCGTTGGACTACGTCGTCGTCAAGATCCCCCGGTTCGCCTTCGAGAAGTTCCCCGGGGCGGACCCGCGGCTGACCACGACGATGAAGAGCGTCGGCGAGGTCATGGCCATGGGGCGCAACTTCGCCGAGGCCCTGGGCAAGGCGATGCGGTCCACCGAGACCAAGGTGGCCGGGTTCTGGACGGGCGGGGCGAACGCGGGCGGCGGGGTGGGTGGAACCGCAGCCCGCTCGGCCGAGGAACTGCTCGAGGCTCTGCGCACCCCGGTCGACGGCCGGCTGTACCTGGCCGAGGCCGCGCTGGGCGCGGGGGCGACCGTCGAGGACGTAGCGGCGGCAAGTGGTTTCGATCCATGGTTCGTCGACCAGATCGCCCTGGTCCGCGAGGTGGGTGTCGCCGTGCGGGAGGCACCCTCGCTCACGCCGGAGCTGCTGCGCCGGGCCAAGCGGTTCGGGTTGTCGGACCGGCAGATCGCCGCGCTGCGCCCCGAGCTCGCCGGCGAGGACGGCGTCCGCACGCTGCGCTGGCGGCTGGGCATCCGGCCGGTCTACAAGACCGTCGACACCTGCGCCGGCGAGTTCGCCGCCCGCACGCCCTACCACTACTCGTCCTACGACGAGGAGACCGAGGTCGAGCCGCGGGAGAAGCCGGCGGTGCTCATCCTCGGGTCGGGGCCGAACCGGATCGGGCAGGGCATCGAGTTCGACTACTCCTGCGTGCACGCCGTCATGGCGCTGCAGGACGCCGGCTACGCGGCGGTGATGGTCAACTGCAACCCCGAGACCGTCTCCACCGATTACGACACCGCCGACCGGCTCTACTTCGAGCCGCTCACCTTCGAGGACGTCCTCGAGGTGGTCGAGGCCGAGCGGGCCGCGGGCCCGGTCGCCGGGGTCATCTGCACCCTGGGTGGCCAGACCCCCCTGGGCCTGGCGCAGCGGCTCAAGGACGCCGGCGTCCCCGTGCTGGGCACCTCGCCGGAGTCGATCGACGATGCCGAGCACCGGGGCGCCTTCTCGCGCGTGCTCGCCGACACCGGGCTCACCGCGCCGAAGCACGGCACCGCGAGCACCTTCGCCGAGGCCCGGGAGATCGCCGCAGGCATCGGGTACCCGGTGCTGGTGCGGCCCTCCTACGTGCTGGGTGGCCGCGGCATGGAGATCGTCTACGACGACGCCACGCTCGAGGCCTACATCGCCAAGGCCACCGACGTCAGCCCCGCCCACCCGGTGCTGGTCGACCGCTTCCTGGAGGACGCCGTCGAGGTCGACGTGGACGCGCTCTACGACGGCACCGAGCTCTACCTCGGCGGCGTCATGGAGCACATCGAGGAGGCCGGCATCCACTCCGGCGACTCGGCGTGCGCCCTGCCGCCCATCACGCTGGGCTCGGCCGACCTGCTCGCGATCCGGTCGGCCACCGAGAAGCTCGCTGCCCGCATCGGCGTGCGCGGGCTGATGAACGTCCAGTACGCGGTGAAGGACGACATCCTCTACGTCATCGAGGCCAACCCGCGGGCCAGCCGGACGGTGCCGTTCGTGTCCAAGGCGACGGCGGTGCAGCTGGCGAAGGCGGCCGCCCGGATCGCGGTGGGGGAGACGATCGAGCAGCTGCGCGCCGCCGGTGTCCTGCCCGCGTCGGGCGACGGGACCGACCTGCCGGAGCACGCCCCCATCGCGGTGAAGGAGGCGGTGCTGCCCTTCCACCGGTTCCGCACCGTCGAGGGGCACGGCGTGGACACCGTGCTGAGCCCCGAGATGAAGTCCACCGGCGAGGTCATGGGCCTCGACGCCGGCTTCGGGCCGGCGTTCGCCAAGTCGCAGGCCGCGGCCTACGGCTCGCTGCCGACCGGGGGGACGGTGTTCGTCTCCCTGGCCAACCGAGACAAGCGCTCGGCGATCTTCCCGGTCAAGCGGCTGGCCGACCTGGGCTTCCGGGTGCTGGCCACCGCCGGCACCGCCCAGGTGCTGCGCCGCAACGGCGTCGCCGCCGAGGTGGTCGGCAAGTACAGCGAGGGCCCGGGCAACTGCGTCGAGCGCATCCTCGCCGGGGACGTCGACATCGTGGTCAACACGCCGTTCGGGTCGCCGGGCAACAGCGGGCCACGCCTCGACGGGTACGAGATCCGGACCGCTGCCGTCGCCGCCGGCATCCCGTGCATCACGACGGTCCAGGGGATGGCGGCCGCCGTCCAGGGCATCGAGGCGCTGCGCGACGGGGGTCTCGGCGTCCGCAGCCTGCAGGAGGTGCACGAGGCGCTGGCCGGCGGCACCTCCGGCGGACCCAGCGAGTTCGCCGGCACGGGGCAGACGGCGTGAGTGCGCTGACCCGGCCCGCGCCGCGGGCGTACGCTCCGCCGGTCCAGCGGACCGTCGAGGTGATCGGCCGGCGGCCGGTCGAGGCCTACGTCGAGCTCACGCTGGCCGCCCCGGAGATCGCCGAGCGGGCCGAGCCGGGCCAGTTCGTGGCCTTCGCCGTCGGCGGACCCACCTCGGGCCTCCTGCTCCGGCGGTCCATCGCCATCAGCACCGCGGAGGCCGGCGTGGTCACCGTGGTCGTCTCCGCCGCGGGGCCGGGGTCCACCTGGCTCACCGAACGGCGGGTGGGCGACGCCCTCGACGTCGTCGGCCCGCTCGGCCGGCGGTTCCCCGACCCTCCGCCCGGCGCCCGGGCCCTGCTGGTCGGCGGCGGCTACGGCGCCGCCGCCCTCGTGGGACTGGCCGCCCGGCTGCGGGACCGGGGGTGCCCGGTCGACGTCGTCGCCGGCGCGGCGGGGGCCGACCGGCTGTGCTCGGTCCAGGAGCTGACCGGGCTGGCCGACCGGCTCGAGGTCACCACCGACGACGGCAGCTCCGGCCGGCGCGGGCTGGTCACCCTGGCCGTCGACGAGCTGCTGCCCGAGGCCGGCGTCGTCTACGCCTGCGGCCCGATGCCGATGCTGCGCGCGGTCGCCGACGCGGCCACGGCGCGCGGCATCCCGTCCTACGTCGCCGTCGAGGAGTCGATGGCCTGCGGCATCGGCGTCTGCATGACCTGCGTGCTGCCCGTCGTGGGCGAGGACGGCCGCACCCGGTTCTCCCGGTCGTGCACCGAGGGGCCGGTGTTCGGCGGTGACCGGGTGCGCTTCGCCGACGTCGGGGCGCTGCCGTGGGACGTGGTCGGCGCCGACGCGATGGGAGTGGTGGCGCCGTGACCGTCCTCCAGACCCGCGTCGACATGTCGACCGCGCTCGGCGCCGCCCCGATCCCGAGCCCGGTGCTGACCGCGTCGGGCTGCTCGGCGTTCGGCCGCGAGCTGGAGCCGTTTGTCGACCTCAGCGCCATCGGGGCGGTGGTCACCAAGTCGGTGCAGCTGCGGCCGCGCTCGGGGCGGCCGACACCGCGCATGGCCGAGACGCCCAGCGGGATGCTCAACTCGATCGGGCTGCAGGGACCGGGCATCGACGGTCTGCTCGCCGACGAGCTGCCGTGGCTCGCCGAGCGCGGCGCCCGCGCGTTCGTGTCGATCGCCGGCACCCGGGTGGAGGACTTCGCCGAGCTGGCCGCCCGGCTGCGCGGCGTGCCGGGCGTGCTGGGCCTCGAGGTCAACATCAGCTGCCCGAACGTCGAGAGCCGGGGCGAGGTGTTCGCCTGCGATCCGGTGGCGGCGTCGGACGTGATCGCGGCGGTCCGCGCCGCCGCCGACGCGGCCCACCCGGTCTACGCCAAGCTCAGCCCGGACGTGACCGACATCGTCGGCGTCGCCCGCGCCGTCACCGGGGCCGGTGCCGACGGCCTGTCGATGATCAACACCCTGCTGGGGCTGGTCATCGATCCCGACACCATGCGGCCGGTCCTCGGCGGGGTCACCGGCGGGCTCTCCGGGCCGGCCATCCGCCCGGTGGCCCTGCGGTGCGTCTGGCAGGTGCACCAGGCGCTCCCGGAGGTGCCGATCCTGGGCATGGGCGGGATCCGCACCGGCCTCGACGCCCTCCAGTTCGTGCTCGCGGGCGCCTCGGCCGTCTCGGTCGGGACGGCCGTGTTCAACGACCCGTCGGCGGTCGCGCGCGTCCACGCCGAGCTGGCCGCCGCGCTCGAGCAGCGGGGGTTCGCGTCCCTGCGCGAGGCCGTCGGGTACGCCCACCGATGAGTGCTCCCTTCGGCGAGCGCCTCGACGACGCGGTGGCGTCCCGGGGCGCGTTGTGCGTAGGCATCGACCCGCACGCGGCCCTGCTGGAGAAGTGGGGGCTGCCCGACGGCCCGGACGGCCTCGCCCGGTTCACCGACGCGGTCGTCGACGCCCTGGCCGGCTCGGTCGCCGTCCTGAAGCCCCAGCTGGCGTTCTACGAACGGCACGGGTCCCGCGGTCTGGCCGTGCTGGAGGAGGGGGTCGCGCGGGCTCGCGCGGCGGGGGCGCTGGTCCTGCTCGACGCCAAGCGCGGGGACATCGGCTCGACGATGGACGCCTACGCCGACTACCTGCGCCCCGGCCACCCCCTCGCCGTGGACGCCATGACGGTGAGCCCGTTCCTCGGCCCGGGCTCCCTGCAGCCCGCCGTCGACACCGCACGCGCCCACGGAGGCGGGCTGTTCGTCCTGGCCCGGACGTCCAACCCGGACGCCGGCACGCTGCAGCACGCGCTCGTGGGGGAGCGGTCGGTGGCGCAGGTGGTGGTCGACACCGTGCGCGGCTGGAACACCCCCGGGTGGGGGGTCGGGGACCCGCTGCCCGACGTGGCCGACCGCGCCGGCCGGCCGACGGGCTCCTTCGGCGTCGTCGTCGGCGCCACCCTGCCCCATCTCGACGTGGACCTCGACGGGCTCGGCGGCCCCGTCCTGGCCCCGGGACTCGGGGCCCAGGGCGGCTCCGTCGCCGATCTGCGGCGCCTGTTCGGCAGTGGGCGGGCGGTCCTGCCCACGGTTTCGCGTGACGTCCTCTCCGCCGGCCCGGACGCGGCCGGCCTCCGGGCGGCCGCCGAGCGCTGGACCACCGAGCTGGGGGCCAGGCCGTGGCGCTGAGGACGGTGACCGCGGCCCACCGGCGGGTGATCATCATCGGCGCGGTGGGCTTCCTCCTCGTCGTCGCGGGGCTGGCCACCTCGCTGCTCGCTTCCGTCGAGCCGGTGACGGCGCACACCGGCGGCTACGCGCCCTGCGCGGAGACGCCGTCCTGCGCCGACCTGCCGTGGACGGTGGGGGTGACCGCGGCCCAGCTCGTCGGGGCCGGCCTGGTCGCGCTGGGAGCGGTGCTCGTGGCGGGGGTGGCCGGCTGGCTGTGGCGTGACGCCGCGGTGGGCTCGTGAGGGCCCTTCCGGCGGTGTCCGCCGCGCTCGGCCTGCTGCTGGCCCTGGCCGGGGTCGTGGTGTTCGCCGTCGCGAACCGCTCGCCCGCGGAGTTCGGCTGGACCTCGTACGCGCCACTGGAGCCGGAGGTGTACGACAGCAGCCTGACGTCGGCGTTCACCGACCGCTGGACGGTGCTCTGGACCGGCGGGCACCTGGTCGGCGCCGCCCTCGTCGTGCTCGGGCTGCTCATCCTGGCCGGGGTCGGCGGCTGGCTCCTCGGTCACCGGTCAGCCCGCGGCGCGGACGACCCTGACGCCTGACGGCGTGTCGCCCCGCGGCGTGTCGCCGGGTGGCCCGGCGCGTCCTGACGCTGCGCAGCGGCACCGCCAATCCGGAACCGTTCCGCTCGCTTCCTGGCCTGACCTGCGGTGATCACCGATGGTCACCGGACCCGTGAACCGGCTGTGAACGACTCCGGCACTCGGCGGTTCGCAATTCGGCGTCAGGGCGGGTGACCAGCGGATTTGCCGGGAACTAGGTTGATCGGAAGGCTCAGAGGCGAGCCGCTTCCCTACGACTCCCCGACGACTGCCCGGCCGGAATCGCGGCCGGCGAACGACACGATTGGGTCGCCATGCCTTTGCCTGACCTGTCCCCGGAACAACGCGCAGCCGCCCTGGAGAAGGCCGCTGCGGCCCGCAAGGCCCGTGCCGAGCTGCGTGAGCGCCTCAAGAGCAAGGGCGCCACCGTGGGCGACGTCCTGAAGCAGGGCGAGACCGACGAGGTGATCGGCAAGATGCGGGTCTCCGCCGTGCTCGAGTCCCTGCCCGGCGTTGGTAAGGCGCGGGCTGCGAAGATCATGGAGCGCCTGGAGATCTCCCCGACGCGCCGGGTGCGCGGACTGGGGGCCAACCAGCGCAAGGCGCTGGAGGCCGAGTTCGGTGGCGACAAGGTCGTCGCGGACCAGGTCCCCGCGGACGGGGCCGTCTGACGACGGTGCGGTAGGCATCCCTGACGAGGACGACGAGTGGTATCAGGCAATCCGGCACGGCTGACCGTGCTGTCCGGCCCCTCCGGGGTCGGGAAGGGCACGGTCGTGGCCGAGGTCCGGCGCCGGCATCCCGACGTCTGGGTGTCGGTCTCGGTCACCACCCGTCGCCCTCGTCCGGGGGAGGTCGACGGCGTCCACTACCACTTCGTGGACGACGCCGAGTTCGACCGGCTGATCGAGACCGACGGCCTCCTGGAGTGGGCCGAGTACGCCGGGAACCGCTACGGCACCCCGGTCGCCCCGCTCCGGGAGCGGCTGGCCACCGGCGCTCCGGCGCTCCTGGAGATCGAGCTGCAGGGCGCGCGCCAGGTGCGCGCCCGCGACCCCGAGGCGCAGCTGGTCTTCCTCGCCCCGCCGTCCTGGGGAGCGCTGGTCAGCCGCCTGGCCGGCCGGGGGTCCGAGCCGCCCGCCGTGCAGGAGCGCCGGCTGGCGCTGGCGCAGGCCGAGCTGGACGCCGCCGGGGAGTTCGACGTCGTCGTGGTCAACGACGACGTGGCCCGCGCCGCGGACGAGTTGGTAAGCTTGCTGACTGCGCCCTCACCCGGTCTTGTGCCTGGGGAGTAGCGCCCACGAGGAAGAGCACCGCCGGCGGTCCCGCCCCGGCCGCTCCCTCCCGCCATCGAATGAGGAGCACGCCCGCCCGTGTCCGGAGTCGCACCTGCCCCCGAGGGCATCACCAACCCGCCGATCGACGAGCTGCTCGAGCGCACCAGCAGCAAGTACGGCCTGGTCATCTTCGCCGCCAAGCGTGCCCGCCAGATCAACGCCTACTACAGCCAGCTCTCCGAGGGCCTGCTGGAGTACGTCGGCCCGCTGGTGGACACCGCGCCGCAGGAGAAGCCGCTGTCGATCGCGCTGCGCGAGATCAACGAGGGTCTGCTGACCCACACCGCCGGCGAGTAGGAGGATCCCGTCCCCACTCACCGCTGGCACGCTCGCGGTGAACCTCCGGACGGGGCCACCCAGAACTGGTGATAAGGCACCCAGCAACTGCTGGGTGCCTTCTCGTGTTGGGAGGATGAGCCCGTGAGCTCGATCGTGCTGGGTGTGAGCGGGGGAGTGGCCGCGTACAAGGCCGCCCTCCTGCTGCGGGCGTTCACCGAGGCCGGCCACGACGTGCGCGTGGTCCCCACCCCGGGGGCCCTGCACTTCGTCGGTGCGGCGACGTTCGAGGCGCTGTCGGGCAACCCGGTCACCACCGACGTCTGGTCCGACGTGCCGGAGGTCGCGCACGTGCGGATCGGCCAGGAGGCCGACCTCGTGGTCGTCGCCCCGGCCACCGCGGACCTGCTGGCGCGTGCCGCCACGGGGCGGGCCGACGACCTGCTCACCGCCACCCTGCTGACCGCCTCGTGCCCGGTGGTCTTCGTCCCCGCGATGCACACCGAGATGTGGCTGCACCCCGCCACCCAGGACAACGTGGCCACGCTGCGCCGCCGCGGCGCGGTAGTGCTCCCGCCGGCCGTCGGCCGGCTCACCGGCCCCGACTCCGGCCCCGGCCGCCTCCCGGAACCGGCCGACATCGCCGCCCTCGCCGCCGTCGTCCTCGAGCACGGCCCCGACGCGCTGACCCAGGACCTCACCGGACGGCGCGTGGTGATCAGCGCCGGCGGCACGCGGGAGCCGCTGGACCCCGTCCGCTACCTGGGCAACCGGTCGTCGGGCAAGCAGGGCCGGTCCCTGGCCCGGGTCGCCGCCGCCCGGGGCGCCGACGTGGTGCTCGTCGCGGCCAACGTCGAGCTGCCGGCGCCCTTCGGGGTGCGGGTGGTCCCGGTCGGAACGGCCGAGGAGCTGCGGACGGCGATGCTCGCGGAGGCGGCCGGCGCGGACGTGGTGGTCATGGCCGCCGCGGTCGCCGACTTCCGGCCCGCGGCCAGCGCGCCCACCAAGCTGAAGAAGGGGAGCGCCGGAGAGCCGACGTCGGTGCCCCTGGTCCGCAACCCCGACGTGCTGGCCGAGCTGGTGACCAAGCGGGCGCCGGGGCAGCTGGTCGTCGGGTTCGCCGCCGAGACCGGTGACGACGCGGGCGACGTGCTCACCCACGCCCGGGCGAAGCTGGCCCGCAAGAACTGCGACGTCCTCGTGGTCAACGACGTCTCGGCGGGCCAGGTCTTCGGCCGCGCGGAGAACGCGGTGATCGTCCTGGCCGCCGACGGATCGGCGGTCGAGGTGCCCCGCGGCAGCAAGGACGCCGTCGCCGCCGGGATCTGGACGACCGTCGTCCCCCGGCTCGCCGCCTCTTCCCCCTGAGGGTCCACCCGGGTGGGCGTACGTCCGGTCGCCCGCAGCCGGTAGCGTCTGTCGCAGGACCGCCTCCAGGCCGGTCCGCGCCGCCCACCACGTCGCCTTGTCCACCACGTTAGGGAGTGCCGCGTGCCACGCCGTCTCTTCACCTCCGAGTCGGTCACGGAGGGCCACCCCGACAAGATCGCCGACCAGATCAGCGACTCGATCCTCGACGCCATGCTCGCGCAGGACCCGCGCAGCCGCGTCGCGGTCGAGACCATGATCACCACGGGTCAGGTGCACATCGCCGGCGAGGTCACGACCGCCGGCTACGTCGACATCGCCTCGATCGTGCGCGACACGGTCCTGCGGATCGGGTACGACTCCTCGCGCAAGGGCTTCGACGGGGCCTCCTGCGGCGTGAGCGTCTCCATCGGCGCCCAGTCGCCCGACATCGCCCAGGGCGTGGACACCGCGTACGAGGCGCGCACGTCCGGCTCCGCGGAGGACGAGATCGAACGGCAGGGCGCCGGCGACCAGGGGCTGATGTTCGGGTACGCCACCGACGAGACCCCCGAGCTCATGCCGCTGCCGATCGCCTTGGCCCACCGCCTCGCGCGCCGGCTGTCGGCGGTCCGCAAGGACGGCTCGGTGCCCTACCTGCGCCCCGACGGCAAGACGCAGGTCACCGTCGTCTACGAGGACGACCGGCCGGTCGCGGTGGACACCGTGGTCGTCTCCTCGCAGCACGCCGAGGACATCTCCATCGAGCAGCTGCTCACGCCCGACATCGAGGAGCTCGTCGTCGAGCCGGAGCTGGCCGCGCTCGGCCTGCCGACCACCGGCCACCGGCTCCTGGTCAACCCGACCGGCAAGTTCGTGATCGGCGGCCCGATGGGCGACGCCGGGCTGACCGGCCGCAAGATCATCGTCGACACCTACGGCGGCATGGCCCGCCACGGTGGCGGCGCGTTCTCGGGCAAGGACCCGTCGAAGGTCGACCGCTCCGGCGCCTACGCGATGCGCTGGGTGGCCAAGAACGTGGTCGCCGCCGGGCTGGCCCGTCGCTGCGAGGTGCAGGTGGCCTACGCCATCGGCGCCGCGCACCCGGTCGGCCTGTTCGTCGAGACGTTCGGCACCGGCACGGTGGCCGACGACGTGCTGGAGAAGGCCATCACCACCGTGTTCGACCTGCGCCCCGGCGCGATCGTGCGCGACCTCGACCTGCTGCGCCCGATCTACGCGCCCACCGCTGCCTACGGTCACTTCGGCCGGACCGACGTCGAGCTCCCCTGGGAGCGCCTGGACCGGGTGGACGGACTGCGCGCGGCCGTGGGGGCCTGAAGCAGGGCCCGCACCGCGGCGGCCGGGCCCCCGCGGACGGCGCCGCGGAAGTGTCGGCGTGAGCCGGGAGACTGATCCGGTGCTGGTGGCCCGCGTCGTCGTCGACGTGCCCCTGGCGCACCTCGACCGCCCGTTCGACTATTCCGTCCCGGAGAAGTTCGCCGGCACGGTGCAGGCCGGCTGCCGCGTGCGGGTCCGCTTCCGCGGGCGGCTGGTGGACGGCGTCGTCTGGGAGCTGGCCGACAGCACGGACTTCGCCGGCTCCCTGCAGCCGCTGTCGCACGTGCCCTCCGGGGAGCCGGTGCTCACGCCGCAGGTCGCCCGCCTCGTCCGGACGGTCGCCGACCGCTACGCGGGCACGGCCGGGGACGTCCTGCGGCTGGCGCTGCCGCCACGCCGCGCGGCCGCCGAGAAGCGGCCGACCTCGACCCCGGACGTGCTGCCGGACGCCCCCGGCCCGGCCGGCTTCGCGCAGTACCAGGCCGGTTCCGCGCTGCTGGCGGCCCTGGCCGAGGGTCGGGCGGCGCGGGCGGTGTGGTCCGCGCTCCCGGGCGAGGACTGGCCGAGCCGGCTCGTCGAGCTGTGCCGCGCGACCCTGTCCGGCCGGCGTGGCTCCCTGGTCGTGGTCCCGGACGGCAAGGACCTCGACCGGCTCGAGGCGGCGGCCGCGCGGCTGCTGCCCGAGCACTCGTGGACGGTGTTGCGCGGCGACGACTCGCCGGAGAAGCGTTACTCGCGCTTCCTCGCCGCCTCCCGCGGAGCGGCGCAGGTCGTGCTGGGCACCCGCGCGGCGATGTTCGCCCCGGTCCGTGACCTCGGGCTCGTGGTGGTCTGGGACGACGGCGACGACCTCCACGCCGACGAGCACGCGCCCTATCCGCACGCCCGGGACGTCCTCGTCCAGCGGGCGTGGCTGGACCGCTGCGCCGCCGTCGTCGCGGGCACCGCCCGGACGGCCGAGGCCGCGCTGCTGGTCGAGTCGGGCTGGGCGCAGGAACTGGTCGCCGACCGGGCGGTCCTGCGCGCCGCCGCTCCCCGGGTGCAGGCCCTGGGCGAGGACTTCGAGCTGGCGCGCGACCCGGCTGCCCGGTCGGCCCGGCTGCCGTCGCTGGCGCACGAGACGGCCCGTCGGGCCCTGGCCGCAGGGGCACCCGTGCTGGTGCAGGTGCCCCGCCGGGGATACGTGCCCTCGCTGGCGTGCGCCCGGTGCCGGGCGCCGGCCCGGTGCGCCCACTGCGCCGGCCCGCTCGGCATCTCGCCGCGCCCGGGCCCCGGCGGCACCCGGATCCCGGCCTGCCGGTGGTGCGCGCGCCCCGCGGCCACGTTCGACTGCCCGCACTGCCACGGCACGAAGCTCCGGGCGGCGGTCGTCGGGGAGTCGCGCACGGCAGAGGAGCTGGCCCGCGCGTTCCCCGGGACCTCCGTGCGGGTGTCGGGCCGCAGTTCCGGCGTGCTGGCGACGGTGCCCGGTGGCCCGGCGCTGGTCGTCGCCACACCCGGGGCCGAGCCGGTGGCCGTCGGGGGTTACGGTGCCGCGCTGCTGCTGGACTCCTGGGCGCTGCTGGGCCGGGCGGACCTGCGGGCGGGGGAGGAGACGCTGCGCCGCTGGATGAACGCGGCCACGCTGGTGCGGCCGGCGTCCGCCGGGGGACACGTGGTGGTGGCGGCCGACGCCGCGCACCCCGTCGTCCAGGCGCTCGTGCGATGGGACCCGGGGTGGCTGGCCGCCCGGGAACTGGCCGACCGCCGCGCGCTGGGTTTCCCCCCGGTCACCCGGATCGCCTCGGTGGCCGGCTCCCCGGCGGCGCTGGCGGAGTTCCTGGAGGCGCTGCGCCTGCCCGAGGGAGCCGACGTGCTCGGCCCCGTGCCCGAGCCGCCCCGGCCGGGACAGGAGGGCGAGCGGGAGCGCTACCTGGTCCGGGTGCCGCGCGGCCAGGGCGCCGCGCTGGCCGGCGCGCTGGCCGAGGTGCAGGGCGTGCGCAGCGCCCGGAAGGCGGCCGAGCACGTGCGCGTGCAGCTGGACCCCCTGGATCTGGTCTGAGACGGGGGTGTCGCGCCCCGGGCCCGGGGGTAGCCGCTGGGCGTCCCGGCGAGCTCAGCAGCAGCTCGCGCGGCCACCGCACCCGAGGAGCTCCCGTGACCGCCACCAATCCGCAGCCGCACTCCGGTGAGGGCCCGCGCCCGGGCGACGTCAAGCGGGGCGGCCGCAAGGCGCTCCTCGCGCTCCTCGTGCTGATCGTGCTGGTCGCCATCGCCGTCGCCCTGACCAACCTCGGCGGCGACGACGACCCCAGCGGCGGCGGCGAGCAGGGCATGGGGACGACAGCGACCCTGGAGCTGACCGGCGCCCCGTGAGCCCTCCCGGCGGGACCCCGGTCGCGAGCCTGCCAGCGGCGCCGGGGCCGGGAGGTCCTTCTCCTACGATCGTCCGGTGAGCGTCACCCCGATCCGGCTCTTCGGCGACCCGGTCCTCCGGACGCCGGCCGCCCCCGTCGTCGACTTCGACGAGGAGCTGCGGCAGCTCGTCGGCGACCTGACCGAGACCATGTTCGCGGCCGGGGGCGCCGGGCTGGCGGCGCCGCAGATCGGCGTGGGTCTGCGCGTCTTCACGTGGTACGTCGACGGCGAGGTGGGGCACCTGGTCAACCCGGACGTGACGCCGGTGGGCGAGGAGACCGAGGAGGGCCCGGAGGGCTGCCTGTCCATCCCGGGCTACCGGTGGGACTGCCGGCGCCACCTCCACGTCGTCGCCAGCGGCTGGAACATGCACGGCGACCCGGTGACGGTGGAAGGCTCGCAGCTGCTGGCCCGAGCCATCCAGCACGAGACCGACCACCTCGACGGCGTCCTGTTCGTCGACCGGCTCGACGCGGAGGCCCGGGCGGCCGCGATGAGCGCGCTCCGGGAGGCCGAGTGGGCCGGCATGGCCGCCTACCTGCCCGCGCCCGCCCCCGTCGTGAAGGTGAGCCCCCACTGAGGCTGCTGTTCGCCGGCACCCCGGCGCCCGCCGTCCCCTCGCTCGAGGCGCTGCTGGCCTCCGGCCACGAGGTCGTCGCCGTCCTGACCCGGCCCGACGCCCGGTCCGGCCGTGGCCGCACGGTCAGCCGCTCCCCGGTGGCCGAGCGCGCGGACGCCGCCGGCCTGCCGGTCCTCCAGCCGCGCTCACCCCGCGAGCCCGAGTTCCTGGAGCAGCTCGCCGGCCTGGCCGTCGACTGCGCCCCCGTCGTCGCGTACGGGGCCCTCGTGCCGCAGGCGGCCCTCGACGTGCCGCTGCACGGGTGGGTCAACCTGCACTTCTCGCTGCTGCCCGCCTGGCGCGGCGCCGCCCCGGTGCAGCACGCGATCATGGCCGGCGACGAGCTGACCGGCGCCTCCACCTTCCGCCTGGAGGCGGGCCTGGACACGGGGCCGGTCTTCGGCACCGTGACCGAGCCCATCGGCCCCCGGGACACCGCGGGCGACCTGCTCGGCCGGCTGGCGGTCAGCGGGGCCGCCCTGCTGGTGGCCACCCTCGACGGGATCGCCGCGGGCACGCTGGTCCCCGAGCCGCAGCCGGCCGAGGGGATCAGCCTCGCGCCGCGGATCGAGCCCGCCGACGCCCGGGTGAACTGGGACCTGCCCGCCCACGTGGTGGACCGGCGCGTGCGCGGGGTGACGCCCGCGCCGGGTGCCTGGACGACCTGGCGCGGGGAACGGCTGCGCCTCGGCCCCGTCGAACCGGTCACCCACGACCCGGGTGTCGCGGCCCCGGACCTCGCGCCCGGCGAGATCGCGGCCGGCACCGGTGGCGTGCTGGCCGGCACCGGCCGCGGCGCCGTCCGCCTCGGTCAGGTGCAGCCGGCCGGCAAGCGCATGGTCCCGGCCGCGGACTGGGCCCGCGGCGCCCGCCCGCAGCCCGGCGAGCGGTTCGGCGCATGACCCGGCCCCCCCGGCGACCCGGCCCGAAGCAGGGACGGCGGCGGCACCCGGCCACCCGCCGGCCGGTGCTCGACGGAGCCCGGCTCACGGCCTACGACGTGCTGGACGGCGTCTCCTCCCGTGAGGCGTACGCCAACCTGCTGCTGCCCCAGTTGCTCCGCGAGCGCGACCTCGACGAGCGCGACGCGGCCTTCGCCACCCAGCTGGCCTACGGCACGCTGCGCGCGCAGGGAACGCTGGACGCCATCCTCGCCCGGCTGGTGTCCCGGCCGCTGGCCGAGCTCGACCCGCGGGTCCTCGACCTGCTGCGGCTGGGCGCCTACCAGCTGATCGACCTGCGGGTGCCCTCGCACGCCGCGGTCGACACCACCGTCGACCTCACCCGGGCCGTCGTCGGCACGGGCGCCTCCGGTCTGGTCAACGCGGTGCTCCGCAAGGTGGCGGCCGGCGGTGACCGGTCGCAGTGGCTGGCCACGCTCGGCGGGGACGGCGACGAGCGGCTGGCGCTCGCGACGAACCATCCCCGCTGGATCGTGGACGCCTGGCGCGACGCCCTCGGGGGGAGCTCCACCGACCCCGCGGAGCTCGAGCAGGCCCTGCTCGCCGACGACGCCGCGCCCGAGGTGCACCTGGTGGCGCGTCGCATGCCCCGGGACGCGCTGGCCGAGGAGTCCGGGGGCGAGCCCGGGCCGTGGTCGCCGTACGCGGTCCGGCTGCACGGCGGGGACCCCGGCCGGTTGCCGTCGGTCCGCTCCGGCGCCGCCGCCGTCCAGGACGAGGGCAGCCAGCTCGCCGGGCTGCTGCTGGCCCGGGCGCCACTGCAGGGCCGGGACGAGGCGTGGCTGGACATGTGCGCCGGCCCCGGAGGCAAGGCGGGGCTGCTGGCCGCCGTGCGGCCCGGAGGCGTGCGGCTGACCGCCGTCGACCGGGCACGCCACCGCGCCGAGCTCGTGCGCTCGGCGCTGGCCGGCGAGGCCGACGTCGAGGTGCTCGCCGCCGACGGACGGCGTCCCCCGTGGCAGCCGGGCTCGTTCGACCGGGTGCTCCTCGACGCGCCCTGCACGGGCCTGGGCGCGCTGCGGCGCCGTCCCGAGGTGCGCTGGCGCCGCACCCCCGACGACGTGCCGCCGCTGGTCGAGCTGCAGACCGGCCTGCTGACCAGCGCCCTGGCGTCCGTGCGGGTGGGAGGCGTGGTCGCCTACGTCACCTGCTCGCCGCACGCGGCCGAGACGGTGGCGGTGGCGGACGCCGCAGCCGAGCGCGACGACGTCGAGGTGCTGCCCGTCGCGCGCCTGTTCCCGGAGGTCCCGGGGATCGCGCGCGGCGACCACGGGCAGCTTTGGCCGCACCGGCACGGCACCGACGCCATGTTCATGGCGCTCCTGCGGCGGACCCGGTGACCCATCGGGGCACTAGGCCGCCCGCCACCATGATCCATCCGCGCTGAGGATTGCCTCCGCGGCCTGACCGGCCACCACCGCCGCGTCGGGATCATGTCGTCGGTGGCGGATCCGGCGGGAGCCACGACGCGATCGCGCCTTCCCGCCGGTCCGGCGCCGATTCCGCCGGACCTAGACTCGGCGGACGTGTCCCGGGAACCGATGATCGCGCCGAGCCTGCTGTCGGCGGACTTCGCCCGCCTGGCCGAGGAGTCGCAGCGGGTCGCCGACGCCGACTGGCTGCACGTCGACGTCATGGATGCGCACTTCGTCCCGAACCTCACCCTGGGGCTGCCCGTCGTCCAGGCGATCCAGCGGGTCAGCCCCGTGCCGCTGGACTGCCACCTGATGATCGAGAACCCGGAGCGCTGGGCGCCCGGGTACGCCGAGGCCGGTGCCCGCAACGTCACCGTGCACGCCGAGGCCTGCACCGATCCGCGCGCGGTCGCCCGGGACATCCGTGCCGCCGGGGCGCTCGCCGGGCTGGCCGTCAAGCCGGGCACGCCGCTCGAGGACCACCTCGACGTGCTCCGCGACTACGACACCCTGCTCGTCATGAGCGTCGAGCCGGGGTTCGGTGGCCAGTCGTTCATCGCCGACGTGCTGTCGAAGGTCCGGACGGCCCGCCGGCTGGTCGACGCCGGCGAGCTGACCCTGATCGTCGAGATCGACGGCGGCATCAACGCCGACACGATCGAGCAGGCCGCCGAGGCCGGTGTGGACATGTTCGTCGCCGGCTCCGCGGTGTACGGGGCCGACGACCCGGCGAAGGCCATCGCCGCGCTGCGCCAGCAGGCCGCCGCGGCGATGCACGGGTGACCGCGACCCCGGCCGAGCTGCGGGCGATGAGCCGGGCCCTCGAACTCGGCGCGGGCGTCCTCGGCACCACGAGCCCCAACCCCGCCGTCGGCGCGGTCGTCCTGGCACCGGACGGCACGCCCGTGGGGGAGGGCGCCACGGCTCCTCCGGGCGGACCGCACGCCGAGGTCGCCGCGCTGGCCCAGGCCGGGGAGCGGGCGCGCGGCGGCACCGTCGTCGTCACCCTGGAGCCGTGCGCGCACACGGGCCGCACCGGACCCTGCGCGGACGCGCTCGTCGCGGCCGGCGTCGGCCGCGTGGTGGTCGCCGTCCCGGAGCCCACCGAGCTGGCCGGCGGCGGAGCCGACCGGCTGCGCGCCGCCGGGGTCGACGTGGAGCTCGGCGTCGGGCGGGAGGAGGCGGAGGACGGGGCCCTCGCCGCCTGGCTGACCGGCGTGCGCTCCCACCGGCCGTTCGTCGTCTGGAAGGTCGCCGCCACCCTGGACGGCCGGGTCGCCGCCGCCGACGGCACCAGCCGCTGGATCACCGGCGACCAGGCGCGGGCGGCGGTGCACCGGCTGCGGGCCACCTGCGACGCGGTCGTCGTCGGTTCGGGCACCGCGGTGACCGACGATCCGCAGCTGACCGTCCGCGACGCCGACGGCCGGCCGGCCGCCCGGCAGCCGCTGCGGGTCGTCGCCGACCGCCGCGGCCGGCTCCCGGCGGGTGCCCGGGTGCTCGACGACGCCGCCCCGACGCACGTCAGCCGCGCGGCCACCCCCGGCGAGCTGCTCGCCGAGCTCTTCGACCGTGACGCCCGGCGGGTGCTGCTGGAAGGCGGTCCGACCCTCGCCGCGGCCTTCCTCCGGGACGGCCTGGTCGACGAGGCGGTCGTGCACCTGGCGCCGACCCTGCTGGGCGCGGGTCCGTCCCTGGTGGGGGACCTGGGAATTCGCACGATCGCGGACGCGCTGAGGTTCGGTATCGCGGATCTCATCCCGTTGGGCGGGGACGTGCAGATCCGGCTGCGTCCGACCCGGCACACTGGGGGCCGGCAGTCCGCGGACGGAGGGAGCTGAGGTGTTCACCGGGATCGTCGAGGAGGTGGGCACCGTCGTTGTCCGCGAGGACCGGTCGGACGCTGCCGTGCTCCGGATCCGGGCACGGCGTGTTCTCGACGGCGTGGCCCTCGGCGACTCCATCGCGGTGAACGGCGTCTGCCTCACCGTGACGGGCGTGGAGCCCGACGGCACCGGCGGCGGCGTCTGGAGCACCGACGTGATGGCCGAGACGCTGGCGCGCAGCAGCCTGGCGGACGCCGCCGAAGGGCAGCCGGTGAACCTCGAGCGGGCCGTCACCCCGCACACCCGCCTGGGCGGGCACCTGGTGCAGGGGCACGTGGACGGCGTCGGGCGCGTGCTGAGCCGCCGCCCCGGCGAGCACTGGGAGGTCGTGCGCATCGCGCTGCCCGCAGCCCTCGCCCGCTACGTCGTCGAGAAGGGCTCGGTCGCCGTCGACGGCGTCTCCCTCACGGTGAGCGCCGTCAGCGACCTCCCTTCCCCGGAGGACCCCACTCCCGACGAGCAGACCGCTGAGCAACCTGCCCCCGAGCCCTGGTTCGAGGTCAGCCTCATCCCCACCACCCTCCGCGAGACCACGCTCGGTGCGCGCGCCCCGGGGGACCCCGTCAACCTGGAGGTCGACGTGATCGCCAAGTACGTGGAGCGTCTGCTGGGAGGACGGCGATGACCGAGATCCCCGTGGCGCGGCTCGACACGATCGAGACCGCCATCGCCGCCATCAAGGACGGCCGGCCCGTCGTCGTCATCGACGACGAGGACCGCGAGAACGAGGGCGACCTCATCTTCGCCTCCGAGCTCGCCACCCCCGAGCTGGTGGCGTTCATGGTGAGGTACACCTCCGGCTACATCTGCGTGGCTGTCACCGAGGCCGACGCCGACCGTCTCGACCTGCCGCCGATGTTCCGCGTCAACCAGGACCGGCACGGCACCGCCTACACCGTCACCGTCGACGCCCGTGAGGGCATCACGACCGGCATCTCCGCCGCCGATCGCGCGACGACCATCCGCACGCTCGCGGCGGCCGACACCACCGCCCAGGACCTGAGCCGGCCCGGGCACATCGTGCCGCTGCGCGCCAAGGACGGCGGCGTCCTCCGGCGGCCCGGCCACACCGAGGCGGCCGTCGACCTCGCCGTCCTGGCCGGCCTGCGCCCCTCCGGCGTGCTCTGCGAGATCGTGAGCGAGAAGGACCCGACCGGCATGGCCCGCGGCGAGGAGCTGCGCGTCTTCGCCGACGAGCACGACCTGGTGATGATCTCGATCGCCGACCTCATCGCCTACCGCAAGCGCTTCGACAAGCTGGTCGACCGGGTCGCCGAGGCCACCGTCCCGCTGACCCCGGGCACCTTCACCGCCGTCGGCTACCGCAGCTCCTACGACGAGCGCGAGCACGTCGCGTTCGTCTACGGCGACATCGGCGACGGCGAGGACGTCCTGGTCCGCGTGCACTCCGAGTGCCTGACCGGCGACGTCTTCGGCTCGCTGCGCTGCGACTGCGGTCCGCAGCTGCAGGCGGCGCTGGCCGCCGTGGCGCAGGAGGGGCGTGGCATCGTGCTCTACATCCGCGGGCACGAGGGCCGGGGGATCGGCCTCCTGCACAAGCTGCAGGCCTACCAGCTGCAGGACCTCGGCGCGGACACCGTCGACGCCAACCTCGACCTCGGCCTGCCCGCCGACGCCCGTGACTACGGCACCGGGGCGCAGATCCTCGTCGACCTGGGCGTGCACACGATGCGGTTGCTGACCAACAACCCCGCCAAGCGCGCCGGGCTCGAGGGCTACGGCCTGCGCGTGCTCGGCCGGGTGCCGCTGCCCACCCACGTCACCGCGGAAAACCTGAGCTACCTGCGCACCAAGCGGGACCGGATGGGCCACCTGCTCGACATCATCGAGCCCGAGACCGAGGCCGGCCCGGCCGACACCCCCACGGTGCCGCCGCACGCCGACCCCATCCCGGAGAACGTCCCCCTCGGCGTCGACGAGCAGCCCTCATGAGCGGATCGGGCGCCCCCGTCGTCGAGCCGGTCGACGCAACCGGCCTGACCCTCGGCATCGTCGCCACCACCTGGCACGCCGAGATCACCGATCAGCTGCTGGCCCGGGCGGTCGAGGCGGCCAAGGCCAGCGGGATCGCCGACCCGACGGTGGTCCGCGCACCGGGCGCCGTCGAGCTCCCGGTGGTGGCCCAGGCCTTGACCGAGCGGCACGACGCCGTGGTCGCGCTGGGTGTCGTCATCCGCGGGGGGACGCCGCACTTCGAGTACGTCTGCGACGCCGTCACGGCCGGCCTCACCCGGGTCGCGCTCGACGCCGGCAAGCCCGTGGGCAACGGCGTCCTCACCTGCGACACCGAGGAGCAGGCGCGCGACCGCGCGGGGCTGCCCGGCTCGGCCGAGGACAAGGGCTGGGAGGCCGCGATCGCGGCCCTGGCCACCGCGCTCACCCTGCGCCAGCTGCGCACCCCCCAGCGGACGACGGGGTTCAGCGCGGTGCCGGTCCGCGAGGGTCGCTCGTGAAGACCTTCGACGGGCTGTTCGCCGAGCTGTCGGCCAAGGTGGCCGCCGCCGACCCCGCCTCCGGCACCGTGCAGGCCGTCCGGGACGGGGTGCACGCCGCCGGCAAGAAGGTGGTCGAGGAGGCCGCGGAGTCGTGGATGGCGGCCGAGCACGAGAGCGCCGAACGGACGGCGGAGGAGATCAGCCAGCTCCTCTACCGGGTGCAGGTGCTCATGCTCGCGCGCGGGCTGTCGCTGGACGACGTCTACGCTCACCTCTGAAAAACACCCCGTCCTCCTCACCCCTCGCACGCTCGGGGTGAGCCTCTGGACGGGGCCGTTCCATCACGTCACCTAGGAGTTCCTCCAGTGCTGCGCATCGCCGTGCCCAACAAGGGCGTCCTGAGCGAGCCGGCGGCCGAGATGCTCGCCGAGAGCGGGTACCGCCAGCGGCGCAGCACCAAGGACCTCGCGGTCTACGACCCCGACAACGACACCGAGTTCTTCTACCTGCGACCGCGGGACATCGCCGTCTACGTGGCCGCCGGCACGCTCGACGTCGGCATCACCGGCCGCGACATGCTGCTGGAGACCGCGCCGGTGACCGGCGAGGACCACGCCGCGGTCGAGGTGATGCCGCTGGGCTTCGGGCGCTCGTCGTTCCGGTTCGCCACGCCGCTCGAGTCGGGCATCGAGAAGGTCGACCAGCTGGCCGGCAAGCGGATCGCGACCGCCTATCCCGTGCTGCTGCAGCGCTACCTCGACGACGCCGGCATCCCCGCGGCCGTGGTGAAGCTCGACGGTGCGGTCGAGACGGCCTGCCGGCTCGGGGTCGCCGACGCCGTCTGCGACGTGGTGGAGACCGGGACGACGCTGCGCGCCGCGGGCCTGCACATCATCGGCGACCCCGTGCTCGCCAGCGAGGCCATCCTGGTCCGCCGGGCCGGTGCCGAGGAGATCCCGGCCGTCGCCCAGCTGCGTCGCCGGCTGCGGGGCGTCCTGGTGGCCCGGCAGTACGTGATGCTCGACTACGACTGCCCGAACGAGATCCTGCCGCAGGCCACCGCCGTGACCCCGGGCATCGAGGGGCCCACGGTCAGCCCGCTGCAGACGCCCGGCTGGTCGGCGGTCCGCGCGATGGTGGCCCGGACCGAGACCAACCGGGTCATGGACGAGCTGTGGGAGCTGGGCGCCCGCGCCATCCTGGTGACGAGCATCCACGCCTCACGCATGTGACGGAGGTGGCCATGCGCCGGCTGCCGGTTCTCCCGCTGCTCGTGTCGCTGGCGGTGCTCACCGCCTGCGCCGACCGTGCCGGCGGACCCACGGGCGGCACCGGGACGGCGGGCGGGTCCGGGGACCCCGCCGCGGGGGGCATCTCGCAGGCCGACGACGACCTGCTCGTCCGGGTGGACCGCGGCGACGGATCGGCCCCCGAGGAGTGGACGCTCACCTGTGCGGGCGTCGTCGAGGGGACGCATCCCGAGGCGACGGCCGCGTGTGCCCACCTGGCCGGCCTCGAGGACCCGTTCGCGCCGCTTCCGGACGACGTCGTGTGCACCGAGCAGTTCGGCGGCCCGCAGACCGCCCACGTGACCGGCCGCTGGAACGGCGAGCCCGTCGACCTCGACCTCGCCCGGTCGAACGGCTGCCTCATCGCCCAGTGGGACGGCCTCGGCCCCCTGCTGCCGATCCCCGTCGGGGTCGACCCGGTCGGCTGACGGTCACGCTTTCCGTACCGGAAGCTGAGCGGGGCGCCAGCTTCCGGTACGGAAAGCGGGGCGTCAGCGGGGGCGCGTGGTCCGGTCGACGAGGTCGATCGCGGTGCACAACCCCAGCGCCATCGCCCGGCCGCTGGTGGCACCGGTCGACAGGAGCCCGGCCACGGCCGGCGCGAGCGGACGCTCGCCGACCAGCGCGTGCAGGACGGCCGCGTACTCGGCACTGACGCGCCCGCACGCGGCGTGCCGCAGCAGCGCGCGGGACAGCTCGGTCGTGCGCCCGGCCGCCAGGGCGTAGACGCCCGCGGCGAAGCGCTCGGCCGACGGGTGGCCGAGCAGGACCAGCCCGGCGATGGTGCCGGCCATGACGTCGTCGCCGGCCGGGGTCAGGCCGGGGCCGAGACCGATCAGGCGGGTCGCGGTGCGCAGCGCGGCGTCGAGGTCGGCCCGCCGCACCGCCCCGCGCAGGGCGGCGAGCGGTCCGCCGGGACCCACGGGGAGGCCGGGCAGGGTGAAGGCGCTGTGCGGGACGCCCTCGCCGTAGAGGGCGTTGCGCAGCTGGCGCACGCCCTCGGGCAGGAGCGCGGGGCGGAGGCTGGGCAGCTTCGGCCGCGGGTTCCACCAGGCCGCCGCGCTGACGGCGAGGTCGCCGACGACGATCCGGCCACCGCCGACCTCGGCCGGCGCTCCGGCGGGCAGGGCCACGAGCGGCCGCCCGTTGCTGGGGCGGAAGAGCACGCACCCCAGGGGCAGCCGCGCGGCGTCGCTGGTCAGCACGGCGACGACGTCGCCGCCGCGGTCGTGCGGCACGTGCACGTACACGGCGGCCGGCAGGCTCATCAGCACCCGCGCCGGGCGGACCGGCCCGCGCAGCAGCTCGGCGACGCCGGTGCTCGCCGCGGCCGGCACCGCACGGACCGCACGGGCGGGCCGGGCGGTGCGTGCGGTGGCCTGGGCCGACTCGCGCGGAAGGGGGATCGTGGGGAGCCCGGCGCGTGCGGCTCGGCCGCGCTGCGACGCGTCCGTGTGGCGGCTGCCCGAGGCGGTGGTCTCGTCGATCGTGCGCATGTCGGCCCTTCGGGGAGGGGCGACGGGAGGCGCCCTCTTACCCCCCGTCCGGTCCGTTCCACACCCCCTCGCGGACGGAGGGTGGGTGGTCGCCGGGGTGCGGCGACGGCCTACCATCCAGCGGGGCGGGGTGAACCGGGATTCGAACCTAAGCGGCGCGTCGCACGCCCTCGTATGGCGGAACCCGCCAAGAATGGACCCTGGCGTCCAGGGACTCCTGACAGGCTCGAGCGGTGTGGCAACCTGGACCGCGACAAGAGGGGAATGGTGTCGTGACCCAGGGTGATGCCTCGTTGGTGGCGTCGACGCACCGTAACGGAACGATCCCTTTCCGCCGTAACTGGGCGGTCGCCGAGTCGCGGGCGGAGACCCCGCGCGACGACCGCTCCAGCTGGCAGGAGCGGATGGGCCTGACGGTCGAGGAGGCGCTCCGGCTGCCCGGCCTCGCGGGAACGCAGCTCGCGGCCGGATCGGCGGGTCTGGGCCGCGTGGTGCGGCACATGGTGGTCGACGACCCGGCCGACCCCCTCGCCGGTGCGGGGCCGGACGTGCTCGTCGTCCTCGGCGCCCGGCTGCCACCGGCCGACCCGGCGAACTGCCGGGCACTCGTGGAGCGGCTGGACACGATGGGGACCTCGGCCCTGGCGTTCCGCCGGACCGAGGGCCCGGCCCCCATCCCGGGCGAAGTGCTCGCCGAGGCCGACCGCCGGGGTCTGCCGGTGCTGGCCCTGCCCGCGGGGATCCGGCTGGACGAGCTGGTGTCGGAGGTGCTCGGCGCCGTCGTCGCGAAGCAGAGCCAGGCCCTGGCCCTCTCGTCGCGGATGGACGACGAATTCATGGAGGTCGCCCTCACCGGCGGCGGGCTGGCCGAGGTGGCGCAGCGGCTGGCCGTGATGCTCGAGGGCACGGCGGTGCTGGGCCTGGGGCCGGACCGAGAGGTGGTCACGAGCGCCGGCCCCCGCGACGACGTCGCGGAGATCAGCGACTGGCTGTGGCTGCTCGACGCCGCCGCGGACGACGCGCTGGCCGAGCTGACCCCCTCGCGCCGGCTCTCGGGCGTCCGGGCCGACCAGACGGTCGTGACGCCGGCCGACGTGCTCGCCGACGCCGACCTCTCGCCGGCCGACGGGATCCTCCTCGTCCCCGGCCACCACGAACTGCCCGGCGGCATCGGCGAGTACGCCGTCGCCCCGATCATGGCCGGGGACCAGCGGCACGGCTGGCTCGTGGCGGTGCACCGCACCGGGGCGATGATGCTCGGCGCCGGCGGCGTCCTCGAGCGGGCGGCGGTCATCGCCGCGCTCTCGGTTATCCGGCTGCAGGCCGTGCACTCCGTCGAGCTGCGCTTCCAGGGCGACCTGGTCCGGCGGCTGGTCGGCGGATCGGTCGGCCACACCGAGCGGACGCTGGCCTACACCCGGTCCTTCGGCTGGCGGCTCGACGGGCCGGTCGCCGTGCTGGTCACCGCGACCGAGACCGTCGCCGACGCCGCGGCCGACCCGACCCGGGCGCTCGACGTCCTGGACCGGCTCGCCGACGGCTGGCGGGCCGCCCTGGAGCCCGAGGTGGCCGGTGCGGCGGTGGCCGGTCTGGCCACCGAGATCGTGACCCTGCTGCCGCTGGACGGCCGGAGTCCCGAGGAGCTCTCGGCACTGGTCTCGGCCGTCACCTCCCGGGTCAACGGCCGGCTCCGCCGGGTCGGGCGCGTGCTCGGCACCGGGATCGGCCGGCCGGCGAACTCGCTGTCGGCCCTCGCCGAGGCCCACCGGCAGGCCCAGCGCGCCCTCGGCGTGGGCCAGGAGATCCACGGCGGCTCCTCGGTCACCCACTTCGACCAGCTGGGCGTGTTCCGGCTGCTGTCGCTGATCCCCGACAGCACCGAGCTGCGCACGTACGTCGACGAGGTGCTCGGGCCGCTGGCCGACGCGGCGGACCCCGACTCCGCCGACCTGCGCGACACCCTGCGCGTCCTCCTGGAGACCAACCTCAACGTCGCCGAGTCCGCGCGCCGGCTGCACTTCCACTACAACACCATGCGTTACCGGATCGGGAAGCTGGAGCGCCTCCTCGGGCCCTTCACCACCGACCCGACGCTGCGGCTCAACCTGCTGCTCGCCCTGCACGCGGCGCGGATGCGCGGGCTCGACCAGCCGCACCGGCCGCCGGTCGAGGCAGGCATGTCACTGCCTGCGGACGACGGACTGGACGCGCTGCTCTGAGGCCGGTGCCGGTGCACCCCCTGGTCGCCGCGGTCGTGGCCCGGATGCGCAGGCTCTTGCGGCGCCTGGAGGACGACGGTGATCCGGCGCGCTACTTCCTCGGCACCTACCTGCGGACCACGGAGGCGGTGGGAGAGGCGCTGGCGGCCGGGCGCTTCGAGGACCCGTCGTGGGTGGCGGCCTGGGACGTCGACTTCGCCGGCCTGTACCTGGACGCGCTGGAGACCCGTCGCGGCGCGCCGGCCGCCGTGGCCGCGCCCTGGCGTCTGGCCTTCGGCGCCGATCCTGGGCTGCGGCCGGAGGCGCACGTGCTGCTGGGGATGAACGCGCACATCAACTACGACCTGCCGCAGTCGCTGATCGCCATGATCGGCCCCGGGGACTTCGCCTCCCCGGCCGTGCTGGACCGCAGACGGCGCGACCACGAGCGCATCGACGAGGTGCTGGCCGCGCGCGTCGGCGCGGAGGACGTGGCCCTCCAGCGCGCCGGCGGACGCCGCACCGCGGTCGACCGGCTGCTGGCCCCGGTCAACCGGACGGCGAGCCGGGTCTTCCTGCGCGAGTCCCGGCGCAAGGTGTGGCTCAACACCGCCGCGCTGCACCGCGCCCGCACGGAGGGGGCCACCGCCTACGCCGCGCGGCTGGCGGACCTCGAGGCCGCCAGCGCGAACCGGGTGGCCGACCTCCTGCGACCCGGCCCGGTGCTCGTGCGGCTCGCCGTCCACGGCTTCGGCGTCACCGTGGGCTGATTCTTCGGCCCGGCCGCGGTCGTGGCAGGGTGGGGGAGTGCCGCACCGTGCGGCTTCCCGAGGAGGTTCGCGTGACCGAGTCTGCCCGTCCCCTCTCCGGCAAGGTGGCGCTGGTCACCGGCGCGTCGTCCGGCATCGGCGAGGCAACGGCCGTGGCCCTGGCCCGCGCCGGGGCGGCCGTGGCGATCGGTGCACGCCGCAAGGACCGGCTCGACGCGCTCGCCGCCCGGCTCCGCGACGACGGCGCCGCCGTGCTGCAGCTCGACCTCGACGTCTCCGACGAGCAGGCCTGCGCCGACGCCGTCGACCGGACCCGGGCGGAGCTCGGTGGGCTGGACGTGCTGGTCAACAATGCCGGCGTGATGCTGCTCGGCACCATCGTGGGCGCCGATCCCGAGGACTGGCGGCGGATGCTGTCCACCAACGTCCTCGGCGTCATGTACATGACCCATGCGGCCATCGAGGGCATGGTGGAGCAGGGCTCGGGCGACATCGTCAACATGTCGAGCGTCGCCGGCCGCACGGCGCGCAAGGGGGCCGGCGTCTACAACGCCAGCAAGTGGGCGGTGAACGCGTTCAGCGAGTCCCTGCGCCAGGAGGTGACCGGCCGGGGCGTGCGGGTCTCCCTGGTCGAGCCCGGCGCGGTCGCGACGGAGCTGCGCGACCACATCACGCAGCCCGAGGCACGGAAGGACGCCTACCGGCACGCGGAGGGCATGCGCCAGCTGCAGTCCGAGGACGTCGCCCGTGCGGTCCTCTACGTGGTCACCCAGCCGGCGCACGTGGCGGTCAACGAGGTGCTGGTGCGCCCCACCGACCAGGAGCGCTGAGGAAGGACCCCCTCCCAGGCCCCTCTGCAGGGTCCCGCCGCGAGCCTGCGAGCGGTGGGGGGCAGAGGGGTCCTCTTAGTCGTGGAAGACCTCGATGTGGGCACCCATCTCCACCAGGCGCTCGTAGAGGTGCTCGTAGCCGCGGGCGATGATGTCGACGTTGCGCAGCACCGACGTCCCCTTGGCGGCCAGCATCGCCAGGAGGATGCAGACGGCGGGCCGCAGTGCCGGCGGGCACACCACCTCGGCGCTCGACCACCGGGTCGGGCCGTTGACCAGCACCCGGTGCGGGTCCATGAGCCGCACGTCGGCACCGAGCCGGGTGAGGTCGGACAGGTGGATGGCCCGGTTGTCGTAGACCCAGTCGTGGATCAGCGTGGACCCGGTGGCCTGCGCGGCGATGACCGCGAAGAACGGCAGGTTGTCGATGTTGAGGCCGGGGAACGGCATCGGGTGGATCTTGTCGATGGGCGCGTGCAACTCCGACGGCGCGAGGGTGATGTCGGCCAGCCGGGTGTGCCCGTTGTCCGCGAGGTACTCGGGGGACAGCTCGTAGCGCAACCCCATCTCGGCGAGGACGGCGAGCTCGATCTCCAGGAAGTCGATCGGCGCCCGGCGCACCGTCAGCTCGGAGCCGGTGACGATGCCGGCGGTGAGCAGGCTCATCGCCTCCACCGGGTCCTCGCTGATCGTGTAGTCGACGTCGGCGTCGAGGACCGGCTTGCCGTGGACGACCAGCGTCGTCGTCCCGAGGCCCTCGATTCCGACCCCGAGCAGCTGCAGGTACAGGCACAGGTCCTGGACCATGTAGTTGGAGCTGGCGTTGCGGATGACGGTCGTGCCGTCGGTGCGGGCGGCGGCGAGCAGGGCGTTCTCGGTCACGGTGTCGCCGCGCTCGGTCAGGACGATGGCGCGTCGGGGAGCGCCGGTGCGCCGGACGGTGGCGTGGTACTCGCCGGCCCGCGCCTCCACCTCGAGGCCGAAGGGGCGCAGCGCGATCATGTGCGGCTGGACGGTGCGGGTGCCGAGGTCGCAACCGCCGGCATAGGGCAGCTCGAACGTCTGGGCGCGGTGCAGCAGCGGCCCGAGGAACATGATGATGCTGCGGGTGCGCCGGGCCGCGTCGGCGTCGATCGCGGCCAGGTCGAGGTCGTCGGGGACGACGAGGGTGAGGTCGTGGCCGGTCTCGTCCCAGGTCGCCGAGACGCCGATCGAGCGCAGCACGTCGAGGATGCGTTCCACCTCGACGATGCGGGCGACGTTGCGCAGGGTCGTCCGGCCGCGGTTGAGCAGCGCCCCGCAGAGCAGGGCGACGGCCGCGTTCTTCGACGACTTGACCGCGACGCTGCCGCGGAGCGGGTGCCCGCCGGTGACGCGCAGGTGCGTGGGCCCGGTCGGCCCGAGACTGATCAGCTCGCTCTCCAGCGCGACGGACAGGCGCCCCAGGAGCTCGAGGGTCAGGTTCTGGTTGCCCTGCTCGATGCGGGCGATCGCGCTCTGGCTGGTGCCCAGCCGCTCGGCCAGCTGCTGCTGGGTGAGCCCACGGTGGCGGCGGGCGTCGCGGACCAGGATGCCGATCCGGTGCATGACGCTGGACTCCTGCGCCGGGGAGCCGACGTCGGATCCGGGCGCCGGGGAACCCGCGGGGTCGGTCGGTGCGTCGATGAGCGTCACGGCCACAGATTATCTCGCATGTGAGATAGGCCCCGTGTCCAACCCGCAGAGGGCCACGATCCGGTGAAGCCGTCGCCGGTGCCTGGGGGGGTGTGCGCACGGGGGCGTTCGCGACAGACTGCGGCCGTGGACGTACTCGTCACCGGCGGGACCGGACGGCTCGGCCAGCGGCTCGTGGAACCCCTCCAGGCAGCTGGGCACGCGGTGCGGCAGATGTCCCGCCGGGGCACCGGCCCGGGCGGGGTGCGGGGCGACCTGGCCACCGGCCGGGACCTCGCCATGGCGCTGGCCGGGGCGGAGGCCGTCGTCCACGCGGCCAGCGATCCGCGGGGCGACCCGTGGCAGGTGGACGTCGCGGGCACCCGGCGCCTGGTGGAGGCCGTCGACCGCGATCGGCTGCGTCACCTGGTCTACGTGTCGATCGTCGGGGTGGACCGGATCCCGTACGGCTACTACCGGGCGAAGTTCGCGGCCGAGCAGGTGCTGCTCGCCTCGGGCCTGCCGGTGACGCTGCTGCGGGTGACCCAGTTCCACGACTTCGTCGACTTCCTGCTGGAGAGCGCCCGCCGCGGGCCGGTGCTGCCGGTGCCGATGGGCTGGCGCGTGCAGCCGGTCGACGTCGGGGAGGTCGCGGCCCACGTCGCCGACGTGGTCGGCCGCCCGCCGGCGGGCGGCGTCGTCGAGTTCGCCGGCCCGGAGGAGCTGTCGGCCGCGGACCTGGCGCGGGCGTGGGCGGCCGTCCGCGCCCCAGGTGCCCACGTCGTGGCCACGCCCCTGCCGGGAAAGCTGGGCGCCGCGTTCCGGGACGGCGCGGCACTGCCGTCCGGCGGCGAGCGGGGACGGCGGACCTACGCCGAGCACCTGCACGCCTGAGCGCGACCGCGCCGCTCCTGCCAGATCCCGCAGCGCGACGGTCCGTCGGCGTGCCGGGTCCGATATCCGCCGGAAGGCGTCAGACCCGCCGCCTACTGTCCCGACCGTGAGCATCCAGACCGCGGTCCCCGTCCGGGCCGCTGCGCCACCCGACGGCCGGACGGTCCTGGCGGTCGTCGTCACCGTGCTCGCGTGGGCGTCGGCCTTCGTGGTGATCCGTGCGGTGGGGGAGGACCTGTCCCCGGGCGCCCTGGCCCTGGGCCGCCTGCTGGTGGGCACGCTGGTGCTCGGGCTCCTCGCGGCCGGCCGCGGCTGGGTGCGGCCGCGCGGGCGGGAGTGGGGGCTGCTCGCCGTCTGCGGGATCGGCTGGTTCGGCGTCTACAACGTCGCCCTGAACGCGGCCGAGCAGCACCTCGACGCCGGCACCACCGCCATGCTGGTCAACATCGGCCCGATCCTGATCGCCGTCCTGGCCGGGCTCCTGCTCGGCGAGGGGTTCCCGCGGTGGCTCCTCGCCGGCATCGCGATCGCCTTCGCGGGGGTCGTCCTCATCGGCGTGGCGACGGGCGGTGCGCGGACCGACCTGGTCGGCGTCGTGCTGTGCGTGGTCGCGGCGGTCACGTACGCGGGCGGGGTGGTGGCCCAGAAGCCGTTGCTGTGGCGGCTGCCCGGGCTGCAGGTCACGTTCATGGCCTGCGCCACGGGCGCGGTCTGCTGCCTGCCCTGGGCCGGCGCGCTGGTCGACGACCTGGCGGCGGCGCCGGCCGGCTCGGTCCTCGGCATGGTGTACCTCGGCGCGGTGCCCACCGCGCTGGCGTTCAGCACCTGGGCCTATGCCCTCCGCCGCATGGACGCCGGACGGCTGGGCGTGACCACCTACCTGGTCCCGCCGCTGGTCATCGTGCTCGGCTGGCTGCTGCTCGGCGAGGTGCCGCCGGCGCTGGCGGTCGTCGGCGGGGCCATCTGCCTGGCCGGCGTCGCGCTGTCCCGGCGGCGCGACCGGTCCCGGCCGCCGCTCCCGGAAGGGCAGCGGGCCGGCCGCGCGGTGTGAGTCGGGGTCAGCGGTCGCCGCGTCGGCCCGGCCCGGCCCAGAGGTCGTCGGTGTCGGTGTCGGTGTCGTCGGCCTCCGGGACCGCAGTCCCCGGCCGGTCGCCCGCGACGCTGCGCTCCAGCGCCGTGTCCCGGGCCCGGGCCCGCGCGGCCCGCTCCGCACGGGCGCGTTCGCGCTCCTCCCGGCGTGACGGGCGGTCGGCGGAGCCCGCCTCGCCCGCAGCTCCCGGAACAGCCGGGCCCAGCCGCCACAGCAGGACACCGGCGAGAGCCAGGCCGATCGGCAGGGGATAGGCCGCCACCCGCTCCGTACCACCCTCGCCCAGATAGGCGGTGACGCCGGTCAGGAAGAACACCGTCGCCGCCGTCCCGACGAGCCCGAGCAGCGCCAGCGTCGTCCCGACGGCCTCCGAGCGCGGGCGCACCGCGTAGGCCAGGGCGATCAGCCCCAGGCCGCCGCCCACCAGGTAGAGGACGGCGCCCAGCGCGTGCACGGACGCATTGCCGTCGGTGGGGAAGACGCCGACCAGCAGGACCCCGAGAGCCGAGGCGCCCAGCAGGACCGGGGCGACCTGCGCGGCACCGCGCAGCAGCGCCGGCCGCAGCAGCAGCGCCCCGCCGAGGATGAGGGCCGCCTGGACGACGAAGGAGGCGTTCATCAGCTGACGCGCGGGGGACTCGGAGGCGCCGAGCGCGCTGATGACGTCGCCGGCGCGGGAGTACGGCGCCTCGAACCGGAGCTCGGCGATCGTCTCGACCACGAAGAACTGGAGGGTGAGCAGCCAGGCGATCGCGCCCCAGCGCAGCCGGTTCGGGTTCACGGGCCCCATGCTCCCAGGGCCGCGTCTCCCAGCCGGTCGAGCACGGCGGCGAACTGCCCGGCCGACAGCCACGACGGGTTGCTGCCGGCGGGCATCCGCAGCACCTCGGCGTCCCGCATCCGGGGATCGGCCAGCAGCTCGGCACGGGGGACGGGGTCGCTCAGGCGGGCGAGCCGTACGGGGACCGCGGGCCCGTCCGGCCCGTCGTCCACGGCGCCGGTGACCACGCCCAGCGCGTGGACCCCCGGCCGCTCCCGGCCGCTGACCCAGAGCAGGCACGGCTGCCCGGCCTCGATCAGGTGCAACCGGTAGGTCCGGCGCACGCAGCGGCTGAGGTGCCGGACGTCCGGAGCGGCCCAGCCGGGGTCGATGTCCTCCGGGGGGCGGCTGCTCTTGAGCACCCAGCAGGCGACGTCGCCCTCGCCCATGGCCCTTCTGCAGGGCCCCGCCGCGAGCTTGCGAGTGGTGGGGGGCAGGAGGGTCCTCTTTCAGTCGGTCGCGGAGTGGAAGTCGGCGCCGGCGGGATCGGCGTCGTCGGAGCCGACGGCCTGGCGTTCCTGCTCGGTGCGGTGCTGGAGCACCTCGTCGTCGGGGTGGGGATCCTTCGCGTGCTGCGTGCGGTCCCGGGTGGGGTTCTCCTCGGTGTCCATGACGTCGTCGAGGGTGGGGCGGTCGTGCGGGCCGGTCATCGGTGCTCCGTCCTGGTCGTCCATCAGCTCTCCCCGGCCATAGCCGCCACCGCCGGGGACTAACCCCGCCACGTCATCGCGGTTCCAGCCGGGCGGCCGGCAGCCACGCCTCGACCAGCGCCGGCCCGTGCGGGCCGGTGACCGTGTAGGCCACCCGGCCCTGCCAGCTCCCATCGCGCTGCCGCCACTCGATGAGGAGCCCAGGCCAGATGCCCGGGGCGTCCGGCGGGTCGCGGACCCAGCAGTGCCGGCCCTCGCCCCCGTCACCGGCCGCCGCCTGCCCGCCCGGGACGCGGTCGGGACGCCGGTCGCCGGCCGGCGCGACCTCCCGGGACGGAGCGCCGGAGACCGGCGGCCGCACGCCGGAGTTCGCCGCCCGCTCGCCGAGGGAACGCCCGGAGCGCCCGGAGGTCATGCCGCCTGCCACCCGAGCAGTGTCGCATGCAGCTCGAACGTCTGTTCGAGTCCCGGCGTGTCCTCGTGTCGCGGGTCCGGCGCGTCACGCCCGGTATCGGCGTCGGGTACTGATCCCGCCGGGCACCGCCACCGGCGCGGGCACCCCCCCGGAGGTGCCCGCGCCGGCCGCGTTCAGCGCTAGGCCGGTCGCCCGACGCCCGCGGCGAGGGCACCGGCGACCTTCTGCAGGAGCGGGTGCGCGGCCAGGTCCTCCACCGGGACCGGCAGGGGCAGCGACCAGTTGGGGCGGTCGGTGGTGCCCGGCATGTTCGGGCGGCGCACCTCGCCGACGGCGTCGTCCAGCGTCGCCGAGAGCAGCGTGGACGGCGCCCGGGCCAGCAGCTCGTGGGCGCGCACCACGGCCTCCTCGACCGACGCCCCTTCCTCCAGGCCGGGCAGGTGCTCGAGCAGGGACGTCCGCCCGCGCTCGAGCTCCTCGTCGCTGCCGGTGCCGTGCTCCCGCTGCTCCTCGACGTCCTTCCCGGTCCACAGTCCCGCGACGGTCGGGAGGTCGTGCGTGGTGACGGCGGCCATGGCCTCGGCGGGCCACTGCGCGGGGTCGTCGTCCTCGAACCACAGCAGGCGGTAGGAGAGGATCCCGTGCTCGGCCATGGCGTCGCGGACGCCCTCCTCGACGGTGCCGAGGTCCTCTCCGACGACGAGGGCCCGGGCCCGGTGGCTCTCCAGGGCGACGATGTCGAGCAGGTCCTCCGACGGGTACCGCACGTACGCGCCGTCGGCCGCCGAACCCTCCGACGGGACCCACCACAGCCGGAACAGCCCCATCACGTGGTCGATCCGCAGGCCCCCCGCGCCCGCCATCGTCGCCCGGATCGACTGGATGAAGGGCTCGTAGTCGGCGTCGCGCAGCCGCCAGGGGATCAGCGGCGGGGAGCCCCAGTCCTGGCCCTGGCTGTTGAACGCGTCCGGGGGCGCGCCCACGCTCACGCCCTCGGCCAGGGCGTCCTGCCAGGCCCAGGCGTCGGCGCCGCCGCCGGCGAAGCCGATCGGCAGGTCCTGGATCACGGTCATGTCGCCGGTGGCGGCGGTGAGCTGCAGGTCCAGCGCCCACTGCAGCCACGCGTGGAAGGCGACGACGGCGCCGTGCTGCTCCACGTAGGTGGCGAGCTCGGGGCTCTCGGGCCGGCGCAGCTCCTCCGGCCAGGTGTGCCAGTCGCCGCCGTGCTCCTCGACGATCGCCGCCCACGTCGCCCAGTCCTGCAGCGTCGGCCCCTGCTCCTCCCGCCAGCGGGCGAACGCCTCGCCGCCACCGTGGGCGAAGAAGATCCGCATGAGGACCTCCCGCTTGCGCGCCCAGATGGCGTCGCGGTCGATCAGGGGGCCCTCCGAGAGGGCCCGGCCGGCGTCCTCCTCCAGATCGACGGCGTCGGCGCCGGGCACCTCGGAGACCCGCAGGTAGAGCGGGTTGCGGAACCGCCGGGTGGCCGGCAGGTAGGGGCTCGCCTCCTGGCCGGGGGTGGGTGCGACCGCGTGCAGCGGGTTGATGAGCAGGAACCCGGCACCCTGCTCGGCGGCCATGCGGCGGATCGACCGCAGGTCGGCCAGCTCGCCGATGCCCCAGCTGTCCCGGCTGCGGGCCGCGTAGAGCTGGACCGCCCAGCCCCACGCGCGCTCGTCGGGCAGCCAGCAGCGGCCAGGCGAGACGATCAGCCGGCGCCGGCGGCCCTCCGGCGTGTGCAGCCAGTGGTAGCCCAGCGGGAAGTCGGGAGGCAGCTCGCCGTCGATGGGGCGCACCGAGCCGTCCTCGCAGACCACGTCGGCCTCGTCGACCTCAAGCGCGTCCCCCGGGCGGGCGACGATGGGCGCCCGGTCCTCCAGGTCGGCCGGCGGTCGCCCGATCACCTCGCGCAACCGCTCGATGGTGGCGGGAGCCACCTCGTGTTCCTGGTCCAGGGCGTCGAGCCAGCTCGCGTCGATGCCCCACTCGTCGGTGGTCGGTGTCGGTGTCACCTCGCGATCCTCGCCGGGTCGCGGCCCGCGCGCAGGACGGGGCGGCGTCGCGCCGGTGCGCCACCACGGTCGGCGGCCCCGGCGCCGGGCGATCCGGCAGGATGGCGGGATGACCCTGGGATCCGCCGTCGCGACGTTCGCGGTGGTGGCGGCCGTGCTGACGCTCACCCCGGGGCTGGACACGGCGCTGGTGCTGCGGGCGGTGCTCACCCGGGGCCGGCGCGAGGCGCTGGCCACGGCGGCGGGCATCGTGGCCGGGCTGCTGGTGTGGGGCGCAGCCGCGGCGGTCGGTGTGTCGGCCCTGCTCACCGCCTCGCGATTCGCGTTCGACGTCCTGCGGTACGCCGGGGCGGTGTACCTGATGGCCTACGGCGTCCGGCTCGTCGTCGCGGCGCTGCGCCGCCGGCCGGCGCCTGGGGACCCCGCCCCCGCGGTGCCGGGCGCGGGCTGGCGGGCGGCGCGGGCGGGCCTGTTCACCAACCTGCTCAACCCCAAGGTCGGGGCCTTCTACGTGGCGCTCCTGCCGCAGTTCGTCCCGGCGGGCAGCGATCCGCTGCTGGTCGGGCTGCTGCTCGCCGCCGTGCACGGTGCGCTGTCGACGGTCTGGTTCCTCGTGCTCACGTTCGTCGCCGGGGCACTGGGCCGGTGGCTGCGCCGGCCGGCCACCGTGCGGGCGATCGACGGGCTCACCGGCGCCACGCTCGTCGGGTTCGGCGTCCGGCTGGCCGTCGCCGGGCGCTGACGCGGCGGCTCACCGTGGGCGCGACCCGCTCGCCAGCAGCTCGTCGGCGCGCTGGAGGCCGTGTCCGGTGAGGGCTCGCGGGCAGGGCTCGCGCAGGGCGCGCAGGTCGTCGTCCACGGGCGCCGGTGCGCGGAGACCGCCCCGCCGTCCGGACGGCGGCCTGCACACTGGCGGCATGGCTCGCTGGCTGCTCGTCCACCCGCCGCTGCTGGGACCGGCGATCCTGCAGCCGCTGGCCGCGGAGCTGCGTCGACGCGGACACTCGGTCCAGGTGCCGGACCTGCGGGCGGCGGTGGCCACGGCGCCGGGCTGGCCGGAGCGCTGGACCGCTGCGGCGGCCACGGGCCCGGCCGACGTGGTCCTCGGGTTCTCCGGGGCCGGCGTCACGCTTCCCGCGGTCGCCGTGGCCGGCGCGGCCCGCCGGGTGGTCTGGGTGGACGCGCTGATGCCCGCGCGGTCGGGCGTCACCGCGCCGGACGAGGAGATCCGGTCGCTGGTGACCCCGCTGATCCGGGGCGGGCGCATCGCGGACTGGACCACGTGGTGGGGGCCGGACGCGCTCGACGAGCTGATCCCGGATGCCCGGCTGCGCGCGGCGGTCCGGGCCGAGGGTCACGAGCTGCCGGCCGACTTCTACGACGTGCCCGTTCCCGTGCCCACGGCCTGGCCGGAGGGCGGCGCCCGGTACGTCCAGCTCTCGCTCGCGTACGACGGTGCGGCCGAGGAGGCCCGAAGCCGGGGCTGGCCGGTGACGGGCACAGGCACCGGCGCGCACCTCGACGTCGCCAGCGACCCGGGCCGGGTCGCTGACCTGCTCGGCTGATCCCGGAAAGGGTCCAGGCGTGGCCGGGACGTTGGCTGCACGAGCCGTGCTGCCGCATCGTGGACCGGCGGAGGGAAGCCGGAAAGGGTTGCCGAATCGTGACCGGGGAACACTCCGACGACCGCCCACCTATGGTGATCTGGAGCACACCAAGGTCCGGGACGAACGGGTGATCGCCTCGGTCGGCGGATACGGCGGACCCTCCGCGGATCGTGCAGTGCTGGAGGGGCGCGGAGGAGCGGAGCCCCGGACCTGCCCGGGTCGGGCGACAGCCGCACCAGGAGGTGCCATGCGAGCCAACCGATACCGAATGCCTGCACTGGTGGCGGCGTCCGTCGTGGTCCTCGCCGGCTGCGCCGAGACCGAGGAGGAGGGCTCCGGCGAAGGTGGTGCGGCGGACTACCCGACCGAGGAGATCATGCTCTACGTGCCCTACGCCCCGGGGGGTCCGACCGATCTGGCGGCACGGACCGTGGGGACCTGCCTGGAGGAGGACTTCGGGCAGACGGTGGTCGTGGAGAACCGCGAGGGCGGCTCAGGTGCCCTCGGGATGCAGGCCATGATCGCCGGCGGCAACGACGGCCACAGCCTGTCGCTCATCGCCGTTCCGGCGTCCGCCACCAACCCGTTGCAGGACGACGTCGGCTACACGAACGACGACTATCTCCCGATCGCCGCGGTCACGGAGATCCCCTCGGTCCTCGCGGTGGGGCAGGGATCCCGCTTCGCCGACGCCGAGGCGCTGTTCCGGTTCGCCGAGGAGAACCCCGGCCAGGTGAACGTCGGCGTGCCGGGCGCGACCACGTCCCAGGCCATGGAGCTGCAGCGCATGGCGGAGGAGTACGGGATCGAGCTCACGCTCGTGCCGTTCACCGGCAACGCCGAGATGACCACCGCACTGCTGGGCGGCAACGTCGACGCGGTCTTCATCAACGCCTCGCAGGACGTCCTCGAGAACATCGAAGCCGGGAGTTTCGTGCCACTGGCGGTGAGCCCTGAGGACCGCGTCGACTATCTCGAGGACGTGCCCACCCTGGCCGAGCTCGGCTTTCCGGAGCTGACCTACAGCGTGTCCGTCTTCGGCCTCGCGGCTCCGGCAGGGACCCCGGACGACGTCGTGGCGACGCTGGAGGACGCGGTTCGCTCGTGCCTGGAGCAGCCGGAGGTCGTCGAAGACCTCGGCGAGCAGTACGTCCCCGACGAGTTCATCGGTGCTGAGGCGTTCCAGAACCGCATCGACGACATCGTCGAGGTGTACGGCCCGCTGCTGCAGGAGTGAGCGGGCGTCCGGCGGACGGCGACGGCTCAGGCCGTCGGCTCCGCGGGCGGACCGGGCAGCGCTTCCTCGGCGGTGTCGAGGAAGCGGGCCCGAACCGGCGAACGGTCGTGCCGGCGCCAGGCCAGGGCGATCGGCACCCGGACGTCCACGTCACCGGCGATGGGTGCGAAGACGACCCCTTCGAACTGCAGGCTCTCCGCCGAGGCGGGCAGCAGGGCCACGCCCACGGCCGCGCCGACCAGCGCCACGACCGTGTGGGTGTCCGGCGCCTCCTGCATCACCCGCGGGGTAAAGCCCGCCGAGCAGCAGGCGTGCACCGCCGCGTCGCGCAGAGCCGAGCCCTGCATCGAGGGGTAGCTGACGAAGCTCTCGCTCGAGAGGTCGGCGAGCGGCACCTCCCGCTGGTGCGCCAGCGGGTGGCCCTCCGGGAGCACGGCGACGAGGGATTCGTTCACGATGACCCGGCTGGACAGGGGGCCGGACGGCACCGGGGCGCGGAGGAAGCCGACGTCGATCCGACCGTCGTGGAGGGCGCCGATGTGTGCGCCGCTGAAGACGGCGGGGTGCAGCTCCATGCGGACCGGGGGGTACCGCTCCCGATAGGTGCGGGCCGCCCGCGGCAGGAGCCGCCAGGTGATCGCACCCGTGGCACCGACGCGGATCTCGCCCCGTTCGCCGCACTCGGTGAGCAGGACCGACTCGCGCGCGTGTTCGATCTCGGCGAGGACGCGGCGGGCGTGGCCGACGAAGGCCGCACCCGTGCCCGTGAGCCGCACCTGCCGGGTGGGGCGTTCCAGGAGGACCGCGCCGACGTCCTGTTCCAGCTGCTTGATCTGCTGGCTCGGCGCGGGTTGAGCGATGTGCAGGCGGGTCGCTGCGCGGCCGAAGTGCAGCTCCTCGGCCAGGGCCAGGAAGACGCGCAGGTGACGGAGCTCCACCGGCCCCCCGTCCGAGCCGCCCGCCGACTCGTGCACCACGGCGATGGATCATGCGGTGGTTCCGTATTGGACCTGCTCATCATCGCCCGCATAGCGTTCCAGGCCACATCTGACGCCCGAGGTGGTCCATGACACCGTCGTCATCCGCCGGGACCGCTCCCGAACGGAGCCGGTCGGACACGCCACTCCGGGGGCTGCTCCTGCGCCGGATCGCCCCCGTCGTGCTCCTGGTCCTGGGCATCGCGGCTCTGGTCCAGGCCCGCGACATGGACCTGGGGGAGCTGACCGCGCCGGGGCCGGGGCTCTGGCCGTTCATCGTCGCCGGGCTGCTGACCGCGACGGCCGCTGTCCTGCTGGTCGTCGACCCGGCAGAGGACTACGAGCCGTGGACGGCCGGCACGGTACGCATCATCGCCGGGCTCGCCGGTCTGGCCCTGTTCGTCGTGCTGTTCCAGACGCTCGGCTTCGTCGTCCCCACGGTCCTCCTGCTGACGGGCTGGCTGCGCTACTTCGGGGGCGAGACCTGGCGGATGGCGGTGGTCCTCGGTGTGGGCGGAGCGGTCGTCCTGCACCTGATCTTCGTCGTCGCACTCGGCGTGCCGTTCCCCGCGGGCCCCGTCGACCAGCTGCTGGGGGGCTGAGGTGGGGATCCTCGAAGGACTCGGCCAAGGGTTCGCGGTCGCCCTCGACCCGACGAACCTGCTCTACGTCTTCATGGGCGTGCTCATCGGCACGGTCATCGGCGTGCTCCCCGGTCTCGGGCCGACCGCCACGATCGCCCTCCTGCTGCCGCTGACCTACGCGATCGAACCGGCGACGGCGGTGATCCTGCTCGCCGGCATCTACTACGGATCCATGTACGGCGGCACCATCACGTCGGTCCTGCTCCGCCTGCCGGGAGAGGCCGCCTCGGTGGTGACGACGTTCGACGGCTACCAGATGGCCAAGCAGGGACGGGCCGGGCCGGCGCTGGGCATCGCGGCCGTCGGCTCCTTCATCGGCGGCGTCCTCGCCGTCGTCGGGCTCGTCCTGCTGGCCCCGCCGCTGGCCGACCTCGCGGTCACCTTCGGGCCGCCGGAGTACGTGGCGCTCACCGTGCTCGGCATCCTCATGGTCACCTACCTCGGCAGCGGCTCCCCGCTGAAGAGCCTCTCCATGGCCGCGCTCGGCCTCCTGCTGGCCACCGTGGGCCAAGACCCCATCACGGGCACGGCACGCTTCACCTTCGGGCAGGTCTCGCTGTTCGACGGCGTCGACTTCGTGGCAGTGGCCATGGGGCTGTTCGGCGTGGGGGAGATCCTGCACAGTCTCGAGCGGACCGGGAAGGTCCAGGCGGTCACCAGGAAGATCACGCACATATGGCCGACCCGCAAGGACTTCCGCGAGTCGGCCGGTGCGATCGGTCGGGGCTCGGTGCTCGGGTTCGTCATCGGTGTGCTGCCCGGCGGCGGCGGCGTCATCTCCTCCCTCGCCTCCTATGCGCTCGAGAAGCGCCGGGCGAAGGATCCGAGCCGCTTCGGCAAGGGGGCCATCCAGGGCGTCGCGGGCCCCGAGACGGCCAACAACGCGTCGTCCACCTCCGCCTTCATCCCGTTGCTCACTCTCGGCATCCCGGCCAACGTGGTGCTGGCGCTGATCTTCGGCGCGCTGCTGGTGCAGGGCATCACGCCCGGCCCGCAGCTCATCTCGGAGGAGCCGGAGGTGTTCTGGGGAGTCATCGCCTCCATGCTCATCGGCAACCTGATGCTGCTCGCCCTCAACATCCCGCTCGTCGGCGTGTTCGTCCAGCTGCTCCGCGTCCGGGCCGGGATCCTCGCGGCCTTCGCCCTCGTGGTCACCATGGCCGGCGTGTTCTCGGTGAACAACGACGTCTTCGACATGTGGGTCGTGCTCCTCTTCGGCGTCATCGGCTGGCTGATGAAGAAGACCGGGTTCGAGCCGGGCCCGCTGGTGCTGGCCTTCGTCCTCGGTTCGATCATGGAGCGCGCCTTCCGGCAGTCGATGCTGCTGTCGGGGGGCAGCCTCGACATCTTCGTCACCCGCCCGCTGTCCGGCGGGCTGCTCGCCGTCATGGCCCTGGTCATCCTGCTCAGCGTGATCGCCGCGCGCCGCCGGCGTGCCGTGTTCGGTCACGTGGCCCCGGAGGACGTGGCCTCGGAGGAGGTGGCCTCGGAGGAGGTGGCCTCGGAGAAGGTGGCCTCGGAGGAGGTGGCCCCGGAGGAGGTGGCCCCGGAGGACGTGGCCCCGGAGGACGTGGCCCCGGAGGACGTGACCCCGCAGGAGGGGGCCCCGCGGGACGCCGACCTGGCCACGCACATCCCGCCGCCGGTCGGGGGTGGCGCCGGCAGGGCCTCCGGGTCCACGAACGCCGGTCGCGGCGGTGCGACACCACCGAGGAACGAGGGAGAACGATGAGACCGACGCGTGCGCTCGCCGTCCTGCTGGTCCTGTGCACGGTGCCCACGGGGTGCGCCACCCAGGCCGGCTCGGAGGACGCGGCGGAGTACCCGTCGGACGACATCCGGCTCCTCGTGCCGTACTCGGCCGGCGGGCCGACCGACATCGCGGCGCGGGCACTGGGCCGGTACATGGAGTCGGAGCTGGGCCAGACCGTGGTGGTCGAGAACCTTCCCGGCGCCTCGGGAGCCACCAGCTACCTCGAGCTCATCTCCTCGCGGCCCGACGGCCACACCCTCTCGATGACGGCCCTGCCGACGGCGGTGCTCAACTACCTCGGCAACGACGTGGGTTACACGCGGGAGGACTTCGCGCCGGTGGGGGTGGTCACCCAGGTGCCCTCGGGCATCGTGGTGCCGGCCGGCTCGCCCTACCAGGACCTGGAGTCGCTGTTCGCGGCGGCCCGGCAGGACCCGGAGGCGATCAGCGTGGCCACCCCGGGAGCCACCAACACGCACGCCGCCGAGACCCGCCGGATCACCGACCTGTACGACGTCCCGCTGACCGTGGTCCCCTTCGAGGGAGCATCGGAGGTGCAGACGGCGCTGCTGGGCGGCAACGTCTCGGCCGGCTTCATCAACCTCTCGCAGGACGCGCTGCCGGCCATCGACGCCGGCGACCTGCGGGTGCTCGCCGTGGGCACCAGCGAGCCGCTGTCCTACGTGGACGCACCCACCTTCGTCGAGCTGGGCTATCCCGAGCTGGTGCAGAGCACCACGACGTTCGGCGTGCTGGCCCCCGCCGGCACGCCCGAGGAGATAGTGCAGCGACTGGAGGAGACCCTCCGCGCCGCGTCGGAGGACGAGCGGGTCGTCGAGGCGCTCGACCCCCGCTACGTCCCCGAGGAGTTCATCGGCAGCGACGGCCTCGGCGCCCTGTTCGTCGAGGCCGAGGAGACTTTCCGCGATGTCGTCGGCGACTGACACCACGGCGTCCCGAGCCACGGGCACGACGACCGGAGCCGACGAGCTGGTCCGAGCCCTGCGACTGCTCGGGGTGGACACCGTCTTCGGCCTCCCCGGGGTGCACAACCTCGCCGTCTGGGAGGCCGCCGCGGCCGCTGGTCTGCAGGTGCTGGGTGTCCGGCACGAGCAGACGGCGGTGTACGCGGCCGACGGGTACGCCCGGGTCACGGGGCGGCTCGGGGTCGCGGTCGTGACCACCGGACCGGGAGCCGCCAACACCCTGGGCGCGACCGGGGAGGCCAACGCCTCGGGGTCCCCGGTGCTGGTCGTCGCCACCGACATCCCGTCGACCCTGCGCCGTCCGGGCGTGTACCGGGGGGTGCTGCACGAGACCCGGAACCAGGCCGCCATGTTCGGTCCGGTCACGAAGGCGACCGTGGTGGCGGCGGCCGCCGGAAACCTGCACGCGGACACGCTGCGGGCCGCGTCGGTGGCGCTCCGACCGGCCACCGGGCCGGTCTACCTCGGTGTGCCGACGGACTTCCTGGGTGCGCCGATCCCGGCTGCGCAGTCGGTCCCGGTCGCCCCGCCCACCGTGCCGCCGGTCGACGAGGGCGCGGTGACGGAGGCCATCGGCCTGCTGTCATCGGCCCGCCGTCCGCTGATCTGGGCCGGCGGCGGAGCGCTGCGCTCGGGTGCCGGGCAGGTACTCGGTGAGGTCGCGCTCCGGCTGGCCGCTCCTGTGGTGACGACGTTCAACGGCCGGGGTGTCCTGCCCCCCGACCACCCGTGCCTGGTGCCAGGCCCGCCGCACGTCCCTCCGGTCGGCCGGCTGTGGGACGAGGCCGACCTGGTGCTGGCGGTGGGGAGCGACCTCGACGGCATGACCACGCAGAACTGGTCGATGCCCCAGCCGCCGGTCCTCCTGGCGGTGAACGTCGACGCCGCCGACGCGGGGAAGAACTACCGGGCCGATCTCGTGGTCGAGGGCGACGCGGAGGCGGTGCTGACACGGATGCTGGACGACCTTCCCGAGCGCGGTGACCTGCCGGCGCTCCGGTCGGGGCTGGCCACCGTCGCCGAGCAGGTGCGGCTGCTGGTCGACGAGGACGAGCCGCAGGCGACCGCGCTGCTCGCGGCGTTCGACCGCATCGCACCGTCGACCGGCGCGCTGTTCGTCGACATGTGCATCCCGGGCTACTGGCTCGCCGGGTTCCACCGGGTACCCGGACCGCGGCGACTGGCGTACCCGATGGGGTGGGGCACGCTGGGCTTCGCCTTCCCTGCCGCCATCGGGGCGGCGTCCGCCGGCCCGGGGCGCACCGTCGCGGTGGTCGGCGACGGCGGGTTCCTCTTCGCCTGCGGCGAGCTGGCCACGGTCGCTCAGGAGCGACTCCCGCTCACCGTGGTCGTCGTCGACGACGGGGGTTACGGGATGCTCCGCTACGACCAGCAGCACGCGGGGGTGCCCACCCGCGGGGTCGACCTGACCACCCCCGACTTCCGGGCCATGGCCGAGGCGTTCGGTGTGCCCGCTCGTGCGGTCACCGGTCTCGGGTCGGACTTCGCCGCCGTCCTCGCCGAGTCCGTGGCCGAGACCGGCCCCAACCTCGTCGTGGCGGACGCCGCCCTGACCCCACCGCCGTCCACGTCACCCCGGTGGTACCGACGTGGGGGCGGCCGGGCGTGATCGACAAGCGCGTGGCCACGCTCGCCGACGCCGTCGCCGGCATCCGCGACGGCGCCACCGTGCTGGTCGGCGGCTTCGGCAACTCCGGCGTCCCCGTGGAACTCGTGCACGCGCTGCTGGAGCAGGGGGCGAGCGGCCTCACCGTCGTGACCAACAACGCGGGCAGCGGGGAGACCGACATCGCAGCGCTCATCCGTGAGCACCGGGTGCGGAAGATCATCTGCTCGTACCCGCGGTCGGCCGGGTCGGTGTGGTTCGAGAAGTTCTGGCGCGCCGGTGACATCGAACTGGCCCTCGTGCCGCAGGGCACGCTGAGCGAGCGGATGCGCGCTGCGGGCGCGGGTCTCGGCGGCTTCTTCACCCCGACCGGCGCCGACTCCCTGCTGGCTGAGGGCAAGGAGGTCCGCATGATCGGCGGTCGCCGGCACGTGTTCGAGGAGCCGTTGCCCGCCGACGTCGCGCTGATCAAGGCGTACCGGGCCGACCGCTGGGGCAACCTGGTCTACCGGACGGCGGCCCGCAACTTCGGCCCCACCATGGCGACCGCGGCCCGGCTCACCGTCGTCCAGGTGGACGAGTTTGTGGAACTCGGCGAACTGGACCCCGAATGCGTGGTCACGCCCGGCATCTTCGTCGACCGTGTCGTCGAGGTGGCGACGTGATCCGGCCGCTGTCCCCGACGGAGCTGGCCCGCCGGGTGGCCCAGGACATCCCCGACGGTTCCTACGTGAACCTCGGCATCGGCCTGCCGACGCTGGTGGCCGACGTGGTGGGTCCTGACAAGGAGATCGTCTACCACAGCGAGAACGGCATCCTGGGCATGGGGCCGGCGCCCGCCCCCGGTCGGGAGGATCCCGAGCTGATCAACGCCGGGAAGCAGCCCGTCACCCTGCTGCCCGGGGGGTCGTTCTTCCACCACACCGACGCCTTCGTCATGATGCGTGGCGGTCACCTCGACGTCAGCGTGCTCGGCGCCTTCCAGGTGTCGGCCGAGGGCGACCTCGCGAACTGGGCCACCGACGACGCCGCGATGCCGCCCGCGGTCGGCGGGGCGATGGACCTGGCCGTGGGCGCCAGACGAGTGCTGGTGATGACCACCCACACCACGCGCGACGGGCGCCCCAAGATCCTGTCCCGCTGCACCTATCCGCTGACCGCCGCAGGCGTCGTCGACCGCATCTTCACCGACCTCGCCGTTCTCGACGTGACCCCCGGCGGGCTGGTCGTCCGCGAGGTGGTCAGCGGGCTGGGCCGCGACGACCTGCGGTCGGTCACCGGCGCGGAGCTGAGCTTTCCGGACGACGTCGTCGAGCTCCACCCGACCGGCCCGGACCCCTCCGGGCCGCCCGGCTGACCGGTTCCACCCGCTCCCGCCCTGGAGGCAACGATGCCCCGTGCTCCCCGCGCGCTCGCCGCGTGCGCCGTCCTGGCCCTGCTCGCCGCCTGCGCCGACGAGGGCGGCGGGTCCCCGGAGGAGGCGGCCGCGGACTACCCGACCGAGGAGATCCGGCTCCTCGTGCCCTACGCGGCCGGCGGTCCCACCGACCTCACCGCCCGTGCCTACGGCGCCTCCCTCGAGGAACAGCTCGGCCAGACCGTCGTGGTCGAGAACATGGAGGGCGGCTCGGGCGCCATCGCCATGCAGGAGCTGGCGGGCGCGGAGCCGGACGGGCACACGTTGTCCCTCGTCACCGCGGGCACCCTGGTGCTGACCCCGCTGGCCAACGAGGTCGGGTACACGAAGGACGACGTGACACCGATCGGGGTGATGGCAGAGGTGCCCTCCGTCCTCGCCGTGGGCTCCGCCTCCCCGTACGCGACGGCGGAGGACTTCTTCGCCGCCGCGGAGCAGAACCCGGGAGGCATCACCGTCGGGACGCCGGGCGCGTCCACGCCGCAGGGGATCGAACTGAGGCGGCTGAACGAGGAGTACGGGGTCGAGGTCACCATCGTGCCGTTCAACGGCAACGCGGAGATGACCACGGCGCTGCTGGGCGGCAACGTCGACGCCGTGCTCATCAACGCGTCCTCGGACGTCACCGAGAACATCGACGCCGGCGCTTTCCGGCCGCTCGCGGTGTCGACGGAGGAGCGGCTGCCCTGGCTGCCGGACACGCCCACCCTCGTCGAGTCCGGGTTCCCCGAGCTCACCCTCTCCGGCTCGACCTTCGGCCTCGCCGGTCCGGCCGACCTGCCGGAGGACATCGTCACCGTGCTCGAGGACGCGCTGCAGACGGCGCACGGTGAGCCGGCGGTCGTCGAGCAGATCGGGGAGGAGTACATCCCCGAGGAGTTCCGCGGCGCGGAGGACCTGCGGCAGCTCCTGGACCGCACCCAGGAGGTCTACGAACCGCTCCTCGGCGGGTGACGCCTGCTGCGGGGTGGCTCGCCTGGCCAGGAGTCTCCGACACCGGTAGGCATGGCCCATGCCGGTGATCGGGTTCCACAACTCCCACGAGCAGATCCATCCCGCGCAGCTCCTCGAGGACGTGCGGCACGCCGAGGAGGTGGGCTTCACCGCCGCGATGTGCTCGGACCACCTGACCCCGTGGAACCCGAGGCAGGGCCACTCCGGCTTCGCGTGGTCCTGGCTGGGTGCCGCGATGGCGACCACGTCCCTGCCCTTCGGGGCCGTCAACGCGCCCGGGCAGCGCTACCACCCGGTGATCGTCGCCCAGGCCATCGGCACCCTGGGCGCGATGTTCCCCGGCCGCTTCTGGCTGGCCCTGGGCAGCGGCGAGGCCATGAACGAGCACGTGACCGGCGACAAGTGGCTGCCGAAGAAGGCGCGTGACGCCCGCCTCCGCGAGTGCGTCGACGTCATCCGGGCACTGCTGGCCGGCGAGGAGGTCAGCCACGAGGGGCTGGTCACCGTCGAGCGGGCCAAGGTCTACACCTTGCCCGACCAGCAGCCGGCCCTCGTCGTCCCGGCGGTCAGCGTGGAGACCGCGCGACGGGGGGCCGCCTGGGGCGACGGGCTGGTGACGATCAACCAGCCGCACGACAAGCTGCGCGAGATGGTGGACGCGTACCGCGAGGAGGGTGGCCGGGGCAAGGTGGTCCTCCAGGTCCATCTCAGCTGGGACCCCGATCCCGACCGGGCCCTGCACATCGCGCACGACCAGTGGCGCAGCAACGTGTTCCCCCCGCCGCTGTGCTGGGACCTCGACAGCCCGGAGGCGTTCGAGCAGGCCAGCGCGCACGTGGCCCCGGAGGACGTCACCGGCGCCGTCCTCGTCTCGGACGACCTGGGGCAGCACGCCGCCTGGCTCGACGAGTACGCCGCTCTCGGGTTCGACGAGATCTACCTGCACCACGTCGGGCAGGAGCAGCGCGGCTTCCTCGACGCGTTCGGCGAGAAGGTGCTCACCCAGCTGGACGTGAGCACCCCGGGGCCGGCGGTCGCGGCCCCGCGATGAGGATCACCGACACGTCGGACCTGTGGTGGAAGACCGCCGTCGTCTACTGCCTGGACGTCGAGACGTTCATGGACTGGGACGGCGACGGCTGCGGCGACTTCGCCGGGCTGGCGCAGCGCATCGACCACCTGGCCGACCTCGGCGTCACCTGCCTGTGGCTGATGCCCTTCTACCCGACCGCCGAGCGCGACGACGGCTACGACATCACCGACTTCTACGGCGTGGACCCGCGGCTGGGCACCCACGGCGACCTGGTGGAGGTCATCCGGACGGCGAACGACCGGGGCATGCGCGTCATCGCCGACCTCGTCGTCAACCACACCTCGCGCAGGCACCCGTGGTTCCGCTCGGCGGAGGCGTCGAAGGACTCCCCGTTCCGCGACTTCTACGTCTGGCGTTCCGACCCGCCGCCGGACACCTCGGGCCAGGTGGTCTTCCCCGACCAGGAGGACAGCGTCTGGACGCTGTCGGAGAAGACGGGCGAGTGGTACCTGCACCGCTTCTACAAGGAGCAGCCCGACCTCGACGTGACCAACCCGCGAGTGCGCGACGAGGTCGCCAAGGTCATGGGCTTCTGGCTGCAGCTGGGCCTGTCGGGCTTCCGCGTCGACGCCGTCCCGTTCTTCCTGGAGACCGCCGGAGCCGACGACGGCGCCCTGCCGGAGCCGCACGAGTACCTGCGCGACCTGCGCTCGCTGGTGGGCCGCCGCTCGGGCAGCGGGGTGCTGCTCGGCGAGGTGAACCTGCCCTACGACCAGCAGCTGGAGTTCTTCGGTGGCGCCGACGGCGACGAGCTGACCATGCAGTTCGACTTCATCGGCATGCAGGCCCTGTACCTGTCGCTGGCCCGCGGCGACGCCGGCCCGCTGGCCACGGCGCTCCGCGGCCGGCCCCCGCTGGATCCGGACTCGCAGTGGGCCACGTTCGTGCGCAACCACGACGAGCTCACGCTCGACAAGCTCTCCGACGACGAGCGGGCCGAGGTGTTCCGTGCCTTCGGCCCCGAGGAGCGGATGCAGGTCTACGGCCGCGGCCTGCGGCGCCGGCTCCCACCGATGCTGGACGGCGACCCGCGGCGGGTCCGCATGGTCTACAGCCTGCTGTTCTCCCTGCCGGGCACCCCGGTGCTCTTCTACGGGGAGGAGATCGGGATGGGGGAGGACCTCGACGCCGAGGGGCGGCTCGCCGTCCGGACGCCCATGCAGTGGACCTCCGGGCGCAACGGCGGCTTCTCGGCCGCTGACCCCAGGAAGCTGCCCGGACCGGTGGTCAGCGGCGGCTTCGCCCCCGAGTACGTCAACGTCGCCGACCAGCGCAACGACCCCGACTCGCTGCTGTCGTTCATGAGGCTGCTGATCCGGCGGTACCGGGAGTCACCCGAGCTCGGCTGGGGCGGCTTCCAGGTGCTCGAGCACCCGTGCCCGGAGGTCCTGGCCCACCTGTGCGCCTGGGACGACGGTTCGCTGGTGGCCCTGCACAACCTGTGCCCCGAGCCGCGCACCGTGCCGCTGGCGCTGGAGGGCTGCGACTCCTCCCACCGGCTGGTCGACCTGCTCCAGTCGGGCAGCACGCAGGTCTCCGACCAGGGGACGGCGGAGATCCCGCTGGCGGGTTACGGCTACCGCTGGCTGCGGATCGTCGCCCAGGACAGCCGCCGCCTGGTGTGAGGGAGGACCCTCCTGCCCACCCGTCCGCAGGCTCGCCGCGGGCCTCTGCAGGAGGCCCGGACGACACTCGCCCCGGCCTCCCCGGAACGCGCCTCGAGCCCTCGTAGCGTCCGGGGGTGCCCCGCTCCGCCGTGCTCGTCCTGCTCGCTGTCCTGCTCCCGCTCACCGGGTGCGAGGTCGAGTGGCAGGTCGAGTCGGGGCCGCCGGAGCCGGCCTCGTCGGTCGGCCAGGGGGACGTGCCCGCGGGAACCCTGGATCCCGCGGCCGCCGCGGCCGCGCTGGCCGGCCTCCGCGTCGCCGACAAGACGTCCCTGGACGGCTACGAGCGGGACTGCGGCGCGGGCGACGGCTGCGTCTTCGGCCCTGCCTGGGCCGACGTCGACCGCAACGGCTGCGACCAGCGCAACGACGTGCTGCACCGCGACCTCACCGACGTCCAGGTGCGGGAGGGCACCCAGGGGTGCGTGGTCATCGCGGGGGTGCTCGACGACCCCTACACGGGAGAGTCGATCGAGTTCCGCAAGGAGGACGCCGCCGAGGTGCCCATCGACCACGTCGTCCCCCTGGCCGCCGCGTGGGCGCAGGGCGCTGCCGCGTGGACCGCCGACCTACGCCGGACCTTCGCCAACGACCTGGGCAACCTGATCGCCACCACGCGGTCGGAGAACTCGGCCAAGGGGGACTCCACGGCCGACGAGTGGGCGCCGTCGGATCCGGCTTACGGCTGCTCGTACGCGACGGTGGTGATCACCGTTAAGGAGCGCTACGCGCTGACGGTGAGCCCTGCCGAGGTCGATGCGCTGCGGTCGATGCTCGCCACCTGCTGAGCCGGGGCTTGCCACCGGCCCGTCCGCGGCCGACGCCGCCCGGGGGCGGAGGGCGAGGAGACGGGCGGCGGGGCCTACGACTGCCGCAGGTCCCTGGCCGTGCGGGCGTCGTCGACGTACCGGCCGCCGAGCCAGAGTTCCTGCCGGAGCACGCCCTCGACCTCGAACCCGCACGAGGCGTACGGGGCGCGTCGGTGGTGTGGGCGGCGCGGCATCACGCAGCGTGAGCGGTCCGCCCGGGGCGGCGTCCCCGACGGCCCCGGACGTGCGCCTAGCGTGACCGGCGAGGTGATCAGTCATGAGTGAACGCAACGGAAGCACGTCCGTGGGCACGGGAACCGCCGAGATCCCCGTCGTCCGCCCCGCCGCCCCGGCTCCCGCCGACGCGCCCGCGGTGCCGCCCGCCCCGGTCCCTGCGGCGGACGAGCCGGCCGCCCCGGCGCAGGCCGACGTCGCGCCGGGCCCGCATCCCACCGCGCCGGTGACCAGCCGCCCGGCCCCGCGCATGCCGCGGCGCGGCCCGCTGATGGTGATGGGCCCCTGGGCTCCGGTGGCCGGCGGTCTGCTCGGGCTGCTGCTCGGCGTCGTCGCCGTGCTGCTGCTGGCCGGGACGGCGGAGAGCTTCGAGGACCGCCTGGCGCTGGCCTTCGTGGTGCTCGGCCTCGGGGCGCTGGGCACCGCGGGCATCCTGCTGGCCGACGAGGTGCGCATGATGCGCCAGCGGGCCCGCGACGCCGTCGTCCGCCCGGCGTGGGTCGAGGCCACGGCCGGGCTGCTCAACGGGCTGACGCCGGCTCGGCTGCTGCTGGTGGTCAGCGTGTTCGTGCTGTTCCTGGCGGCCTACGTGAGCCGGTGAGCGGCGGCCTGCCGGCGGTCAGGTGTAGGCCCCGACGGCCAGGTAGGCCGCCAGCCCCAGGCCGGCCAGCGCGATGAGACGACGCAGGAGCGTCTGCGGCGCCCGGCGCACCACCCGGGGACCGAGCCGACCCCCGGCGAACAACCCGATCGCCAGGGGCAGGGCCGCCGACCAGGCGATCGACGCGAACACGATGAAGCCGATCGCGGCCACCCCGTTCGCGATCCCGAGGACCACGTTGCGCACCGCGTTCCCGCGCGGCAGGCCCTCGCCGGTGGTGAGCAGGAACATCGCCAGCAGCATCACGCCCGCCGCGGCACCGAAGTAGCCGCCGTAGATGGCCACCGTGAACGTGGCGACGGGCAGCCACCAGGGGTCGCGGTGCTCGGGATGCCCGAGGGCGCCCGCGGCGGCCAGGTCGTGCGCGGGACGGCTGACCAGCAGGGCCAGCGACGCGCCCGCGATGAGGAAGGGCACGATCCGCTCGAAGGCCGACGACGGCGTCGACAGCAGGAGGGCAGCTCCGGTCGCACCGCCGAGCGCGCCCGCGCCCGCGAGCCGGAGCACCCGGCGGCCCTGACCCTTCAGCTCGGGTCCCGACGCGCTCACCGCGCCGACGCCGTTGAGCACCATGGCCAGGGTGTTGGTGACGTTGGCGGTGACCGGCGGGAGGCCCGTGGCCAGCAGCGCCGGGTAGCTGATCAGCGACGCCAGCCCGGCGATGCTGCCGATCAGCCCCGAGCCGATGCCGGCGAGGACCAGGAAGGCGAACTCCCAGACGGTCATCGGTCCGCCAGCACCACGATGGCGACCAGTCCCAGGACGACGATCGCCGTCCGCAGCACCGCGGACGGCAGCCGCCGGCCGTAGCGGGAGCTGACCGCCCCGCCGACGAGCGAGCCGGCGGCCAGCAGCCCGGCCGCCCACCAGTCGATCCGGTCGGTCGCGACGACGACGTAGGCGCCGGCCGCGACCGTGTTGACCGTCAGGGTGAGCACGTTCTTGATCGCGTTGAGCCGCTGCAGCGACTCCCGCAGCAGCAGACCGAAGATCCCGATCTGCAGGACGCCCTGGCTGGCGGCGAAGTAACCGCCGTAGGTGCCGGTCGCGTAGGCGCCGGCGAAGAGCGCCGCCAGCCGCCCGCCGCGGACCGGAGGCGCGGGCTCGCGATCGTGCCGGGACGGGAGCCGCCGCTGCAGGACCGGCTGGAGGGCGACGAGGACCACCGCGATCCCGATGAGGACGGGGACGACCGCCTCGAACGTCGAGGCCGGCAGGTGCAGCAGCAGGAACGCCCCGGTGAGGGCGCCGAGGACGGAGGCCGGCAGCAGGCGCAGCAGCAGCGCCCGCTGACCGCGGAGCTCTCGCCGGTAGCCGATGGAGCCGCTGAGGTTGCCCGCGACGAGCCCCAGCGAGTTGCTGATGGTGGCCGGGACCGGCGGCAGGCCGACCGCCAGCAGCACCGGGAAGCTCACCAGCGTGCCCGAGCCGACGACCGCGTTGATGCCTCCCGCTGCGAAACCGGCGGCGACCACCGCGAGCATCTCCCAGCCGGTCATGCGGACATCGCGTCGAGCCTGACACGCCGGAGGGCTGCCGCGCCCGGCGCGATGGCGTCGATCGGCTCACAGTGCGCCGGCCGCCGGGCCGAGGGGCGGCGACGCAGCCGGACCGGTGGCCGGACTCAGCGAGGTCCCACCGTGACCAGCGGCGCGGTGAGCATCGCCTTCAGCGAGCCCAGCACCCCCAGGACGGGGACGGCGACGGCGCACCACAGGCCGGGGCCGAAACCGTCGGTGGCCAGGCCGTCGTCGGCGAGCAGGAGGACGACCGCGGCGGCGGCGACCAGCGCGACGGCGAGCGCGAGCACGCCGACGAACCGGTGAGCCCGGGCGGGGACCAGCAGGAGGAAGCCCAGCAGCACGAGGACTCCGCCGCACAGGACCACGGCGAGCGGCTGCCAGACGACGCTGCGGACCGCCTCGCCCACCCCGGAGTCGAGGGCCTCGGCGCCGCGCCGGACCAGCGACAGGCCCGAGGGCCCCTGCCCCGGCCACCAGGACAACAGCAGGCTGGCGTTCGCGGCCACACCGGCGAGGACGAGCGCAACGGCGCCGATGGGGTCGGCCCGCTTGACCACCACGAGCCCGGGTGTCGCGGGCGGGCCGCCAGGTGCCGTGGCGGCGAGCGCCGGCTCGTCCCGGTCGTCGTCGTCCGCGACCTCGGCGGGCAGCCCGAAGAGGGTCGGACCGCCGTCGGTCTCCAGGTCCAGGTGGCCGATGGTGGGGATCGTCCCGCCGCCCCGGGGGCTCCGGGGCCAGGATCGGGGCATCCGCCGGCGCGCCGTTCCGCGTCCGGATCCGCTGGGCTGACGGCGCTCGGTCATCGGGTCCTCCGACGGCGCGGGCGAGGGGAGGCGCCCGGTGTCACCGAGAGTAGGACGATCGCGACCGTCTCGGCAGCCGAACCGGTACGGAATCGGACACAATTCGCCGGACACCGCCGACCGCCGGCGTCCGGCGGTTCGTCCCGAGCCTGCGGGGGCGAGGGGGACGGGGTCCTGCTACATGCGGCCGGCGTCGACCAGCCGGATGACGGCGGCGCCCTCCTCGTCGGAGGCGTCCAGGTCGACCTCCACGTCGATGCCCCAGTCGTGGTCACCGGCCGGGTCGTCCAGGATCTGCCGCACGCGCCACAGGCGGGGCTCGGACCGGTCCACGATCAGCAGCGCCGGCCCGCGGGCGTCCGCGCCGGTCTGCACCTCGTCGTGCTCGGCGAAGTAGGCGCGCACGACCTCCTCCCACCGGTCGGCGTCCCACCCGGACCCGCCGTCCAGCTCGCCGAGGTCGTACCAGCGGCGGCGGGCGAACAGCTCCACCCGCCGGAACAGCGCGTTGCGCACCATCGCGGTGAACGCCCGCTCGTTGCCGGTGAGCGGGCGCGGGCGCGCAGGGACGGCCACCGGCTCGTCGAGCGGATGGTCCGGTGAGGTGAGCTGCTCCCACTCGTCCAGCAGGGAGGAGTCGACCTGGCGGACCAGCTCGCCGAGCCACTCGACGATGTCGGTGACCTCCTCGGTGCGGGCGGCCGCCGGGACGCCGGAGCGCAGGGCCTTGAACGCGTCGGACAGGTAACGCAGCACCGCGCCCTCGGAGCGGGTGAGTCCGTAGTGGGAGACGAACTCCCGGAAGGTCATCGCCTGCTCCCACATCTCGCGGACGACGGACTTCGGCGACAGCAGCGCGTCGGCGGCCCACGGATTGGTCTGCCGGTAGATCTCGTAGGCGTGCCCGAGGAGCTCCTCGAGCGGCCGGGGGTAGCTGATCTCCTCGAGCAGCTCCAGGCGCTCCTCGTACTCGATGCCTTCGGCCTTCATCTGCGCGACGGCCTCACCGCGGGCCTTGTTCAACTGCGCGGCGAGGATCTGCCGCGGGTCGTCGAGGGTCGCCTCGATGACCGAGACGACGTCCAGCGCGTACGTCTCCGACGCGGGGTCCAGGAGCTCGATCGCGGCCAGCGCGAACGTCGACAGCGGCTGGTTGAGGGCGAAGTCCGGCGGCAGGTCGACCGTGAGCCGGTAGCGGCGGCCGTCCGGTTCCGGCTCGGGCAGCCGGACGAGCACCCCCGCCTGCAGCAGCGACCGCGCGATGCCGATCGCCTCGCGGATGTGCTGCAGCTGCTTCTTGCGCGGCTCGTGGTTGTCGGTGAGCAGGCGGCGCATCGCCGTGAACGGGTCGCCGGGACGGTCGACGACGTCGAGGATCATCGCCGTCGAGACGCGCATGTTGCTGGTCAGCGGCTCGGGCGGGGCGCCGATCAGCCGCTTCTGGGTCGCCTCGCTCCAGGGCACCATGCCCTCGGGCACCTTCTTGCGCACCAGCTTGCGGCGCTTCTTGGGGTCGTCGGCGACCTTGGCGAACTGCTTGAGGTTCTCCACCTCGTGCTCGGGCGCCTGGACGACGACGGTGCCCGCGGTGTCGTAGCCCGCCCGCCCGGCGCGGCCGGCGATCTGGTGGAACTCCCGCGCGGTGAGCAGGCGGGTGCGGGTGCCGTCGAACTTCGACAGCGCCGAGAACACCACCGTGCGGATCGGCACGTTGATGCCGACGCCGAGGGTGTCGGTGCCGCAGATGACCTTGAGCAGGCCGGCCTGCGCCAGCTGCTCGATCAGCCGGCGGTACTTCGGCAGCATCCCGGCGTGGTGGACCCCGATGCCGTGGCGGACCAGCCGCGACAGCGTCGTCCCGAAGGCGGAGGAGAAGCGGAAGCCGCCGATCATCTCGGCGATCGCGGCCTTCTCCTCCTTGGTGCTGACGTTGACGCTCATCAGCGCCTGGGCCCGCTCGAGCGCCGAGGCCTGGGTGAAGTGGACGACGTAGACCGGTGCCTGCCGGGTGTCGAGCAGCTCCTGGATGGTCTCGTGCATCGGGGTCGTCGCGTAGTAGTGGTGCAGCGGCACCGGGCGCTCGGCGTGCGCCACGAGCGCGGTGGGCCGGCCCGTGCGGCGGGTCAGGTCCTCGCGCAGGAAGGTGACGTCGCCGAGGGTCGCGCTCATCAGCAGGAACTGCGCCTTCGGCAGCTCCAGGAGCGGCACCTGCCAGGCCCAGCCGCGGTCGGGGTCGCCGTAGAAGTGGAACTCGTCCATGACGACGAGCCCGATGTCTGCGCCGGCACCCTCGCGCAGTGCGATGTTGGCCAGCACCTCGGCGGTGCAGGCGATGATCGGGGCGTCGCGGTTGACCGCCGCGTCACCGGTGAGCATGCCCACGTTCGCCGCCCCGAAGACGCCGCACAGCGCGAAGAACTTTTCGCTGACCAGCGCCTTGATCGGCGCCGTGTAGTAGCTGCGCCGTCCGGCGGCCAGCGCCGCGTACTGCGCCCCCGTGGCCACCAGCGACTTGCCCGATCCGGTCGGGGTCGCAAGCACGACGTTCGCGCCGCTGACCAGCTCGATCAGGGCCTCCTCCTGCGCCGGGTACAGCGTCGTCCCGTTGCTCTCCGCCCACTCCGCGAAGGAGGCGAACAGCTCGTCGGGGTCGGCGCCGCGGGCCCGGAGCGCCGTGAGGTCGCCGGGGTCGTCGAGGAGAGGAGGAGCGGTCATCGTGGGGACCAGCCTGCCCGACGCCGTCCGGCCTCCCGCGATCCGCCCGGCCGACGCGCCTTTCGTAACGAAGCGGTAACGGAAGCTGCAGCAATGCCTGCGGAGCGCCGACCCGGGGAGAAGGTGAACAAAAGGTGAACGGAAGGTGGCTGACAGATGCGCGAGAAGCACTGCCCCCAGTGCCGGTGGGTGCCCGTGGTGGACGGGTCCGGTCAGCGTCGGCTCGAGATGCGCTGGCAGCTCCCCACCCCGGCGGCGCCGGTCGCGCGAGCCGCCTGACCGCGCCGGTCGGCGGGTTCCCCCTCGTCCTCCCGGGGTAGCGCGCGAGGGAAGAGGCTCGGGCCACAGGGGTCCGGGCCGGCTCGCGAACCGCTCCGGAGGACCGGCATGTCGTCACCCCGCCCCGAGACCCAGCCCGCGCAGCAGCAGGACGTCCCCGGCACGCTGGGGGAGATGGACCCGAAGCCCGACCACGGCGAGGAGAGCTACCGCGGGTCGGGGCGGCTGACCGGCAAGGCGGCCGTCATCACCGGTGGCGACAGCGGCATCGGCCGCGCGGTGGCGATCGCCTTCGCCCGCGAGGGCGCCGACGTCCTCATCTCGTACCTGAACGAGCACGAGGACGCCAAGGACACCGCCAAGTACGTGGAGGACGCCGGCCGCCGCTGCGTGCTCGTGCCGGGCGACCTGGCCGACCGGGCGCACGCGAAGACGATCATCCCGAAGGCGGTCGAGGAGTTCGGCAAGGTCGACGTCCTGGTCAACAACGCGGCGTTCCAGATGAGCCACCCGTCGCTGGAGGACGTCTCCGACGACGAGTGGGACCACACCCTCGCGGTGAACCTGTCGGCGATGTTCACGCTGACCAAGGACGCGATCCCGCACATGCCCCCGGGCGGCTCCATCATCAACTCGTCGTCGGTGAACTCCGACAACCCGAGCCCGAACCTGATCGCCTACGCCATGACGAAGGCCGGCATCGCGAACTTCACGGCCAGCCTCGCCCAGATGTACGCCGAGAAGGGCATCCGGGCCAACAGCGTGGCGCCCGGGCCGATCTGGACGCCGCTGATCCCGGCGACGATGCCGGAGGAGAAGGTCGAGAGCTTCGGCCAGCAGGTGCCGCTGGGCCGCCCCGGCCAGCCGGCGGAACTGGCGCCGGTCTACGTGATGCTGGCCAGCGACGAGGCGTCCTACGTGTCCGGCGCCCGGATCGCGGTCACCGGCGGCAAGCCCATTCTCTGAGCGAGGATCCCTGGAAGGACCCCGGCCGTCAGCGGGAGGTGCCCGCGGCGACCGGCCCGGTCCACGGGGTCACGCTGCCGTCCGTCCGCTCCGCGCGCACCCGGTAGACCAGCGAGGCGGCGTCCGACAGGGCGGCGATGCGGGCGGGGCCGTCCGCGGGCGTACCGGTGCCGTGGGCGACCTGCAGCTCGACGCACGGGCCGGGCAGCTGCTCGATGCGCGGTGAGGTGCCTTCGGAGGTCAGTGTCTGCACCTGCCAGCCCACGACAGCCGCCCCGTCGACCGGCGCGAAGCACGCCTTCCACGTGGTCGACCAGCTGCCGGCCGCGGCGTCCACGTCGTCGGTCGACGTCGCCGAGACCAGCGTGGGCGCCGAGCCCTCCACCCGGGTCGACGACGTCCCGGCCGCCGCGGAGGAGTGGGCCGGGGCGGCCGGGGTGCCACCGGCGCCACAACCGGTGAGCCCGGCCGCCAGCGCGACGAGCGCGGCCGCCGGACCTCCGGAGCGGAGCAGCCAGGTCACCACTCGACCGAGCCGAAGACCTGGCCGTTGAGCACGATCGTGTCCGGTGGGACGACCGCGCCGGTGGGCAGCTCGGTGCCGACGACCGCGCTGCGGTCACCGATCGTGGCGCCGTCGCCGATCGTGCTCCGGAAGACCACCGACTCGGCGCCCAGCCGCACGTGGTCGCCCACGACGGTCTGCTCCTCGGGTTGACCCTGGAGGACGACCCGGCCGCCGCCGTGCACGATGGCGCCGTCGCCGTAGCGGACGTCGTCGCCCACGTGGATGTCGGTGTGCTCGAGGGCGTGGAAGATCACGTCGTCGCCCATGCGGTCCACGTGCCCTATCACGAAGGGCTCGCCCTCGTCGGCGCGGATGGCGACCCGGTCACCGACCCGGTCGGCGAAGCGGGCGAACGGGTCGGACAGGTAGACCTCGCCGATGATCCGGTTGCGGAACTGCGGCCGCGCCTGCTCCCTGCCCGCGAAGCTGGGCAGGTCGCGGTCACGGTTGAAGTCGGTGTGGCCGGGGTCGACGTTGACGCCGCGGACCGCGGTCGGGTCCTCGCGGTACAGCTCGGTGTACTCCCGCGCCAGCGCCTCGTTGACGTGGATCACGCCCTCGTTGAACTCGACGTCGCCCTGGTTGAGGTACCGGACCTTGCCGAGGGCCGGGTCGTCGGCCTCCGCCTGGGTCGTCACGTTCTTGCCCGGCAGCACGAGGTAGCCGGAGTGCAGCGTGACGCCGGGCGCGACCCGGGCCAGCGCCGAGACACCGGAGTTGACCTCGATGGTGGCGTCCTCGACCTGGCTGCCGAAGGACATGAAGACCGAGCCGTCGTACGTCTGCACGCCCGCATCCACCACGGCCGGGGGCAGCGGGCTGGCGTGCACGCCGACCTCCGCCGTGCCCAGGACCGACGAGCCGTGGGCGAGGATGACCCGGTCGCCGACCTCGATCCCCGTGCCGCCCCGTGCGTCGAGCGTGACGTTGTCCTGGGCGTTCGAGGACGGACCGATGGTGATCGGCGCCTCCTCGGCTGCGAGCAGCTCGGCGAAGGGGCCGACGTAGACCTGCTCTCCGAGCGAGACGTGCTCTCCGCCGGACACCCGTGCCGTGGGGTCGAGGAAGGAGGCCGAATCGGCCGCGGCGACGCGGGGGCAGACGGGCTGGTTCGCGGGTGTCGGGTGGCAACCGTCGCCCCCGCCACGGGCGAGCGCGGAGGGGGCCAGCGTGCCGGCCACCAGGACGGAGGCCGTGGCACCGGTGAGGAGCAGGCGTCGCATGGCGGTCCCGTCCGTCGTGGGTGATCCGGACCAGATCCGGATCGGAACCCGGCCCACCGTTCAACGGTGCACGACCGGTGTCAACGGCCGTTGTGGACGTCAACCGGTCGACCGGCGTGTCCCGCCCGGCGTGGCGGACACCGGTCAGCGGCCCGGCAGGGCGGTGCCCAACGCGGCGATGTCGGCCGGGCCGACGCGGCAGCATCCGCCGACCAGCCGGGCGCCCGCGGTGACCCAGGAGGGCACGTCGTCCGGGGAGACGCCGCGCGGGCCCGTCCAGGCGCGGGCCGCGGCGTCCCAGGTCTCGCCGCTGTTCGGGTAGACGACCACCGGCTCGTCGCTGGTGGCCGCGGCCCGGATGCCCGGGACCACGGCGGCCGGCGCGGTGCAGTTGATGCCGACGGCCAGGACCGTCGCGCCCCCGGCGGCCATGGCGAAGACGTCGGCGGCCAGCTCGCCGCGCCGGGTGCGGGCGAGCCCGGCGGCGTCCACCACCGTGGTCAGGGAGAGCCAGATCGGGACGCCCAGCGCTTCGGCCTCGGCCAGGAGCGCCTCCGCCTCGACGGCCGCCGGGACCGTCTCGCAGGCCAGCACGTCGGCCCCCGCCTCGGCCAGCACCTCCATCCGCGGCCGGTGGAAGGCCCTCAGCTCCGCGACGCCGACCGACTCGACGTAGTCGCCGCTGTACTCGGAGCCGTCGGCCAGCATCGCCCCGTACGGGCCGACCGAGCCGGCGACCCATCCGCCGCCCTGCCCCTCCCGGGCCAGGGCGACCGACGACGCGATCAGCCGCCGCGCCTCGGCGGCGTCCACCCCGGCCGCGGCGAACCCCTCCACGGTGGCCTGGTAGCTGGCGGTGGTGGCCACCTCGGCACCCGCGGCCGCGAAGGCGGCGTGTGCCGCGACGATCGCCGCCGGATCGTCGCGCAGCAGCCGCGCGGACCACAGCGCCGAGGAGACGTCGTGACCGCGCGCCTCCAGCTCGGTGGAGAGCCCGCCGTCGAGCAGGACCGGCCGGGTGGCGAGCGTGTCGCCGAGGGAAGGCATGCCCACGATCATCCCGCGGTACGGGGCCGCCCACGGTCGTTCGTCCGCTGCCGGCCGGGACCCGGCGCCGCCGATGTGGCGCGCCCTGACCCGTCCGGAGGAAACCGGCGCGACCCCGGGGAGCCGCTCGGCGAGACTGTTCGCATGACCGGTGTCGAGGGCGCGTCCGGTGACCTGCCGGTCACCGGGTCCGTCCTCGTGCCGGCGTCCGCGCTGAGCTGGCGCTTCTCCCGCTCCTCGGGGCCGGGCGGGCAGGGCGTGAACACCGCGGACTCCCGCGTCGAGCTGTCGGTGGCCCCGCTGGCGCTGCCGGGCCTCACGGAGGCACAGCGGTCCCGGCTGGCCGCGCGCCTGGGCAGCCGGCTCGTCGACGGCGTCCTGACCATCGCCGCGAGCGAACACCGGCAGCAGCTGCGCAACCGGCAGGCGGCCCGGGAACGGCTGGCCGCGGTGCTGCGCGCCGCCCTGGCCCCGCCGCCACCGGCCCGCCGGCGCACCAAGCCGACACGGGGCTCGCAGGAGCGGCGGATCGAGGCGAAGAAGCAACGCGGTCAGCTCAAGAAGCAGCGCCGCTCCTGGGAGTGATGCGACCCCTTTCGTGCATGGCCATGCACCAGGATGCATACTTCTCCACGTGTCCAAGGTGCTCACCTCCCTCCCGGTCGGCGAACGCGTCGGGATCGCCTTCTCCGGCGGCCTCGACACCTCGGTGGCGGTCGCGTGGATGCGCGACAAGGGGGCGGTGCCCTGCACCTACACCGCGAACATCGGGCAGTACGACGAGCCCGACATCGACTCGGTGCCCGGCCGTGCGACGGCCTACGGCGCGGAGATCGCCCGGCTCGTCGACGCCCGCGCGGCCCTCGTCGAAGAGGGGCTCGCCGCCCTGACCTGCGGCGCGTTCCACGTGCGGTCCGGTGGCCGCAGCTACTTCAACACCACCCCGCTCGGGCGGGCGGTCACCGGCACGCTGCTCGTGCGGGCCATGCTCGACGACGACGTCCAGATCTGGGGTGACGGCTCCACCTTCAAGGGCAACGACATCGAGCGGTTCTACCGGTACGGCTTGCTCGCCAACCCGTCGCTGCGGATCTACAAGCCCTGGCTGGACGCCGACTTCGTCACCGAGCTCGGTGGCCGCAAGGAGATGTCGGAGTGGCTGGTCGCGCACGGCCTGCCCTACCGGGACAGCACCGAGAAGGCGTACTCCACCGACGCGAACATCTGGGGCGCGACGCACGAGGCGAAGACCCTGGAGCACCTCGACACCGGCATCGAGAGCGTCGAGCCGATCATGGGCGTGCGCTTCTGGGATCCCGACGTCGAGATCCCGACCGAGGACGTGTCGATCGGCTTCGAGCAGGGCCGGCCCGTGACCATCAACGGCAAGGAGTTCCCCACCCCCGTCGAGCTGGTGCTCGAGGCCAACGCCATCGGCGGCCGGCACGGCCTCGGCATGTCCGACCAGATCGAGAACCGCATCATCGAGGCCAAGAGCCGGGGCATCTACGAGGCACCGGGCATGGCCCTGCTGCACATCGCCTACGAGCGGCTGGTCAACGCGATCCACAACGAGGACACCCTCGCCACCTACCACAGCGAGGGACGGCGGCTCGGCCGGCTGATGTACGAGGGGCGCTGGCTGGACCCCCAGTCGCTGATGCTCCGGGAGTCCCTGCAGCGCTGGGTCGGCATGGCCGTCACCGGCGAGGTGACGCTGCGTCTGCGCCGCGGGGAGGACTACTCGATCCTCGACACGTCGGGGCCGGCCTTCAGCTACCACCCGGACAAGCTCTCCATGGAGCGCACCGAGGACTCGGCCTTCGGTCCGGTGGACCGGATCGGCCAGCTGACCATGCGCAACCTCGACATCGCCGACTCGCGCGCCAAGCTCGAGCAGTACGCCGCGCTCGGCATGGTCGGCGGCACGCAGCCGGTGGCGATCGGCGCGGCCCAGGCGGCCGCGACCGGGCTGATCGGCGCCATGGCCGAGGGCGGCGCCGAGGCGATCGCCTCGCGCGGTCAGGTCCCCGCCGACGACGAGCTGCTCGACCGCGCGGCGATGGAGTCCGGCACCGACTGAGGACCCCGTCCTCCTCACCCCTCCATCGGGACCGGCGCGGCGGTCAGGGCAGCGAGTCCCGGCGCCGCCGCAGGAAGGCGCGGTCGGCCTCGTTCCCGGCGAGGGCGATCGCCGCGTCGTAGGCCTCCGCCGCCTCGGCGGACCGTCCCAGCCGCCGCAGCAGATCGGCCCGGACGGCGTGGAAGAGGTGCTGCCGGATCAGCGGTAGCCCGTCGACCAGGGCCAGCCCCACCGCCGGGCCCGAGACCTCGGCCACCGCGACCGCCCGGTGCAGGGCCACCACCGGGCTCGGCGCGACGGCCATCAGCTGGTCGTAGAGGGCGACGATCTGGGCCCAATCGGTGCCGGCGGTCGACGCGGCGTCGCTGTGGACGGCGTTGATCGCGGCCTGGATCTGGTAGGGCCCCGGTCGGTCGCGACGCAGGCACTCGCGCACCAGGGCCTGACCCTCGGAGATCAGCTGCCGGTCCCAGAGCGACCGGTCCTGGTCGGCGAGGAGCACGGGAACGCCGTCCGGGCCGGTGCGCGCGGACCGGCGCGCGTCGACGAGCAGCATCAACGCCAGCAGACCCGCCACCTCGGGCTCGTCGGGCAACAGCTGGCGCAGCAGCCGGCCCAGCCGGATCGCCTCCATGCAGAGGTCGGCCCGTACCAGCCGGTCGCCGGACGTGGCGCTGTGGCCCTCGGTGAAGACCAGGTACACGACGGCGAGGACGGCCCGCAGCCGGTCGGGCAGCTCGGCCTCGCTCGGCACCCGGTACGGGATGCGGGCGTCGCGGATCTTGGTCTTCGCCCGCACCAGCCGCTGCGCCATGGTCGGCTCCGGCACGAGGAAGGCGGCGGCGACCTCCGCCGTCGTCAGCCCGCCGAGCAGCCGCAGGGTGAGCGCCACCTGGGCCGCGGTGGACAGGGCGGGGTGGCAGCACGTGAAGATCAGCCGCAGCCGGTCGTCGTGCACGGGCCCGACCTCCTCCGGCCCCGGCTCGGCGGACAGCCGGGCCGCCTGGGCGTACTTGTCGGCACGGGTGGCCTCCCGGCGCAGCCGGTCGATGGCCCGGTTTCGGGCGGTCGTGACGATCCAGCCGGCCGGGCTCGGCGGAACCCCGTCGGCCGGCCACCGCGCGACCGCGGTCAGGAAGGCGTCCTGCACCGCCTCCTCGGCGGCGTCGATGTCGCCGAGGAGGCGGACGAGGACCGCGACCGCGCGGCCGTAGTGCTCGCGGAACACACGGTCGATCTCCGGCGTGGGCACGTCGGGCACGGAGCGGTCAGTCGCCCTCACCGGGGCGGAACGGCCGCACCTCGATCGGCAGGGTGGTCGCCCGCGCCAGCTTGCGGCCCCACTCGAGCGCGGCGTCCAGATCCGGCGCCTGGATGATGCTGAAGCCGCCGACGTGCTCCTTGCCCTCGACGTAGGGCCCGTCGGTCACGAGGACGTCGCCGTCCTGCGGCCGCAGCACCGTGGCGGCGCTCGGCGGGTGGAGGCCGCCGCTGAAGACCCAGACGCCGGCGTCGTGCATCTCCCGGTCCACCGCCTCGACATCCGCCATGATCGCGGCCAGGGCCTCTGGCTCCGGGACGCCACCGGTCGGCTCGAACACGGTGAGCAGGTACTGCTGCATCTCGTTCCTCCTCGGGTCGCCGCCGGCCCCGTGCCGGCTGCTCACCCCTTGTACGAACGGCTGCCGCCCGGATCGACAACTCTGGCGGGGAATCGTCAGCCGGTGAACAGGGGCTGAGGCTGCCGCACGACGACCCACAGCGGCAGTTCGTCGTCGGCGGTCCGGCCCGTCCAGGTCACCTCGAACCCGAACCCGCGCAGGAAGCGGACGTTGGCCCAGGAGAACACCGCGGCGGCGGCGAGGACACCGTCGGTGTCGCAGCGCACCAGCGCGGGGGCCAGCACGGCGGCGCCGAGGCCGCGGCGCCGCGAGGACGGGCGCACTCCCAGGTGCAGCAGCCACCAGTGCGGTTCGGCCGGCCGAGCCGAGGTGAGGATCGCCGCGGTGTCCCGGACGGCGCTGATCCGATCCGCAGCGAGATGGGGCAGCTCGCTGCCCAACGCCGCGCGGACGTCGGCCGGCAAGGGGGAGGTGGCCTCGGCCCCCGGCGGCGGCTCCCAGACGGCGACGGCGGAGACGTCGTCGGTGACCCAGGCGGTTCCGGTGCCCACCCCCCGGTGGCCGGCGTCGAGCTCGTGCAGCCGGGTGAGCCGCTGCATGCGCCCGTCGTCGGGCAGCGCCCACCGCGTCCAGCGGGAGTCGGCGAGGGCGACGGTGAGGGTGGCGGCGATCCGCGGGACGTCGCGCTGCTCCGCCCGCCGGACCTCGGGCCCCTCCTCGTCCGGGTCGTCGATCCGCCGGATGGTGGGGCCCTGGGTCACCCCGGCATTCGACCACGGCCCCGTTCCGGCCCGTCCAGAGGCCCGGCCCCCTGCAGGGTCCCGCCGCGAGCTTGCGAGGGGCGGGGTGCAGGGGGTCCTTCTACGAGCGGTCGAGCGGCCCCGTCCAGGGCACCGCCGCGAGCCGGCGAGCGGTGGGCAAGGACGGGGTCCTTGCGGGGGTCCTTCTAGAAGCCCGCGCGGTCCACCTTGCGGTGGTACCGGTCGCCGAGCTTGCCGCCCAGCACGGCTCCGAGCAGCGTCACCAGGAGCACCGCGACCAGGGCGATGATGCCGCCGGTCGTGGCGGTGCCCTCGTCGATCGGGATGCGGGGCAGATTCAGCTGCTGCAGCACGTTGTACTGCGCCCCGAACACCAGGCCGGCGCCGGCCAGTGCGAGCACGACGATCAGACCGATGACCCAGACGGCGACGCCCTGGCGGGCGCCGTCGAACCTGGCCATCCGGCCGGCGACGTACCCCCCGGCCAGATAGGCGAGGAAGAGCACCACCAGCAGGACGACGCCGCCGACGACGCCGATCGTGTCGGCCTCCTGCGCCGCCTCGTCGGCGGACGGGACGCCCTGGGTGAGCCCGACGGCGACGCCGGCCGCGCTCAGCAGGGCGACCAGCAGGACGGCGAGGCCGTTGGCCGACAGCCAGCCGAAGAAGGCGGCACCCCACTTGATGCCGCCGTAGCGGGAGCGCTGGGCGTCGACGGCGTCGCGGGCTGCCCCCTTGGTCGGGTGGGCGCCCTCGGCGGGGATGCCGTGGCGGCCGCTGGTGGGCTCTGACGTGGACATGGGGCGCTCCAGGGGGAGGAGGCCGGCGGGTCGCCGGACGGGCGGGCGGGTCGCCGGCGCGGCCGGGAGCTGGTCCCGGCCGCGCCGGAGAAGGTCACGAGCGACGCACTCCGGCGTCGGCGTCGAGCTCGATCTGCTCCTTGCGGACGCCTTCGGTGACCGTCTGCTGCTCGGTGACCGTCTCGGTGTCCAGGCGTACCCGCTCGACCGGCACCGTCTCCTTCGCGACCACCGGCCGCTCCGCGTGCAGGACGACCTCGTGCTCCTCCTCGGAGATCGCCGGGCCGTCGAGGGCGTTGCCCACGTTGGCGTCGGTGATCGGCTCGCGCTCGACGCGGATCTCCTCGTGCGCCACCGGCACCGTCCGGGTGACGTTCTCGGTGACGACGTACTTGCGCAGCCGCGCCCGGCCGGTCTCCACGCGCTGGGTGCCGACCCGCAGGTGCTCCTCGGAGCGGGTCATCGCGTCGTCGGTCGTCGGACCCGAGGTGTCGCGGCCCACGGTGCCGTGCCCGACGGTGTCAGCGGTCGTGGTGTCAGCGGTCGTGGTGTCAGCGGTCGTGGTGTCCGCCACGGGGGCGCTGGTGTCGGCCTCGAGTCCGTAGTAGCGGTAGAGCTCGGACTCCTCGGCGGGGGAGAGGTGACCGTCGGTGCCGATGTGCGGCGCGTTCTTGACCGTCTCCTTGTCGTACGGGACGCGGAGGTCGTCGCCGGTCAGATCGGCCTGCGCCAACGGGACGAAGGCCTCCTTCGTGCCGAACAGGCCGGTGCGCACGGTGGCCCACTCGGGGCGGCCTGTCTCGTCGTCGAGGTAGACCTCGCCGACGGTGCCGAGCTTGCCGTCCGGGCCGACGGCCGTGCTGCCGATGACGGCGGTCAGTTGCTGTGCGGTGATCATGCGCGCGCTCCTCGCGGGGGTCAGGGCTGGGGATAGCGGTGCCTCGCCGGGGGCAGTGCTCCACGGCGGACGGCCGTTCCAGGCGATGCCCCGCGATTTACGTTGTAAACAACCGATCGGCGTGTCCGCCGATCAGCTGCGGGAGTCGCCCCTGCGCGGCGTCCGGCCCTCGCGGCGCACCACCTCCAGGCGCTCCAGCAGGTTCTCCAGCGCCTCCTCGAACTCCGCGGCGGACTCGTCGAGGGAGAGCAGCGGCTCCAGCCGGACGACGGTCGGGTACTCGCCGAGGTCGGTGGTGGCCACGGCCTGCGGCACGCCGTCGGCCTGGTCCTCCGGGCTGATCCGCACGCCCTTCTGGGACACCTCCAGGAGCAGATGACCGAGCAGGAAGCTCGAGTACGCCCGGTAGGCCGCTACCGCCGAGGCCTCGGTGAACCCGCTGTCGAGCAGTGCGTCCAGGAAGGACTCCACCCATCGGAGGCTGCGCAGCGGCGGCCGCACCCAGGGGGCGGCCGGCGGGCGGGTCGCCACCAGCGGGAACACCTCGGGATGGGCCAGCGCGATCCGGCGCACCCCGTGCGCCAGGCGCTGCAGGTAGTCCTGCCATCCGTGGGAGGCGGCGAGGTGGACGTCGGGGTCGCCGTACAGCTCGTCGACGACGGCCTCGACGACGCCGTCCAGGAGGTTCTCCCTGCTGGGCACGTAGCGGTACAGGGCCATGGCCTCGACGCCGAGGTAGGCGCCGAGCCGCCGCATCGTCAGGGCGTGCAGGCCCTCGTGGTCGATGAACTCCACCGCGGCGCCGAGCACCCGCCGCCGGTCGAGCGAGCCGCGCCCGCCTCCGGCCGGCGCCGCGGGGAGCACGCTCGCGGCCCCGCCGCGCCCCTCGGGACTGTCGGGATCGGCGCCCTGGTCCGGCCTGCTCATGCCCCGCTCCCTCGCGCCGCCGGCGTCTGTGGGGTCATCGTGCGCCGCGCCCGGCGCACAGGAGCGGTCGGGCCGGTGTGAGTTCCTCGGAACCCAGCGTTGACGCCGGTGCCCACGATGGGAAATGCCGGCCGCAGACCCTCGGTGCATGCCCGCAGCCGCCGCCCCGCAGTCGCCGGGCCGGGGTGCCGGCTCGACCCGGACGACGCTGACCCACTGCCCGTACTGCTCCCTGCAGTGCGGCATGGACGTGACCGCCGGCGATCGTCCGGCCACCCTCGTGCCCGCCGACTTCCCGACCAACAGGGGCGGGCTGTGCTCGAAGGGCTGGTCGTCCACCGAGCTGCTCGACCACCCCGAGCGGCTGCTCCGCCCCCTGGTCCGCAGCACGCCGGGCGACCGCACCAGCCCCCTGGTCGAGGCCACGTGGGACGACGCGCTGGGCCGGCTGGTGGCGGCGATCGAGCGCACCCAGGCCCGGTACGGGCGCGACGCCGTCGGGTGCTTCGGCGGCGGGTCGCTGACCAACGAGCAGGCCTACCAGTTCGGCAAGTTCGCCCGGGTGGCCCTGCGTACCAGCGCCATCGACTACAACGGGCGTTTCTGCATGTCCTCGGCGGCGGGCGCCGCCAACCGGGCCTTCGGGCTGGACCGGGGGATGCCGTTCCCGCTGTCCGACATCGCCGACGCCGACGTCGTCGTCCTGGTGGGCAGCAATCCGGCCGACACGATGCCGCCGGCGATGCAGTACTTCGACGTGGGCCGCGCGCGGGGGGCGAAGCATTTCGTCGTCGACCCTCGCCGCACCAACACCGCGAGGAACGCCGAGCTGCACCTGCAGCCGCTGCCCGGCACCGACCTGGCCCTGGCCAACGGGCTGCTGCACATCGCGATCGCCGAAGGACTGGTCGACGAGGAGTACGTGGCCGCCCGCACCACCGGGTTCGAGGAGGTCAAGGCGGGCGTTGCCGCCTACTGGCCCGACCGCGTCGAGCGGATCACCGGCGTGCCCGTCGCCGGCCAGCGGCGCACCGTCCTCGCTCTGGCCCGGGCGGAGCGGGCCATCGTCCTGACCGCCCGCGGCGCCGAGCAGCACCGCAGCGGCACCGACACCGCCCAGGCCTGGATCAACCTCGCGCTCGCCCTCGGCCTGCCCGGCCGCCCGGGCAGCGGATGGGGCACCGTCACGGGGCAGGGCAACGGGCAGGGCGGCCGCGAGCACGGGCAGAAGGCCGACCAGCTCCCGGGCTACCGGTCGCTGAGCGACCCGGCCGCCCGGGCGCACGTCGCCGCCGTCTGGGGCGTCGACCCCGACGACCTGCCCGTGCCCGGCCGCTCGGCGTTCGAGCTGCTCGACGCCCTCGGCACCGACGGGGGAGTGCGCACCCTGCTGGTCCTCGCGTCCAACGTGGCGGTCAGCGCGCCCGACGCCCGGCGGGTCATCAGCCGCCTCGGCGACCTGGACTTCCTCGCCGTCAGCGACTTCTTCCTCTCTGAGACCGCCGAGCTCGCCGACGTCGTCCTGCCCAGCGCCATGTGGGCGGAGGAGGACGGCACCATGACCAACGTCGAGGGGCGCGTCGTCCGGCGGCGGAAGGCGCTCGACCCGCCCGCCGGCGTCCCCGACGACCTGCAGCTCCTGGCCACGCTGGCCGAGCGGCTGGGCGCCGGGCGGCACTTCATCGGCGATCCGGAGACCGTCTTCCAGGAGCTCCGCCGGGCGAGCGCCGGCGGCCCCGCCGACTACTCGGGCATCAGCTACCGCCGCATCGACGACGAGCAGGGCGTCTTCTGGCCCTGCCCCACCGACGAGCACCCCGGCACGCCGCGGCTGTTCACCGAGCGCTTCGCCACCCCCGACGGCCGGGCGCGGTTCCTGCGGGTCGAGCACGTCGACGCCTCCGAGCGCCCCGACGCCGACTTCCCCTATGTCCTGACCACCGGCCGGGTGCTTGCCCAGTACCAGTCGGGCACGCAGACCCGGCGCGCCCGCAGCCTGCAGATGGTCGCTCCCACACCCCGCGCGGAGCTGCACCCCGACCTGGCCCGGCGGCTGGGGATCGGCCCCGACGACGTCGTGGAGCTGACCACCCGCCGGGGCCGCGCCCGCTTCCACGCGCTGGTCACCGACACCGTCCGGCCCGACGTGGTCTTCGCGCCCTTCCACTGGGGCGGCGGCTCGAGCGCCAACGCCCTCACCGACGCCGCGCTGGACCCCACCAGCCGGATGCCCGCCTTCAAGGTCTGCGCGGTCGCCGTCGCCCGCGTCGAGGGTCCGACGGAACTGATCCCGCCGCCGTCCGCCGCCAGCCAGCCCCGACCGAGGCCGCACGAGCAGCCGACCGCCCCCGAACCCCGCACCCCCACCCGGAAGAGGAGCACCCGCGTGAAGAGCACCCCACGCTTCCTGCAAGGCGTCTTCCCGATCGCCGGTGAGGGCCTGGCCAAGCCCGGCCCGATCGACGCCGCGCTGCGTTACACGGTCCCGCACGGGCGGTCGGCCCAGGCGCTGTACTTCCGCGGGGGCAACTCCACCGGCGAGCTGGTCTACGTGCTGCTGCTCCGCGACGGCGAGCCGATGCGCTGGTTCCCCATCGGGGCGAGGAGCGACAACCACGTTCCGCTGCGGGTGGTCGAGGACCTGCCCGGCGGCACCGTGGTCGAGCTGCACGCGGCGGCGCCGGAGGGCGTCACGGGCGAGCTCGTCGTCGACCTGGGGCTGGTGGAGGTCTGATGACCGCGATCCTGGGTGGCCGCCCCGAAGGCCTGACCGCCCTGCACCTGGACGACGACCTGGACGCTCGCGGCCGCCTGGTCGTGGTCGGCAACGGCATGGCCGGTGCCCGCTTCGTCGAGGAGGTGCTCGAACGCGGCGGGGGCGACCAGTTCCGCATCACCGTCCTCGGTGACGAGCCGCACGGCAACTACAACCGGATCATGCTGTCGCCGGTCCTCGCCGGCGAGGAGGACGAGGACGACATCGTCCTCAACAGCCACGACTGGTACGCCGACAACGGCGTGACCCTGCTCGCCGGTGTCCGGGCCGAGCGGATCGACACCGCGGCCAAGGTCGTCCACGCCGCCGACGGCACCGCCGTCCCGTACGACCACCTCGTCCTCGCCACCGGCAGCTACTCGTTCATCCCGCCCATGAAGGGCGTGCGCACCGACGACGGTGGCCTGCTCCCGGGCGTCCACGGCTTCCGCACGATCGACGAGACGCGGGCGATGCTCGACGCCGTCGGCCGCTGCACGCGCGCCGTCGTCATGGGCGGCGGGCTGCTCGGGCTGGAGGCGGCCCGCGCGCTGCAGGGCCACGGGCTGCACGTCGAGCTGGTCCACGCCATGCCCCACCTGATGAACATGCAGCTCGACGCCGAGGCCGGGGCAATCCTCAAGCGGAGCGTCGAGTCGCTGGGCATCGCCGTCCACCTCGACGTCTTCGCCACCGAGGTGTTCGGCGACGGGCACGTCGAGGGCGTCGGCCTGGCCGACGGACGGCGGGTCGACGCCGACCTGCTCGTCATAGCCGCCGGCGTGCGGCCCAACAGCGACATCGCCGTCCGCTCGGGGCTCGAGGTGGAGCGGGGCATCGTCGTCGACGACCAGCTGCGCACCGACGACCCCGACGTCTACGCCATCGGCGAGTGCGCCCAGCACCGTGGCGAGGTGTACGGCCTGGTCGCCCCGGCGTGGGAGCACGCGAAGGTGCTGGCCGACGTCCTGACCGGCACCGACCCGGACGCCGGGTACCACGGCAGCCGGACGGCGACCAAGCTGAAGGTCGCCGGCGTGGACGTCGCCGTCATGGGGATCAACGGCCCCGAGCGCGACGACGACGAGTTCCTCGTCATCTCCGAGCCCAGGCGCGGGGTGCACCTCTCGGTGGTCATCCGCGACGACGAGCTCGTCGGCGCCACCCTCCTCGGTGACACCCGCAAGGTCGCCTTCCTGACCCAGGCCTTCGACCACGGCTCGCCGCTGCCCGAGGAGCGCATCCGGCTGCTGGTCGACCTGTCGGACGGCGCGGCGGAGGTGGGCGTCGCCGACATGCCCGCCGACTCGCAGGTCTGCAACTGCAACGGGGTCTCGAAGGGCGACCTCTGCGGCGCGGTCGCCGGCGGCTGCAGCAGCGTCGGAGAGGTCATGGACCGCACCCGCGCCGGCAAGGGGTGTGGCTCCTGCAAGTCGCTGGTCAGGCAGATCGTCGAGTGGGCCGCCGACGGCGACCTCGCCGAGGACCCGGCCGCGTCGTACTACGTGCCGGGTGTCCCGATGCCCAAGCCCGAGCTCATCAGAGCCATCCGCGAGCACGACCTGCGCAGCGTGTCGGCCGTCTTCGCGGAGCTCGCCCCTGGCGGGCAGGAGGACGCGAGGTCGAAGATGGGCCTGACCTCGCTCCTCAAGATGATCTGGGGCCAGGACCACCTGCCCGAGAAGGACGCCGAGTTCGTCAACGACCGCGTCCACGGCAACATCCAGCGCGACGGCACCTTCTCCGTCGTCCCGCAGATGAAGGGCGGCGTCACCACCCCGGCCCAGCTGCGCCGGATCGCCGACGTCGCGGAGAAGTACGAGGTCCCGATGGTCAAGGTGACCGGCGGCCAGCGGATCGACCTGCTCGGCGTCCGCAAGGAGGACCTGCCGGCGATGTGGGCCGACCTCGGCATGCCGTCGGGGCACGCCTACGGCAAGAGCTTCCGCACCGTGAAGACCTGTGTCGGCAGCGACTTCTGCCGGTTCGGGCTCGGCGACTCCACCCAGCTCGGCATCGACCTCGAGACGCGGTTCCAGGGCATCGAGAGCCCGGCGAAGATGAAGCTCGCCGTCGTGGGCTGCCCGCGCAACTGCGCCGAGGCCTACGTGAAGGACGTCGGCGTCGTGGCCGTCGGCAACGGCAGGTGGGAGGTCTACGTCGGCGGCGCCGCCGGGGCCAGCGTCCGCAAGGGCGACCTGCTGGCCACCGTCGACTCGCCCGAGGCCGTGATCACGCTGGCCGGCCGGTTCATGCAGTACTACCGCGAGAACGCGAACTGGCTGGAGCGCACCTACGACTTCGTGCCGCGGATCGGGCTGGAGAGGATCCAGCAGGTGCTGCTCGAGGACAGCGAGGGCATCGTCGCCGATCTCGACTCGCGTCTACAGCGCTCCATCGACGCCTACGTGGACCCCTGGGGCCAGGACGGCAGGCAGCCGGCGACGCCAGGCCAGTTCCGCCCGTCCCTGCCGCTGATCGACCTGCCGAAGGTGCCCGTCCGATGAGCCTGACCGACCTCGGGACGACGACCGAGCACCGCGTGGGCCGCGTGGAGGAGATCCCGCCGGGGGAGGGGCGGGCGTTCGTCGCCGGCCGCACCCAGGTCGCGGTCTTCCGGCTGCGCGACGGGTCGCTGCACGCGACGCAGGCGGCCTGCCCGCACGCCGGTGGGCCGCTGGCCGACGGGCAGACCGACCCGAACGTGCTGATCTGCCCGCTGCACCTCTACGCCTACCGGTGGTCCGACGGCTCGTCGACCGGCGGCGCCGCCCCCATCCGGGTCTTCCCCGTGCGCGAAGTGGGCGGCGACATCCTCGTCCAGGCCTGAGAGCAGCTTTCGCTACCGAGAGCTGCGCGAGGCACGCCGGCTTTCCGTACCGGAAGCTGGGTCAGGCGGCGGGGACGACGACGGTCGCCTCGTGCGGACCGCCGCAGTCCTCGCTGCCTCCCACGCGGTGCCAGTCCAGATCGGCGTCGACCTCGGCCAGCTCCGTTCCGTCCGCGGCGAGCACCGTGACGACGACGGCGTCCGGCGCTGTCATGTCCAGCTGGAACACCTCGCGGCCTCTGCCCAGAGGCACGGTCAGCGCGTCCTCGTCCGTCGACGGCCCGTCCTCGTGGATGAGATATCCGCACCGGGACGAGCACTCGATGCGCAAGGACCCGCCCTCGAGCCGGGACCAGTCGTCGGCGAGCTCGACGACGAGGGCGTTGGACCAGCCGATCGCCGGGCACACGGTGCTCCCGCCCGCCGAGCACGCCACGAACGCGAGCGCGGCCGCGACCACGCACCCGCCCAGGGCGATCCAGGATGTGGCCGGCTCCTCGTCCATGCCGGTGACACGCTCCGGACGGCGCCGCGGACCCACGGGCGACCGGACCTCCGACGCCGGGAGTCAGGAGGTCGAGTGACCGGGATCCTGCGGGGGCCGTTGCGTCGGCAGGGGAGGAACCACCAGGGGACGGCGCCGTCGGCGCAGCTCCGGCAGCAGCCGGCGCCGGCGTGCCTCCTCGGCCAGCTGGCGGCTGGCGACGATCGACGCGGCGTCCGGCGTCGGCAGGTGGTTCCCGTGCATGCGCATGCTCCCTTCGCGGCCCCGCCTGTTGGACGCCGCGGCAAGGTGGCAAGGATGACACGTTCCGGCCTCGATTCGGTAACAATCGGGCCCGGAAAAGTCAGCTGCGGGGCAGATCCAGGCCGGCCAGCGTCGCGGTGACGGCGTCTTCGTGCAGCAGGTCCAGCACGAGCAGCCGGTGCACCAGCACGCCGCGCCGGGTGAGCCGCAGGTCAGCGGCGCGCAGCCGGGGAAGGGTCGCGCCGGGGCGCGCCGGCACCGGCGGCGGGTCCAGCAGGCCGGCGCGCTGGAGATCGGCGACGTCCTCGCGGGCGCCCCATGCCGACCACGCGCGCGGCTCGGACTCCAGCGGTGCCATGGGCAGCGGGATCCGGTCGCGACGGCCGACGCCGGCCAGCAGCGCCAGCTGCCGCCAGCTGAGCGACTCCGCCAGCCCCAGTGCCCGGACGGCGAGCTCGAGGTCGACGTCGGTGGAGACGGTCGCCTCCGCGAGCAGGTAGCCCAGGTGCCGGACCCGGCGCTCCTCGGTCGAGCGCCGTGCGGCCGCGACCACTGCCTCGGCCAGCTCGTCGGCGGCGGGGCGGCCGCCCGGCCGCGGGCCGAACCAGCCGTCGGAGCGGGCGGGACGGCCGTTCCGGTGCAGGGTCGCTGCGTACTCCACGGCGAAGGCCAGGGCGGCGCCCGCCCGCACCCGCTCGCGGGGCACCGGCACCGCGGCGGCCTCGTCGGCCACGGTCCGGAGGCTCGCGGCGAACCGGTCGCTGACCTGCACCATGGCCGCCGCCGGCTCGAAGACCACGGTCGCGGCCGCCCGGCACATCGAGCCGGCCACGGGGCCGCCGGCCTCGATCAGGTCGCGGCCGGTCGACGTCTGCTCGGATGCGGTCACCCGGTGATCTTCGTCCGGCCGGGCCCACACCTGCACGCCGGGCACCGCGGCCTCACCACTGGGGGGCAGCCGCCGTGAGGGAAACGGAACACGGGTTCAGTGCCGGGGCGACGCCGGGGAAACCCCGCGCTGCGACCGTCCTCGCATGGCCGCCCCCACCCGCCCCGCCAGCCCGAGCGCCCCGTCCCGCACGGTCGTCGCGCCGCCCGCGAGCCGTGCAGGCGGATGGATCGACGACTGGCGCCCCGAGGACCCCCGGTTCTGGCGGACGACGGGCAGGAGGATCGCCCGTCGCAACCTCTTCTTCTCGATCTTCTCCGAGCACATCGGCTTCTCGATCTGGAGCCTGTGGTCGGTGCTCGTGCTCTTCCTGCCCGAGGCGGTCTACGGCATCGACCCGGCCGGCAAGTTCCTGCTGACGACGCTGCCGACGGCGTTGGGGGCGCTGGTCCGGCTGCCCTACACCTTCGCCGTCGCGCGGTTCGGTGGCCGCAACTGGACCATCGTCAGCGCGGCACTGCTGCTGATCCCCACCCTCGCCACCGCGGCCGTCCTCGAACCCGGGGTGTCGTTCACGACCTTGCTGGTCGTCTCCTGCCTGGCCGGCGTCGGTGGCGGCAACTTCGCCAGCTCGATGGCCAACATCAACGCCTTCTACCCCGACCGGCTCAAGGGCTGGGCGCTCGGCCTCAACGCCGGCGGGGGGAACCTCGGCGTCCCCGTCGTCCAGCTGGTCGGGCTGCTGGTCCTGGCCACGGTCGGCGCGGAGCACCCGCGGGTGATCCTGCTGGTCTACGTCCCGCTGGTCGTCGTCGCCGCCGTCGGTGCGGCGCTGCTCATGGACAACCTGACCACCGCCCGCAACCAGCCCCGCGCCATGCGCGAGGCCACCCGTGACCCGCACACCTGGATCATGTCGTTCCTCTACATCGGCACCTTCGGCTCGTTCATCGGCTTCGGGTTCGCCTTCGGCCAGGTGCTGCAGAACCAGTTCAGCGGGTCCTTCGCGACGCCGCTGGCCGCCGCCTCGCTCACCTGGCTGGGTCCGCTGCTGGGCTCGCTCGTCCGGCCCGTCGGCGGCACGCTGGCCGACCGGTTCGGAGGAGCGCGGATCACCTGCTGGAACTTCGTCGCGATGGCGGTGGGGGGCGGCGTGGTGTGGACGGCGAGCCGGCTGGAGTCGCTGCCCCTGTTCGTCGTCGGCTTCGTCGCGTTGTTCGTGCTCAGCGGGATCGGCAACGGCTCGACCTACAAGATGATCCCGGCGATCTTCCGCGCGCAGGCGCTGCAGCAGGTCGCCGAGGGAGGTGACGCCGACGCCGCGGCCCGGCGGGCGCTGCGCATGTCGGGCGCGCTGATCGGGATCGCCGGGGCGATCGGCGCCTTCGGCGGCGTCCTGGTGAACCTGGCGTTCCGGCAGTCGTTCATGAGCACCGGCACCGGGGACTCCGCCTACCTGGCGTTCATCGCCTTCTACGTCGTCTGCGTCGCCGTCACCTGGGTCGTCTACCTCCGCCCGCGGCCGTCCCTCGGCGCGGTCTGAACGGGCGGGGAGTGTCGGTGGGTGGTGCCACGATGCCGGCATGGCGATCGAGGTACGTCCGGCGACCGACTTCGACGACGTGGCGACGATGGTCGGCCCCAAGCGCCCGGACGCCAACGCGTGCTGGTGCCTGAGCTACCGGATCCCGTCGAAGGAGAACCTGTCCCTGCGCGGTCCCGAGCGGGGGGAACGGGTGAGGGAGCTCGTGCGGCAGGATCCGCCGCCGGGGGTGCTCGCCTACGACGATGACGAGGTGGTGGGCTGGGCGGCGGTCCACCCGCGCGCCGACACGGCCTTCGCGACGAACCGGAAGATCCCCCACCTCGACGACCTCGACGTGTGGGCGCTGTGGTGCGTCCGGGTGCGGCCCGGCCATCGGGGGAGGGGGATCGCCCACCACCTCGTCGACGGCGCCGTGGAGTTCGCCCGCGCCCACGGGGCGCCCGCGATCGAGGCCTACCCGGTCGACAACGACGGCAGGAAGGTGGACCTCACCATGGCCTACGTCGGCACGAAGCGGCTCTTCGAGCGTGCCGGGTTCGTCAAGGTGGCCGACACGGACTCGGTCATCAACGGCTTCCCGCGAATCCTCATGCGGCTGGACCTGCGCCGATAGGGGAGACCTCCTCCCCACCGCTCGCACGCCCGGGGCGGCGCCCCGGCCGGGGCCGCTCCCGCGGGCTCAGACCTTGAGGCGGTAACCGCGCTTGACCACCGTCTCGACGACGGGGGCGCCGAGCGCGGCACGCAGCCGGGTGACGGCCATCTCCACCGCGTGCCCGTCCCCGCCGCCGGGCAGCGACGCGATCAGCTCGGCCCGCGGCACCACGTGCCCCGGTCGGCGGGCGAGCTCCCGCAGCACCGCCATGGGCCCGGGGGCGAGCTCCACGAGCCGTCCGTCCAGCACCGCGGCGTACCCGCGGACCTGCAGCGTGTGCGGCCCCAGCCGCAGGACCGGGTCGCGCTCGGGGAGCCGGGCGACGACCTCGCGGGCGAGCGCGCCGAGGCGGGCCCGCTCGGGCTGGAAGGACGGGATGCCCGCCGCGTCCAGCGGGCCGGCGGTGACCGGACCGACGGCGACGGCGAGGACCCGGTCGTTCAGCGCGCGCACGACGTCGGCGCGCCGGCCCAGCTCCTCGGCCACGGTGAGCAGGCTGGCCGCGGCGGGAGCGCTGGTGAACGTCACCGCGTCGACCCCACCCGCGACGATCGTGCCCACCAGCCGGCGCACCGGGGCGACGTCCTCGGGCAGCACCCAGCGGTAGACCGGCACGGTCACGACCTCGGCACCGGACGCCCGCAGCCCCGCGACGAGGTCGGGCAGTGGGTCGCCGTGCAGCTGGACGGCGATCCGCCGTCCCTCCAGCGGCCCCTCCGCACCGGACATCAGGTGGGAGAGCACCTCCGCGGAGGACTCCGACTCCGGGGACCACGCGTCGACCAGGCCCGCGCCGCGGATGGCGCCGCGGGCCTTGGGGCCGCGGGCGAGCACGCGGGCGGGCCGGAGGTGCTCGACCAGCGGCAGGTCCCACGCCTCGGCGGCCTCGAGCCAGCCGCGGAAGCCGACGCCGGTGGTGGCGACGACGAGGTCGACCGGCCGGGCCAGGACCTCACGGGTGGCCGCCACGAGCTCGGCGTCGTCGGCCAGCGGCACGATCCGGATGGCCGGTGCGTGGACGACCCGGGCTCCCCGCCGGTCGAGCAGCGCGCCCAGCTCCTCCTTGCGGCGGGCGGCGGTGACCGCCACCGTGTAGCCGGCCAGCGGCAGGAGCTCGGCGTCCGGAACGGTCTCGGTCACGGCTCCATGGTGCGGCGTCCGTGTTCCGGGCGTGTGTCCCGGGGATGAGACGCGTCGCACGCCCGGCTCAGGGCAGCAGCAGGAATCCTCGGTCGTCGGCCGCGGCTGTGCCGTCGACCCGCACATCGGCGCGGGCGCGGGTGCCCTCCCGGGTGAACTCGGTGGCCTCGGTGACCTGCCAGCGGCGCCACTGCGGCGCCAGGTCCGCCCCGTCGCGGGCCAGCCCGCGCGCCACCCGCAGCTCCGCCGGGGCCTCGACCCAGATGCGCAGCGCCGTCCACCGGTCGAGGCAGCGGGGGCTGCTGCCGCACCCCTCGACGACCAGGACCGGGCGGACCGGCACGGTCGTCGCCTCGCGCGCGAACCGCTCCGCCGCCCAGTCGTACCGGTGGAACGCGCCCTGGCGGCCCTCGGCCAGCGGCCGCAGCACGCCGGCTTCCAGCCGGGCCACGGCCCCGGTGATCGTCCAGCCCGCGTAGAGGTCCTCCAGGTGGACCAGGGCGGCGGCCCCGCCGAGCGCGGTCGCCAGCCGGCCGGCGACCGTGGTCTTGCCCGAGCCGGCCGGGCCGTCGAGGCAGACGAGGCGGACGCCGCCCAGCCGCGCCGGGGCCGCCTCGACCCGCGCGGCCAGCTCCGCGACGGCGAGCGCCCTCAGCGGACGGCGAGGGTCCACGTCGGCACCGGGCCGCCGCTGCCGACGACCAGCCCGCGGGAGGCCAGCACGCGGAGGTGGGCGTCGGTCTCGGTCACCGCGAAGATGCGCATCCGCCGCTCGTACTCGTCCCACGGCCGCGACCAGGTGAGGTGGGCCGCGAGTTGCCACGGCGTCGACCCCGGATCGGCCCGGACGGCGGCGAGCAGCTCCGTCAGCCGCAGCTCGTGGTGCGCGGTGAGCGCGTCGACCCGGGAGTCGAGGCCGCGGAAGCGCCATTCGTGGGCCGGCAGCACCTCGGCGGGATCCAGCTCGCGGACGGCGGCCAGCGAGGCGAGGTAGTCGCCCAGCGGATCGGCTGATCCCGCGAAGGTGGTCGAGACGTTCGGGCTGATGCGGGGCAGCACGTGGTCGCCCGAGAAGAACAGGCGGGTCCGTTCCTCGGCGAAGCACAGGTGGCCCGGTGTGTGCCCCGGCGTGTGGACGGCGCGCATCCGCCACCCCGGGAAGTCGGCCTGCTCGCCGTCCTCCAGGAGCCGGTCGGCAACGGCCATCCGCGTGAACGACTCCAGTCGGTCGGGCGGACCCACGTCGGACACCGCGTCCTCGCGGTCGGCGCCGAGACCGACGAGGAACTCCACCTCGGACGCGACGAAGGCAGCCGCGCCCGCGGCGGAGATCCGGCCGACCGACGACGCGTCGGCGGGGTGCATGGCGACCCAGGCGCCGGTCGCCTCCCGCAGCCGGGCGGCGAGGCCCAGGTGGTCGAAGTGCAGGTGGGTCACCAGCACCCCCCGGACGTCGTGGACGCCGGCGCCGATCGCGGCCAGGCCACCGGTGAGCGCGGCCCAGCTGTCGTCGCTGCCCCATCCGGCGTCGAGCAGGCCGAGACCTCCGCCGTCCAGCGCGAACACGTGGACGGTCACGTACCGCAGGGGGTTGTGCGGGATGGGCACGGGGACGGCCCACAGATCGGGGCGCAGTTGCTCCACCGGGGGCAGCGCGCGGGCCTGCCAGGCCTCGTGCTGGGCGGTGCCGGTGATCTCCACGGGCTCGCACTCTGCCAGCCGGTCACACCGGGTCAGGCAGCTGCCACCATGGCGGAGTGACCCGCACTCCTCCCGACCGGCTGACGGCCGTGCCCCGCCGGATGCGCCAGCTGTGCGCCGCCCTCGGCGTCGTCGTCGTGGTTGTGGCGGTGGTCGTCGCGATCTCCCTGAAGGAGACGACCAACACCGTCGTCACCTACCGCACCTCCGACCAGGTGGCGATCGTCGGCCTCGGCCTGTTGCTCGCCGCCGGGATCGTCTTCCTCGGCCGGTCGCGGGTGGATGCCGACACCGAGGGGGTGCACGTCCGCAACCTGGTCGTCCATCACCAGCTGCCCTGGCAGGCGGTGCGGGCCGTGCGCTTCGAGCGGAAGTCGGCGTGGGCGTCGCTGCTGCTGGAGAACGGTGACGAGGTCTCGCTGCTCGCGGTGCAGGCCGTGGACAAGGAGCACGCGGTGCGGGCCGTCGAGGGTCTGCGCGCGCTGCGCGCGGCGGCGCGGGCGAACGACCCGGTGCCGCCGCCGCTGCTGTACGACAGCTGAGCGAGGCCCCTGCCCCCGCCGCTGCAGGGCGGCCGGGACGACCGGAATGACCATCGGGCGCGCGGCGCTGTAGAGTAGGTGCGCCTCCCCCCGCTACATCGAGGCGCGCGAACCATCCAGCGGCCCCACCCCGGGCCGCTGAACCAAGAGGAGCCCGCTCCCACCTGACGCCGTCCAGGCGACCAGGTCCCCGGATCGCGAGAGCCGGCCACCGGTCGGTTCTCGCGGCGCGCACGCCCCCGCACGGGCGTGCGTTACCGGTGAGACGGGCCCCGTGAGCTGACGCTCCGGGGCTCTCGTCCTTCCGGCACCGGGACGGGCCAGCGACTCCTCACAGGCGACAGCAGAGGAGAGGCCATCAGCGAGCCCCGTATCAACGACCGTATCCGCGTTCCCGAGGTCCGCCTGGTCGGACCCGAGGGCGAGCAGGTCGGCATCGTGCCGATCGGCGAGGCCCTGCGCCTGGCGCAGGACGCGGAGCTCGACCTCGTCGAGGTCGCGCCCATGGCGCGGCCGCCGGTCGCGAAGCTCATGGACTACGGGAAGTTCAAGTACGAGTCCGCCCAGAAGGCCCGCGAGGCCCGGCGGAACCAGGCGCTCACCGTCATCAAGGAGATGCGGCTGCGCCTCAAGATCGACCCGCACGACTACGAGACCAAGAAGGGCCACGTCGAGCGCTTCCTCAAGGGCGGCGACAAGGTCAAGATCACCGTCATGTTCCGTGGCCGGGAGCAGTCCCGCCCGGAGATGGGCTACCGGCTGCTGCAGCGGCTGGCCGCCGACGTCAGCGAGCTGGGCGTCGTCGAGTCCAACCCCAAGCAGGACGGCCGCAACATGGTCATGGTGATCGCTCCGCACCGGAACCAGGCGGCCACCGACGCCGGACGCCGCCAGGCCAAGGCCGACAAGGCAGCCGCGGCCGAGGAGCAGGCGCCCAGCGCCTGAGAAAGGACCTTCCTGCCCCCGCCACGAGCTCGCGGCGGAACCCTGCAGGAAGGCCGAAGACCGCAGCACCGAGACGGTCGCCGCCGTCCCGCAGCCTTGTGCTGCCGACGGCGCCGACACCAGACGACAGGACGAGGGACATGCCGAAGCAGAAGACCCACAAGGGCACCGCGAAGCGGATCCGTGTCACGGGCAGTGGCAAGTTGGTGCGTGAGCACACCAACAACCAGCACAAGTTCGAGCACAAGTCCTCGTCGCGCAAGCGGCGGGTCAAGGGCATCGGCGTGCTGTCGAAGGCCGACACGAAGAGCATGAAGAAGCTGCTCGGTATCTGACCGCCCCTCCGTAACGAGAAGACAGGAGCTCTCACGTGGCACGCGTGAAGCGGGCGGTCCACGCCCAGAAGAAGCGCCGTACGATCCTCGAGGCCGCCAGCGGTTACCGCGGCCAGCGGTCGCGGCTGTACCGCAAGGCCAAGGAGCAGATCCTCCACTCGGCCACCTACAACTACCGCGACCGGAAGGTCCGCAAGGGTGACTTCCGCAAGCTGTGGATCACCCGGATCAACGCCGCGGCGCGGCTCAACGACATGACCTACAACCGGTTCATGCAGGGCCTCAAGCTCGCCGGCATCGAGCTGGACCGTCGCGTCCTGGCCGAGCTCGCCGTGAACGAGCCGGCCGTCTTCGCCACGCTGGTGGAGAGCGCCCGGGCGGCGGTCGCCGCCGCTCCGGCGGACGACGCCGCTGCCTGAGCAAGGACCCTCCTGCCCCCCACCACTCGTAGAAGGCCCCCTCCTCCCCACCCTTCGCAAGCTCAGGGGGGTCCCGGGAGGGGGCCGGGGGCTCTGCAGGAGGGCTCACCGACGCCGTCGGTGACCGGTCCTCGCGGGCCGGCGCCGGCGGCGTCGGCGTCTGTTCCGGGGCGGCGTCTGATCCGGGGGCACGTCCGGTCCGGACGCGGGTGTGCAGATCTCGCACGGGAGAAGAGGCATGGAGCTGCTGACCGAGCGGTCCGCCCGCATCGTGGCGGCGCGCAAGCTCACCCGCCGTGCGGGCCGTGACGCCGCCGGCCTCTTCCTCGCCGAGGGGCGTCAGGCGGTCGTCGAGGCGCTCGCCGAGCCCGAGGTCGTTCGCGAGGTCTTCGCCACCGAGGCCGCCGCCGACGCGCACCGCGAGCTGCTGGCGTCCACGCCGGTGCCGGTGCGGCTGATCACCGAGAAGGCGGCGGCCGGGCTGTCGGAGACGGTGACCCCGCAGGGCCTGATCGCCGTCTGCGGGCTCCGGGACGTCGCCGGCGAGACGCTGACCGCCCGACCGCCGCGGCTGGCCGTGGCGCTGGCCGGGCTGGCCGATCCGGGCAACGCCGGCACCGTGCTGCGGACCGCGGACGCCTGCGGTGCCGGCGCCGTGGTGTTCGGTGCCGGGTCGGCCGATCCGTACGGCGGCAAGGCGGTGCGCGCCAGCGCCGGCAGCCTGTTCCACGTCGACGTCGTCCGCGGGGCGCCCCTGGAGCAGCTCCTGCCCTCCCTGCAGGACGCGGGCGTCACCGTGCTGGCCGCCGACGGCGGGGGAGAGGCCGCACTCGACGAGGTGGCGGCGGACGGCCGGCTCGCCGGACCGGTGGTGTGGCTGTTCGGCAACGAGGCCCGGGGCGTGCCCGCGGAGCTCGCCGCGCGCGCCGATCTACGGGTGCGGATCCCGATGCGGGGGCGGGCCGAGAGCCTCAACCTCGCGGCCGCGGCCGCCATCTGCCTCTACGCGACCCAGCTCGCCCAGGGTTGACCGGCGTCGGTGGTTCCCGTCCTCGTGCCGCAGGGCGTGGTCCGGGTCCACGGGATGGGACCGGCGATCACGCACCGGCCGAGGCGTCGGGCAGCCCACCCCTGTGGTGCTCGTCGACCCGCGCCGCGGCCTTCGCCGTCCGGGATCGAGCCCGGTGATCCGCTGCTTCTCGCTCGACGAGCTCCACAGCGGCGCCTGTACAGCGTGGACCCCCTCGGTGACAGTCCGTAGAGGCTGTCCGGGATCGGCGCCTCCCAGTCGATGTCGACGAGCGGGTCGTACGACTTCTTGACCGCTGACCCCTGCAGTCGGGTGGAGAGTTCCTCTCGATCGACCGGTCGGCGGCCGGACTGACCGGTAGCCGTGGTGGGCACTGTGGAGGGGATGGTGGCGGTCATCGACGAGCTCCCCCGGGACGTCGAGCGCGGCTGCCAGGGAAGGTCGCCGTTACCGTGAAACACATGCAACCGGCGGTGGGTGTCCCGGGCGCGCCGCCGCGCTCGCGCACCCGGCGCGAGTCGCACGAGCCCCAGCAGGACGGCCGGCGGTCGCGGTGGACCGAGCACCGCCGGGCCCGCCGGGAGGACCTGGTCGGCGCGGCCGTCGAGGCCGTGCGTCGCACGGGCCCCGACTTCGCCGTGGACGACGTCGCCCGCAGCGCCGGCGTCTCGAAGACGGTCATCTACCGCTACTTCTCCGACAAGGACGAGCTCGTCGACGCCGTTCTCGAGCGCATCTCCGGGAGCGTCCTGCTGCCGCGGCTGCTCGGCGAGATCGCGACCGAGCACGCCGACGACCGGGCCGGGCTGCGTGCGGTCATCGCCGCGTTCGTGTCTCTCATCGAGGACGAGCCCGAGCTCTACCGCTTCGCCTACGCCCACTCCGGGCGGTCGGGTCGGGCGGACCTCGTGGCCGCGACCGAGCACCGGATCGCCGAGGCGCTGGCCGCCCTGATGTCCGAGCGGCTCGAGGCCGCGGGGCAGCCGACGGCAGCGGCTCGGACGTGGGCGTACGGGGTGGTCGGCATGGTGCAGCTGGCCGCGCACTGGTGGTCGACGTCCCGCACCGTGCCGGCCGCGGAGCTGGTCGAGCAGCTGGTGGCCCTGGCGCACGGCGGGCTCGGCGAGCTGCTCCCTCCGCGCCGCTGACCGCCCGCGCGTCGCGAGGAGACCGCTGTCCGGGCACGACGACGAGGGTTGCCGGCCTCCTCTCCCGGTGGAGCAGCTCGACGCCGACGGCGAGGCGATCGCCCGCGGCTGGATGCGGCGCCGGGCGGCAGGGCTCAGCCGGGCAGGGTGATCAGGACGACGGCGGCCACCGCGGTGCCCAGCCCGGCCAGCTGGGCGCCGACCAGACGCTCGCGGAGCAGCAGTTGCGCCAGCACGACGGTGCTGACGGGGTACAACGAGGCGAGGACGCCGGTGATCGCCAGCTGCCCGTCGGCCTGGGTGGCGAGCAGGAACAGGGCGTTGGCCGACATGTCGCCGATCCCCGAGGCCGCCACGAGGCCGAGCGCCGGCCGGCTGACCCCCAGCGATCGCCGCCCGACCAGCGCGACGACCACCACCAGCACCACCGAGGCGAGGCGGGCGGCCGCCAGCGGCGTGACGCCCGAGCCGTCCGACGTCCGGTCCAGGAGCACGAAGAAGAACCCGAAGGCGGTGCCGGCCGCCAGCGCGGGCGCCAGGCTGGCGGGCCGGGCGGCGCGCAGCGCCGAGAGGCCGCCCTCTGCGGACACCAGGACGACGGCGGCCAGGGCCAGCGCGATGCCGGCAGCGGCCCACGGCCCGATTTCCTCGCCGGCGAGCAGACCGACCAGCACGGGTACCGCTGCCGCCGTCACCGCGGTGACCGGGGCGATCACGCTCATGACCCCGCGCGAGAGGGCACGGAAGAAGACGAGGAGCCCGGCGGCCCCCGCCAGCCCGGCCGCGGCGCCCCAACCCAGGTCGTTGGCGCCCACCGGTCCACCGAGCCAGGGCAGGAGGGCCAGCAGTGCCACGAGCCCGATGAGCTGCGACAGCGCCACCACGCCGAAGACCGACGTCCTCCGGCTGGCCAGGCCGCCCAGGAAGTCGGCCGCCCCGTAGACGGCCGCCGAGGCCAGCGCCAGGACGACCGCCACGCCCGACCTCCCGATGTCACGGTGCGCACCGCCGCGCACCGGCCCCCGTTCTAGCACCCGCCACCGACGAGGCGAGAGCCGCACACTCGCCGCAGCAGGTCCGATGCGGGCGGGTGAGCAGACCTCGCCGGACCGCAGGACGACGGGCCGGGAACCCAGGCGCGGACCGACGGGCCCGGCGGGCAGAATGGTGTCCCGTGTCTGGCGCCAACGATCCCTACGACCCCAAGCAGGTCGCCGCGCTCTCGCCCGAGGCCCTCGACGACGCGGTGGCCGCGGCGCAGAAGGCGTTCGCCGAGGCCGGTGACCTGGAGGCGCTGGCCGCCGTCCGGCCGGCCCACCTCGGCGACCGGGCGCCGGTGCTGCTGGCCCGCCGCGAGCTGGGGGCGCTGCCGCCGGCCGCGCGCAGCGACGCCGGGAAGCGGGTCAACGCCGCGCGCCAGGCGGTCACCGACGCCTACGCCGCCCGGCTGGCCGAGCTGGAGGCCGAGCGGGACGCCCGCGTGCTGGCGGAGGAGCGGGTCGACGTCACGCTGCCGTGGGACCGCACCCCGCGGGGCGCCCGCCACCCGCTCACCACGCTGATGGAGCGCATCAGCGACATCTTCGTCGGCATGGGCTACGAGGTCGCCGACGGCCCGGAGCTGGAGGCCGAGTGGCTGAACTTCGACGCCCTCAACATGGGGCCTGACCACCCGGCCCGCACGATGATGGACACGATCTTCGTCGCACCCGAGGACTCCGGCCTCGTGCTCCGGACCCACACGAGCCCGGTCCAGGCCCGCACGCTGCTGGCCCGGACTCCGCCGGTCTACGTCGTCGCGCCAGGCCGCGTCTACCGGACCGACGAGCTCGACGCCACGCACACCCCCGTCTTCCACCAGGTGGAGGGCCTGGCCGTGGACCGGGGGCTCACCATGGCGCACCTGCGGGGCACGCTCGACCACCTGGCCCGGGCGCTGTTCGGCGCCGAGGCGATCACCCGCTGGCGGCCGTCCTACTTCCCGTTCACCGAGCCCTCGGCCGAGTTCGACGTCTGGTTCCCGGAGCACCGGGACGGCCCGCGCTGGGTGGAGTGGGGCGGCTGCGGGATGGTCAACCCGCGGGTGCTCATCGCCTGCGGCGTCGACCCGGACCAGTACTCGGGGTTCGCGTTCGGGGTCGGCATCGAGCGCGCCCTGCAGTTCCGCTCCGGGGTCGGCGACATGCGCGACATCGTCGAGGGCGACGTCCGGTTCACCAAGGCGTTCGGAGTGGAGCAGTAATGAGGGTCCCTGTCGGCTGGCTGGCCGAGTACGTCGACATCCCCGCCGGGACGTCGGTCGAGGACCTCGACGCCGCGTTCGTGCGCCTCGGCCTCGAGGTGGAGGAGATCCACCGGCCGGAGCAGGTGACCGGGCCTCTCGTCGTCGGCCGGGTGCTGGAGATCGAGGAGCTCACCGGCTTCAAGAAGCCGATCCGCTACTGCCAGGTCGACGTGGGGGAGGCGGATGCTGCCCGGGGCGGTGGGCGGGACGTGCGCGGCATCGTCTGCGGGGCGAGCAACTTCGCCGTCGGCGACGCGGTGGTCGTGGCACTGCCCGGAGCGGTGCTCCCCGGCGGCTTCGCCATCGCCGCCCGCACGACCTACGACCGCGTCTCCGACGGCATGATCTGCTCGGTCCGCGAGCTCGGCGTCGGCGACGACCACGCCGGGATCCTCGTCCTCGGCTCCTCTGGCGACGACGTGCCGCCGCCCGGCACGCCCGCCGGCCCCGTGGTCGGCCTCGAGGACGTCGTCATCGAGCTGGCGATCACCCCCGACCGTGGCTACTGCCTGTCGATGCGGGGGCTCGCGCGCGAGATGGGCACCGGCCTGGCCGCGCCCTGGCGCGACCCGGGTGCGCTGACGCCCCCGGCCTGGGCGGGCGAGCCCGCATGGCAGGTCACCGTGGCCGACGCCGACCGCTGCGACCGGTTCTCGATGCTGGCCATGGAGGGGCTGGACCCGACCGCGCCGAGCCCGTGGTGGATGCGCCGGCGGCTGGCGCAGGCCGGCGTCCGCAGCATCTCCCTGGCCGTCGACGTCACCAACTACGTGATGCTCGAACTCGGTCAGCCGATGCACGCGTTCGACCGGGACGCCGTCACGGGTCCGATCACCGTGCGGCTGGCCCGCGAGGGCGAGAAGCTCACCACCCTCGACGGCTCGGTGCGCTCGTTGTCCACCGACGACCTGCTGATCACCGACGACACCGGGCCCATCGGCCTGGCCGCCGTCATGGGCGGGGCCTCCACCGAGATCGGTGAGGGCACCACCGCCGTCCTGCTCGAGGCGGCGCACTGGGAGCCGGCCGGCGTCGCCCGCACGGCCCGCCGCCACCGGCTGCCCAGCGAGGCGGCCAGGCGGTTCGAGCGGGGCGTCGACCCGGAGATGACCGTCGTCTCGCTGGCCCGCGCCGCGGAGCTGCTCGCCGAGTACGGCGGCGCGCACGTGGTGGGCGCAGTCGTGGACGTCGACACCCGCGCTCCCCGGCCGTCGATCGCCCTGGACGCCGCCAAACCGGCGCAGGTGTCCGGGATGCCCTACACCGGAGCGCAGGTGGTGGAGCTGCTCGAGGCGGTCGGCTGCGTCGTCGACGCCAGCAGCAGCCCGCTGGCCGTCACCCCGCCGCCCTGGCGCCCCGATCTGACCGATCCGGCCGACCTGGTCGAGGAGGTCGTGCGGCTGGCGGGCTACGACGACGTCCCGTCCGTGCTGCCGACCGCGCCGCCGGGACGCGGGCTGACCGCGGTCCAGCGGCGCCGCCGCGCCATCGGCCGCGCCCTCGCCGAGGCCGGCTACGTCGAGGCGCCGGCCTACCCGTTCCTCGGCACGCCGGTCCTCGACGCGCTGGGGCTGCCCGAGGACGACGAGCGCCGCCAGGTGGTGCTGGTGCGCAATCCGCTGTCGGAGGAGGAGCCGGCCCTGCGGACGACACTGCTGCCCGGCCTGCTCGCCACCCTGGCCCGCAACCTCTCCCGCGGGCAGCGCGACGTCGCGCTCTTCGAGCACGGCGCGGTCTTCCCGGGGGGCGACCGGGCGGCCGCGCCCGTGCCCGGCGTCGACCGGCGTCCGGACGACGAGACCATCGCTGCGCTCCTGCGCGCGGTCCCGGAGCAGCCATGGCACGTCGCCGTGGCGCTGGCCGGCAACCGCGAGCCGCGCGGCTGGTGGGGGCCCGGCCGTCCCGCGGTGTGGGCCGACGCGGTGGAGGCCGCGCGACTGGTCGCCGCCGCGTCCGGGGCCGAGCTCACCGTCCGGGCAGGGGACCGGGCTCCGTGGCACCCGGGCCGGTGCGCCGAGCTGCTGGTCGGCGACACGGTCGTGGGCCACGCCGGCGAGCTGCACCCGCGGGTGTGTGCCGCGCTGGAGCTCCCCGCGCGCACCGCGGTGATGGAGCTCGACGTCGACGCCCTGCCGGCCGCGGCGGTGCCGATCGGCCCGCCGGTCTCCAGCTTCCCGCCGGTCCTGCTCGACCTGGCCCTCGTGGTCCGGGACGACGTGCCCTCGGCGGAGGTCGCCGCTGCGCTGCACCAGGGGGCGGGGGAGCTGCTGGAGGCCCTGCGGCTCTTCGACGTCTACAGCGGACCGCCGGTGCCGGCCGGATCCCGGTCGCTGGCCTACGCCCTCACCCTGCGCGCGCCCGACCGCACGCTCACCGGCGAGGAGGCCACCGCGCTGCGCGACGCCGCCGTCGCCGAGGCGGCGGAGCGGACCGGAGCCCAGCTGCGTGCCTGAGAAAGGACCCCGTCCCCCCCGCCCTCCGGAGAAGGACCCCCTCCTCCCCACCCCTCGCACGCTCGGGGCGGGACCCGAGAGGGGGCCGTCCCGGGACGGGGCCACACGAACGCTCTCCGGCCAGGTCGCGCTCGTCACCGGCGCCTCCACCGGCATCGGTCGGCACCTGGTGGAGGGGCTGGCCGCGCGGGGCATGGCCGTGGCCGGCATGGCCCGCAGCGAGCACCGGCTGGTCGCCGCCATGTCCGAGGTCGGGGAGGCGACGGGTGCCCGGACGCTGGCCGTGGGCGCCGACGTCACCGACCGGGCCGCCGTCACCGCGGCGGTCGAGCGCGTCGTGGCGGAGCTGGGGCAGGTCGACCTGCTGGTCAACAACGCCGGCCTCATCGACGCCGCGGAGGAGCCGCTCTGGGAGGCCGACCCCGAGCAGTGGTGGGACGTCGTGTCGAGCCACGTCCGCGGCGGGTTCCTGCTCTGCCGCACCGTCGTGCCGTGGATGGTCCTTCGCAACCGCGGCCGGATCGTCAACATCGCGAGCGGGATGAGCGTGCGCGCCCGCCCGGAGTACTCGGCCTACTCGGTCGCCAAGACCGGGCTGATGCGCCTCACGGAGGCCCTCGCCGGCGCGCTGGAGGGCTCCGACGTCCGTGCCTTCGACGTCTCGCCCGGCGTCGTGGACAGCCCGATGACCCGCTCGATGCCGATGTGGCGCGGCTTCGAGGACTGGACCCCGCCGGAGCGGGTGGTCGAGCTGATCACCGCGATCGCCGCGGGGGAGCTGGACCCGTGGTCGGGCCGGCTCCTGCGTGCCGGCGCCGACGACCTCGACACCCTGCGGTCGCTGACGCCGCAGGACGCCGCACGGCAGCTGCGCCTGCGGCCCTACGGGGACGGCGACCCGCTGGCCTGAGCCGGCGGCCCCTTCCGGCGAGGGTGTGCCGGGTGCCCGCGACGGCGGCGGTGGTGCACGGCGGAGGGCTGATCGGCCTGGGCGACTTTCAGCTGCCACGACACGCCGTAGCGGTCGTTCACCCTGCCCAAGCGGCGGCTGCAGCCGTGGCGAAGGTCAGCGCCTGCTCCGCGTCGTTGGCGAGCACGAGGAAGGGCGCGGCCCGGTTCGGCAGTCGTCCCCTCACGTCCTCACCACGGGACGCCGGCGTCGATCGGGGTCAGCGGAGGCCGCCCTGCCGCCTCCCGGCCGAGACGCCACCTCGACGAGGCGGCCGTGCGCAGCCGGACGTCGCCGTACGCGACCCCGCCGCGGACGAACCGCGAGAACAGGGCCAGCCACGAGAACAGGCCCCGCTCCAGGACCCAGACCGGCGACCAGAGCGCCGCCGTGGCCGGGAAGACGGCGCGCCCGCCGGCCCGCCGGCGCCCGGTCTCCCCGGCGGCCACGATCCCGGCGGCCAGCAGGACCAGACGCCGGACCCGGCGGTGCAGCAGGCCCTCCGCGACGACCGGCCAGACCGCCAGGGCGGCGAGCAGCCGCCACGGCTGGGCCAGGTCGTCGTAGGCCTGGCGCGGCCGCTGCGACCAGAAGTGCGCGGCCGTGGGCGGGCGGCGCGCCACGAACAGGTCGTCGGCGCGGTGCTCGCGTCCGCCGTGGGCGCGGACGGTGCGCACCATCTCGAGGTTCTCGAAGAGGACGTCGCCCCGGTAGCCGCCCATCGCCAGGAACGTGGCCCGTCGCAGGCCGAAGGTGCCGGGATAGTCGGCCGAGAACGCACGGTTGAGCAGCGTGCGGCCGGTGTCCCAGCGGGCGTGCCACGGCGCGGGACGGAACACGTTCTGCGGGCGGACCACGTCCGCCGTCCGGAGCAGGTCCAGCACCCGCTCCAGCGCGGGCCGGTCGTAACGGACGTCGTCGTCGGCGATCACCACCCGCTCGGCGCGGGCCGCCCGGACGCCGGTGACGACGCCGGCGACCTTGCCGTTCGCGCCCGGCCAGGGCTGCGGGCGGATGTGCCGGACCAGGCCGCCCCAGGCCCGCGCGTGGGCGTCGAACCGCTCGGCCGATGAGCCGTCGACGACCGTCACGGGGATCCAGGCGCTCAGGTGGCGTAGGTAGCCGGTCAGCTCGTCGAGCTCGGCGTCGCCGGTCCAGCGCAGCGGCAGGACGTACTCCCCGTCGAGCAGCGGCGCCACCTCAGGCCACCGAACCCACGGCCGCGCCCCTGGTCCGCAGCGAACTGCGCCCCGACGACCACGCGGTCAGGACGTGCTCGGCGAAGCGCCGCTCCAGGTGCAGCGCGGTGGCCGCGCCGAGGAAGACGTCGGCCAGCAGGGCCGGCTCGTCCTCGACCAGGCTCCCGCACATGTCGTGGGCGGCGATCTGCTCGTGCACGGCGTCGGCCTCGACGTGCTCGTCGAAGAACCAGGTCGCGTCCGCGCCGAACCCCAGCCGGCGCAGGCCGGCCCCGTACCGGCGGTTGGGCACCGTCGAGGTCATCTCGAAGGCGGCCAGGTGCCCGACGACGGCCCCGCGCAGCCGGCGGTGCAGTCCGAACAGGGACATCGCGTTCACGGTCGCCAGGGTGATGGCCGGCACCCGGTCGACGTGCGCGCCGTAGGTGTCGTCCAGCCCGAGGGCACGCATGGCGCGGGCGTACAGCGCGGCGTGCACCCGGTCGGGACGCCCGCCGCCGTACTCGTCGATCTGGATCTCGGCCAGCGCGGCCTTGGCGCGGCCGGTCAGCCGGGGGAGCGCCCAGGTGTGCGGATCGGCCTCCTTGAGCTGGTACACCGACCGGTGGACGACGAACTCGCGGAACTGCCCGGCCGTGGCCGCTCGCGCGAGGAAGGCCGACAGCGACGGCCCGTCGTCGTCGGCGGTCAGCGCGCCCAGCCCGTCGGCGACGGCGGAGGCTGTCGGGGCCGGCAGGCGGACGCGCGCGGCCTCGGCCCGCAGCGCGTCCTCGAACGGACCCTCCAGCACCGCCCGGACCCCGAGCAGCTCCGGTGACCACTCGGCCGCGGGGTCGACGTCGTCGAAGCCTGCGTAGTGCAGTTCGTAGAGCAGGTGCAGGCAGAGCTGCAGGTCGTCGTCGGTCAGCACGGCGCCGGGCTCGTTCCCGGCCGCGAGTCGCCGGGAGAGCTCGCCGGCGGCGTCGCGGAGGGCGGGTAGCCGGTCGCGGTCGCCGCGGAGCGCGCGGGACAGCTCCGAGCTCACCGGACCCCTCGCCATGGGCACCCGCACGTCTCCTCCGTCGCGGCCCCCGGGACGGGCGGACGGGACAGGTGCTGTTCACCTGGCTACCGGGCTGCCCGACGGTCGCCGTGCAGTCATAACGTGCGTGCGCGGAACTGTCGACCTGAGCAGCCGCCGGCCGGGGAACGGTCAGTCGTCCCGGCGGTACACCGCGACGTAGGTGGTGCTCTGGTCGGTGAAGGGGCGCCGCTCCCAGTCCTGCCAGCGTTCCTCGAGGTGGAGGCCGGCGAGGCGTGCCATCAGGTCGAGCTCCGCCGGCCACACGTAGCGGTGGTCGACCGGCAGGAGGCGGACGCCGTCGGCGGTGAAGGCCAGCCGCGTCGCGCTGATCCGCTGCTCCGCGGGTCGCAGCTCGGCGACCTCGACGATCACGTGACGCTCGGCGACCTCGTGCGCCCGGACGGCCCGCCCGTGGTGGAACCCCGCCACGTCGGGCACCCAGTTCTCCACGAGGAAGACCCCGGACGGGTCGAGGTGGGCCGCGGCGTTGCGGAACGTCTGCACCTGCGCGTCCTGCGACGGCAGTGCGTTGATCGTGTTGTAGGCGAGCACCACCACGGCGTACCGGCGGTCCATCGTGGTCGTCGAGAAGTCGCCCACCTCGACCCGCAGCGCCTCGCCGCCCGGCTTGCGCCGGAGCTGCGCGACCATCTCCGGGGAGCCCTCGATGCCCTCGACGTCCAGGCCCTTCGCGGCCAGTGGGAGGGCGATGCGCCCCGTTCCGATGCCCAGCTCGAGCACCGCGCCGCCGGCGGCGTACCCGGCGATCACCGACAGGGCCGCCTCCGGGGAGAGGTCGGCGTGGAGTTCGTCGTACACCTCGGCGATGTGCCGGCCGTACTCGGAGGGGTCGAAGCCGCTGGCCATGAGGTGGTCTACCGCGCTCCTCCGGCACCGCGCCACCGGAGCGGGCAGGGGTCCCGCCGTGGCCGGCGCCCTCGCGCCACCGGCGGCGCGGGACCGACGGACGTACCGCGACCGGCGATCCGCTGCGGTCGACCGGCGCACCCCGGTTGGGCGATCATCCGGGATAGTGCATAATCATGCATCGTGGGCACAGGGCAGACGTGGACGGTCGGGGTCACCGGCGCCACCGGGTACGCGGGCGGGGAGGTGTGCCGGCTGCTGGCCGGGCACCCGGACCTCCGCCTGGCCGGGGTGCACGCCAACTCGAGTGCCGGCCGACGCCTGGGCGAGCTGCAGCCGCACCTGCTGCCCTTCGCCGACCTGGAGGTCCGGCCGAGTGACGCGGCGTCCCTGGCGGGGTACGACGTCGTGGTGCTGGCCCTGCCGCACGGAGAGTCCGCGGCGATCGCCGCGCAGCTGCCCGCCGACACCCTCGTCATCGACTGCGGCGCCGACCACCGGCTCAACGACCCGGCGGCCTGGGCCCGGTGGTACGGGGGTGAGCACGCCGGCTCCTGGCCGTACGGCCTGCCGGAGCTGCCCGGCCAGCGGGAGAAGCTGGCCGACGCCCGGCGGATCGCCGTCCCGGGGTGCTACCCGACCTCGGTGACCCTGGCCCTCGCCCCCGCGCTGGCCGCCGGTCTCGTGGAGCCCGAGGTCGTCGTGGTCGCCGCCAGTGGCACCTCCGGCGCCGGGAAGAGCGCCAAGCCGCACCTGCTGGGCAGCGAGGTCATGGGCTCGGTGAGCGCCTACGGCGTCGGCGGTGTGCACCGGCACACGCCCGAGATGATCCAGAATCTCTCGCAGGCGGCCGGGACCCCGGTGAGCGTCAGCTTCACCCCGACCCTCGTGCCCATGAGCCGCGGCATCCTGGCCACCTGCTCGGCGAAGCTGCGGCCGGACGCCGACGCCGACTCGGCCAGGGCCGCGTACGCGAAGGCCTACGCCGACGAGCCCTTCGTGCAGCTGCTCCCCGAGGGGCAGTGGCCGACCACCGCGCAGGTCCTGGGGGCCAACACCGTCGCGCTGCAGGTCGCCGTCGACGCCGACGCCGGCCGGCTCGTGGTCGTCGCCGCCGTCGACAACCTGACCAAGGGCACCGCCGGCGGGGCGCTGCAGTGCGCCAACCTCGCCCTGGGCCTGCCCGAGACCACCGGCCTGCCGGTCGTGGGGGTGGCCCCGTGAGCTCCCCCCACGAGAGCGCTCCGCCGGCGTTCCCCGTTTCCGCGGCGGCCCCCGAGTGAGCACCACCGCACCCAGGGGGTTCTCGGCCGCAGGCGTCGCGGCCGGCCTGAAGTCCAGCGGCGACCCCGACGTCGCCGTCGTCCTCAACCACGGTCCCGACGACGCCGCCGCGGCCGTCTTCACCACCAACCGCTTCCCGGCCGCTCCGGTGCTGTGGAGCAGGCAGGTCCTGGCCGGCCAGCGGCTCCGGGCCGTCGTCCTCAACTCCGGCGGGGCTAACGCGTGCACCGGCCCGGAGGGCTTCCAGGACGCCCACGCCACCGCCGAGCACGCCGCCGCCGCACTGGGCGTCGGCGCGATCGACGTCGCCGTCGCCTCGACCGGGCTCATCGGCGTCCGGCTGCCCATGGACAAGCTGACCGCCGGGGTCACCGCAGCCGTCGGGGCCCTGAGCGAGGACGGCGGCCCCGACGCCGCCCGGGCGATCATGACCACCGACAGCGTGCCGAAGACCACGGTGCAGTCGCGGGAGAGCTGGACCGTCGGCGGCATGGCCAAGGGCGCGGGCATGCTCGCCCCGTCGCTGGCCACGATGCTCGTCGTCCTCACCACCGACGCCGTCGTCGACGCCTCCGCCCTCGGGCCGGCGCTCAAGCAGGCGACCAGCGTCAGCTTCGAGCGGGTCGACTCCGACGGCTGCCTGTCCACCAACGACACGGTCGTCGTCATGGCCAGCGGCGCCAGCGGGGTCACGCCCAGCGCGGAGGAGCTCACCGACGCGCTGACCGCCGCCTGCACCGACCTGGCCATGCAGCTGCTGGCCGACGCCGAGGGCTCCACCAAGGACATCGCCATCAGCGTCCGCAACGCCGCGAGCGTCGAGGACGCGCTGACCGCCGGCCGGGCCTGCGCGCGCAACAACCTGCTCAAGACGGCGCTCTTCGGCAACGACCCCAACTGGGGCCGGGTCCTGGCCGCCATCGGCACCACCGACGCCGCCTTCGAGCCCGAGCAGGTCGACGTCACGATCAACGGCGTGACCGTCTGCCGTGGCGGGGCCATCGGCGACCCGCGGGAGGGCGTCGACCTCACCGGGCGCGCGATCACGATCGACGTCGACCTGAAGGCCGGCCCGGAGCAGGCGACGATCTGGACCAACGACCTGTCCATCGCCTACGTCCACGAGAACTCGGCGTACTCCACATGAGCCCGCACCCGGACCCCGAACCCCACGTCACCACCGTGCACGACCCGAACGCGCAGGACCCGACGCCGCCCGACGTCGCCGTCGACGTGGCGCCACCGCCGACAGGGCCGCGGAAGAAGGTCGGCACCAGCCGGGTCATGCGCACCCACGACCCGGAGGGCGACGCGCAGAAGGTCGCCGTGCTGACCGGGGCGCTGCCGTGGCTGCGCGAGTTCCACGGCAACGTCGTCGTCGTGAAGTACGGCGGGCACGCCATGGTCGACGAGGAGTGCCGCCGGGCGTTCGCCGAGGACATGGTCTTCCTGCGGACCTGCGGCATCCTGCCCGTCGTCGTCCACGGTGGCGGCCCGCAGGTCAGCGCGATGCTGTCCAAGCTCGGCATCCCCACCGAGTTCCGCGGCGGCCTGCGGGTCACCACCGAGGAGGCGATCGGCGTCGTCCGCATGGTGCTCGTCGGTCAGGTCGGTCCCGAGGTGGTCGGCCTCATCAACGAGCACGGCGGCCGGGCGGTGGGCCTGTCCGGTGAGGACGGCGGCCTGTTCACCGCCGCCCGCACGTTCGCGGTGGTCGACGGCCGGCCGGTCGACGTGGGCCTGGTCGGCGACGTCGTCGCCGTCGACCCCACGCCGGTGCGGGCGCTGCTGGAGGCCGGGCACATCCCGGTGATCTCCACCGTCGGCCCCGACAAGGACGGCGTCCTGCACAACCTCAACGCCGACACCGCCGCGGCGGCGGTCGCCGTGGCCCTCGGCGCGGTGAAGCTCGTCGTCCTCACCGACGTCGAGGGGCTCTACGCCGACTGGCCCGACCGCGACTCCCTGGTCGAGCAGATCGACGCCCGCGAGCTGGCCGAGATCCTGCCGACGCTGGACTCCGGGATGGTCCCGAAGATGGCCGCCTGCCTGCGGGCGGTCGAGGGCGGGGTGACCCGCGCGACCGTCGTCGACGGCCGCCTGCCGCACGCCCTGCTGCTGGAGATGTTCACGACCGAGGGCACCGGGACGATGGTCGTCCCGGCCGCGACGGAGAAGGAGGGCACAGCACCATGACGCACACCGAGGAGCTGGCCCGCCGCTGGTCGGCCGTGATGATGCACAACTACCGGACCCCGCCGGTCGCGCTCGACCACGGCGCGGGGGCCACCGTCTGGGACGTCGACGGCCGCGAGTACACCGACCTGCTCGGTGGCATCGCGACGACGATCCTGGGCCACGCGCACCCGAAGGTCGTCGAGGCGATCACGGCGCAGGCGCGCAAGCTCGCCCACGTCTCCAACCTCGCCATGCACGAGCCCGGTGTGCTGCTGGCCGAGCGGCTGCTGGAGCTCGCCGGCCGGCCGGGGCGGGTCTTCTTCTCGAACTCCGGTGCCGAGGCGAACGAGGCGGCGTTCAAGATCAGCCGGCTGACCGGCCGGTCCGAGGTCATCACCGCCGAGGGCTCCTTCCACGGCCGGACGATGGGTGCCCTGGCCCTCACCGGCCAGCCGGGGAAGGCCGAAGCGTTCGCGCCGCTGCCGGCCGGGGTCCGGTACGTGCCCTACGGCGACACCGACGCGCTGAGGGCGACCGTCACCGACCGGACCGCGATGGTGCTGCTGGAGCCCATGCTGGGTGAGGGCGGTGTCCAGCCCGCGCCGGCGGGCTACCTGGCCGCCGCGGCCGCCGCGGCGCAGGAGGCCGGTGCCCTGTTCGCCCTCGACGAGGTGCAGACCGGCATCGGCCGGACCGGCTCCTGGTTCATGCACCAGGCCGACGGCCTCCGGCCCGACGTCGTCACTTTGGCCAAGTCGCTGGGCGGCGGGCTGCCGATGGGCGCGGTCCTGGCGTTCGGGGGGGCCGCGGAGCTCCTGACCGCCGGTGCCCACGGCTCGACGTTCGGCGGGAACCCGATCGCCGCGGCGGCGGCCCTCGCCGTGCTCGACACCATCCGCGACGAGGGCCTGCTGGAGCGCGCGAAGGAGCTCGAGCACCGGTTCACCGCCGGCATCGAGGGTCTCGGGCACCCGGGTGTCAGCGGCGTCCGGGGCAGCGGTGCGCTGCTGGGCGTCGTCCTCACCGCCGACGTCGCCACGGCGCTCGAGGGCCGGCTGCGGGACGCCGGCTTCCTGACCAACGCCGTCGCGCCCGGCGTGCTGCGGCTCGCCCCGCCGCTGGTGCTCGGCGACGGCCAGGTCGACGCCTTCGTCGCGGCCCTCCCGGCGGCGCTCGACGCCGCCCTCCAGGAGGCCCCCCAGTGACCCGCCACCTGCTCAGGGACGACGACCTGAGCCCGGCCGAGCAGGCCGAGGTGCTCGCGCTCGCCGCCTCCCTCAAGGCCACCCGGCACACCGCGGGGGCCCCGACACCGCTGGCCGCGCCGGGCGGCGTGCCCCGCGCGGTCGCCGTCCTCTTCGACAAGCCCTCCACCCGCACCCGGGTGTCGTTCTCCGTGGGCGTCGCCGAGCTCGGCGGCTACCCGCTGGTGATCGATGCCGGCACCAGCCAGCTCGGCCGGGGCGAGCCGATCGAGGACACCACCCGCGTGCTCGACCGCCAGGCCGCCGCGATCGTCTGGCGCACCTTCGGGCAGGAGCGCATCGAGGCCATGGCCGCGGTCAGCCGGGTACCGGTGATCAACGCCCTCACCGACGAGTACCACCCCTGCCAGGTCCTGGCCGACCTGCTGACCGTCGTCGAGCGCAAGGGCTCCCTGCCCGGGCGGTCGCTGACCTACCTGGGCGACGGCGCCAACAACATGGCGCACTCCTACCTGCTGGGCGGCGCCACGGCAGGCATGCACGTGCGGATCGGCTCGCCCGAGTCCTTCCAGCCCTCCAAGCCGGTGCTCGAGCGGGCGGCCGAGATCGCCGCCGAGACCGGGGGATCGGTGCTGTGGACCCCCGATCCCGAGGCCGCCGCCGACGGCGCGGACGTCCTGGCCACCGACACATGGGTGTCCATGGGCCAGGAGGAGGAGTACGACGCCCGGATCGCCCCCTTCCTGCCCTACGCCCTGGACGAGGCGGCGCTGGCGCGGGCCGCCGAGGACGCCCTGGTCCTGCACTGCCTGCCGGCCTACCGCGGCAAGGAGGTCGCCGCCGCGGTCATCGACGGGCCGCAGAGCGCGGTGTGGGACGAGGCCGAGAACCGCCTCCACGCCCAGAAGGCCCTGCTCGCGTGGCTGCTGGAGCGATCCCGATGACCACGGCACTCACGCGCAGCGCCCGGCAGGCGCGGATCGTGCAGCTCATCGAGGCGCAGCCGGTCACCTCGCAGACCCAGCTGGCCGCGCTGCTCGCCGAGTCCGGCATCGAGGTCACCCAGGCGACGCTCTCGCGGGACCTCGAGGAGCTCGGCGCCGTCAAGCTGCGCGGCTCCGACGGCGCCCCGGCCAGCTACGTGCTGCCCCCCGAGAACGCTCCGCTCCGGCCGGCGCAGGCCGCGCCGGCCCGGCTCACGCGGTTGCTCGCCGACCTGCTGACCTCGGCCGACGGCAGCGCCAACCTGGCCGTCCTGCGCACCCCGCCCGGGGCCGCGCAGTTCCTGGCCTCCGCCCTGGACAAGGTGGGGCTACCCGACGTCCTGGGCACCATCGCGGGGGACGACACTCTGCTCGTCGTCTCCCGTGAACCCGACGGCGGACCGGCGCTGGCCGAGCGCCTGCGCGCCCTCGCCGAGCGCACGCCCGCCGTGTACCCCGAACTGAAGAACGACCTGGAAGAGGAATTCCCGTGACCGAACGTGTCGTCCTGGCCTACTCGGGCGGGTTGGACACCTCCGTGGCGATCGGCTGGATCGCCGAGGAGACCGGCGCCGAGGTCATCGCCGTCGCCGGCGACGTCGGCCAGGGCGGTGAGGACATGGAGGTCATCCGCCGGCGTGCGCTCGACTGCGGCGCCGTCGAGTCGATCGTCGCCGACATGCGCGACGAGTTCGCCGACGAGTTCTGCCTTCCGGCCCTGCAGGCCAATGCGCTCTACATGGACCGCTACCCGCTGGTCTCGGCCCTCTCCCGGCCGCTGATCGCGAAGCACCTCGTCACCGCCGCGAGGTACCACGGCGCCTCGACGGTCGCCCACGGCTGCACCGGCAAGGGCAACGACCAGGTGCGGTTCGAGGTGGGCATCGGCGCCCTCGGCCCGGACCTGAAGGTGCTCGCCCCGGTGCGCGACTCGGGCATGACCCGCGACAAGGCCATCGCGTTCGCCGAGGAGAAGGGCCTGCCGATCGCGACGACCAGGAAGTCGCCGTACTCCATCGACCAGAACGTGTGGGGCCGCGCCGTCGAGACCGGCTTCCTCGAGGACATCTGGAACGGCCCTGTCGAGGACGTCTACGAGTACACGCAGGACCCGACGGTCCCCAAGGAGGCCGACGAGGTCACGATCGGCTTCACCGACGGCGTCCCGACGTCGATCGACGGGCGCCACGTCACGGTGCTGCAGGCCATCGAGGAGCTCAACCGGCGCGCCGGTGCCCACGGCGTCGGCCGGCTCGACATGGTCGAGGACCGGCTGGTCGGGATCAAGAGCCGCGAGGTCTACGAGGCCCCCGGCGCGATCGCGCTGATCACCGCCCACCAGGAGCTCGAGGCGGTCACCGTCGAGCGCGACCTCGCCCGGTTCAAGCGGATCGTGGGCCAGCGCTGGGCCGAGCTCGTCTACGACGGCCTCTGGTTCTCGCCGCTCAAGCACGCCCTCGACGCGTTCATCGCCGACTCGCAGGAGCACGTCAGCGGCGAGATCCGGATGACCCTGCACGGCGGGCGGGCCACGGTCACCGGACGGCGCAGCGAGGCCTCCCTGTACGACTTCAACCTCGCCACCTACGACACCGGCGACACCTTCGACCAGGGCCTGGCCAAGGGCTTCGTCCAGCTGTGGGGCATGCCGTCGAAGCTGGCGGCCGCGCGCGACCAGCGGCTGCACGGCGGTGGCGGGGCGTGACCGGGCAGACATCCCAGACCCGGCTGTGGGGCGGCCGCTTCGGCGGCGGCCCGTCGCCGGCGATGGCCGCGCTGTCCAAGTCGACGGACGTCGACTGGCGGCTGGCGCCCTACGACCTGGCGTCCTCGCGCGCCCACGCCCGCGTCCTGCACCGGGCCGGCCTGCTCACCGACGACGAGCTGGACCGGATGGTCGGCGCGCTGACCGAGCTGTCCGCCGAGGTGGCCGCGGGCACGTTCGCCCCCATCGAGGCCGACGAGGACGTGCACGAGGCCCTCGAGCGCGGGCTGCTGGAGAAGCTCGGGCCGCTGGGGGGCAAGCTGCGGGCCGGGCGCAGCCGGAACGACCAGGTTGCCACGGACCTGCGCCTGTACCTGCGGCACAACGTCCGGGCGCTCGTGTCCGGGCTTTCTGCGCTGGAGTTCGCGCTGCTGGGCCTGGCCGAGCGGTACCAGGACGTCGCCGCGCCCGGCATGACGCACCTGCAGCACGCGCAGCCGGTCCTGATCGCCCACCAGCTGCTGGCGCACGCCCACTCCATCGCACGCGACGTCGACCGGCTGCAGGACTGGGACCGGCGGACGGCGGTCAGCCCGCTGGGCGCCGGCGCGCTCGCCGGCTCGTCGCTGCGGCTGGACCCGGACGCCGTCGCGGCGGAGCTCGGGTTCGACCGCGCGGCCGACAACAGCATCGACGCGGTCAGCGACCGCGACTTCGCTGCGGAGTTCTGCTTCGCCGCGGCCCTGCTGGGCGTGCACCTGTCCCGGCTGGGCGAGGAGGTCGTCCTCTGGACGTCGACGGAGTTCGGCTGGGCGCGGCTGGACGACGCCTGGGCGACCGGGTCGTCGATCATGCCGCAGAAGAAGAACCCCGACATCGCCGAGCTGGCCCGGGGCAAGTCCGGCCGGTTCGTGGGCAACCTCACCGGGCTGCTCACGATGCTCAAGGGGCTGCCGCTGGCCTACGACCGGGACCTGCAGGAGGACAAGGAGCCGGTCTTCGACTCGATGGAGCAGCTGGTGCTCCTCCTGCCCGCCGTCACCGGGATGGTCGCCACCCTGACCCTGCGCCCGGAGGTGCTCGAGGCGGCCGCGCCGCAGGGCTTCGCCCTGGCGACGGACGTGGCCGAGTGGCTGGTCTCGAACGGCGTGCCGTTCCGGTCCGCGCACGAGATCTCCGGTGCGATGGTGGCCTTCTGCGAAGAGTCCGGGCTCGAGCTCGACCAGCTCGACGACGACCAGCTCGCCGGCATCGACGAGCGGCTCACCCCCGGTGTCCGGTCGGTCCTGTCCGTGCCCGGCGCGCTCGCGGCCCGCAGGGCCCGCGGGGGGACGGCGCCGGAGCGGGTGGCCGAGCAGCTGACGGCGCTCAAGGCGCTCGCCGCCGCGCACGCCGACTGGGCGTCCGTCTCGCCCGTGGCGGCGGCCCTCTGAGCGCGGCGCAGGCTGCCGCCGACCGTCCCGGGCCGGGCCTGCCGGTCCGCGAGGGGGACCTGCTCGGGCCGGTCGACGTCGTGGCGCCGTCGCTGCTCGGCTGCTGGGTGGTCACCGACCGGCCGGAGGGGCAGGTGGCGCTGCGGCTGACGGAGGTCGAGGCGTACTCGGGGGAGGGGCAGGACCCGGCGTCGCACGCACACCGGGGGCCCACGCCACGAGCGGAGATCATGTTCGGCCCGCCCGGGCGCCTGTACGTCTACTTCAGCTACGGCGTGCACTGGTGCGCCAACGTCGTCGTCGGCCCCGAGGGGCGCGGGTCCGCGGTCCTGCTCCGGGCCGGCGACATCGTGCTGGGGGAGGAGGTCGCCCGCGCCCGCCGTCCTGCCGCCCGCGTCGCACGGGACCTGGCCCGCGGACCCGCCCGCCTCACCCAGGCGCTGGGCATCGGCCCCTACGACCGCGGCCTCGACCTGCTGGCGCCGGAGAGCCCCGTGCGGTTGCACCACGGTTCCGCGCCGGCGACCGTCTCGGCCGGGCCGCGGGTCGGGATCAGCCAGGCGACGGAACTCCCGTGGCGGTTCTGGGAGACCGGTGCGCCGTCGGTGAGCGTGTTCCGGGCGGGGGGCACCGGGCGGGGCGGGAAGAGACCTGGCCGCAGGGCCGGGCAGGATGGTGCCCCGTGAACGACGTCATCGACGACCTGCACCGCCGAGGGCTGATCGCCCAGAGCACCGACGAAGCGGCGCTGCGCGCCCACCTCGCCGAGGGGCCGGTCGCCTACTACGCAGGCTTCGACCCGACGGCGCCGAGCCTGCACGTCGGTCACCTGCTGCAGTTCATGGTGCTGCGCGCCCTGCAACGCGCCGGCCACCAGCCGGTCGTGCTGGTCGGAGGAGCCACCGGACTGATCGGCGACCCGCGGCCGACGGCCGAGCGGCAGCTCAACGACCGGGGGACCGTCGCGGAATGGGTCGACCGGATCCGTGAGCAGGTCGCGCCCTTCCTCGACGTCCCGGCGGAGACCGAGGGCCTCAAGGGGCCGCTCTACGTCGACAACCTCGAGTGGACCGCGCCCATCTCCGCGATCGATTTCCTGCGCGATCTGGGCAAGCACTTCCGGGTGGGCCGGATGCTGGCCAAGGAGGCGGTGTCCGCCCGGCTGAACTCCGAGGCCGGCATCAGCTACACCGAGTTCAGCTACCAGATCCTGCAGGCCAACGACTATCGAGAGCTGCACCGTCGGCACGGCGTGACGCTGCAGACCGGCGGCTCCGACCAGTGGGGAAACCTGACCGCGGGCATCGACCTCGTCCGCCGGACCGAGGCCGCCACGGTGCACGCCTTCTCCACCCCGCTGGTCACCAAGTCCGATGGCACCAAGTTCGGCAAGACCGAGGGCGGTGCGGTGTGGCTGGACCCGTCGCTGACGTCGCCCTACGCGTTCTTCCAGTTCTGGCTGAACGCCGACGACGCCGACGCGCGCGCCTGGCTGCCGCTGTACTCCGAGCGTCCGGCGGAGGAGGTCGAGGCGCTCCTCGTCGAGAGTGTGGAACGCCCCGCGGCACGGACGGCGCAGCGCGCGCTCGCCGAGGAGCTCACCTTGCTCGTCCACGGCCCGGACGAGCTCCGGCAGGCCGAGGCCGCGGGACGCGCCCTCTTCGGTCGCGAGGACCTGGCCACGCTGGGGGAGGCCACGCTGGGCGCCGCCCTGCGGGAGGCGGGGGCCGTGACCGTGGACGGCGAGGTCCCGTCGATCGCTCAGCTGCTCCAGCTCACCGGCCTGGCGAGCAGCCTGTCCGAGGCCAGGCGCACGGTGAAGGAGGGCGGGGCCTACCTCAACAACGAGCGGGTCACCGACGCCGATGCCGTACCGGGGGAGGACGCCTGGCTCCCCGGCGGATGGCTGGTCCTGCGCAGAGGCAAGCGCGTCGTCGCCGGAGTGCAGCGAACGGGTCCGTCGGGCTCCTGACCTGCGCTCCGACGCGTGTGTCGTCGACGTGGCGGCACCGTGACGGACGCGTGTCCGGCGTCACCCGACCACGGGTTTGACACGGCCCCCGGACGGACGTAACTTTCTCTCTGCGCCGCGCGAGACCCCGTCTGGGGCCGGCGGGAAGATCCTGCGGGGTCCGACCGTTGTGCGGTGTACAAACGAGAAGCCGCCTCGAACGAAGCCCGCGAGGGTGGAGTTGGTGTGCGTCCGCTCTTTGAGAACTCAACAGCGTG
>NZ_JBHUHP010000011.1:0-1339 GCF_042682525.1 Blastococcus deserti
GACCCAGACCGTCTGATCCACCGGCCCGCCGCTCGAAACACGGGGGCGGCGGGCCGGCCCCCATCAGCACCACCGGGCGGTGTCCCTCACCGACATGTGCAGCCGCCCGCTCTCCCATCCACCGGCGCGCCACCACCCACTCGACCGATGGCGCGCACACCCTCGAAGGACACGCAGAATGAGACGATCCGTGCGCAACGGACTCGCAATCGCAGGAATGACCGGGGGGTTGTTCCTCCTCGGTCAGGCAGTGGCCAGCGCCGACGACACGGCGGTCGCCCAGAACTCCACCCGCAGCGGTGACGCCGTCGCCGTCAGCGACAACGACGCCAGCGGCAACGGCGGCGACGCCAGCGCCGTGGGCGCCGTGGTGGACAACAGCGGCGGAGAGGCCCAGGCCAACGGCGGCGTTGCCGTCTCCGGCAACGCGGCGGTCAACGACGTGGACGGCGGCTCGAAGAACTCCTCGGTCACCGTCCACAACGACCAGTCGAGCTCCGCCAGCGCCAACGGCGGCACCGCGACGGTCAGCCCGACCACCACCGCCAACACCACCGGCGGCTCGGCCAACGGCACCGGCGGCACGATCCACTCCGCCACCGGCGCCAACTCCGGCAACAACACCAGCGCCACCGCCGGCACCGGTTCGGGCAGCTCCAGCGGCGACGCCACCAGCGTCGCCCAGAACTCCACCCGCAGCGGTGACGCCGTCGCCGACAGCAGCAACGACGCCAGCGGCAACGGCGGCGACGCCAGCGCCGTGGGCGCCGTGGTGGACAACAGCGACCTGACCGCCGAGGCCAACGGTGGCGTCGCCGTCTCCGGCAACGTGGCGGTCAACGACGTGGACGGCGGCTCGAAGAACTCCTCGGTCGGCGTCCACAACGACCAGTCGAGCTCCGCCAGCGCCAACGGCGGCACCGCGACGGTCAGCCCGACCACCACCGCCAACACCACCGGCGGCTCGGCCAACGGCACCGGCGGCACGATCAAGTCGGCCACCGGCGCCAACTCGGGCAACAACACCGGCGCCACCGCGTCGACCCCGGCCTCCCGTCGCTCGTCGGGCGACACCGACACCCTGGCGCAGAACGACACGCGCTCCGGTGACGCGGTCGCGGTCAGCTACAACGACGCCAGCGGCAACGGCGGCGACGCCAGCGCCGTGGGCGCCGTGGTCGACAACAGCGACCTGACCGCCGAGGCCAACGGCGGCGTGGCCGTCTCCGGCAACGCGGCGATCAACGACGTGGACGGCGGCTCGAAGAACTCCTCGGTCGGCGTCCACAACGACCAGTCGAGCTCCGCCAGCGCCAACGGCGGCACCGCGACGGTCAGC
>NZ_JBHUHP010000011.1:1361-10331 GCF_042682525.1 Blastococcus deserti
AACACCAGCGCCACCGCCGGCACCGGTTCGGGCAGCTCCAGCGGCGACGCCACCAGCGTCGCCCAGAACTCCACCCGCAGCGGTGACGCCGTCGCCGACAGCGACAACGACGCCAGCGGCAACGGCGGCGACGCCAGCGCCGTGGGCGCCGTCGTGGACAACAGCGGAGGTGAGGCAGAGGCGAACGGTGGTCTCGCGATCGCCGGCAACCTGATCTTCAACAACGTGGATCAGAGCAACTGCCGGCACAACTGCCTCGTGATCATCGACAACGAGCAGCACGCCAACGCCAGCGCCAACGGCGGCACCGCCACCGTCAGCCCGACCACCACCGCCAACACCACCGGCGGCTCGGCCAACGGCACCGGCGGCTCGATCGGCTCCGCCACCGGCGCCAACTCCGGCAACAACACCAGCGCCACCGCCGGCTCCGGCTCGGGCTCGGGCTCCGGCTCCACCCCCGGAGGCATCACCAACGTCGGCAGCATGGGCCCCGGCGGCTCCACCAGCGGCGGGATCAGCAACATCGGCAGCAACACCTGCGGCTGCCCGAAGCCCGCGGCGCCCACCCACGAGGAGAAGCCGGCGCACGTCGCCCCGGTGACCCACGTGGTCAAGGTCGCTCCGGTCGCCCACAAGGCCGCTCCCGTCAAGGCCGCTCCGGTCAAGGCCGCCCCGGTCGCCCACAAGGCGGCCCCGGCCAAGTCCGCCGCCCAGCCCAAGGGTCAGCTGGCCTCCACCGGTTCTGACGTCTCCGTCCCGCTCACCCTGGGCCTCATCGCCCTCGGCGCGGGCGCCGGTCTGACGGCCGCCGGCCGTCGCCGCGAGACCCAGACCGTCTGATCCACCGGCCCGCCGCTCGAAACACGGGGGCGGCGGGCCGGTCCCCACCTGGACGTCGTCTGCCGGGGCAGCGCAGCCAGCCTGTCCCGGCAGGCGACGTCCGCACCACACCGCACGACCAGCACCGCACGACCAGCACCGCACGACCAGCACCGCAGGACCAGCACCGCACGACCAGCACCGCACGACCAGCACCGCACGACCAGCACAGCCCGTCCCGGCACACCGCGTCCGGGACGCCGACGCCGAACAGGGGTTCGTGGTGAGCAGCGCAGTCGACCTCGACGACCCGCCGGGGACCGCCCGTGAGGAGGCGGCGCGGCCGCACCCACGGCGGGACCGGGGCCGCACGCTGCTCCGGGGCATCGGCCAGACGCTGATCACCCTCGGGCTGGTCGCGCTTCTCTTCGTGGTCTACGAGCTCTGGGTGACCGACGTCCTCAGCGCCCGCCAGCAGGACCAGCTCAGCCAGCAGATCCAGGAGCAGTGGGCCGACGCGCCCACCGTCGCTCCGCCCTCCGTCGCTCCGCCCAACACCGCCCCGTCCGAGGCGGCACCGTCGGAGGAGGCACCGGCACCCGCCCCGGCACCTGCTCCCGCGCCGGCACCGATCCAGGTGACCGTGGGCCAGCCCTTTGCGGTGCTGCACATCCCGCGACTGGGCGCCGACTGGAACCGGGTCGTCGTCGAGGGCACCTCCGAGGTGGAGCTCGCCCAGGGACCCGGTCACTACGTCGGCGCGGCGATGCCCGGGGAACAGGGCAACGTCGCCATGGCCGGCCACCGCGTGGGCCGCGGTTCGCCCTTCCTGGACCTGGACCGGATGCAGCCCGGCGACCCGATCGTGGTCGAGACCGCCGACACCTGGTACGTCTACCGGGTCCTCGGCGACCCCGCGACCGGCGACTTCGGTGGCGACCCCAGTGGGATCCCGGGACAGCGGATCGTCCGGCCGACCGACGTCGCCGTCATCTCCCCCACGCCCGGAGGGCCCGCCGACGGCCCGGCGACGGGCGCCTACCTCACCCTGACCACCTGCCACCCCAAGTACTCGGCCCAGCAGCGGCTGGTCATCCACGCGCGGCTCGACGGGGCGGCGCTGAGCAAGGCCACCGCACCCGACGGCCCGCCCGCCCTCCTCGGCTGACCCCGGAGTCCTCGCATGTACACCTGGATCTGGCGCCACCTGCCTGGCAACACCCCGGCGAAGGCGGTCGAGGCCCTGCTCCTCGTCCTGGCCGTCAGCGCGCTGCTGCTGTTCGTGGTCTTCCCGGAGATCGAGCCGTTGCTGCCGTTCACCGAGGTCACGGTCACGCCTTGAGCCGCGCCGCCCCGCCGCTCAGGCGGGCGGCCCCCCGACCAACGCCACCCGCAGCAGGTGCATGGCGATCGTGACGGACCGCTCCCGGACCAGCGCCCGTGCCCCCGGGAGGCGCAGCGCCCGCACCTCCGTGCCGTCCGGTCCGGCCAGGCAGACGTGGACGGTTCCCACCGGCTTGTCCGGAGTGCCCCCGCCGGGCCCGGCGATCCCGGTGATCCCCACGCCGATGTCGGCGCCGAACCGCGAGCGGGCGCCCTCGGCGAGGGCCCGGGCCACCTCGGGGCTGACCGCGCCGTGCCGCTCCAGCACCGAGGCCGGGACGTCGAGCAGCTGCTCCTTCGCCGAGTTGGCGTACGCGGTGACGCCACCGAGCACCCAGGCCGACGACCCGGGACGCTCGGTGAGCCGGGCAGCCAGGAGGCCCCCGGTGCAGGACTCCGCCGTGGCGACGGTGAGCCCCCGGTCGGCGAAACCCGTGGCGACCACCTCGTCGAGGGTGGGGCCGGTCGAGAAGAGCGTGTCCCGGTACGCCTTGGCGAGGACGGCCACCAGCCGGTCGTAGGCGGCCTGGGCGGACGGCGGGAAGCGAGTGACGATCTCCAGCTCGCCCTCCCGCAGGCAGGTGGTGATCTCGAGACCCGCCAGTTCGTGCTCGTGGTCCCGCAGGGTGCCGGCCAACTGGGCCTCGAGCGTTCCCCACAGGCGGACCGTCTCCTGGCGCAGCTCCGCGGCTCCGGCCAGCGCGGCCCGCGTCGGGGTCGCGGACACCGCGGCCGGCCACATCCCCTGGAGCTCCGACGGGGGACCGGGCAGGACGAGCACGGTCGGTCCGCTGCGGCCCTCCGCGGGGGGCACGACCAGGCCCGGCGCCGTGCCGACCGGCTCCAGCACCGTCGCACCCTCGGGAACGCGGGCCTGCTTGCGAACGCCGGCCGCGACCGCTGCCGGGTCGGCGCGCCACCCGCGACGGGCCATGAGCCGGTCCACGACCGCGGCGACCCGCTGCTCGAGGGCCGGATCGACGGCCGACGGCCGGCCCTGGAAGTCGCCGACGACCTGCGCGGTGAGGTCGTCGGCCGTCGGGCCCAGCCCCCCGGAGGTGATGACCAGGGAGACGCCGGTTCCGGTCAGGAAGACCAGCGCCTCGTGGAGGTCCTGCGGTCGGTCACCCACCACGACGACGTGACCGACGTCGACGCCGAGCAGCCGGAGCTGCTCGGCCAGCCACGGGCCGTTGCGGTCGGGCACCCGGCCGGTGAGCACCTCCGTCCCGGTGACGACGATGCCGGCGCGGGTGCTCACTGATCCTCCTGGCTGGCGCTGGTGGGCCCGTGCGGTGCATCGGTGCGGTCGCACGCCGCTCCAAGGGACCCTAGGGCCGCGCATCCCGGGGCGCCTCGCGGGGCGGCCGGAGAGGCGCGGATACGGTGCGGGGCGGAGCGGTCCGGTCCGTGGACCACCGGAGGTGCTGACCGCCGGATGCAGAGGAGGAGCCCGTGAGTCCGTCCGAACCCCACCCGCCCGTGGAGACCGGCGGACGGAAGCCGCCGACCACGCAGGAGATCCCGGTGGTGCAGCCGGCCGGCGGCACGTCCACGCAGCAGCTGCCCCCGCACCCCGACGCCACCACCCCGGCGCCGGTCCCGGCGGTGGACGCGCCCGTGCCGACCGGCCCGGTCGACTTCGTCCCGGGCCTGCCCGGCCTCGGCACCCCACCGCCGCCGGCCCCGCCCGCCCCGCCGGTCGCGCCTCCTCCGCCGGGCGCCACCCCGACCGGCGCCACGCCGCCCGCTCCCCCGCCCGGTGCCACCTCGCACCCCCAGGCGCCCGGAACTCCCGGCCGCGTCTGGCCCGAGACGCTCGAGTCCGACGCCCCGGCCGTCGGCGCACGGAAGAAGCGCAGCGCCGCGCGACCGCTGGACCGTGGAGCCCTTCTCGGCCTCGGCCTGGTGGTGCTCTCGGTCGTCCTGCTCGAGCTGGGCCTGACCCTCGGCTTCGGTGGGGAGTCCTACTGGTCGGTGGTGACGCTGTGGTCGGGCTTCGCCACCGTCTGCGCCCTGCTGGCGCTGACCGCCTTCGCGGCGTTCTTCCCCGCCGGCGACGCACATCGCTCGGGCCCGGCCTGGCGGGTGGCCGCCGCGGGTCTCGTCGGCCTCGCCGTGTTCTGGCTGCTGGTCGTCCTGCCCGTCGTCGACAGCGACCGGGGGTTCGTGCTGACCGCCGCGCTCGCCGCCCTCGGCGGAGCGCTGTGGATCGGCCCCCGAAGGAAGGACTGACGCGACCCCTCGGAGGTTGCTCAGGCGGGCGGGTGGATCCGCAGCGCGAGCAGCGCGACGTCGTCGTCCAGCGCGTCCGGCAGCACCTGGAGCAACCGGTCGCAGAGCTCCTCCAGCGGCAGGTCGTGCAGCGTGGCCAGCTCCTGGCACAACCAGGTCGTTCCCTCGTCCAGGCTGGCGCCGCGCCGCTCCATCAGCCCATCGGTGTAGAGCACCACCGTCGACCCGGGCGGCAGCAGGCAGGCGTGCTCGTCGCGGGGCGACCCGGGGTCGACGCCGAGAAGCCGGTTGGGCGTGCGCTCGAGGAGGGTGACGGCGCCGTCCCGCTGGATGAGCACCGGAGCCGGGTGTCCGGCGTTGGACCAGCGCAGCAGCCGGCCGGGGTGTTCCCCGTCGGATGCGCGCTCCACCCGGGCGAGCACCGCCGTGGCGAGCGTTCCGACGGCGAGGTCGCGCAGGGCCCGGTCGAGGGCGGCGAGCACCCGGGCCGGTGACTCGGGCTGGCTGTGCGCCACACCCCGGAGCACGTTGCGGACCTGGGCCATCGCGGCCGCAGCGTGCCGGTCGTGCCCGGTGACGTCGCCGATGACGAGCATCGTGCTGTCGTCGGCAACCTGGAACGCGTCGTACCAGTCGCCGCCCACCTGGGCCTGCTCCGCGGCCGGCACGTACCGCACCGCGATCTCCAGACCCTCCGGCTGCGGCGGCTCGGTCAGGAGACTCCGCTGCAGGGCCTCGGCCATCCCCCGGACGGCGGCGTACGCGACCCGCTCGGCCTGGCGGGTTTGGATGCGGTCGAGGACCTGCGCGCACTGAGCGGCGAAGGCCTCCAGCAGCTCGACGTCCTGGGCGGTGAAGTCGCGGGAGTCGGTCCAGCCCACGCTGAGCGAGCCGAGGCTGCGGGGCCCCGCCTGCAGCGGCAGGGCCACCCACGCCTGGTTGCCGGTGGCGTCGAGCACGTCCCCCATCTCGGGCGAGAACGTCAGGCTCGCGGCGCGGTCGGGCAGGACCACCGTGCGCCCCGTGCGTGCGGCGACGCTCGCCGGGAGCCCGCCGTCGAGGGGCAGCTCGCCGTACCGCTCCTGCGCCTCTGTGCCGAGGTGCTCGGTGAGCACCAGCCGCAGGACGTCGCCGTCCCGGACGGCCAGCGCCGCTCCGTGCGCCCCGAGCGCCTCCAGCCCGCTGACGGTGACGATGTGGGTGAGCTCGTCGACGCTGTCGGCGGCGGCGAGGTCCAGGGCCACTCCGGCCAGCGCCGCCAGGCGACGTGCGGTGGCGAGCTCGGCCTCCCGGGCGGCAGCCAGCTCGAGGCCACGGGCGTAGAGGTCGGACTCCACCTCGAGCACCCGGCGGTGCCACTCCATGCCGGAGCCGCGGCCGGTCCCGCCGGCCGACCTGCGCTGTTCGACGACGTAGTCGGTGATGTCCTCGGCCCGCTGGATGACGTACCGGCACTCACCCGACCGGTCGAGCACGGGGATGCTGATCAGGCTCCAATACCGCTTGTCGAAGCCGCCGCGGCCATCCGGGATGTCGTACTCCTGGATGTCCATCGTGTCGATCCGCCCGGTGTCCCGGGCTCGCTGGAAGGACGCGCGGACCTTGGCCACGCCGCCGTCGGGATCGCGGTCGTTGGGGTTGCCGGGGAAGGCCTCGAACACGTACCGGCCCACCAGCTCCTCGAGGGTGCGGCCCGTCGTGGCCAGGTACGCCGGGTTGGCGTCGGCGATCACCAGATCGGGGGTCATGACCAGATAGGGCGTCGGCATCGCATGGAAGATCGATGCGTAGTCGGTGTGCGGCGACCCGCCGGACCGCTCGCTCACTCCGTTCGTCCCCCGGGCCCCGCCCTACGCCGCGTCGTCGCGGCGCACCTCTCGATCCGTCGTCCGGGAACGCCCGGACGCCCGCGATCCTCCCACGGGCCCGACCCGCCCCCGGGACGCGCTCAGCCGCCTGCCTTCCGCGCGTTCCCGTTGGCCCCGCCGCCGGCGTTGGCGTTGCCGTTGCCGTTCCTGTGGCCGTTGGCGTTGCCGTTGCCGCTCCTGTTGCCGTTGGCGTTGGCGGGCCCGCTCGCCGGCTGCTCGGCGAGGCCGGCGTCCGCACCATCCGCGCCACCGTCACCGGCGGCGGGTGCCGTGGCCGCGACCTCCGACAGTGCAGGCGCCGGTCCCGCGGGTGGGGGAGCCGGGCGCCCGGGCCCCGGGACGGCCGCGGGCGCGACGGCGTAGGTGACGCTCACGCGGGTGCCCACGGGAACCGAACCCGCCGGGGTCAGCGCGGTGACCGTGCCGGGGGCCCGGGCCGCGGTCTCCTGCGGCACCCGCTCGACGCCCAGGCCCAGGCCGCCGAGCTCGGCCTCCACCTCCCCGACGGGGCGGCCGAGGTACTCGTCGGCGACGAGGAGGACCGCGGCCGGTTCCACCGGCTCCGGGGCGGCGGCGCGGGGCGCCGGGGCGGCGGGCGCGCCGAGCACCTCGACACCCGCGACCGCGAGACCGGCACCGGCGAGCAGGGCAGCCACCGGCACGAGGACCCGCGTCAGCCCGCGGGGACGCGGCGGGACGTCACCGGTACCGGGCACCGCGGCGAAGGACCGGGTGCCGCCGCCGGCCGGCGGGGGGGCGAGCATGCGGCCGGCCAGGACGTCGGCCACGGCGTCCCGGAACGCGCCGCCGTCGGGGAACCGGTCGGCGGGGTGCTTCTGGAGGGCGCGGCCGATCAGCCGCCGGACGTTCTCGGGGACGTCGTCGGGCAGGGGGTCGGGGGTGTCGCGGACCTGGCGGAGCGCGATCTGCACCGAGTTCTCGCCCTCGAACGCCCGCCGGCCGGCCAGGCACTCGTAGCCGATCATGCCGAGGGCGTAGACGTCGCTGGCCGGCCCGGCCTTCTCCCCCGCCGCCTGCTCCGGGGAGAGGTAGTGCGCCGTGCCGACGACCTGTCCGGTCTGGGTGAGCGGCACGCTGGAGGCCGACCAGGCGATGCCGAAGTCGGTGATCTTCACGACGCCGTCGGCCCCGACCAGGACGTTGCCCGGCTTCACGTCCCGGTGGACGACCCCCGCGGCGTGGGCGGCGGCCAGCGCCGCGGCGGTCTGCTGCAGCACGTCGAGGGTCTGCTGGACGCCGAGCCGCCCCTCGCGGGCCAGCACGTCGGACAGGGACTCACCCTCGACGAGCTCCATCACCAGGTAGGCGAGGTGCTCGGGACCGGCCTCGCCGGCGGGGACCTCGCCGTAGTCGTGCAGCGCGGCGATGTTGCGGTGCGCCAGGACGGCGGTGTGCCGCGCCTCCGCCCGGAACCGGGCGACGAAGGTGGCGTCCCCGGCGAACTCGCTGCGCAGCACCTTCACGGCGACCGGCCGGTCGAGCAGCGTGTCGCGGGCGCGCCAGACCTGCCCCATGCCGCCGGTGGCCAGCAGGGAGACCAGCTCGTAACGGCCACCGAGGGGCGGCGACCCGTGGTCGGCCGTCACCTCACCCGTCCGCGCCCCGGGGATCCCATGGCCGGGCGGTCCCCCGGGGCACCGGCGGTCGTCACTCGGCGGGGGAGCTGGTCGCGGGCGACTCCGCGGACGTCGTCGCCGACGCGCTGCCCTGGCTCCCCGTCGTCTCCGACGACGTCTGGGACGCCGACGCCTGCGACGACGTGGTGGTGCCCGACATGGTGGTCGGGGAGGTGGCGGTGCGGGTCGGCGGCGTGGGCCCGCTGGTCGACTGCGGGACCTCCTCCACGACGGTGGGCGGGGTCTCCTCCTCGGCCACCGTGGTGTCACCGCCGCCGGCGGCACCGGTGACAGCGGGACGGTTGGTGCGTCCGTCGCCGGAGGCGGGACCGGTCGAGTACGTGACGACGACGGTGTCACCGGGTGACAGGGGCTCCCCGTGGGGTCGCACGTCGGTGACCTGGTCGGGGACGACGTCGTCGCGGGCCTCCCCGCGGGGCTGCACGTCGAGCCCGAGCCGGGTCAGCCGCGCGACCACCTCGTCGACCGGGCGGCCGATGTACTCGTCGGCGTCCAGGACGATGCTGCCGCTGTCGCGCTGCTCGGCCGCCACGGAGGGCGAACCGGCGGGATCGCCGGCGAGGGCCTGGAGGAGGGCCACGGCGATCCCTGCGCCGGCGAGCAGCCCGAGCAGCGGGAGGAGGACCATGGCGACCCGTCCGCGGCGGCGCCCGGCCGGAGGCCGGGTGACCTCCTCGGTGAGCGCGGTCTCCGGCCCGGCGGGCCGGGGCGGAGGGACCACGCCCGGGGGCACCGTCGTCGTGGGCGCGCCCGCCGGGGAACGTCCGGCCTGCACGTCGTCGATGGCGGCGACGAACGCCGCGCCGTCGGGGAACCGGGTCGCCGGGTCCTTCGCCAGCGCCCGGCCGATCAGCTCCCGCACCTCGGCGGGGAGGTTCTCGGGCAGCGGCTCCGGGTCCTGGCGGACCTGCTTGAGAGCGATCGTGACGGCGTTGTCGCCCTCGAACGCCGGATGACCGGTGAGGCACTCGTAGCCGATGAGACCCAGGGCGTAGACATCGCTG
>NZ_JBHUHP010000011.1:10366-23337 GCF_042682525.1 Blastococcus deserti
AGAGGTACTGCGGAGTGCCGATCACCTGGCCGGTGCGGGTCAGCGCGACGCTGCGCGCCGACCATGCGATGCCGAAGTCAGTGATCTTCACGCTGCCGTCGGGCCGCACCAGGATGTTCCCCGGCTTGACGTCGCGGTGGACCATCCCGGCGCGGTGCGCCTCGCCGAGGCCGAACGCCGTCTGGCGCAGCAGCGAGAGCGTCGTCGCCGTGGGCAGCGGCCCCTCCCGCGCGACCAACGCGGACAGCGGCTCCCCCTCGACCAGCTCCATGACGAGGTAGGCGAGCGTCTCCCCCGTGCCGTCCTGGGCGGTCTCCTCGCCGTAGTCGAACACCGCGGCGATGTTCGGGTGGCTCAGTGACGCGGCGTGCTGGGCCTCGGCCCTGAACCGGGCCACGAAGGTCGGGTCGCCGGTGTACTCGCTGCGGAGGACCTTGACCGCGACCGGGCGGTGGAGCGCGAGGTCGTGCGCCCGCCAGACCTGGCCCATCCCGCCCGCGGCGATGAGCTGGTGCAGCTCGTAGCGGTCACCCAGGCACCGTCGTCCTGGTTCGACCACGGAGGCCACTCCTCGTCTGTCCGACCCTGCGCTTCGCGGGAAGCCTCGTCGCCGCCCGGGGGCACACGGACCCCCCGATCCTGACTGTCCAGTCCGGGAGCTCCCTACACATGGTCGACGATGGCGCGCACCGGACGGACCGGTCCGCCAGGGATGCCCGTCACACGTCCGGGTGGCCTCCCGCGTGTCGACTGCGCTGCGCACTTGGTCCCACCTCTGGCGTCACCGCACGGTCGGACGTCGCGCCCGCCGGCCGTTCCACTGGAACGGTGGTCCGCTCCTGCCACCCTCGACCAACCCCAGCCCGGCCATGACAAGGTGACCCGAGGAGCCACCGACACCGAACAGGCGGGACGACGATGTCCGACACCGTGACCAGGACCGATGCCGATGGCGTGGCCACGCTGACCCTCCAGCGCCCGGGGCTCTCCTCCGCGCTGCGCACGGACCTGCTGGGCGTCGTCCGGGAGATGGCCGCTGACGAGTCGGTGCGGGCGGTGCTGCTGACCGGTACAGGGCGGGCCTTCTGCGTGGGACAGGACCTCGCCGAGCACATCGAGTCGCTCCGGGGGAACGCCGCGACCTCCCTCTCCGTGGTGGAGAACGAGTACAACCCGCTGATCCTGGCGCTGGCGGCGCTACCCGTCCCGGTCGTCGTGGGGATCAACGGCGCGTGCGCCGGTGCCGGGCTCGGGATCGCGCTGGCCGGCGACCTGCGGGTGGCGGCGGCGGGATCGAAGTTCACGACGGCGTTCACCGGCGTGGGCCTGTCCAGCGATTCCGCGCTCGCCTCCCGGCTGGTGCACTCCGTCGGGCGATCCCGGGCGACCCAGCTGCTCCTCACGCCCGACCCGTTCACGGCGGAAACGGCGGAGCAGTGGGGGCTGGTCCATCAAGTGGTGCCGGCCGAGGAGGTGCTGCCGGAGGCGCAGGCCCTGGCGGCACGGCTGGCGACCGGCCCGACCGCGGCCTACCGGGCGATGAAGACCGTGCTGGCGACCGCGGCCACCGACCCGCTGGAGGAGACGCTCGCGCTCGAGGCCCGGCTGCAGACGCGGCTGGGCCAGACCGCCGACCACCGCGAGGCGGTCGAGGCGTTCCTGGAGAAGCGGACGCCGCGGTTCACCGGCCGCTGAACGGGCCCCGCTGCCCCCCACCGAGCTCGCCGGGCCGGAAGGGCCCCCTGCAGGGGGCCCGCCGCGCGCCCGGGAGTGGTGGGGAACAGGGGGTCCTCCACCTGTCGTCGGGGCCAGCTCCCCCACCCGGCGACAGGGCGTCCGTGACCCGCTGCATGGTTCCGCCGCCGGCCCCGTCGGAAGCTCGTCCCGAGCGTGCGAGCGACGAGGGGGAAGGGGTCCTTCTCCGGTGGGGCGGCGGGGTCCTTCAGCAGCGGGAGAGGAGGGCGCAGCCCGGGCAGACGTCGCGGGCGGCCACCGGCCACGCCTGCTCGGTCGAGATCCGGGCCAGCGAGCCGCAGAGCGTCAGCTCGCACGCGCCGTCGACCTCGGCCGGCGGACGGTGCACCTCCACGGCGTGCCACAGCGCGGTGGTGGGTCCGTGCGCGCGGCTGCGGGCGGCGGCGTAGAGGGTCGTCTGCAGCATCATGCGGACAACGTCGGCAGCCGACGGGTGGAGGGTTACGGAGCGGACCGGCCTCCTCCCCCCGATGGGGGAGAAGGCAGACGCCGCCGCGGCGCGGCAGGATGCCCGTCATGGAGCTGACCAAGCACGGCCATGCGTGCGTCGTCCTCCGCGACGGCGACCGCAGGCTCGTCATCGATCCGGGCGTGTTCACCGATCCGTCGGCACTCGACGGCGCCGCCGCCGTCCTCGTCACCCACGAGCACCCCGACCACTTCGAACCGCAGCGGCTGCGGGCGGCCATGGACGCCGACCCGGCGCTCGAGGTCTGGACGAACAAGTCGGTGGCCGCCCAGCTCGAGGGTGTGGGCGCCCGCGTGCACGTGGTCGGCAACGGCGACGCGGTGGCGGTGGCCGGCTTCGACGTCCACGTCCACGGCGAGCTGCACGCGGAGATCCACCCGGAGATCCCGCGGATCGCCAACATCGGTTTCCTGGTCGACGGCCAGGTCTTCCATCCCGGCGACGCCCTGACGGTGCCGGACGAGCCGGTCGCGACGCTGCTGCTGCCGATGCACGCGCCGTGGTCGCGGACCGCCGACCTCATCGACTACGTGCGGGCGGTGCACGCCGACCAGGCCTTCGCGGTGCACGACGGGTTGCTCAACGACGCCGGACTGGGCGTCGTCGCGGGCCTGCTGGGGCAGCGGGGGCCGGGTACGCCCACGCCCTTCAGCCGGCTGGCGCCGGGGGACACGGCCGAGCTCTGACGCCCGGCCGGTCCCCCGGACCGGGTCAGCGGACGGCGCCGCGCGAGCGACCGCCGGAGACGCCCTCGGCGACGCCGATGAGCAGCACCGCTGCGATGACGGCGACGATGAAGCCCAGGACGTTCAGCTCCCAGATGTCGCCGGTGCCCAGCAGGCTCGCGACGACGCCACCGATCAGAGCGCCCACGACACCCAGGAGCAGGGTGGCGAGGATGCTCAGCCGCTGCCGGCCGGGCTTGATGAGCCGGGCGAGCGCGCCGATGATGAGGCCGACCACGATGAGGCCGAGGATCTGCACAGCGTTCTCCTTCGTTAGAACCGGTGTGGCCCCCCATCCGGCAGTCGCCGGTTGCGCACACCGGTGCACGACGGATGCCAGTACCCCCGAAGACGATCACTGATGCACCGTTCGCCCGATCGGGCTGATGAGGGCACGGGCCGGCGCCGGGTCAGGTGCCGCTGATCCGCTCGACGTGCGCGGGGACCTTGGCGAGCTCCGCGTCCACCGTCCGCTGCACCAGCCGCCGCAGCGCCCCGCGCTGCAGCCGGCGGACGACCCGGCTCCCGCCCGTGGGCTCGTGGGTGATGGTCATGGTCACCCGGGTCCCCCCGTCGGCGCCGTCGGCGAGCTCGATCCGCGTCGTCCACATCTCCGGGGTGAGCCGGAGGCGGGTCGCCACGAGCCGCGGCGGGTCCCATTCGACGATCTCGCCCTGCGGCGCCCCCGCCGCCGGTGCGCCGTCGAGCCGACCGGGCGCACAGACGAACGTCGTCCCCAGGCCCGGCCCGGCCGGGGAGTCGCCGAGCACGTACGAGACGTCGCAGACCGAGCAGTACGGCTCCAGGACCGCCAGCGCACGCCACACCTGGGCCGGGGGCTCGGGGACGTCGCGGACGCCGGTCGCGGTGGTGGTGCTCATCAGCGGCCGCCCACGGACACCTCGAACTCGACCTGGCTGACGTCGGGCCGCAGCCGGGAGTAGCTGTGCACGAGGGGATGCCCGGAGCTGTCGCGGACCGTCGTGCGGACGACGAGCAGCGGCGAGCCGGCCACGACCCGCAGGAGATCGGCCTCGCCCGGATCGGCGGTGCCGACGTCCACGACGATGCGGGCGTGCGCCAGATCGGCCTGGTACTCCCGCCGCAGGAACTCGTAGAGCGATCCGTGGGTGAAGTCCTCCTCGGCGGCCCGCGGATAGAGCGAAGCGGGCAGGAAGCTGTGCGCGACGTGGTTGGGCTCGCCGTCGACGCTGCGCAGCCGTTCCAGTTCCACGACGTCGGCCGTCCCGTCGAGGGACAGCTCGGCGGCGACCGCGGCCGGCACGGGGACGACGCGCTGCGTGAGCACCTGGGTGCCCACCTGAGCTCCCTGCTCGCTCATGACGGAGCTGAAGCCGGCGATCCGGTGGACGAAGCTCTCGCGGTACTCGTGCCGGATGGCCGGGCGCGTGACGTAGGTGCCGCGGCCCTGCTCGCGGACCAGGTGCCCGTCGGCGACCAGCCCGTCCACGGCACGGCGGAGGGTGATCCGGCTGACCCCGTACTCGGCGCAGAGCACCGGCTCGGGCGGGAGCAGGGTGAGCTCGGGCAGGGATGCCACGCGTCGCCGGAGGTGTTCACGGACCGCGAGATACTTCGGACCGGTGACGGGGCTGACCACAGGGCAAAGGTACGGGATCCCTAGACGTCTGGTCGTCATGTCGTCCGAGACGTCACCCATTCGTCCCGGTCAGTGGGACGTTCCGGCGCGCGCGCCGAGACATCAGGACGTCATGACGTATGGTCGGGTCTCGCCCATCGAGGGAGATCCCGTGCGCATCGGTGTCCTCACCGGCGGGGGCGACTGCCCCGGCCTCAACGCCGTCATCCGCGCCGTCGTCCGGACGGCCACCGCCCACTACGGCAGCGAGGTCGTCGGCTTCCGCGACGGCTGGCGCGGCCTGCTGGAGAACCGCACCACGCCGCTGGACGTCGCCGCCGTCGACGGCCTGCTGACCCGCGGCGGCACCACGCTCGGATCGGCGCGCGTGGCGCCCGAGCGGCTGAACACCGGGCTGCCCCAGATGAAGGCGGTCCTCGCCGAGCACGGCATCGACGTGCTGATCCCGATCGGCGGCGAGGGCACGCTGACCGCCGCCCACCTGCTCTCGCAGGCCGGCGTGCCCGTGGTCGGCATCCCGAAGACGATCGACAACGACATCGACGAGACCGACCTGACGTTCGGCTTCGACACCGCCGTCAGCATCGCCACCGAGATGATCGACCGGCTGCACACCACCGCCGAGTCCCACCAGCGCGTCCTGCTGGTCGAGGTCATGGGCCGGCACGCCGGCTGGATCGCGCTGCACGCGGGCCTGGCGTCCGGTGCCCACCTGACGCTGGTGCCCGAGGAGCCCTTCGACATCGAGCACGTGTGCCGCCTGGTCACCGAGCGCTTCGAGCGTGGCGACTCCCACGTGATCGGCGTCGTCGCCGAGGGCGCTGCTCCCCTGCCGGGGACCATGGAGCTGCGCGACGGCGGGGTGGACGAGTACGGGCACCGCCGGTTCACCGGCGTCGCCCAGCAGCTGGGTGCGGAGCTGGAACGGCGGACGGGCAAGGAGGTGCGGACGACGGTGCTGGGGCACGTCCAGCGCGGGGGCACGCCGACGTCGTTCGACCGGGTGCTGGCCACCCGGTTCGGGCTGCACGCCACCATCGCGGCGCACGAGGGCCACCACGGGCAGATGGTGGCCCTCCGCGGCACCGACATCGACCTCGTCCCCCTGGAGAAGGCCGTCGCCCGCCTCAAGACCGTCACGTCGTCCCGGCTGGCGGAGACCGCCGCGTTCACCGGGTGACCTGCGCACAAGTGAGCTGTGTCTCACCTGCGGGTGACGCGAGGACTTTCGCCCCGCGTGAAGCCCGTCGACCGGGGTAGGTGGCGCAGAATTCTCGTCGCCACCCCCCCGTGACTCGCGGTGCGGTGAGTACATCGAGCCCGCCCGGCAGACGGAGGTCCCCCGCGTGTCACAGTCGCCGGACTGGCGCAACCGCAGGTGGGCGGCCACACACCAGCGCATCTACGACGCCGCCATCGCGCTCTTCCAGCAGCACGGGTTCGAGTCGGTCAGCGTGGGGCAGATCGCGCGGGAGGCCGGGGTGTCGGTGCCGACGTTCTACGCGCACTACCCGTCGAAGGAACACGTCGTCATGCAGCTGCCGACGGCCGACGACCTCGCCGCACTGCTCGCCACCCAGCCGGCGGATCTCCCGGTGGCCGACCGCATCCGACGGGCGGCGCCGGCCTGGTTCGCGCAGTGGAGCGGCGACTTCCGGGCCGCCCAGCTCGCGCGCTGGCGGATCATCGCCTCGACCCCCAGCCTGCGCACCAGGGCGGCGGAGTTCGAGCGCGCCACGGCGGGCATGGTGGCCGACGCGCTGCCGGGCAAGACCGGCACGTCGCTCGGCCCCGGGGATGCGGTGGTGATCAACGCGTACCTGTCGGCGCTGACAGCCGGGGTGCTCGCCTGGGCCGACAGCAACGGCGAGGCCGAGCTGGAGCAGCTCGTCGAGGAGGCGTTCGACGCACTGCAGCGTCACTGAGACACTCACCGAGCACTGCAGCGTCACCGAGCGGACCGGCGTCACCGGCTCAGGTCCGGTCGGCCACGGCGCTCAGGCACGCGGGGACCGCAGCTCCACGACGGTGACCTCGGGACGGGCCCCCATCCGCATCGGCGGCCCCCAGTAACCGGCTCCGGAGGTGACGTAGAGCTGGGTGTCGCCGTGCCGCGACAGACCCTCGACCGCCGGCTGGTCCAGCCGGATGGCGTGGTCGAAGGGCCACAGCTGCCCGCCGTGCGTGTGCCCTGAGAGCTGGAGACCCACCCCGGCGGCGCGCGCCTGCTCGACCATCACCGGCTGGTGCGCCAGCAGGACGACGGGCACGCTGCCGTCCCGCCCGTCGAGAGCCGCGTCCAGGTCGGCCCCGTGGCCGGGCAGCCCCGAGGACGCAGCCGTCCGGTCGTCGATGCCGGCCAGGTCGAAGGTCGCTCCGCCCCGGCCGAGCGCCACCCGCTCGTTGCGCAGCACGTCGACGCCCAGCGTGGGCAGGTGACGCAGCCAGGCGCTGGTGTCGACGAAGTACTCGTGGTTGCCGGTGACGAAGAAGACCCCCTGCTCGCTGACCAGGTCCCGCAGGGGCGCCACCTCCTCGCGCAGCTCCGGCACGTCCCCGTCGACGAGGTCTCCCACGATCGCCACGACGTCCGGGCGCTGGGCGTTGACCAGGTCCACCACCCGCCGGAACCGGCGGCCGCCGTACGTCGCCGACAGGTGGCCGTCGGAGAAGGTGACGATGCGGAACCCGTCCAGCGCCGGGTCCAGGCCGGTCAGGGTGATCGGCACGCGCCGAACGACGGGGGAGGAGTTGGCGAACCAGGCGGCGGTGCCGGCCGTGCCCAGCGCCACCGCGCCTGCGGTCACCGCGAGGCTCCGGGCGAGGAACAGGCGCCGGGAGCTGAGGTCATCGCGGTCCTCCCGGACGGCAACCTCCCGAACCGCGGTGCCTCCGGTTGCCGTCCCCCCGTCGGGCCGAGCCGCTGCGTCGTCCCCTCCCGGAGCCCTCCGGGAACCGCTCGCGACGAGCTCCCGGTGGCGTCGACGCAGGACGACGTTGCCGACGAGCCGCACGGGTTCCAGGGCCAGGAGGGCGAGGAAGGCGTAGAAGGCGACGCCGAGCCAGCTGTAGGCGACCCAGTCCAGGGGCGCCGCGGCGTCGAGGGGCAGGATGCGGCGCAGCATCACCGCGAGTGCGGGCAGCAGCGCCAGCACCAGGGTCAGCAGCGTCAGCCGACGGCGCAGCCGGCCGGGGTGGGTGGTGCTGCGGACCAGCCGGAACCAGAGGTAGCCGTGCAGGAGCAGCATGGCCAGCAGCACGACGGTGGCGAAGCCGAGCAGGAGGATCACCGACACCGGCGCGCCCGCCCTCCGGTCGTCGCCACGCACCCACTGTCCCAGGTGGGTGCCGCGGGGCTCAGGAGGCCCGCTGGCGCGCGGCCTTCTTCAGCACCGGCCGCACCTCCGGCTCGAGCTCCCAGAACGCCCGTTCCGCCTGCTCGGCCCGCGCCTGCTCCAGGGCGTGGAGCCGGCCGAAGGTGAACGCGTTCTCCCCCTCGGCGAAGGCCGCGATGCCGAACCGCCGGCAGAGCTCCCGGGTGACGACCGTGTCCTGCGCCTCGCCCAGCACCTGCTGGATCCGCTTGGCCGACCGGACGACGTCCTTCGCTCCTCCCAGTTCCGGTGCGGCGATCCGCGTCGCGTAGCGGACCCGCTTCGCGGCCTTCCGTACCGCGTGGAGCGCCTGCTGCCGGTCGGCCTCGGGAGCCCGCCGGGCGCTCCGGATGTGCCGGCGCAGCCGGCGGACCGAACGGCGAACGGCGTCGCGGAGAGCCGGCTGCAGCCGGCCGGCGGCGCGCTCGGTGAACGGCGGATCGCTCACCAGTCCGTGCAGCCCGTCCAGCAGTCGCAGGTAGCGCGGCCCGGACAGCGTCTCCAGGGCCCGGTCCAGCCCGGCTCGCTCCTCGCGCAGCTGGTGCTGCTGCAGCCGCGCCGCCACCGGGCCGATGACCAGCTCGTCGGGTTCGGCGGCCACCACCGCGCGCAGCCGGGCGAGCGCCACCTCGTCGTCCCGGGCCTGGGCGAGGACCCTGCCCAGCCAGGCCAGTTCCTCCCGCAGCGGTCGGGTCGCCTCCCGGTCCAGGACGTTCCGGAAGGCGGCCAGCGTGCTCCGCAGCCGGCGCGCGGCCACCCGGACCTGGTGGACGGCGTCGGGCTGCTCGGTGCGCAAGCGGACGTCGGCCGCCCCGAGATCCGCGAGCTGCTCGCGCAGGGCGGTCCGCACGAACTCCCCTGCCCGCGGCCCCTCCTTCTTCCCTCCCCTGCCGGCCGGCGCGTCCTCCTGCGGCAGTCGCCGGGCGAGCACCCGGCCGACCTTGGACGCGGCCGCCGAGGGGCGCGCTCCCGCCGCCGTGAGCCGCTCCCCCACCGCGGCGGCGAGCGTGGCGTCGCCGTCGCCGAGCTCGACCTCCACCTCGCGCCAGGTGTGCGCCTCGGCCGGCCGCCCGGCGCCGTCGGCCAGGGCGGTGGCCGACACCGTGTCGTCGGCCACCTCGGCGAGCACCCGCCCGTCGGCGTCCCGCAGGACGGTCACCACCCGCCGGGTCCGCAGGGTGGCCACCGGGCCGGTCGGGGCGCCGCGCAGGAGGCCGACGACCGGGGCGACCAGTGCCCGTGGCGGTCGCTTCACCGCCCGGCCCAGGGGTGCGTGCAGCTCGCGCCGGGCAGCACCGGCGGGCAGCTTGAGGTGCCAACCCGCGTCGGGCCCGCCCTCCCGGCGGCGCAGCGTCACCCGGGCGCGGAGCAACCGGAGGTCCGCGGTGTCGTGGTAGACCGCCTCGAGCCCGTGCTCGACGGGCGGGTCCACGGTCGCCACTCCGTCCAAGCCCTCCAGGGAGGGCAGCACGAAGTCGTGCCCGACGTCGTACTTCGCCTCGACCTCCAGATGCCCGCTGGTCACGCCGGCCCTCCTCCCCGGACAATGCACGCCACGGACCCAGAACCTAGGGGGGCCGATGTTCAGCGGCGAGCCGTGCGGGGCACGCTCCCGGCCGGGGGTGCTCAGCGGAGGGCGCCGCGGAGGGAGCCGAGCCATGCTGGACGAGCGAGAGGTCTCCGCCGCCATCGGGAGCACCGCCTACGACGCGAGCGGCCAGAAGATCGGCACGGTCGAGCACTTCTACGTCGACGACCGCACGGGGGCGCCGTCCTGGGTGGCGGTCACCACCGGCCTGTTCGGCACGCGCCAGTCCGTCGTCCCGGCCCTGGAGGCCACGTTCGCCGACGGCGCGCTCCGCCTCCCGGTCGCCGTCGACGCGGTGAGGAGCGCGCCGCGACTGTCCGGTGACCACCTGACCCCGGACGACGAGGCGGAGCTGCGCCGGCACTACGGCGGGGAGACCCGCCCGGCCACGCCGACCGCCACGCCCGCCGACACGGCTGCCGACACCCCGGCCCGGTCAGCGGTCCCCGCACCGCCGACGGTCGAGATGCCGGTCGAGGCCCCGCCGCCCCCGGCAGCCGGCACCGACGGGGCCATGACCCGCAGCGAGGAGCAGCTCGTCGTCGGCACCGAGCGGGTGCCCACCACGCGGGCGCGCCTGGTCAAGTACGTGGTCACCGACGAGGTGCAGATCACCGTGCCGATCCGGCGCGAGGAGATCCGGCTCGAGCACGTACCCGTCGACGCACCGGACGACGGACCCGGCGAGACGCTGCTGGACCAGCCGGCCGGCACCGCAGCGGCCCCCGGGCTGCCGGACGAGATCATCCTGCACACCGAGCGGCCGGTCGTCACCGTCGAGGTGGTGCCCACCGAGCGCGTACGGTTGCGCACCGAGCTGGTGCAGGGTCAGGAGACGGTCACCGATCAGGTCCAGCGGGAGCAGATCGTCGTCGACCAGGACGCCGCCGCGCGATCCGTCTGACCCTCAGCCCACCCGGTGGCTGCCCGCCGCGCGCAGCAGGTCGTCGGCCGTCGGGTCGATGAGGACCCGCCCGTCGCTGGCGACGACCACCGGGCGCGCTTCCTCGAGCGCGTCGATCTCGGCGAGCATGGTGCGCGCCGCCTCGTCCTCCGCGGGGTCCAGCCACCGGTGGGCGAGGCCGTGCTCGGTGAGCACCTCCTGCAGCGCCACGCTGGCCGGCCACCGGGGATCGCCCACCACCCGCAGGCCCGAGGCGTGCCCGATCAGCATGGCCCGGCGCAGGAGGAACGCCCGCATGATCACGTCGGCCAGCTCCCGGTCGGCGGCCAGCACCTCGCGCAGCCGCTCGACGCCCAGCGTCACCACCGCGCCGGGCTCGGCCACGACCACCGACCGGACGGCGCGCTGCCCGGCGAGCATGTTCAGCCCGCCCAGGAACCGGCCGGGGCCGCTCACCGACACCACCCGCGGCTCGTCGCCGTCGCCCGGCTCCGGGTCCTCGACGACCGCGACGGTGCCCTCCAGCACGACCACGAAATCCCAGTCGCTGGCCCCGCCCTGCACGAGCACCTCCCCGGCCCTCGTCGCGCGACGGCGCCCGGCCCGCCGAAGCACGGCGAGCTGCCTGGCGTCGAGCCGGGGGGAGGCGCCGGTCAGGTCCGGGGTCTCCACGAGCCCCTCGACCGTGGGCAGCCGGGCCGGCGGCGAGAGGGGGACCGGCCGCCGGACCTCGGCCGACGGGGCCGGCGACGTGGCGCGCTCCGCCGGCGTGCCGCGGGGATCGGTACGCAGCAGCGCCGCGGCGAGGTCGTCGGTGCCCGCGCGGCCCTGGTGCCGGATCCCGTTGACGAAGAAGGTCGGCGTTCCCCGGACCCCGCTCGCCTCCGCGCCGGCGACGTCGTCCCGGATCCGCTGCCCGTGGGTGCCGTCGCCCAGTTCGCGCGCGAACCGCTCCAGGTCGAGCCCGAGGACTGCGGCGTGCTCGAGCAGGTCGGGGGCGTCGAGCCGGTCCTGGTGGGCGAACAACCGGTCGTGCATCTCCCAGAAGGCGCCCTGCGCACCGGCCGCCTCGACGGCCTCCGCCGCGAGCTGCGCGTGCGGGTGCACCTCCGGGAGGGGCAGGTGGCGGAACACGTAGCGCAGGTCGTCGCCGAACCTGCTCCGGAGCTCGGCGACCACCCCGGTGGCGCGGCCGCAGAACGGGCACTCCATGTCGCCGTACTCGACCAGCGTGAGCGGCGCGTCGACCGGACCGCGGATGTGGTCGACGGCCGGGTCCACCGGTGGGTCGAGCCGGGTCGGCCGCGGGGCAGCGCCGCCGCCCCGCCTCAGCAGCCGGAAGCAGACCGCGCCGACGGCGGTCGAGACGACGGTCGCGGCCAGGATGCCGACCGTGGCCTCCTCCTGGAGGGCCACGTCGTCGAAGGCGAGGTCGGTGACGAAGAGCGACACGGTGAACCCGAGGCCGGTCAGGGCAGCCCCGCTCCAGACGCTGCCGAGACCGACACCGGGCGGGAGCACGCCCAGCCGCAGCCGGACGGCGAGCGTCGCGGCGAGGCCGACGCCCAGCAGCTTCCCGGCCACCAGCCCCGCGAAGACGCCGATGGTCACCGGGGACGAGAGCGCCCGCTCCAGGAGGGCGCCGTCGATGCGGACGCCTGCGTTGGCCAGTGCGAACACGGGCACGACGAGGTAGCTGCTCCACGGCACGAGGACGGCGCCGATGCGCTCGTTGGGGGAGACGGCCCGTTCCACCGAGAGCTTCGCCTCGCGGGCGAGGGCCGGCTCCGGCGACTGGCGGAAGGCCCGCGCGAGCGAGCCGGCCCGCTCCACCTCGGCGCGGCGCGGGGGATAGGCGCTCACCAGCAGGCCGAGGACGACGCCGCCGATCGTGGCGTGCACGCCCGACTCGTACATCGCCACCCACATGACGACGCCGACCGCGAAGTAGGCCGGCCCCCGCCACACCTGCATGCGGGACAGGCCGATGAAGGCCAGGACGCAGAGACCGGCGACCGCCAGCGCGATCGGGTCGATCTCGTCGGAGTAGAAGACGGCGATCGCCGAGAGCGCACCGATGTCGTCGACCACCGACAGCGACAGCAGGAAGACCCGGAGCTGGATCGGGCAGTCGCGGCCGAAGAGGGCCAGCGCCCCGAGCAGGAAGGCGGTGTCGGTGGCCATGGGGATGCCCCAGCCGGCCGCCCCGGCGCCGCCGGCGTTCACGGCGAGGTAGATGAGCGCCGGCAGGACCAGCCCGGCGATCGCCGCCAGCGCCGGGACCGTCAGCCGGCTGCGCTGCACCAGCTCCCCCATCGACAGCTCGCGGCGCACCTCCATCCCGACCAGGAAGAAGAAGAACACCATGAGTCCGTCGTTGACCCAGTGCTGCAGGTCCATGGCGATCTCGGCTGCGCCGAACCGGACGGCGAGCTCGGTGTGCCACAGCTGCTCGTAGGACGCCCCCCAGGGTGAGTTCGCCCAGGCCAGCGCGGCGAAGGTGGCCGCCACCAGCAGCCCGGCGCCGGCCACACC
>NZ_JBHUHP010000011.1:23373-92924 GCF_042682525.1 Blastococcus deserti
CGCGAGGTGGGCGGTGGCCGGCCGGCTGGCCCCGGCGACTGTGGTCACCACGGGAACGCTAGGGCGCGGGCGGGACCCGGGGGAGTGGGGGTGCAGCCACCAGGGCGCCCAGCGACGCCGACGGGCTCACTGCCCCGGCCCGGCGCCCGGTGGATCAGTCGCGGCTCTCCCACGTGAAGCCGAACGTCACGGACCTGCCCGATGATGCCGGGTCGTTCCGGAGGGAGAGGCCGAACCGGAAGGCGCGGGCGTCCTCGGCCTTCTGCGGTGTCCACGTCCTGCGCCCGGTCGCGTACGACGAATGGGCAGCGGCGAAGGGGGTGTCTCCGGGACGGGCGCCGGCGCCGGGACCGAGGACGAGCGGCGGGGCCGGTCCGGCTCCTCGGGAGGGCCCGAACCGATCGGCACGTACTCGGCGAGCGCCTCGCTGGGCTCGACCAAGGCCGCCTGGGAGCCGGAGACCACGAGCAGGGCGACCAGGGTGAACGACAGGGCGAAGGCCGAAAGCTGGATGGCCAGCCCGTTGAGGTAGAACCGGAAGCGACGGCGCCTCCGAGGGGCCGGCGCCTGCACGGGCGGGATGGCACACATCCGGTCAGCCCCAGCTCACCGTCAGCTGGGGACGTTGGCCGCCGTCCCCTCACGGCTCGTGTACGGGCCGTCCACCTTCGTCCCGTTGTCCTCGGCCTGGTCGCGCAGCAGCAGCCCGTTGCTCCCGTGAGCCAGAGCTCGCCCGTAGCAGCGGCGCGTGGCGACGCCCGCCGTCCGGGGGCCTCCGATGCTCATGTGTGTGGGATCGGAGGGAACTGCTCGAAGCCTTGGCGTCTCAACCGAGCCCACCCCCGGAGGGGTGGTGCAGGCGCTCACCCCCGCCGGTCGGGAAGGAACTTCATCCGGTCCCGGGCGCCGGCCACCTCGGCCGGGTCCACGTCGGACAGCACGATCGTCTCGACGCCGGCGGCCGTGGCCAGCAGCTCCCCCATCGGGCTGACGATGCGGCTGTCACCGACGTGCTCGGTGCCGTCCCCGGCCGTCCCGACGCGGTTGCAGCCGACGACGTAGGCCTGGTTCTCGATGGCGCGTGCCTGCAGCAGCGTCTGCCAGTGCAGGCGGCGCGAGCCGGGCCAGTTCGCGGGCACCAGGTAGACGTCGGTCTCGGGCGCGGCCTGCCAGAAGACGTTCGCGAAGCGCAGGTCGTAGCAGACGAACGGGGTGACGCGCAGGCCGCCGATCTCCACCGTGACCGGCTTCTCCCCCGCCCGGAACCGCTCGTGCTCCCCGGCGTGCGTGAACGGGTGCAGCTTCCGGTAGCGGTGGGTGGTGCCGTCAGGACCGGCGAGCACGAAGGAGTTGTAGGGGAGCTCCTCCCCCGGTCCGCCGTCGCGGGCGATCTCGGGGCAGGTGCCCCCCACCCACACGCCGTGCTCGGCCGCCTGCCCGGCGAGGAAGCGGGCGGACGGCCCGTCCTCGGGCTCGCCGATCCCCGGCGTCATCGAGAATCCGGTGCTGAAGGTCTCGCTGAGCAGCACCAGCTCCGCGCCCGCGCCGGCCGCCCGGGCGACCTGGGGCGCGAGCCGCTCGAAGTTGGCCTCGCGGTCCTCCCAGACGATGTCGTGCTGCACCGCGGCGATCCTCATGCCGACTCCTTCCCACTCATCCCCGCGAGCCGCTCGACCGCTTCCGCGAGCACGGCGTCGCTCTTGCAGAACGCGAACCGGACCAGGTGCCGGCCGAGCGCAGCGTTCCCGGCCGAGTAGAAGACCACGGTCGGGATGGCCACGACGCCGGCTCGCTGGGGCAGCGAGCGGCAGAAGGCCAGCCCGTCGCCGTCCGGCCGCACCGGGCGGACGTCGACCGTGGCGAAGTACGTGGCCTCCGGGCTGATGACCGGCAGCCCCGCCTCGGCCAGCCCCCGCACCAGGACGTCGCGGCGGTACTGCAGGTCCTCGGCCGCCCGGGCGAAGTAGGCGTCGGGCAGGGTGAGCCCCGCGGCGACGGCGGGCTGGAACGGGCCGCCGTTGACGTAGGTGAGGAACTGCTTGGCGGTGCGGACGGCGGAGACCAGCGCGGCCGGTCCGCAGATCCAGCCGACCTTCCAGCCCGTGACGTTGAACGTCTTGCCGGCGCTGCCGACCACCAGTGTCCGGTCCCGCATGCCGGGCAGGGTCGCCAGGGAGACGTGGCGCGCGCCGTCGAAGACCAGGTGCTCGTAGACCTCGTCGGTCAGGACGAGCAGGTCGTGCGCGACGGCGAGGGACGCCAGCGTCGCCAGCTCCTCGGCGGTGAACACCTTCCCGGTCGGGTTGTGCGGCGTGTTCAGCAGCAGCAGCGTGGTGCGCGGCGTGACGGCCGCGGCGAGGTCTGCCCGGTCGAACGACCAGCGTCCGTGTCCGTCGGCCGGCGGCCGCAGGGGCACCGGACGCACGACGCCGCCGGCCATCGCCACGGCCGCCGCGTAGCTGTCGTACATCGGCTCGAACAGCACGACCTCGTCCCCGGGGTCCAGCAGCGCCAGCAGCGCGGCGGTGAGGGCCTCGGTCGCCCCCGCCGTCACGAGCACCTCGTCGGCCGGGTCGTACCCGAGGCCGGTGAACCGCTGGTGGTGATTGGCGATGGCGGCCCGCAGCTCGGGGATGCCGGGGCCCGGCGGGTACTGGTCGGCGGCGGTGCCGATGGCAGCGCGCGCGACCTCGAGCACCTCGGGCGGGCCCGGGTAGTCGGGGAAGCCCTGCCCGAGGTTCACCGAGCCGGTGGCGACGGCCAGCGCGCTCATCTCCGCGAAGACCGTCGTCCCGAACCCCTGGAGCCGGGACGAGAGGTAGGGGACGCCGGTCACGTCGACCATCCAAGCAGGAGCCCCGGGAGGCGCGGCACCGCGCCGGCCGATCGGCCGGATCGGGTTCCACGTGGAACCGGCGTCACGGGCGGGGCGGCAGGCCCGGGCGGATCAGCCGATCCGGACGTCCTCCATGCCCTCGACCGAGACGACGTCACCGCGCCGCAGCTGCCGGCCGCGGCGCTCCTCCGGCTCCCCGTTGACCCGGACGACGCCGGCGAAGAGCACGTCCTTCACCTGCGCGCCGGTCGGGACGGCGTCGACGAGCTTGAGCAGCTGTCCGAGCCGGATGCTGTCCTCGCCGGCGCGGATCGCGATGGTGCGCACGCGACCAGTGTCGCCTCAGGCCGGTACGAGGACGTCGCCGGTGCGCACGGTCCCCGCCCGCAGGACGGCGGCCCGTACCGCCAGCAACCCGTCGCGCTCGCGGTGGATGGTCTTGAGGACCGAGGTGTCGCGAGCGATGCCGCCGGGCTGCGGGCGGGTGGTCATGACGCACCGCGCGATGGGGACGCCGAACCGCAGCCGGACCGTGCCGAGTTCGGCCTCCTGCCCCTGGAGCCGTTCCTCGCCCTCGCCGTCCAGGACGACGTTGGCGCGGAACCGGCGGCGGTCCCAGGTGCCCAGCGTCCCCGTCGACACGAGGGAGAGCCGGATGCGCGGGCTGTCGTGGAAGGGACCGGGCGCGCCCTCCCACGGCAGCCACTCCGTGGGGTCGGGCACCTCCTCGTCCGCCGGGGTCTCGTAGGTCGGGGCCACGTCGCCCTGCTGGGTGGCGGCCCGCAGCTCCACCCGCCGGCCGAGCCAGCCGGAGAGCACCTCGTCATCGGTGGTGACCGTGCCGTCGGGGAGGACCACCTCCACGCCGCCGTCCGCGCGGATGCGGGCGGACCCGAACAACAGGCCCGGCACGCGCCGGGCGGTGAGCCCGAGGCCGGTGTCGCGGTCGAACAGCGCCCACCGCCGGTCACCGGCGATGCCCAGGGCATCGATCGTCGCCTCGCTCAGCCGCTCGCCCTGCAGCGACTTGACCGGATAGCGCCAGAGCTCGAGGACCCGCATCTCAGCGCGCCGTCCACGAGAGCGCCCAGGTGCCCGCCCACTCGTCGCCCGGCGCGAGGACGAGCAGGTCGACCCCGTCGGCGAGCGCGTTCGGCGGGCAGGTCATCGGCTCGACCGCCAGGCTGCGGCGGCGCCGCCCCGCGGGGAGCTGGTCGCCGCTGAAGACCTGCAGCCAGGGCCAGGTGCCGTCGACCGCCAGCTCCAGCTCCCCGGCGGGACCGCGCAGCCGGGTCCGGGCCCAGCCGTCGTCGTCGCGCACCAGGTCGGTGAACGCGTCGTCGAAGGAGCGGTCGCCGATGCGCCCGACGGCGCCGTCGACCGGTCTGCGTCCGCCGGTGGGCAGACCACCGTCGAGCTCCAGGGCGGTGCGGACCGGGAGGTGGAGCTCGGCCTGCTCGAGGTCGCCATCCGACGCCGCGCCCACCGAGAGGTAGGGGTGCATGCCGGCGCCCAACGGGGCGGGCTCCGTCCCGAGGTTGCGGACGCGGACGGTCACCGACAGGTGGTCGGGGGCCAGCGCGTAGTCGACGGCGCCCGCGAGGCGGAAGGGATAGCCGGGATGCGGCTCGACGGTCGTGGCGACGGTGGCCGTCCGGTCGCTCCCGTCGCCCTCGATCAGCGACCACGGTTGCCAGCAGACCAGCCCGTGGAGCGCGTTGGGCTGCTCCGGCGACTGGACGTCGAGCTGGAGGTCCCGGTCCTCCCACCTCCACCGCCCGTTGCGGACGCGGTTGGGCCAGGGCAGCAGCACCGAGCCGGGCCAGCCGTCGGCGACCGTGCCCGCGGGATAGGTGTCGAGGACCTCCCACGCACCCACGGCCAGCCGGCGCATGCCCCCGCCACGGAGGTCGACGGCCAGCTCCGCCTCGCCCGCGGACAGCAGCACCTCGATCGGCCCGGGCTCGGGCCAGGCGGACGGCGGCATCGGACCTCCCGGATCGCTCGTGCGTGTCACCTCATCACACCCGCGCGCCCATCCCGGTGGATCGGCACCGCTCCGGACGGGGCCGTCCCCGGGGGTCACCGCGCGTGGGCGTCCAGCAGCCGCTCGAAGAACAGCGAGTCCGCGGCGTCGGGGTCCCCGGCGTAGGCACCGAACGCCTCGATCGGCCGGTAGCCGGCGGAGCTGTAGAGCCCGACCGCCTCCGGCTGCATCGGGCCGGTCTCCAGCCGCAGCGTGGTCCAGCCACGGTCCCGGGCGGTGTCCTCCAGGGCGGCGAGCACCGCCCGGGAGATACCCCGGCCGCGGGCGGCCGGCACCACGTACATGCGCTTGACCTCGGCGACGCCGTCCCCGAGCGGGCGCAGCGCGCCGCAGCCGAGCGGGGTGCCGTCGTCGTCGCGTGCCACCACGACGACGCCGACGTCGGCCCCCGACGGCGGGGTGCCGGGCTCCTCCTGCCCCCCGTAGCGGGCCCGGATCTCGGCCTGCTGGTCGGCGGCCAGCCGCTGGACGTCGGCGTCGCCCCAGAACGCCGGCTCGACCTTCACAGCGTGATCCCGTGCAGCAGCAGGGCGGCGAGCTCCCGGTAGGCGGTGGCGTCGTCGAGGCCGGTGGCACGGGCGGTCTCCCCGCGGCCGATCCGCAGCATGAGGGTCGTGACCGTGTCGGCCACCAGCGCGGGGTGCACCTCGCGGAACCGTCCCTGCGCGACGCCCTCGGCGATCAGTTCCCGCACCCGGTCGGCCGCCAGCGCGGTGTTCCGCTCGTAGGTCTCCCGCCCCGGCCCGAAGGCGTCCAGGTCGCGGTGGAAGGCGGGGCCGGCCGGGGCGAGGGCCCGGGCGACGGCGCTCAGGTAGGCGGTGACCCGCCGGGCCGGGTCGGTCTCGCTCACCGTCTGCGCCTCCACGGCCGCCGTCGCCTTGCGGAAGAAGTGCCGGATCACCCGGGAGGCCAGCTGCTCCTTGGAGCCGGCGAGCGCGTAGAGCGTGCTCTTGGAGCAGTGCAGGCGGACGGCGAGGTCCTCGAGGGTGAAGCGCGCGAACCCCTCCGCCAGGAAGAGCTCCTCGAGCTGGTCGAGCAGTTCGGCCTGCCGACGGGTCAGTGCCGCGTCGATCGCCGGCGGCGTGCTGGTCATGCGCACCTCCTCCCGCCGGTCAGCATCGTCTAGAGACGCGGCACAGTACTACGGTACGGTCCGCAGTACTGTCCGCGACGAGGGAGCGCCGTGCCGGTCGACCGCGAACTGCCCACCCCGGAGGCCTCGGACCTCCTCGCCCTCACCCGCGAGCTGGCCGACGCCGAGCTCGCGCCGAAGGCGGCACGGTACGAGCGCGAGGAGCGTTTCCCCCGCGAGGTGTTCCGGCTCCTCGGCGACGCCGGGCTGCTCGGCCTGCCGTTCGGCGAGGACGTCGGCGGCGGTGGCCAGCCCTACGAGGTCTACCTGCAGGTCGTCGAGGAGCTCGCCGCGCGGTGGGCGAGCGTCGCCCTGGGCGTCAGCGTGCACACGCTCTCCTGCTTCCCGATCGACCGGTTCGGCACCGAGGCGCAGCGCCGCGACCTGCTGCCCGACATGGTCGGCGGGCAGCTGCTGGGCGCCTACTGCCTCTCCGAGGCGCACGCCGGCTCCGACCCGGCCGCCATGCGGGCGAGCGCCCGGGCCGGCGACGACGGCTGGCTGGCCAACGGCGAGAAGGCGTGGGTCACCCACGGCGGGCAGGCCGACTTCTACGCGACCTTCCTGCGGACGCCCGACGACGGCGAGCGAGCCATCTCCTGCTTCCACCTCACCCCCGACCTGCCGGGCTTCTCCCCGGCCAGGCCCGAGGAGAAGATGGGGCTCACCGGGTCGACGACGGCCGCGATCCGGCTCGACGACGTGCCGGTCCCGGCCGACCGGCTCGTCGGCGAGCGCGGGCGCGGGCTCGCCATCGCCCTGGCCGCGCTCGACTCGGGCCGGCTGGGGGTCAGCGCCGTCGCCGTCGGGCTCGCCCAGTCGGCCCTCGACCTCGCCGTCGGTTACGCCCGGGAACGCGAGGCGTTCGGCCGGCCGATCGTGGAGCACCAGGGCGTGGCGTTCCTGCTGGCCGACATGGCCGCCGCGGTCGAGTCGGCACGGGCGATGTACCTGGTGGCGGCGCGCCGGAAGGACGCCGGCAAGCCGTACTCGCGGCAGGCCAGCATCGCCAAGCTGGTGGCCACCGATGCGGCGATGAAGGTCACCACCGACGCCGTCCAGGTGCTCGGTGGCGCCGGCTACACGCGCGACCACCCCGCGGAGCGCTACATGCGCGAGGCGAAGGTCATGCAGATCTTCGAGGGCACCAACCAGATCCAGCGGATGGTGATCGGCAAGGCTCTGGCCCGGGAGGCGGCACCCGCGGTGGGATGACCCGGGGAAGCGACCGGGCCCCGTTCGTCGGTGGTCGGGTGCACAGTGCCGGCATGGCTTCCTTCGCCGACGTCGCCGCCGCGGAACCCGGGTTCGCCGAGCGGGTGCGCGCGGCCTTCGACGCGCACGGGCACAAGTTCCTGGCCACGCTGCGGGCCGACGGCTCGCCGCGCATCAGCGGCATCGAGATGCGGTTCGTGGCCGGTGAACCGTGGCTGGCCGGCATGCCGGGATCGGTGAAGTTCGCCGACCTCCGGCGCGATCCCCGCTTCGCCCTGCACAGCGGCAGCGACGAACCCGAGGCCTGGCGCGGCGACGCCAAGCTGTCCGGTCGGGCCACGGAGGTCGTCGAGGAGGGCGAACGGAGCCGGTTCGCCGCCGCGGCGGGCATCCCGCCGCAGCAGATGTCGTTCGTGCTGTTCCGCGTCGACCTCGACCAGGTGGTGCTGACCGCGCTGAACGACGAGAAGAACGCCCTCGTGATCTCGTCCTGGCGCCCGGGACGGGGACTGACGCGGACCACCCGGACCTGACGCGCGCCCGGCGGAACCCGGCGCTCACGGGAACGCAGGTCGGTGGACCCGCGGGACCCCGCGGACCACACTGGAGCCCCCCGCACGAGGAGAGCAGTGATGCCCGAGCCCCACCTGCGCGCGGCCGACGCCGATCGAGCGGCCGTCGCCGCCCTGCTGGGCGAGCACATGTCCGCCGGCCGGCTGACCGTGGAGGAGTACGACGAGCGGCTGGCGCGGGCGTACGCGGCCAGGACCTACGGCGAGCTCGACCAGCTCACCGCGGACCTCCCGGCGACCGTTCCCGCTCCCCGGCCCGCACCGCCGGCTGCCCGCGCGACGCCGTCACCGGTCGACACGCACGGCGGCTGGGACGCGGATCCGCACTCCTGGCGGTCGTGGCTGACCACGTCCCTGATCGTGGTGACGATCTGGGCCGCGACGTCACTGGCCAGCTGGGAGCTGCACTACTTCTGGCCGATCTGGGTCATCGGCCCCTGGGGTGCGGTGCTGCTCGCGCAGACGTTCACCCGAGGCCGCGGCGACGACGACGGACCGGAGCAGCGCCGGCTGCCCGGATGAGTCCGACCGGCGCCCGATCGGCAGCCCTCAGGCGGCCACGCGGTGGTGGTGGCAGCGTCCCTGGGAGGTGGCGCGGGCGGCGCAGGGCGTCCCGGCCTTCGTCCGTCCGCCGCTGTCCCCGCAGCGGGCCGGCGCCGCGGGACGCTCGGCGACCGGCGCGGCCGCCGCTCGCGGCGCGAACGGCAGGACGACGGCGTCACGTGCCGGGACCACGGCGGCCGGTGCAGTCGTGCGGGGCGCGCCGGTGAGGGACGCGCCGGTGACCGGTGCGGTGGTCGCGGGCGCCGTGGCGAGCGGCCGACGGCGCGCGGCGAGCCGGCGACGGGCGGCCGAGACGGTCAGTCCGGCGACGGCGGCGACGAGGGCGATGGCGACGGAACGGGAGCGCATGCTCCTGTCATCGGCAGTCGGCAGGCCGGAGGGAACGCGGGCCGCCTGCGGCGCTCCGCTCGGCACGACACCTCGTCCGCACGCTCTGGGTGGGCAAGGGGGGAGTTGAACCCCCACGTCCTCTCGGACACACGGACCTGAACCGTGCGCGTCTGCCATTCCGCCACTTGCCCTGGCGAGCGACGACACTAGCAGCCGGAAGCCGTGGCTCCGGCGGGGGGTGGGTCGTCGCCCCCGGAACACCGTTCCTCCGGAGGCTCCCCGGGCGCGTGCGGGGGCCTCGGCGAGTTGCTGGCGAGTTCCTGGCCGGTCGCGGGTGCGGGACCCGGCTACGATCACGGTTGGCACATCGGGACGAACAGGCGAGCGCAAAGGAGCGACTGTGGGCGTGCTGCAGCGCTTCGAGCGACGACTCGAGGGCATGGTGGGGCTCGCCTTCGCCCGCATCTTCAAGGGGAAGGTGCACCCGGCCGAGATCGCGAAGGCCCTCCAGCGCGAGGCCGACGAGCAGCGCTCGATCATGGGCGAGGGTCGCGTGCTGGTGCCGAACGTCTACGTGGTCAGCCTCGGGCGCACCGATTTCGAGCATCTCGGGCAGTGGTCGGACCAGCTGGCCGAGGAGCTCGCCGACATGGTGGCCGAGCACATCGACGACGAGGGCTACCAGGTCTTCGACAAGGTCACCGTGCGGCTCGAGGAGGACGCCGAACTCCCGACGGGCGTCTTCGAGGTCAGCTCGCACGTCGCCGACCCGGCCCGTCCGCCCGCGCGCGAGGACCTCGCCGTCGCCGCTCCTCCGCGCGGCGCGCCGGCACCCGGCCACCCGCCGCTGCCGCCCCTGCCCCCGCTGCGGGGCCGCGTCGCCACCGACACCGGCAAGCAGGGCCCCTCCATGGTCGGCCGGGCCGGCAACCGGACCGGCGTCACCCACGTGCTGGTCGTCGACGGCCCGGGGACCCGGCACGAGCTGTCCACCGGCCGCAACGTCATCGGCCGCGGCACCGAGGCCGACATCCGGCTCCCGGACACGGGGGTCAGCCGCAAGCACGTCGACGTCGTCCTCGACGGCGGCACCGCCACCGTCGAGGACCTGGGGTCCACGAACGGGACGCTGGTCAACGGCCGGCGGGTCACCCGCCAGGCTCTGGCCGACGGGGACGTCATCCGGATCGGGCACTCCGTGCTGGTCTACCGGCAGGAGACCCGGTGAGCGGGCTGATCGCTGCGTGAGCGAGATCGTCCTGCAGGTCTTCCGCTTCGGGTTCCTGCTGCTGCTCTGGCTGTTCATCTTCGCGGCCTTCCGGGTCGTGCGGGCGGACCTGTTCGGCGGCCGCGCGGGACGGGTGACCTCGGTTCCTCCCCGGGCCCCCGCGGTCACCCGCAGGAAGCGAGGCCACCGCGGACCCAAGACGCTGGTCGTGACCGCCGGCCCGCTGACCGGCACCAAGATCACGCTCGGTGACCAGCCGATCCTGATCGGCCGGGCCGACGACTCGACCCTCGTCCTCACCGACGACTTCGCCAGCTCGCGGCACGCGCGGCTGACCAACCGGGGCGGGCAGTGGTACGTGGAGGACCTCGGCTCGACCAACGGCACCTACCTCGACCAGCAGCGGGTGCAGGGTCCGCTCCTGGTCGGTCCCGGTCAGCCGATCCGCATCGGGCAGACTGCCCTGGAGCTGCGTACGTGAGCACGCGTGTCGGCTCCTCCCAGAGGACAGCATCCGGGCGCATGCGCCCCCCGAGCGCCGGCGAGGTGGACGCGTGAGCCTCGTTCTGCGCTATGCGGCGCGCTCGGACCGCGGGCTGATCCGCGGCAACAACCAGGACTCCGTCTACGCCGGGCCGCGGCTGCTCGCCGTGGCCGACGGCATGGGCGGGCACGCGGCCGGCGACGTCGCCAGCAAGGTGGTCATCGCCGCGCTGGAGCACCTGGACGACGACGCGCCGTCGGGGGACATGCTCCAGGCGCTCCGCCAGGCCGTCTTCGAGGGCAGCGAGCACCTGCGCGAGGTCATCCGCGAGTCGCCGCACCTCGAGGGCATGGGGACGACGCTGACGGCGATCCTCTTCGCCGGCGGCCGGCTGGCCCTCTGCCACGTCGGCGACTCCCGCGCCTACCTCATGCGCGACGGGCAGCTGTCGCAAATCACCCACGACGACACGTTCGTGCAGACCTTGATCGACGACGGCCGCATCACCGCGGAGGAGGCCAACAGCCACCCCCAGCGCTCCCTGCTGCTGCGCGCCCTCAACGGGCAGGACGTCGAGCCGGACCTCTCCATGCGCGAGGCCCGCGCCGGGGACCGGTACCTGCTGTGCTCCGACGGGCTCTCGGGCGTGGTCAGCGAGGAGACCCTCGCCGAGGCCCTCAAGGACCCCGACCCGCAGTCGACCGCCGACCGGCTGATCGAGCTGGCCCTGCGCAGCGGTGGCCCCGACAACATCACCGTCATCGTCGCCGACGTCGTCGAGGACAGCGGCGGCCGCGGCCGGGTGGACCCGGTCATCGACGGCGCCGCCGGTGACAACGTCGGCCAGCGGCAGGTCGACCCCCGCTCGGCCGCCGGCCGTGCGGCGCTCGCCGATCCGCAGCCCCCACCCCCGCCCCCACCCACACCGCCGACGGGCGGCGGCCCCCCCGCCCGCCGCCGCCCGCTACGACTTCTCCTTGTGGCGGTGGCAGCGCTCGTCGTGGTCGCGGCGGGAGCGGTCGGTACGTACGTGTGGGCCCTCGGCCACTGGTTCGTCGGTGTCGACGCCAGCGGCCCCGAGGAGCAGGTCGCCGTCTTCCGCGGTCTGGACGTGTCCATCGTCGGCTTCGACCTGTTCGAGCTGGACCGGGCGACGGACATGGCGCTCACCGACCTCACGCCCGCGGCCCGCAGCCGGGTCCGCGGCGGCATCACCGCCGACGACGCGGCCGACGCCGATCGCATCCTCCAGGCCCTGCGGGACCAGCGGCTGCCCCTGTGCCGGACCACCGGTTCCAGCCAGCCCTCACCCACCGCGTCGCCCACGCCGTCGCCCACCCCGTCGCCCTTCGCCCCGCCCCCCGTCGCACCGTCGCCCGAAGCCACGGCCGCCCCCGAGCCGACGCCATCCGTTCCCGACGGCGGCGATCCGGCACCGACCACGTCCGCCCGGCCGACGGCGTCGCCCGAGCCGGGTACGGACTGCCGGGAGGCCGACTGATGTCCGGTCCCACGACCGACCCCCGGGCGTCCGCGGTGGGGTCCGCCCCGCCCAAGCGGCGGGGCACCGAGGCCGCGCTGCTCGCCTTCGCGGTGCTGATCACCGTCGTCGCCCAGAGCATGGTCGACCTCACCATCACCGGCTCCCTGCGCCCGGAGATGGCCGCCTTCAGCGCCTGGATCACCGCCCTGTGGGTGGTGGCGCACCTGGTGATCCGGAAGTGGGCCCCGTACGCCGACCCCCTGCTCCTGCCCGCAGTGGCCCTGCTGGTGGGGCTGGGACTCACCTTCATCCACCGGCTCGACCTCGCCGCCGAGCAGGTCGACAGCACCGTCACCCGCGAGGACGCCCCGGTCCAGCTGGTCTGGGCGACGCTCGGGGTGGCCCTGTTCGTCGCGCTCCTGGTCGTGGTCCGCGACCACCGCACCCTCTCCCGGTACGCCTACACGCTGGCCCTGGGCGGGCTGGCGCTGCTGGCCCTGCCGGCGCTGCTCCCCGCCTCCCTGTCGGAGGTGAACGGGGCCAAGATCTGGATCCGCGTGGCCGGCTTCTCCATCCAGCCGGGGGAGTTCGCCAAGATCTGCCTCGTCGTCTTCTTCGCCGCCTACCTGGTCGACAAGCGCGACGTCCTGGCCCTGGCCAGCCGCCGGGTGGCCGGCATCGAGCTGCCTCGCGGCCGCGACCTGGGGCCCGTGCTGCTGGCCTGGGTGCTGTCGATCCTGGTGCTCGTCTTCGAGCGCGACCTGGGCAGCTCGCTGCTGCTGTTCGGCATCTTCGTGGTGATGCTGTACGTCGCCACCGAACGCTCCAGCTGGCTGCTGATCGGCGTCGGGCTCTTCGCGGGCGGCGCCTTCATCGCCTACCAGATCTTCGGTCACGTCCGCGCCCGCGTGGACACGTGGCTGGACCCGTTCGCCTACCAGGACGGCGCGGGCTACCAGCTGGTCCAGTCGCTGTTCGGCCTGGGCACCGGAGGCCTCTTCGGCGCGGGGCTCGGTGGCGGCCGGCCCGACCAGGTGCCCGTCGCCAAGAGCGACTTCATCGCCTCGGCGGTGGGCGAGGAGCTCGGGCTCTTCGGCCTGGTCGCCGTGATCCTGGTCTACCTGATCCTCGTCGAGCGCGGCCTGCGGACCTCGCTGGTCGTCCGCGACGCCTTCGGCAAGCTGCTGGCCGCGGGCCTGGCCTTCGCCGTCGCCTGGCAGGTCTTCGTCGTCCTCGGGGGCGTGACCGGGCTGCTGCCCCTGACGGGGCTGACGACGCCGTTCCTGGCGTACGGCGGCTCGTCGCTGGTGGCCAACTTCGTCCTGATCGCCCTGCTGGTGCGCATCAGCGACGCCGCCCGCCGTCCCGCCACCCCGCACGCCGCACCGCCGCGGCTGGGTGACGCGCCCACCGAGGTGGTGCAGCAGTGAACGCCCCGCTGCGCCGTGTCGCGATCAGCGTGCTGGTGCTGTTCACGCTGCTGATCGTCAACGTCAACTACATCCAGGTGGTGCGCTCCGACGAGCTGCGCAACAACCAGTCGAACACCCGGGTGCTGGCGGCGGAGTACGACCGGGAGCGCGGCGCGATCGTCGTCGCCGGCACCGCGATCGCCGAGTCGGTGCCGACGGACGGCCGGCTGAAGTACCTGCGCCAGTACCCGCAGGGCGAGTTGTACGCGGCGGTCACCGGGTACCACTCGCTGATCTACAACAACTCGCAGCTCGAGCACGCTCAGAACGACATCCTCTCCGGCTCGGACGGGCGGCTGGCCCTGCGCCGGCTGGCCGACCTCTTCACCGGGCGCGACCCGGCCGGCGGCGACGTCGTCCTGACGCTGGACCCGGCCGTCCAGGAGGCCGCGATGGCCGGTCTCGAGGGGGTCACCGGGGCCGTCGTCGCCCTGGACCCCACCACCGGCGCCATCCTGGGCATGGCCAGCACACCGAGCTACGACCCCACCCTGCTGTCCAGCCACGACCCGGCGGCGATCCGCGAGTACTGGGCGCAGCTGGAGGCGGCCGAGCGCGACCCGCGGCTCAACCGCGCCATCGGGGACAACTACCCGCCGGGCTCGCTGTTCAAGGTGATCGTGTCCGCCGCCGCCCTCGAGGACGGGCGCACGCCGGAGACCGTCGTGCCCGCTCCGCGGGAGCTCCCCCTGCCCAACAGCACGCGGACCATCCCCAACTTCGGTGGCACCGCCTGCGACCCCAGTGGGCAGCAGCCCCTGATCGAGGCCCTCACCATCTCCTGCAACACGGCGTTCGCCCAGCTCGGCATGGACCTCGGCGAGGACCGCGTCCGGGAGATGGCCGAGGCCTTCGGCATGGACGGCGAGAGGTTCGACATCCCGCTGCGCGTGGAGGGCAGCACGGTCGGCGACATCACCGACGAGGCCGCGCTCGCCCAGACCTCCATCGGGCAGCGGGACGTCCGCATGACCCCGCTGCAGGCCGCGCTGATCGCCGCGACGGTCGCCAACGACGGCGTGCAGATGAAGCCCTACCTGGTCGACGAGCTCCAGGCGCCCGACCTCACGGTGATCGACTCCACCCGGCCGGAGGAGTGGCGCGAGCCCGTCTCCGCCGACGTCGCCGACCAGCTGACCGAGATGATGGTCAGCGTCGTGGCCAACGGCTCCGGCCGGGCCGCCCGGATCCCGGGCGTCCAGGTCGCCGGCAAGACCGGGACGGCCCAGGTGAGCGAGGACGTCCCCGACCACACGTGGTTCATGGGGTTCGCACCCGCCGACGACCCGAAGATCGCCGTCGCGGTGTTCGTGGCGAACGGCGGCGGAACCGGTGGCGAGCGGTCCGCCCCGATCGCCCGCCAGGTGATGCAGGCCTACCTCGACGGGCTGGGGGGCTGATGGCGCTGTCCATCGGCAGCCTGCTGGCCGGCCGCTACGAGATCACAGCGCCGATCGCCGTCGGCGGCATGGGCGAGGTCTGGAAGGCCCGCGACCAGGTGCTGGACCGCATCGTCGCCGCGAAGGTGCTCAAGAGCGAGTTCACCGGCGACCCCAGCTTCCTCGCCCGGTTCCGCAACGAGGCCCGGCACACCGCGGCCCTGACGCACCCGAACATCGCCTCGGTCTACGACTACGGCGAGACCGTCGACGACACCGGCACCCAGAAGCTCGCCTTCCTCGTGATGGAGTTCGTGGAGGGGCAGCCGCTCGTCACGATCCTGCACGAGGAGGGCGCGCTCCCCGTCGACTGGACGCTGCACGTGCTCGGCCAGTCCGCCGACGGGCTCTCCGCGGCGCACCGGGCGGGCGTCGTGCACCGCGACATCAAGCCGGGCAACCTGATGGTGCGCCCCGACGGCGTGGTGAAGCTGACCGACTTCGGCATCGCCCAGGCACGCGACACCACCCCGCTGACCCGGACCGGCATGGTCGTCGGCACCGCCCAGTACCTCTCCCCCGAGCAGGCGCAGGGGATGGAGGTGACGGCCGCCTCCGACGTCTACTCGCTCGGGGTCGTCGGGTACGAGTGCCTGACCGGCTCACGCCCCTTCGACGGCGCCTCCCAGGTCGCCATCGCCCTGGCCCACATCAACCGCCCGCCGCCGCCGCTGCCGGCGCACATCCCGCCCGCCGTCCGGTTGCTCATCGAACGGGCCCTGGCCAAGGACCCCGCCGACCGGTTCCCCGACGGCGGCGCCTTCGCCGAGGCGATCCGCCGGGTGGCCTCGGGCGGCACGCTGGCACCGCTTGCCGGTCCGGCGACGGCGCCCACCCAGGTCGTGGCCGGCGGTGGGCTGGCCGACTCACGCACCCAGGTGATCGCCACGACCGGCGCCACCGCCGTCGCCGGAGCCGGCCTGGCGGGCCCCACGACCGGTCCCGGCGGCCCGACGCCGCCCCTGCAGGCGCCGCCGGCGGACGAGGAGGACTGGTACACCGAGGACGAGCCGGCTTCCGGCCGGCGCCGCAACCGCCGGACGTGGGCCTGGGTGGCCGCCGCCCTGGCGCTCGTCCTGCTGCTCGGCGGGGGCGCCTGGCTGCTGCTCGGGAGCGGCGACGACGAGGAGGGCGGCACCGCCGGGGGCACGACCGCTGCCACCCGCACCTCCGCGGGGCCGACGGCCATCCTGCTCGACCCGGCCGCGTACGTGGGCCGGCCGGCCGACGCCGTCCGGGCGGAGCTGGAGGGTGCCGGGCTCGTGGTCCTCGACGACCAGGTTGCCGACGAGGACCAGCTCGCCGCCGCGGGACAGCCCCTGGAGGCGGGGGACGTCGCTGCCCTCGACCCATCGGGCCGCGAGGTGGCGCCGGGCACCGAGGTGACCCTCTTCGTCGCCGAGGAGGCCTACCCGCCCGGCGGCGACGAGGAAGGCGAGGAGGACGCACCCACCACGTCGGCCGTTCCCACACCCTCGGCGGCCCCCACTCCCACCCCCTCGCCCACCACCACGGCGCAGACCACGGTCACCAGCTCCTCCGCGGCCTCCAGCTCCCCCACGACCGCCGGAGGGCAGCCGGGCGACGAGCCGGTGGAGCCGGCTGACCCGGGGGACACGGGCGACCCCGACGTGGACCCGCCGGCGGACGACAACGGGGCCGTCGGGCCCGATGAGGCGCAGTGACCTGGCTCCATCGCGGCTCCCGGGAATGGGCGCGCGGAACGGATAGGCTCGCCGCCGGCTCCCTGCCCGCCGGACACCCCGATCGCCGAGGTGCCGGCCCGCTCGCCGAGGCCCTCGCCCGGACGACGCAACGCCCCGCCCGAGAGGACCGTCGATGACCACGCCGCAGGTGCTCGGCGAGCGCTACGAGATCGGTGGCGTCCTCGGCCGCGGTGGCATGGCCGAGGTCCACCGTGGCCGCGACCTGCGGCTGGGCCGTGAGGTCGCCGTCAAGGTGCTGCGCAGCGACCTCGCCCGTGACCCGTCCTTCCAGGTGCGGTTCCGCCGCGAGGCGCAGGCCTCGGCCTCGCTGAACCACCCGGCCATCGTCGCGGTCTACGACACCGGCGAGGACCGGACCACCACGGGCGCGACCCCCTACATCGTCATGGAGTACGTCGAGGGCGAGACGCTGCGCGACGTCCTCCGCCGCGAGGGGCGGCTCTCCCCCGAGCGCGCGATGAGCCTGTCGGCCGACATCTGCGGTGCCCTGGACTTCAGCCACCGCAACGGCATCGTGCACCGGGACGTCAAGCCGGGGAACGTGATGATCACGCCCCAGGGCACGGTGAAGGTGATGGACTTCGGCATCGCGCGGGCGGTCTCGGACTCCGCGGCGACGATGACCTCCACCGCCGCGGTCATCGGCACGGCCCAGTACCTGTCGCCGGAGCAGGCGCGGGGCGAGAGCGTCGACGCCCGCTCCGACGTCTACTCGCTGGGCTGCATGCTCTACGAGCTCGTCACCGGCGCCCCACCGTTCATCGGGGACTCCCCGGTGGCCGTGGCGTACCAGCACGTGCGCGAGGACCCCAAGCTGCCCTCGTCCATCAACCCGGCGATCCCGCCGGAGCTGGACGCGATCCTGCTCAAGGCGATGAGCAAGAACCCCGCGAACCGGTACCAGTCGGCGGCGGAGATGCGCAACGATCTGCTCCGCGCGCTGGCCGGGCAGCGGGTCGAGGCCACGCCCGTCATGGGCGACGCCGAGAAGACCACGATCCTGTCGGCCGCCCGCGGCGGCGCCTACGACGACGACGGCTGGGACGACGACGAGCAGGCCGGCAAGCGCCGCAGACGCCGCATCATCGCCATCGTCTCGGTGCTGGCGGTGCTGCTGCTCGGTGGCGCGATCGCGGTCGCCGTCGCGCTGAGCCGCGACGACGCCCCGGAGGCCACGGTCCAGCAGGTCTCCGTCCCGCCGGTGGCGAACCTGGAGCAGGCCGCCGCCGAGCAGGCGATCACCGAGGCCGGCCTCCAGGTGGGCACGGTCACCACGGAGGCGAGCGCGACCGTCGCCGAGGGGCTGGTCATCCGCAGCAGCCCGGCCAGCGGCGCCCAGGTGGAGCAGGGTTCGGCGGTCGACCTCGTCGTCAGCGGCGGTCCCGACACCGTCAGCGTCCCGAACGTGGTGGGGCTGGACGAGGACCGCGCCCGGGCGACGCTGGAGCAAGCCGGCTTCACCAGCATCAACACCAGCCAGGTCGAGTCGCTGGAGGACGAGGGCACGGTCGTCGCGGTCTCGCCCGACGAGGGCGCGCAGGCCGCACCCACCGCCCCGATCAGGCTGCAGATCTCCACCGGCACGGTGCGGCTGCCGGACGTGGCCAACCGAGACGAGGCCGAGGCGCGCCGGACGCTCACCGAGGCGGGCTTCTCCAACGGCCAGATCGTCAACCAGAGCGTCGAGCGGGACGACGTCGCGGCCGGCACCGTCGTCGGCACCGAGCCGGGCGCGGGGACCGCGGTGGGCGCCGGCGAGGAGATCGTCCTGCTGATCGCCGTCCCGACGCCGCCGGAGCCGACACCCACGTCGACCGCGCCGACGTCGGCGACACCCTCGCCGTCCCCCACCGGCTGACGAACGCGCGGAGGGCCCCTTCCCGATCGGGAAGGGGCCCTCCGCGCGTTCCGGGGTGGCCGGTCGAGGCCGTGACGGCTGGCCGGTTCAGGCCGTGACGGCGTCCGCCAGCCGCCGCACGGCGGCCGAGGCGGCCTCGACGACCGCGGGGTCCGGCGCCAGCCCGCAGGTGGTCAGCCAGGTGGCCAGCATGCGGTGGCCGCCCTCGGTGAGCACCGACTCGGGGTGGAACTGCACCCCCTCGATCGGCAGCTCCCGGTGCCGCAGCGCCATGACGATGCCCGACGGGGTCGTGCCCGTGACCTCCAGCTCGGCGGGCACGGTCGACGGGTCGACGGCGAGGGAGTGGTAGCGGGTGGCCGTGAAGGGCGAGGGCAACCCCGCGAGCACGCCCTCACCATCGTGGACGACCTGGCTGGTCTTGCCGTGCAGCAGCTCCGGCGCGCGGACCACCTCCGCGCCGAACGCCTCGGCGATCGCCTGGTGCCCCAGGCACACCCCGAACACCGGCGTTCCGGCCCCAGCGGCGGCGCGCACCATCGGCACGGTCACGCCCGCCCCGGCCGGCGTCCCGGGGCCCGGCGACAACAGCACGCCCGCGACGTCGAGATCGGCGAGCTCGTCGACGGACACGGCGTCGTTGCGCCGGACGATGCAGCGCACTCCCAGCTGGCCCAGGTACTGGACCAGGTTGTAGACGAAGCTGTCGAAGTTGTCGACGACGAGGACCGGACGATCGACAGCGGTTCCTGCAACCGTCACTGCGTTCGAGCTCCCTCCGACGGCGTGCGGCCCGGCGGGCGGCAGCCCACGCTCGCCGGTCATCCGGCGGAGGCGTACTCCAGGTCCAGGGGCCCATCGTAGGCGGGCAGGCTGACCGAGGGTCGCTCGCGCACCGTGAAGGTGAGCCCGAAGGCGTCCACCGCCTGCTGGAACACCGCCACCTGGGGCGAGGCGGCCAGCTGCGCGCGCACCGCGGAGGCGTCGGCGATCGCCGCGACGACGAACGGTGGGGAGTAGGTGCGGCCCTGCAGGAGCAGGGTGTTCCCCACGCACCGGACGGCGCTGGTGGCGATGAGCCGCTGGTCCATGATCGCCACCCCGTCCGCCGCGGCCGCCCAGACGGCGTTGACCACGGCTTGCACGTCCGACTGGTGGATCACCAGGTCGTCGGGGCGTGCGTTGACCGGCAGGCTCCCGTCGGGACGGGCCGGGGCGTCGTCCAGGGTGATCACCACACCGGGGCCGGTCAGCGGCACCAGCGCCGCCGACATCGCGCCGGCCTCGGCGGCGCCGGCGGCGGCCGCGACGTCGCTGTTCCGGGTGGCGGCCTGCGCGGTGAGCCGCTCGACCTGACGCTGGAGCTCGCCGAGCTGGTCGGCCTGGTCGGCGATCACTGCGTTTCGCTGGTCGATGAGCTCGGAGAGCTCGGTGACCTCTCCCGCCCGGAGGTCCGTGCCCTGGGCGGTCCGGCCGGAGGTGGCGAACAGCAGGCCGGCCAGCAGGGCCACCACGGGCACCAGAGCGCCCCAGGGCGAGAGGCGGGAGCCTGCGGCGCGGGGCCGCCGGAGGATCGGCCCACGGAGCAGGGAGCGGCTCACGGGCACCTCCTCGGGGTGACGATGCAGGGGCGACGGCATGTGGTTCGGCACCTGCCCTCCCCCGGGAGCTTAGGCTGGGAGCAGTTGCGGCCGGAGGTGACAGCCCGGCCCCGGGAAGGGAGTCCGCACGGTGCCCAAGTCCAAGGTGCGCAAGAAGTCGGCCTACACGCCGCCGGAGGGCGTGCTGCAGTCCCGGTCCGCTCAGGCCCGCGTCGCACAGCCCAGCCCGCGGTGGTGGGCGCCGCTGATGGTCGCCCTGATGCTCCTCGGCTTGCTGTGGATCGTCGTCTACTACGTGGCCGGCGACCGCATCCCCTTCATGGTGTCCCTGTCGGCGTGGAACTTCGCGATCGGGTTCGGCGCCATGGTCGCCGGCCTCGTCATGTCGATGCGCTGGCGCTGACACGCCTGGCCCTCCCGCAGGGTCCCGCCCCCGCGCGTGCGAGAGGTGGGTGCAGGGGGGGTCCTTTCTCAGAGGCCCCTGTCCCCCTCCGGGGACGGGGGCCTCCGTCGTCGCGGGCCGGGCACGGAGCCTTCCGCCGCCGCGCCGCCACCCGGCCGACGCCGGCCGGTGAGCAGCCGGGCGGGGCTGGGGACACTGTGCACAGACGAATGCTTCGTCCACAGGTCGACATGGCGCTCCACCCCCAGGGTTGTCCACCGCGTGTGGAGAGACGGAACGGACCCGCACCGCGCTGACCTGCGGGGATGCCCTCCCTGAGACGTGTGTGACGGGAGCACCACCGGAGTAACTACACCTGTGTGAGTCTGTCCCCAGCTGTGTACCCAGCTGTGGATGTGTCGACATGCATCCACCGGGCGACAGGTGACCGCGGCCCGCCTCTACCCCTGCTGACCTGCGCGTACACGCGCGCCGGTGAGCGCGGGCGCGGAGGTCTTCCACAGCGGCCGGTACCGTTCCGTCCCCGGCGGGTCCCCGGCATCCACAGGCCCGGGAACGACGACGACCCCCGGCCGCGGGGCCGGGGGTCGTCGGGAGCGGGCGTCGCCCGTAGCCGGGCAGATCAGCCGATCAGATCAGCCGGGCAGATCAGCCGATCAGCTCGAGCACGGTGGCGTTGGCCATGCCGCCTCCCTCGCACATCGTCTGCAGGCCGTAGCGGATGCCCTGCGACTGCATCTGGTGCACGAGCGTGGTCATGATGCGCGCACCGGAGCCGCCCAGCGGGTGGCCGAGGGCGATGGCCCCACCGCGCGGGTTGAGCCGGGCCGGATCGGCGCCGATGTCGGCCAGCCACGCCATGGGCACCGGGGCGAAGGCCTCGTTCACCTCGTAGATCCCGATGTCCCCGATCCGCAGGCCGGAGCGGGCGAGCACCTTCTCCGTCGCGGGGATCGGCGCGGTGAGCATGATGACGGGGTCGTCGCCGGCCATGACCGTGGTGTGGATGCGGACCAGGGGCGTCAGGCCCAGCTCCCGGGCCTTGTCGCTGGTGGTGACAAGCAGCGCCGCGGCCCCGTCGGAGATCTGGCTCGCGTTGCCCGCGCTGATGACGCCGTCCTCCTTGAAGGGGGTCTTCAGCGCGGCGAGCTTCTCGAGGGTGCCACCGGGACGGATCCCCTCGTCGGCCCGGACGACCGTCCCGTCGGGCGTCGTCACCGGAGCGATCTCCTCGTCGAAGGCGCCGTCGGCCTGGGCCTTGGCGGCCTTCTCGTGCGAGGCGAGGGAGAACTCGTCGAGCTGGGTCCGGGAGAAGCCCCATCGCTCGGCGATCATCTCTGCACCGATGCCCTGGTTCGGGAAGACGCCGTCGTACCGCTCGAGGAAGCGGGGCCCCAGCGGCTTGCCCGCCGATCCGTCGCCGCGGGCGGCGCCCATCGGGACCCGGCTCATGGACTCGACGCCGCCGGCCACCACGACGTCGGCCTGGCCGCTGATCACGGTGGCCGCGGCGAAGGCGACCGCCTGCTGGGAGGAGCCGCACTGCCGGTCGATCGTGGTGCCCGGCACCGACTCGGGCCAGCCGGCGGCGAGGGCCGCGTTGCGGCCGATGTTGAACGTCTGCTCACCCACCTGGCTCACGCAGCCCCAGAAGACGTCGTCCACGACGCCGGGGTCGATGCCGGCACGCTCTGCCAGCGCGGTGAGGACGTGGGCGGAGAGGTCGACGGCGTGCACGCCGGACAGACCTCCGCCGCGCTTGCCCACCGGGGTGCGCACGGCGGCGCAGATGACGGCATCACGCATGGAGCATCTCCTCGTCGAGACGGTCGCGGCGTGGCCGGCCGGCCACGCCCCAGCCGATGGTATGGCTCACCGGATCGCTGGCAGGCTGGGGTGGTGCAGTGGTCACCCCGGGCCGGCGAGACGGCCGCGCTGGCGGTCCTGGGTGTCGGTCTGGCACTGGCCGTGCTGTTCCTCGACCCCGCCGGCCGCGTCCTCGTGGGGGCGGGCGCCGCGCTGCTGCTCGTCCTCGCGGCGCGGGACCTCCTGGCCCGGCCCCGCCTGACCGCGGGCCCGGACGGCGTCGACGTCCGGAACGTCACCGGGGGAACCCACCTGCCGTGGGCCCGGCTGCGGGTGCGCGTACGGGAGAGCCGGCGGCTCGGCGTCCGCAACCGCACGCTGGAGCTGGACACCGCGCCGGGTCCGGACGACGACGGCGTGCTGGTCGTCCTCGGTCGTCGCGACCTCGGTGCCGATCCGGAGGAGGTCGCCCGGGCGCTGCGCGCCCTCGACCCCACCCCGCGCTAGAGGCTGAGGACGGCGATCGTCGGCACGGTCAGCGCCACCAGCAGGAGGACGACGCCGAGCAGGGCGAGGCCGGGCAGCTGGAGGCCCTGCCGTCGGCGGGTCGCCACGAGGACGCCGGCCGCGAGCGCGCCGGCGACCAGCCCGCCGAGGTGCCCGAGCAGCGAGACCCCCGGCAGGAAGCTGATGAACACGTTGATCAGCAGCAACGTGAGGAGGCCGCGGACGTCCTGCCGTCGGGCCAGCATGAGCACGCCGAGGCCGCCGAGCAGGCCGTAGATGGCCGTGGAGGCACCGGCGACGTAGCCGCCCGGGGCGCCGAAGAGCTGGATCGCGGTGGCGCCGCCCAGAGCGGCCACCAGGTAGAGCCCCAGGAACCGCCACCGGCCCAGCTGGTGCTCCAGCTCGGAGCCGAAGAGCAGCAGGGCGAGCATGTTCATCGCCAGGTGCACCGGCCCGATGTGCAGGAAGGCTGCGGTGATCAGCCGCCACCACTCCCCGAGCTGCACCAGGAACGGCCGCTGCGCCAGGTCGCCGAACACCGGGGACAGGTAGTTGTCCAGGGGCGGGTTCCCGACGCTGACCGCCGAGACCGCCGTGACGACGAACATCGCGACGTTGGCCGCGATCAGGCTGAGGGTGACCGCACCCCAGCGGCGCCCCGCCACCCGCAACCCGCTGGTCCGCCGGGGCGCGCGGACGGAGGCGTTTCCCGCCCGGACGCACTCGGGGCACTGGAACCCCACCGCGGCGGGGATCATGCACTCCGGGCAGATCGGCCGGCCGCACCGCGTGCAGACGATGCCGGTCGGCCGGTCCGGGTGCCGGTAGCAGCAGGCGGGCCCCGTCCTCCCCACCCCTCGCTCGCTCGGGGCGGGCCCCGGGACGGGGCCGTCGTCGGCGTTCGGCGTCAGCTGCGCTGCACCTCGACGGATTCGATGACGACGTCCTCGACGGGCCGGTCGTTGCGGCCGGTCGTCACCTTGGAGATGCGGTCGACGACGTCCCGGCTGGCCTGGTCGGCGACCTCACCGAAGATGGTGTGCCGGCGGTTCAGGTGCGGGGTGGGGCCGACGGTGATGAAGAACTGGGAGCCGTTGGTGCCCGGGCCGGCGTTCGCCATGGCCAGCAGGTAGGGCCGGTCGAACTGCAGCTCGGGGTGGAACTCGTCGCCGAACTGGTAGCCGGGGCCGCCGTATCCCTGCCCGAGCGGGTCACCGCCCTGGATCATGAAGCCGTCGATGATGCGGTGGAAGATCGTGCCGTCGTAGAGCCGGTCGGTGGTCTTCTCACGGGTGGCCGGGTGCGTCCACTCGCGGCGGCCCTCGGCGAGGTCGGCGAAGTTCGCCACCGTCTTCGGCGCGTGGTCCGGGAAGAGGTCGACGGTGATGTCGCCGTGGTTGGTGTGCAGCACCGCGCGGCGGGCGGGGGTCGATTCAGTCACGGGCTCCACTCTGCCACCGATCCGGACGGCGCGACCGGTAGGTCCAGAGACCCTGCCGGTCGCCCGGCCCAGCCGCTACGTTCCGCGCACCGAGCCCGAGCAGCGGAGGACTCCCCATGGATGCCGACCGGACCGCGCCCGACGTCGGCTTCCTGCGCCCGGCCGCCCCGTCTCCCGGCGCCCAGCGGCTGTTCGCCGGGGACCGGGCGGAGGTCGGTCACGTCATGAACCTCTCCCACGCCTGGGCGCACCTGCCCGACGCCCACGAGGCCCTCTTCCGGCTCCTCGGTGAGGCGGCGGACGCCGCCGGGGTCTCGTTCCGGCAACGCGGCGTCCTCGTGGCGGCGGCGGCCGCGGCCCTGCGGGATCCGCACTGCGCGCTGGCGTGGGGCACCCGGCTCGCGGGCGAGACCGACCCCGAGACGGCCGCGGCCGTGCTCGAGGGGGACGACACGCCGCTCGATCCCACCGACCGGGCGCTGGCCCGCTGGGCGCGCAAGCTGGTCCACGACCCCAACGCGACTGATCCCGGGGACGTGCAGGCGTTGCGCGATGCCGGGTTCGACGACGCGCGCATCGCGGCGCTCACGCTCTACATCGCGCTGCGGATCGCGTTCTCGACGGTGAACGAGGCCCTGGGGGCCCGCCCCGACCGTGAGCTGTTCGACCGCGCGCCCGCCGCCGTCCGTGGCGCCGTGACGTTCGGTCGGCCCGTCGCCGGACGTCCGGAGGCATGACCCACGTCGGCAGCACGGGTCGTCCAGCTCCGTGGACCCCGGACCGACGTCGTCGCCGTCCGGCAGGAGCCGGTCCGGATGGTGCGGCGTGGAGACGAGGGGAATCGAACCCCTAACCCCCGCCTTGCAAAGGCGGTGCTCTGCCAATTGAGCTACGTCCCCCGGGGCTGCGCGCAGCCCGGGTGGTTCAGCGGTCGGTGGGTGTGCTGACGGCGCCGGGACCGCGGGTGGCCTCGTGCCACAGGTCCGCCTCAACCTTGCCACCGGAGCGCTTCCGCACCGCCGCAAGGGCACCGGCGGCGATGGCGGCCAGGGCCAGCTTCTTCAGCACGCGGAGTACCTCCTCGTCCGTTCGGCGCACCGCCGGGACGGTGACCGTTACGGCGTTCGGCGCCGGAGGCTTGTGCATCCGACGAACTGGCACACGGGTGGGCCTGGGAGGACTTGAACCTCCGGCCTCATCCTTATCAGGGATGCGCTCTAACCGCCTGAGCTACAGGCCCGTGAACCTCGCACAGCTTACCTTCCCCCGATTCCTGACCGGCGGGAGGGGGGAGCCTCACGCCGAGTGGGACCCGGAGGGTCACGCGCAGGCCCCCGGCCCCGTCCACGGGCTCGCCCCGAGCGTGCGAGGCAGGCGGCCTCGTCGCAGGGGCCCACCGCGAGCCTCCGAGTGGTGGGGGGCGACGGTGTCCTTCCAGAGGTTCTTTCTCAGTCGCGCTCGGAGAGCGTGAGCTCCAGGCCGCCCACCAGGTCGGAGCACAGGTTGTAGATGAACGTGCCCACCGTGCACAACGCCGTCATCAGCACGATGTTGATGGCGCCGATGACCGCCGCACCGCCGAACACCAGGCCCGGGGTGACGACGTCGCCGGTGTCCTCCGAACCCGACGCCGACCCGATCTGGCCGAACAGCGTGTTGACCGTGTCGAAGACGCCGAGGGAGTTGAGCACCCCGTAGAGGACGCCGACGGCCACCATCCAGATGAAGAACAAGGCGATCGACAAGACCAGCGAGATCTTCAGCGCGGACCAGGTGTCGATGTGCCGCAGCTGCAGCCGGGCGCGCCGGGGGCCCCGACCGCCCGGCCGCGAGGCGCCGCGGGCACGGCCCCGGCCGGATGCCGCGCCGCCGTCTGTCGGGCCCTTGGCCGTCTCCGGCGCGGCCGGCGCGCTCCCCGTGACCGGAGGCACGGGCGGGGCTCCGGGGGGCCCGCCGGTGGGCTGAGCGGCCGGCGCAGCCGCGGCAGGCGAACCCGCGACCGTGGCACCCGTGGGCGTGCTGCCGGTGGCCGGCGCCTGGGCGCGCTGGCTGCCCGTCGTCGGGATGGCCTGGGTGGCCGAGACCGGCGGGGACGAGCTCGCGGCCGCGCCGTCCGACGGGGTGGCCTCCCCGGCCGGGGCCTCGGTGCGCACCGAACCGTGCGTCCGGTCGCTCATGCCAGTCTCCCCAATTCCGGGCGGCGCAGGCCGCTCCCCAGCGGGACCTGACCGGTTCCGCTGCCATCTGCGCTCAGATTAGGCGTCGGGCTCGTCATTGTCCGTCGTACGGGCGATTGCCACGATGGACACGTCCTCCGGCAAGTTCATGAGCTTGACGCCCATCGTGGCGCGGTCCTTGTTGTGCCGCACGCCGTTGACCGGCGTCCGGATCACGCCGCCGCCCGAGGTGATCGCGTACAGCTCGTCGCCGAGGGTCACCGCCAGCGCGCCGACGAGAGCGCCCTTGCGCGCCTTCGGGTCGGCGGTGAGCACGCCCTTGCCGCCCCGGCCCTGGTTCGGGTAGTTCTCGATACCGGTGCGCTTGGCGTACCCGCGCTCGGTCGCCACCAGGACGTCGACGCCCTCCTGCACGACGATCATCGACAGCAGCCGGTCGTCGTCGGCCAGCGAGATGCCCCGGACACCCTCGGTCGCGCGCCCCATCGGCCGCAGTGCGGCGTCGTCGGCCTTGAACCGGATCGACATGGCCTTCCGGGTGACCAGGAGCAGGTCGGAGTCCGCGTCGATGAGCGCGGCACCGACGAGCTCGTCGTTCTCCCGCAGGTTGATCGCGATCACGCCGCCGCTGCGCGGGGAGTCGAAGTCGGTCAGGCGGGTCTTCTTCACCTGCCCGTTCGCGGTGGCCAGGACGAGGTACGGGGCCACCCCGTAGTCCTTGATCTGCATGACCTGGGCGATCCGCTCGTCGGGCTGGAACGCCAGGATGTTGGCCACGTGCGCCCCGCGGGCCGTGCGGTTGGCCTCCGGCAGCTCGTAGGCCTTCGCGCGGTAGACCCGGCCCTTGTTCGTGAAGAACAGGATCCAGTCGTGGGTGGACCCCACGAAGAAGTGGTCGACGATGTCGTCCTGCTTGAGGGCCGCACCCATCACGCCCTTGCCGCCGCGGCGCTGCGACCGGTAGAGGTCGCTCTTGGTCCGCTTGGCGTACCCGGTGCGGGTGATGGTGACGACGACCTCCTCCTCCGCGATGAGGTCCTCCATCGAGACGTCGCCCTCGTTCGCCACGAACTTGGTGCGGCGATCGTCGCCGTACTTCTCCACGATCTCGCCGAGCTCGTCGCGGATGATCTGCCGCTGCCGCTCGGGGGAGGCGAGGATGGCCTGCAGGTCGGCGATCCGGGCCTCGATCTCGGCCAGCTCGTCCATGATCCGCTGCCGCTCGAGGGCGGCCAGCCGGCGCAGCTGCAGGTCGAGGATCGAGACGGCCTGGATCTCGTCGACGTCGAGCAGCTCCATCAGACCGGTCCGGGCCTCGTCGGCCGACGGGCTGCTCCGGATCAGCGCGATGACCGCGTCGAGCTGGTCGAGCGCCTTGGCCCAGCCGCGCAGGATGTGCGCGCGCTCCTCGGCCTTGCGCAGCCGGTAGCGCGTGCGCCGCTGGATGACGTCGATCTGGTGGTTGACGTAGAGCCGGACCAGCTCGTCGAGCCGCAGCGTCCGCGGGACGCCGTCGACGATGGAGAGCATGTTGCAGCCGAAGGAGGTCTGCAGCTGGGTGTGCTTGTACAGGTTGTTGAGCACGACCTTGGCCACGGCGTCGCGGCGCAGGGTGATGACCAGCCGGCGGCCGACGCGGTCGCTGGACTCGTCGGCGATCTCGCTGATGCCCTGCAGGCGGCCGTCCTTGACGCCCTCGGCGATCGCCTCGGCCAGGTTGTCCGGGTTGACCTGGTACGGCAGCTCGGTGACGACGAGCTGCACCCGGCCCCTGGCGTCCTCCTCGACCGTGACGACGGCGCGCATGCGCACCGAGCCGCGTCCGGTGCGGTAGGCGTCCTCGATGCCCTCCCGTCCGACGATGAGGCCGTACGTCGGGAAGTCGGGGCCCTTGATCCGCTCCATGCAGGCGGTCAGTGCCTCTTCCGGCTCGGCGTCGGGGTGCTCGAGCATCCAGAAGACGGCGTCGGCCACCTCGCGGAGGTTGTGCGGCGGCATGTTGGTGGCCATGCCGACGGCGATGCCGGCAGACCCGTTGATGAGCAGGTTGGGGATGCGCCCCGGCAGGACCAGCGGCTCCTGGTTCTTGCCGTCGTAGTTGGGCTGGAAGTCGACGGTCTCCTCGTCGATGTTCGCCAGCATCTCCATGGCCAGCGGGGTCAGCCGCGCCTCGGTGTACCGCATCGCGGCGGCCGGGTCGTTGCCGGGCGAGCCGAAGTTGCCCTGCCCGTCGATCAGCGGGTAGCGCATCGACCACGGCTGCGCGAGCCGCACGAGCGCGTCGTAGATCGCGCCGTCGCCGTGGGGGTGGTAGTTACCCATGACCTCGCCGACGACGCGCGCGCACTTCACGTAGGCGCGGTCGGGGCGGAAGCCCTGGTCGTACATGGCGTAGAGGACCCGGCGGTGCACCGGCTTGAGGCCGTCGCGCACCTCCGGCAGCGCGCGGCCGACGATGACCGACATCGCGTAGTCGATGTAGCTGCGCTGCATCTCCTGCTGGAGGTCGACCGGCTCGACGCGGTCGCGGGGCGGGGTCTCGGTCACGTTCAGGTCTCCACAGGTCGGTGCACAGTCGGTGGACGAAGTTCCTGGTCAGACGGCCGCTCTACCGAGCCGGCCGGGGAGGGCCCCGTCCGGAGGCTCACCGCGAGCTCGCGAGCGGTGAGGAGGACGGGGCCTCTCTCAGACGTCGAGGAAGCGGACGTCCTTGGCGTTGCGGGTGATGAAGCTGCGGCGGGCCTCGACGTCCTCGCCCATCAGCACGCTGAACAGCTCGTCGGCGGTCGCGGCGTCCTCGAGGGTGACCTGCAGGAGGATGCGGGTCTCGGGGTTCATGGTGGTCTCCCACAGCTCGGTGGCGTTCATCTCGCCGAGGCCCTTGAACCGCTGGATCATCTCGTCGCGGACCTTGCGGCCCTCCTCCTTGCCGGCCTTGAGCAAGGCGTCGCGCTCGCGGTCGGAGTAGGCGTACTGGTCACCCCACTTGCCGCCCCACTTGATCTTGTACAGCGGCGGCTGGGCCAGGTAGACGTGGCCGGCCTCGACCAGCGGCCGCATGAAGCGGAACAGCAGGGTCAGCAGCAGCGTGCGGATGTGCTGGCCGTCGACGTCGGCGTCGGCCATCAGCACGATCTTGTGATAGCGCAGCTTGCTGAGGTCGAACTCGTCGTGGATGCCCGTGCCGAAGGCGGTGATCATCGACTGGACCTCGGTGTTCTTGAGGACCCGGTCGATGCGCGCCTTCTCGACGTTGATGATCTTGCCCCGGATGGGCAGGATCGCCTGGAACATCGAGTCACGGCCGGACTTGGCCGAGCCGCCGGCCGAGTCGCCCTCGACGATGTAGACCTCGGAGTTGCGCGGGTCGGTCGAGCGGCAGTCGGCGAGCTTGCCCGGCAGCGAGTTGTTGCTCAGCAGGTTCTTGCGGGCGAGCTTCCGGGCGTCCTGCGCCGCGCGCCGGGCCCGGGCCGCCGACGAGGCCTTGTTGATGATCGTCTTGGCCTCGGTCGGGTTGGCCTCGAACCAGTGCGCGATCTGCTCGTTGCAGACCTTCTGCACGAAACCCTTGACCTCGGTGTTGCCGAGCTTGGTCTTGGTCTGGCCCTCGAACTGCGGGTCGCCGATCTTCACCGAGACGATGGCCGCCAGGCCCTCGCGGATGTCCTCACCCGTGAGCTTTTCGTCCTTGGCCTTGAAGAGCTTCTTCTCCTCGGCGTACCGGTTCACGATCGAGGTCAGCGCGGTGCGGAAGCCCTCCTCGTGGGTGCCGCCCTCGTGCGTGTTGATCGTGTTGGCGAACGAGTACACCGACTCGGAGTACGCCTCGGACCACTGCATGGCGACGTCGACCGACATCCGCATGTCGTTCTTGCCGAGGCCCTCGGCGCCGAAGCTGATGATCGACCGGTGGATGGGGGACTTCTTCGCGTTGATGTGCGCGACGTAGTCCTCGAGGCCCCCGTCGTACTTGTACGTGATCTCGGTGGCCTCGAAGGCCTCGCTCTCGGCGCCCGGCTCGGGAGCGGCCTCGGCGAGGGTGATCTCCTCGGCCATGCCGGTCTCGACCTTGCTGTGCCCGGGGCGCTCGTCGCGCAGGACGATGGTCAGCCCCTTGTTGAGGAAGGCCATCTCCTGCAGCCGGCGGCTGATCGTGTCGAACGAGTACGTCGTCGTCTCGAAGATGTCGCCGTCGGCCCAGAAGGTGATCTGGGTGCCGCGCTTCTTCGTGGGGCCGACCTTCTCCAGCGGGCCCGGCTTGGCCAGGTCGTAGGACTGGTGCCACTCGGTGCCGTCACGCCAGATGCGGACGTCGAGCCGCTTGGACAGCGCGTTGACGACCGTGACGCCCACGCCGTGCAGGCCGCCGGACACCGCGTAGCTCTTGCCGTCGAACTTGCCGCCCGCGTGGAGGACGGTCATGACGACCTCGACGGTGGGGCGCTTCTCGACCGGGTGCATGTCCACGGGGATGCCGCGGCCGTTGTCCTCGACCCGGACGCCGCCGTCGGCCAGCAGGGTCACCCGCACGGTGTCGCAGTGACCGGCCAGGGCCTCGTCGACGGAGTTGTCCACGACCTCCCACACCATGTGGTGCAGGCCCCGCTCACCGGTGGAACCGATGTACATACCGGGGCGCTTGCGCACCGCCTCGAGACCCTCGAGGACGGTGATGGAACTGCCGGAGTAGGCGTTCTCCGGCGCACTGGTCTTCGGTCGAGCGACCACGTGGGGCCTTCCTTTCGCGCAACCGGCACGCGGCTCCCCGATACTGACGAGGAAGCGCGACGGCGCAGAACGGAACTGCGCTTCAGGGGCGCAGAACGACGCTGGGCCGGTTGCTGGCGGTTTCTGCTCTCCAGGATACCGGGTCCACCGACAGGAATGCCGCCGTCCACGCCCTCACGCCGTGTCTGAGCCCCTTCGGGCTCCTTTGCCACCACCGGTGCTGCCCCCAGGACGGACACGCCGTCCTCGGAGGGCTGGCGCCTCGATGCCCGGCCACCCGGCGGGACCTCCCCGGCGAACGGACACTCGGGTCATGCCCGCCCCTGGTCCCACCGGTCCCCCCGGCCCCGCGCCGGAGGCGCCGCTCACCTGTCTGGTCACCGGCGCCACCGGCTACATCGGCGGCCGGCTGGTCCCGGAGCTGCTGGCCGCGGGGCACCGGGTCCGGGTGCTCAGCCGTTCCCCCGAGCGGCTGCGGGACCGGCCCTGGGCCGGGCAGGTCGAGGTGGTCCCGGGCGACGCCGCGGACCGGGATCAGGTGGCCCGGGCGTGCGCGGGATCCGACGTCGTCTACTACCTGATCCACGCGCTGGGATCGGGCCCGGAGTTCGAGGCGACCGACCGGGTGACGGCCGGCGTCATGGCCCGGGCCGCACGGGAGGCCGGCGTCGGCCGGCTGGTCTACCTGGGCGCGCTCGAGCCGCGCGGCGAGCAGCTGTCCCCGCACCTGCGCTCCCGCACCGAGGTGGCCGAGATCCTGCTGGCCTCCGGCGTGCCCACGGCCGTGCTGCGCGCGGCGGTCGTCCTCGGCTCGGGATCGGCCTCGTTCGAGATGCTGCGCTATCTCACCGAGCGGCTGCCGGTGATGGTGACGCCCCGATGGGTGCACAGCCGCATCCAGCCGATCGCCGTCCGCGACGTCCTCCGCTACCTGGTCGGGTGCGCGCGGCTACCCGGGTCGGTGCACCGGGGCTTCGACATCGGCGGGCCCGACGTCATGACCTACGCCGAGATGATGCAGCGGTACGCAGCCGTCGCAGGTCTCCCCCGACGCCGGATCGTGCCGGTCCCGCTGTTCACGCCGTCGCTCTCCAGCCACTGGGTCGGCCTGGTCACCCCGGTTCCGGCCGGCATCGCCCGGCCGCTGGTGGAGTCCCTGCGCAACACCGTCGTCTGCCGTGAGCACGACATTGCCGAGTACGTCCCCGATCCACCCGAGGGGCTGCTCGGTTTCGACGAGGCCGTGCGGCTGGCCGTCGCCCGGGTCCGGCACTCCGCCGTCGCGACCCGATGGTCGGGCGCCTCCGTGCCCGGAGCTCCGTCGGACCCGCTGCCCAGCGACCCGCACTGGGCCGGCGGCAGCCTCTACGTCGACGAGCGGACCAGTACGACGACGGCGACGCCCGAGGCGCTGTGGCGGGTCGTGGAGGGCATCGGCGGGGAGCGTGGCTGGTACTCCTTCCCGCTGGCCTGGGAGGTGCGCGGGTGGCTGGACCGGCTGGTCGGCGGGGTCGGCCTGCGCCGAGGACGGCGGGACGCGCACGAGCTCTACGTCGGCGACGCCCTCGACTTCTGGCGCGTGGAGGAGCTGGCGGAGGGTCGCCTGCTGCGCCTGCGTGCGGAGATGCGGCTGCCCGGGCTCGCCTGGCTCGAGTTCCACGTGGAACACGACGACCCGGGGGACGGCGCCGGGAACACGCGCACCGTGCTGCGGCAGCGGGCGACCTTCGCCCCGCGCGGACTGGCCGGGCACGCCTACTGGTGGGCGGTCGCCGTCTTCCACGGCTTCGTCTTCGGCGGGATGCTGCGCGGTATCACCCGCGCGGCCGAGCAGCGGACCTGACACGGGCAGCGGCGGGCGCGGTCCCGGCCGTCCCGCAGGGCCCCCCGAGCCCCGTGACGTGCTGGAACGGCCCCGTTCCAGGCCCGCGCCGAGCTCGCGAGGGGCGGGGAGGGAGTGATCCTCTCTAGACGAGCAGCTGCGCGGTGGCCAGCTCCCGGTAGAGCGGGCTGCTCTCCACCAGCTCGTCGTGGGTCCCGCGGGCCACGACCCGCCCGCCGTCCAGCACGACGATCTCGTCGCTGTCGAGCACGGTGGACAGCCGGTGGGCGACCACCAGCAGGGCGCGGTCGGCCGCGGCCGCCGCGAGGGTGTCCCGGAGCAGGCCCTCGTTGCGCGCGTCCAGGCTCGCGGTCGGCTCGTCGAGCAGCAGCAGCTGCGGACGCGCCAGCAGCGACCGGGCGATGGCCAGCCGCTGCCGTTCGCCGCCGGACAGGAGGACGCCCTCGTCGCCCACCGGCACGTCGAGCCCGCGGGGGGAGCGCCGCACGACGTCGGTGAGCCCCACGTCGGCGAGGACCGCCCACAGCTCGGGATCGGTGGCCTCCGGGCGGGTGAGCAGGAGGTTGTCCCGCACGGTGCCGGCGAGCACGGGAGCCTCCTGCTCGACGTAGCCGAGCCGGGCGCGCAGGGCGGCCCGGGGCAGTTCCCGGACGTCGGTGCCCCGCCACCGGATGGTCCCGTCCGTGACGGGGTAGAACCCCTCGATCAGCGCGAGCACCGTCGACTTCCCCGCCCCGGAGGGACCTACCAGCGCGACGCGGCTGCCCTCGGGGACCTGCAGGGAGACCCCGCGGAGCACCTCGGTGCCGTCGGGATACGTGAACCAGACGTCGTCGAGCTCGAGCAGGGGCACCGGCCGGACCGGCACCGCAGGCGTCCCGACCGCCGCCGGTCGCTCCGGGCGCTGGTCGTCCTCGGGCGGCAGGCCGAGGATCTCCTGGATCCGCGCCAGCGCACCGAGCCCGGTCTGCAGCTGCGTCCACGCGGCGATCGCCTGACCCAGCGGCATGACCAGCAGGAACAGGTAGAGGATGAACGCGACGAGGTCGGCGACGCTGATCGAGCCCTGCGCGACGCGGTAGCCGCCGACGCCGAGGACGGCGAGGAACGCCCCCTGGACGGCGACCGATCCGGCGGGCGAGACCAGCGCCTCGAGCCGGGCCACCCGGACGCCGGAGCGGTAGGCCCGGACCGCGCTCTCGCCTACGGCGGTGACCTCGCGGGCGGTGGCGCCGCTGGCGCGGATGGTCCGCACCGCCGACAGGGCCCGTTCCACCGCCGCGGTCATGGCCCCGACCTCCTCCTGCGCCTCCCGGGAGAGCCGGCGCACCCCGCGCGAGGCCAGGACGGCGGTGGTCGCCCCGACCGCGACGGCGGCCACGGTGAGCAGCAGGAGCCAGGCGTCGACCAGCGCCATGGCGACCAGCGCGCCGATGCCGACCACCGCGGAGCCGGCCACCTCGACGATCCCGGACGTGACGGTGGCGCGCAGCAGCGTGGTGTCGGCACCGACGCGGGACATGAGGTCGCCGGTCCGCCGGCGGTCGTACTCCGCGACGGGCAGCCGCAGCAGGCGGTCGGCCAGCAATCGGCGGGTCGTCAGCACCACGCCCTCGGCGGTGCGCTGCAGCAGGTACTGCTGCGCCGCACCGAGCGCCGAGGCGGCGACCAGGACCACCACGAGCAGCGCGACGGCCGGCCCCAGGGGCCTCCCCGAGCCGACGACGTCGATGACGCGGCCGACCAGTGCCGGCTGGGCCAGGGCGCCGCCCGCGGCGACCAGCGACAGCGCGGCGGCCAGCGCGAGCGAGCGCCGGTGCGGCCGCAGCAGGGGCAGCAGCTCGCGCAGGCCGGCCGTCGGGGCCGGCGCGCCGGGCCCGACGGCCGCCGCCTGGTCACCGGTCAGGGGATCGCCCGGGATCAGATGCCGACGGCGAGCGCGGCGACGATCGCGGTGAGCAACCGCGTGTGGTGCTCGATCAGCTGCGGGCGGTGCCCGTCGGGCCGGACGGCGGCCACGTGGCCGGCGCCGGTCCAGAACTCGTCGCCGTCGTCGGTGCCGAGCAGCAGTCCCTGGACCGCGGGGTCCTGCGCGAGGCGGCGGACCTGCGGCCCGTCCTCGGCGGCGAGGAGCTGCCAGCGCCGGTCGAAGTCCGCGTTCCCGCTCACCACGGGCAGCAGGCCCCCGATGCGGTGTTTCCACAGCCGCGCCGGCGAGAGCCGGAGCGTCGGCACGCTGCCCAGCAGCGGAGCCGCGGTCACCGCGTACTTGGCTACCCACTCCCGGCCCCACGGGTAGACGACGTCGAAGGCGACGAGCTCCACCGCCCCTGCCCGGCCGCGCAGCACGCCCGCGGGACGGGCCTCCTTGCCGGGCCGCACGGGGCAGGTGGCCAGCAGGTCGGTCAGGACGGCGTCCTCGGGCCCACTGCCGTCGGAGACGGTCCAGCCGTGGTGGAGAGCCCAGCTCTGCGCCCCGAGCTGGTTTCCCTCGTAGGTGAAGGCCCGCTCCATCTCGGGGTCCCGGGCCCGCGCACGGGAACCGAACAGACCTCCCCGGGGGCGCTCCGGAGCAGCCGGTGGTGCCTGCGGCGGCGCCCACGAGGGATCGGCCCCGGGCGGCTGGCGGTCTCGATCCGGGGTGGTTGCCGGGAGGTCCCAGCCGGGCGGCTGCCACGGATCGCTGCCGGCGACCGGCTCGTCGTCCCGCGGCCGCTTGCGGCGGTCGGCGATGTTGGGCTCGTCGGCGCCCGGTCCGCCGCCACCGAGATGCCCCGGCTCCTGCCAGCCGCTGCCGTCGTCCGGGCCGCCTTCGAAACCGTTCCGGTCCCGCGGGGTGCTCATCGCTGCCCTTCCGTCATGGGGAAGCCCCTATCCGTACGTGTCGCGCGGTCCCCGCCCCCGCACCGAGCGCGGGCCCTTCTTCCAGCTGGGAGCCGTCGGTCCGACAACGCGCAACCGGGTCACGACGTCCCCGCCGACCTGGGCGCGCAGCTTGCCGAGGATGGAGGGCGCCAGCAGCCGCAGCTGGGTCGCCCACGCGGTCGACTCGGCGACCACCAGGAGCTCCCCCTCGGTCAGGGTCTCCGGCCGGCAGTGCTCGGCGATGTCCGCCCCGACGATCGCCGACCAGCGCCCGAACACCGAGCCGACCCGGGTGCGCTCGGACCAGTCCTGCTCGGTGACCAGCGACTCCACCAGCCGGCCGAGGGGTTGGGGGTCGTCGGCGCCGGGCCCGGCCCCCGTCCAGCTGCGCCGCGGGCCGGCGACGCGGCGGCGGGTGGGCGCCGGCCGGGCGGCAGAGGCCGCCCGCGCCGCCTCCAGCGCGGCGCGCGCGATGTCGCTGGGCCGCGCGGGCCGCTCCTCGCTCACGGAATGCCTCCCTCGCCGGCCGGGACGGCGTCCTTCACGACGACCGCGATGCCACCGCCCACCTCGACCCGGACCCCCCGCAGCTCCGGCGGCACGTCGTCGATCACCGCGGCGGTGATCAGTGTCTGCTCGGCCGAGCGGGCGACGGCCGCCAGGGCCGCGCGCCGCTCGGCGTCGAGGGTGGCGAACACGTCGTCCAGGATCAGGATGGGGTCCTCGCCGTCGCCCCTCAACAGGGCGAAGGTGGCGAGCTTGAGACCGAGGGCCAAGGACCAGGACTCGCCGTGGCTGGCGAACCCCTTCGCGGGGGCGGGCCCGAGCTGGATCACCAGGTCGTCGCGGTGCGGACCGACCAGCGTCATCCCGCGGTCGAGCTCGTCGCCCCGCCGCTCCGCGATCCGCTCGCGCATGGCGGCGGTCAGCTCCGCGGCCGCCGGAACGGCGGTCCCGTGCGGCACCGCGGTGCCGTCCCCCGCCGGCGGGACGGTCGAGGAGTAGCCCAGACCGGCCTGGGGCGCCCCCTCGCCCGCGACGTCCGCGTAGGCCCGCGCCAGGTGCGGCGCGAGATCGGCGATCAGCCGCAGCCGGGCGGCGAGCAGCTGCCCGCCCAGGTCGGTCAGGTGCCCGTCCCACACGTCGAGGGTCTCGATCGCCTTGCCCCGTGCCAGCCGCGCGGTCCTGAGCAGGGCGTTGCGCTGCTTGAGGACGCGGTCGTAATCGGCCCGCACCCCGGCCAGCCGGGGGGTGCGGGTCACCAGCAGCTCGTCGAGGAACCGGCGACGCTCGGTGGGGTCCCCGCGCACCAGGGCGAGGTCCTCGGGGGCGAACACCACGGTGCGCACCAGGCCGAGCAGTTCGCGGGGACGCGGCAGGGGTCCCCGGTTGACCCGGACCCGGTTGGCACGACCCGGGTTGATCTCGATCTCGACCAGCAGCTCGCGGTCGCCCCGGCGCAGCGCCGCACGCACGACCGCCTGGGTGTCCCCGTGCCGCACCAGCGGGGCGTCACCGGACACCCGGTGGCTGCTCATCGTCGCGAGGTAGCCGACCGCCTCGACCAGGTTCGTCTTGCCCTCGCCGTTGCGGCCCACGAAGACGGTGGGCCCGGGACCGAGGGCCAGGTCGACCCGTTCCCAGTTGCGGAACGACCCGAGCTGCAAGTGCCGGACGTACACGTCAGCGCCGAGGCGGTGAGGTGCTGGAATGGCCGCCCTCCAGGGTCCGCCCCGTCCCGGGGCCCGCCCCGAGCTCGCGAAGGGTCCGGAGGCCTCGGTGCAGGGTCCCGCCGCGAGCTGTCGAGTCGCGGAAGGCAGAGAGGTCCTTCCCGGGGTGTCCCAACGTGCTCACGCCGGCTTCTCGGCCTCCTGGGCCCGCACCGCCTGCACGGCGTGCCCGCCGAACTGGTTCCGCAGCGCGGCGACGGCCTTCATGGTGGGGGAGTCCTCCTGGCGGGAGGAGAAGCGCGCGAACAGGGACGCAGCGATCGTCGGCATGGGAACGGCGTTCTCGATGGCCTGCTCCACGGTCCACCGGCCTTCCCCCGAGTCCTCGGCGTACCCACGGATCTTCTCCAGGGCCGGGTCCTCCTGCAGCGCCCGGACCAGCAGGTCCAGCAGCCACGAGCGGATGACGGTGCCCTGGGTCCACGACGCGATGACGCCGGGGACGTCCTCGATCAGGTCCACGGCCGCCAGGAGCTCGTAGCCCTCACCGTAGGCCTGCATCAGCGCGTACTCGATGCCGTTGTGGACCATCTTGCTGAAGTGCCCCGCGCCGACCGGCCCGGCGTGCACGAACCCGGCGCCGGGCATCTCCTGGCCGGATTCGTCGACGGGCGCCGGCGGCCTGAGCGCGTCGAAGATCGGCTGGACCTTCGCGACGTCGTCCTTGGTGCCACCGACCATGAGGGCGTAGCCGTTCTCCAGGCCCCACACCCCGCCGGAGACGCCGGCGTCGATGTAGCCGATGCCCTTCTCGCGGCACATCACGTCGTGGATCTGGTCGTCGGTGTACTTGGAGTTGCCCCCGTCGACGATCACGTCGCCGGGCTCGAGCAGGCCGGCCAGCTCCTTCACCGTCGCCCGCGTCGCCTCCCCGGCCGGGACCATCACCCACACGACCCGCGGTGCGGCCAGGGCCTGGACCAGTGCGGGCAGGCTGTCGACGTCCCGCCTGCCCGGCGCACGGTCGTACCCGACGATCTCGTGACCGGCACGCCGCAGCCGCTCGGCCATGTTGCCGCCCATCTTGCCCAGCCCGATCAGCCCCAGCTGCACGACGGCGTCCCCTCTCAGCGTTCCTGCGAAGTCCGTGTCCGCGGTGCCCGGACGGCGCTGTCCTGACACCTCGGCCCCGTCCAGGGCACCGCCCCGAGCCTGCGAGGGGTGGGGACGGGGTGCTTTCTCAGCCGGGCAGCCGGACCGGCATGATCAGGTAGCGGTAGCTGCCGGTGCGCTCGGTCGGCTGACCGTCCTCGGCCGAGGGCTCGTCGACGCCCGAGAGCACCGCGGGCTTGAGCGGGCTGGTGAAGTCCATCCGGGCGCGCTCGGTGTGCACCGCGGCGAGGCCGTCCAGCAGGAACGTCGGGTTGAAGCCGATGGTCAGCGGCTCTCCCTCGAACTCGACGTCGCAACGCTCCTCGGCCTGGCTCTCCTCGTCGCTCCCGCCCGCGCGGAGGGTCACCTGTCCCGGGGTGAACTCGCAGCGCAGGGGCGTACCACGCTCGGCGACGAGGGCCACGCGCTTGGCGGCGTCGGTGAACAGGCCGACCGGCAGAGTGGCGTGTGCGTGCGACTCGGTCGGCATGATCGCCCGGTACTTGACGAACTCCGCGTCGAGGAGCCGGGTCGTGGTCTGCCGGTCCTTGCCGGACAGGCCCAGGATGCCCTCGCCGGAGCTGCCGGAGGACAGGGAGAGCACGATCTCCGGCCCGCTGGTGAGCGTCTTGGCGGCGTCGGCCAGGGTCCGCGCCGGCACGAGCACGGCCGCGGACACCCCTGAGCTCTCCGGCCGCCAGGCGAACTCGCGCACCGCCAGCCGGTAGCGGTCCGTCGCTGCCAGGGTGATCTGGTCGCCCTCGATCTCCAGCCGGACACCGGTGAGCATCGGGAGGGTGTCGTCCCGGCCCGCGGCGACGGCGACCTGACCGACCGCCTCGGCGAAGACGTCGCTGTCGACCAGGCCTGCCGACGACGGCATCGACGGCAGGGACGGGTAGTCCTCGACCGGGAGGGTCGGCAGGCTGAACCGCGCGTTGCCACAGGTGATCGCCAGCCGCGGCCCCTCGGCGGTGATGTCGACCGGGTGCGGCGGGAGCGCGCGGGTGATCTCGGCGAGCAGCCGGCCGGGCACGAGGACGCGACCGGCCTCGGTGGCCTGCACGTCCACCTCTGCACGGGCGGAGACTTCGTAGTCGAAGCCGGAGACCGAGAGCTGGTTGCCGTCGACCTCGAGCAGGATCCCGGCCAGGACGGGTACCGACGGCCGCGGCGGCAGGCTACGTGCCGTCCATGCGACGGCGTCGGCGAGCACCTCACGCGCCACCCGGAACTTCATCTCTCGACCCACCCCAGCTCTGCTGACCGTCCCTCTCGCGGGCACGGCTGTCCAAGTACCGCCGGCGGGACGCGGGTGCGCCCGGGTGCCGGTGCGGTGCTCATCGTGCCTGCTGCGGTCCCCCGGGGGGAAACCCCGGTCCCTCGATGAGCTGGTTACGCCTCTTCCTGCCCAGCCTTCCCAGGGCGCTTCCCTGCAGGTCCTGGAGCTCCCAGCAGGAGCGTCCCCACCCAGAGTGTGGTTCGAGAAATCATCGAGATAACTCCCTCATCCTCGTCATCACTGGTGTGGAAGCTGGGGATCGAGCCCCTTCGTGCTGCTCAGGGCCCGGATCGGCCTGTTGGCCCACTGTGCACGGTTCCCGCTGCCCTGTTGTCGACACGTGGACATCTCGACGGTTGTTCACCGCCGTCCGTGGTCGTCCACTCCCTGTCCCCGGTGACTCCCTGCTCGATCCCCAGGTCGTGCCCAGGCAGGCAGGCCGGGGACGGCGACCGTCGAGGCGTCCGCGCCGATCGGCGCATATACCTGCAGGTCAGGGGCGCGCGCAAGGGGTCGGCACGACCTGGGCTCGGCTCGAGCTGGACGCGGGTCAGGTGACCCGCCGTGACCTCCCGGGCACGAGATCTCCCCAACCTGTGCACATTCCTGGGGACAACTTCTCGATCTGTCGACCGTCGGCGCGGCGGGAAGCGCGTCCTGCCCGCCCGTGACGTGCTCCGACGCCGTGCACACAGTTCCCCACAGCTGTGGAGAAGTCGACACGTGGGGGGTGGTCGGCCGGCCGCGGGGTCTGCCCCGACCGCCCGCGGACCGGGCCCGGACGGTGACCCGGGGCCCGGGCACCGCGGCCGGAGGCCCCCGTTCGAGGACGGGAGCCTTCGGCTCGGCCCAGCGGGGGGACGGCCGTCGGTCGCGGTGCGGTCCCCTTACTGCCGGGCGCGGCTCTTGATGCGGGCGGTGAGCTCGGTGACCTGGGTGTAGGTGGCGCGGCGCTCGCTCATCAGGTTGGTGATCTTCTTGACCGCGTGCATGACCGTGGTGTGGTCCTTGCCGCCGAACGACGCCCCGATCCGCGGGAGGGACAGCTCGGTCAGCTCGCGGCACAGGTACATGGCGATCTGTCGGGCGTTGACCAGGGTGCGGCTGCGGTTGGTGCCCTGCAGCTCCTCCATCGTCACGGAGAAGTATTCGGCGGTGGCGGCCATGATGATCGCAGCGGTGATCTGCGGGCCCTGCTCGTCGCTGATCAGGTCCTTGAGCACGAGCTCGGCCAGCGGCAGGTCGACCTGCTGCTTGTTGAGGCTCGCGAACGCGGTCACGCGGATGAGGGCGCCCTCGAGCTCGCGGATGTTGGTCTGCACCTTGCTGGCGATGAACTCCAGCACCGCGTCGGGAACCTGCAGTCGCTCGCCCCAGGCCTTCTTCCGCAGGATCGCGATGCGGGTCTCCAGGTCCGGCGCCTGGACGTCGGTGATCAGGCCCCACTCGAACCGGGTGCGCAGCCGGTCCTCCAGCGTCGTGAGCTTCTTCGGCGGGCGGTCGGAAGTGATCACGATCTGCTTGCTGGCGTTGTGCAGCGTGTTGAACGTGTGGAAGAACTCCTCCTGGGTCCGCTCGGCCCGCTCCAGGAACTGGATGTCGTCGATCAGCAGGAAGTCGATGTCGCGGTAGCGCCGGCGGAAGTCCTCGGCGCGACCGGAGTGCACCAGGTTGATGAACTCGTTGGTGAACTCCTCGGTGCTGACGTAACGGACCTTGACGTTGGGGAACATCCGCGCTGCGTAGTGCCCGATCGCGTGCAGCAGATGGGTCTTGCCCAGGCCGGACTCGCCGTAGATGAACAGCGGGTTGTAGGCCCGAGCCGGCGCCTCGGCCACCGCCACGGCCGCCGCATGGGCGAACCGGTTGCTGTTGCCGATGACGAAACTGTCGAAGACGTACTTCGCGTTCAGTCCCGGGTCCAGGCCCGCGGGGCGTCCCGCCTCGGGACGACGTCCGCGTCCGCCGCCACCGGGGGTGACGGGCCGGGGGCGCTGCTCACCGGTGGGTGCGTCGAGGTCGAAGGGCAGGACGTCGGCCGGGCGCCCGTCGTCGGACCCACCCCAGTCACGCGGCGCCGGGTCGGCGCCCCACGTGGTCGCCCAGTCCTCGGGGGCCCCGCGGTCGACCGGCACCCGGTCGGCCGGTCGCAGTTCACGGATCCGGGAGTCGTCGCCGGTGGGCAGCTGGTCGGGGGCCTCCCGGTCCCAGGGAGCCGAGCCGACCGCATCGGTACGCACGCCGAAGGCGGTCCGACCGTCGTCGGCGCGGTCGCGGCTGGCGCGGTCCTCCTCGGCCCGCCGTGCCTCCAGGGCTGCTTCGGCGGCCGACCACGGGCGCCGGGTGGGCTCCTCCTCGCGCGTGGCGGCAGCCGGCTCCGGCGGCGCGTCCTCCAGCTGGACGGCGACGCGGATGTCGCGGCCGAACTGCTCGGACAGCGCCTCGGCCAGCACCCGGCGCATCCGGGACTCGAGGACCGTCTGGGTGAATTCGTTGGGAGCAGCGAGAACGGCGGTGTCCTCCACCAGCCCCAGCGGGCGGGTGAGGTTCAGCATCGCGTTCTGCTGAGGGGACAGGCTCGTCGCCAGCCGCTCGCGGATCTGGTCCCAGACGGTCGCCAGGTCCAGCGTGGCATCGGCCATGCCGATTCTTCCTCCCATGGTCACGACCCCGCGTCGTTCCCGGCTGCTCCGGCGCGTCCGGTGTCCCCCGGTCGCCGGCGCCTTCCGGCACCGGCCCGTGGTCCCCGGGGGCTACCCGCTGTGGATGCGCGGACGCACCGATTCCACACCGGTGTCCACAGGCTGTGCACGGCCGGCCACGCATGCTGCCGGGCCCCGCACCCGATTCGGCCCCGGTCCACATCGCTGCAGGTCGGAGGCCGGTTCTGACGGATGAACGGCTGGTTCGACGGCCGGTTGACCGACGGGGTCGGCCCGCGCGCCGTGACCCTGACGCCCGACGCGGAGCGACGGCGACGCTAACAGCCCCGTCCACAGCCCGGCAACGCTCGACCGGTCCGGCGGGCGCGTCGCCTCCGGCGTGCCGTCACCGACCGGGCACGTCCGGCGTGGAGGATCGGGAGTCGCGATCCGACCGGTACCCGGCACCGGCGGGTCCTCGGTTATGCTGGCGGAAGTCTGTGGACGGCTCCGCCCGCCGTCCCCGTCCGCCCGGTGCTCCCGTGCAGGCGGGGCCGGGGTGAGACCGTCGTGCAGTGACCAGCTTCCGGGGTCGTCGGGGCGCGGCACGTCGCCGTCCGTCCCGACCGCCCCGCGTGCGCCCACCCACCGGTGGGCGCGCACCGCCGATGTCGTGTCGTAGGAGTACCTCGTGAGCAAGCGCACGTTCCAGCCGAACAACCGCCGACGGTCCAAGACCCACGGCTTCCGGCTGCGGATGCGCACCCGCGCGGGCCGGGCGATCCTCGCCGGCCGCCGGCGCAAGGGTCGCGAGAAGCTCTCCGCCTGAGGTGCTGCCCGCGCAGGCACGCCTGCGCCGGCGTCCGGAGTTCACCGCGGTCGTCCGGTCCGGCAGGCGCGCCGGGCGGCCGACCATGGTGCTCCACTACCTCCCCGAACGGCCCGAGCAGTCGGGCGGTGGCCGCGTGCTCGACGGCGAGCTGCCGTCCGGTGCCCGGGCCGGTTTCGTGGTCGGGAAGTCGGTCGGCAACTCGGTCGTCCGTCACCGGGTGACCCGGCGTCTGCGCGCGGTGGTCCGCGAGGAGCTGCACCGCCTCCCGCCCACTGCGGACCTCGTCGTCCGCGCGCGGCCCGAGGCCTCGACCGCCTCGTCCGACGTGCTGCACCGCGACCTGGTGTCGGGGCTGGAACGGCTGCTCGGGAAGCCGGGCCGCGACTCATGACCAGGCGTGCGCTCCTCGCGGCCATCCGCTTCTACTCACGGGTGATCAGCCCCGCGCTGCCTCCGCGGTGCCGTTTCTACCCGACCTGCAGCGCCTACGCGGCCGAGGCGATCGAGCGGCACGGCGCCCTGCGCGGCACGTGGCTGGCGGTGCGCCGGCTGGTCAAGTGCGCGCCGTGGCACCCCGGCGGCGTCGATCTGGTCCCTGACCTCCGCGCGCGCTCCGGAACCGAAGAGGGCAGCCGCTCGTCCAGCACGGCGACGCCGCCGTCCGGACCGTCCGCCGCCCGACGACCCCACCGAGCCACCCCGCCGGACCTCCGCCGGGCGAACGAGGAGTCCTCCGTTGCTTGACTGGCTCTACACCGCCATCTCCTGGGTCATGGCCCGGTGGCACTCGCTGTGGAATGCCGTCTTCGGTGACCCGCCGGCCGAGTCGGGACTGGCCGGCCTCGCCTGGGTGCTGGCGATCGTGTTCCTGGTCGTGACGATCCGGCTGATCCTGTTCCCGCTGTTCGTCAAGCAGATCAAGTCGCAGCGCGCGATGCAGGAGCTCCAGCCGGAGATGGCCAAGCTCCGCAAGCAGTACGGCAGCGACCGGCAGGGCCTCAGCCAGGCCATGATGGCCCTGCAGAAGGAGCGCGGGGTCAACCCGCTGGCAGGCTGCCTGCCGATCCTCCCGCAGATCCCGGTCTTCCTGTCCTTGTTCCACGTCCTGCGTCGGCTGGCCCCCGGCAAGGAGGGCCTCTACAGCTGGTCCGACGAGCTGACCGACGAGGCCGCCAAGGCGAAGCTGTTCGGCGCGCCGATCTCCGCCTCGTTCGACATGAGCGGGTCCAAGGAGGACGCGATCCTCGCGATCGCCTCCTACGGCAACATCCGCGTCGTCGCCTTCGCGCTCATCGTGATCATGTGCTTCACGACCTTCTTCACGCAGAAGCAGATCATGGCGCGCTCGGGGCCGGTCGAGGGTCAGGCCGCCATGGTGCAGAAGACCCTGCTGTACGTCATGCCGGCCGGCCTGTTCGTCTCGGGCTTCTTCTTCCCGATCGGCGTCTTGCTCTACTGGATGACCAACAACCTGTGGACGCTGGGTCAGCAGTTCTTCATCCTGCGGAAGATGCCGCCGCCCGGGTCCGACGCCGCGAAGGCCAAGGCGGTCGCCGAGAAGCCCGCCATCGACCCGAAGGCGCTCGCCCCGAAGCCGGGCGCCAAGCCGGTTCGCCCCAAGGGTGGGCGCCCTGCGGCCCCAGCCACCCCGTCGGCCACGCCGGATGTGCCGGCCGGCCCCACCTCGGACGACGGCGGCTCACCGGCCACCGGCGGCTCGTCCGACGGCAAGCCCGCGAAGAAGACCGGCGGCTCCGCCGGGGGCGCCACCGCGGCCGGCCAGCAGCCGCCGAACCGGGGCAAGCGCAAGCGTCGCTGACCCGTCCCGGCGTCGTCATCGACGCCCGCCGGCCCTCCGACCACCGGGTTCGCCCGGCCGCCCGCACCGACTTGGGAGGAACCCCGTGAGTACTCCGCAGCAGCCCACCGACGGCGCCCAGCCGACCCTGCTCACCGCTGACGCCGCCGGCGAGGCCGACAGCGACGCCGACAGCACCGGAACGCGGACCGGGGGTGACCCGGCACGGCCGGACGCCGGCGCCGCCGGTGCCGGGGCACGCGGGACCGGTGAGGCGGACGGCGACGACGACCTCCTCGTGCGGGAGGGCGACGTCGCCGGCGACTACCTCGAGCGGCTGCTCGACATCCTCGACAAGGACGGCGACATCGACCTCGACGTGGAGGGCGACCGGGCCTCGGTCGCCATCGTCGGAGGAAAGCTGTCCGACCTCATCGGTCCCGACGGTGCCACCCTGGAAGCCCTCCAGGAGCTCACCCGCCTCGCCGTGGCACAGGCCACCGGGGTCCGCAGCCGCCTCATGCTGGACATCGGCGAGTTCCGCGCCCGGCGCCGGGCCGACCTGACGGCGCTGGCCGGCGAGACGGCTCGCCGGGTGGCCGCGAGCCGCCAGCCGGAGCGGCTCTCGCCCATGAACCCGTTCGAGCGCAAGGTCGTCCACGACGTCATCGCGTCGGTGCCGGGCGTGCGCAGCGAGTCCGAGGGCGAGGAGCCGAACCGTCGCGTCGTGGTCCTGCCCGACAAGTGAGCGACCCAGCCGCCCCGGTCCAGGAGGGTGCGCCGCCGCCCCCGCCGGTGGCGGAGCGGGTCTTCGGGGCCGCTCTGCCGCTGGCCGAGCAGTACGTCGCCCAGTTGGCCACCGACGGCGTCGTCCGCGGCCTGATCGGACCGCGCGAGGTCGCTCGCCTGTGGGAGCGGCACGTGCTCAACAGCGCGGCGGTGGCCGAGGCGGTTCCCGGGGGCGCCCGGGTGGTCGACGTCGGCAGCGGGGCGGGACTGCCCGGGATACCGCTGGGGCTCGCCCGTCCGGACATCTCGCTGACGCTGGTCGAGCCCATGGCCCGCCGCGTGGAATTCCTCGACCAGGCCGTCGCCGCGCTGGCCACCCCCGGCGGCCTGCCGTGGCGGGTGGTCCGCGGCCGCGCCGAGGAGCGATCCGTCGTCGCCGCGGTCGGCCCGGTCGACATCGTCACCGCGCGTGCCGTCGCGCCACTCCCCCGGCTCGTCGGCTGGTGTCGTGGGCTGCTGCGCCCGGGGGCCCAGCTCGTGGCGCTCGTCGGCGCGCGGGCGCTGGACGAGCTTCCCGCGATGCTTCCCCAGCTGGAGGCGGCCGGCATGCGGAACGTCCATCCGCGGGCCGTCGGCGCGGAGCTCGGCGACGCTGCCACTACCGTGGTGGTCATGACGCGTGGAGCCCGGTGACGGCGCTCCCGCATCCAGCGCCCGATCGCTGTTCCACGTGGAACAGATACAGCCACCCGACCGCGTTCCACGTGAAACGGATCGGCAGGAAGGACCCGCGATGACCGACCCGGGGGAGCGGCTGCGCAGCAGCCTCGCAGCCGACCAGTCGTCCCCGGCCTCCTCCGGTGGGATGGCCGACTTCGACAGCCCGATCGCGATGGAGGCTCTCCGCGCGACGCGTGTGCTGCACGCCGCCGACCAGGACCCGTTCCCCGCGCCCAGCCGCATCCGCGTCATCACCATCGCCAACCAGAAGGGCGGCGTGGGCAAGACGACGTCCACGGTGAACCTCGGTGTGGCCCTGGCGCTCTACGGCCTGCGCACCCTGGTCATCGACCTCGACCCGCAGGGCAACGCCAGCACCGCTCTCGGCGTGGATCACACGGTGGGCACCCCGTCGATCTACGACGCACTCGTGGGCGACAGCATGCTCTCGGAGGTCGTGCACCCGACGACGGCCAGCCCGAACCTCCTCTGCGTCCCGGCGACCATCGACCTCGCCGGAGCGGAGATCGAGCTGGTCTCCGTCGTGGCCCGCGAACACCGGCTCCGCCGTGCCATCGAGGCCTATGTGGCCGCGCTCCCCGCGGAGCGGCGACCGCACTACGTCCTGATCGACTGCCCGCCGTCCCTGGGCCTGCTGACCCTCAACGCCCTGGTGGCCGGCGACGAGGTGCTCATCCCGATCCAGTGCGAGTACTACGCACTGGAGGGCCTCGGGCAGCTGCTCAACAACATCGACCTGGTGCGCCAGCACCTCAACCCGGGCATCGCGGTCCGCACCATCCTGCTGACCATGTACGACGGCCGCACCAAGCTGGCCGACCAGGTGGCCGACGAGGTGCGCAACCACTTCGGTGACCTGGTCCTCCCGGCCGTGATCCCCCGCAACGTGCGGGTCTCCGAGGCTCCCGGATACGGACAGTCGGTGCTCACCTACGACCCGGGGTCTCGCGGGTCGACCAGCTACGTCGAGGCGGCGCGCCAGCTGGCCGAGCGTGGCGTCGACCTGCCCCCGATCGACCGCACGAGCGCCCCGGCCGGAACGGTGGCCCCGCCGGTCGCCGCCCAGCCCGTCAGTACGCAGGAGACTCCGTGAGCACGCCCTCCGGTCCGACCGTCAACAAGGGAGCGGCAATGTCGAAGCGCGGTGGCCTGGGCCGTGGCCTGGCGGCCCTCATCCCCACGAGCGCACCGCCGGCGGAGTCCCCCGCGGCGGCACCTGCGCCCGCGGCACCGGCCACGGCCTCGCCTGCCGGGAGCGCGTCGCCGGCCGGTTCCCCGGCCCCGACGGTGACCCTGGTCCCCGCTCCCCCGGCCGGCCCGTCGGCCGCCGAGCCCGTTGCGCCGGCCGACGGTGCCGTCGGTGTGCCCGGAGCCCAGTTGCGGGAGGTGTCGGTCGCCGATGTCGTCCCGAATCCGAAGCAGCCGCGGCAGGTCTTCGACGACGAGGCGCTGGAGGAGCTCACCCACAGCGTCAAGGAGTTCGGCCTCCTCCAGCCGATCGTCGTCCGGGAGAACGGCGGTGGCACCTACGAACTGATCATGGGCGAGCGCCGGCTGCGGGCGGCCCGGGCCGCCGGCCTCGAGACCGTGCCGGCGATCGTCCGCGACACGACCGACGACGCGATGCTGCGGGACGCGCTGCTGGAGAACATCCACCGGGTCCAGCTCAACCCCCTGGAGGAGGCCGCCGCCTACCAGCAGCTGCTGGAGGAGTTCGGGGCGACGCACGAGGAGCTGGCCAGCCGCATCGGCCGCAGCCGCTCGCAGGTCACCAACACCATCCGGCTGATGAAGCTGCCGGTGAAGGTGCAGACCCGCGTCGCCGCCGGCGTCATCTCCGCCGGCCACGCGCGCGCACTCCTCGGCCTGGCCGACGCCGACGCGCAGGACGCACTGGCCACCCGCATCGTCGCCGAGGGGATGTCCGTCCGCGCCACGGAGGAGGCGGTCGCGATGGCGGCCGCCGAGCAGCCCACCGCCAAGCGACGCACCCGCAACATCACCGCGCCCGGTGTCGAGGACCTGGCGGGCCGGCTCTCGGACGTCTTCGAGACGAAGGTGAAGGTGCAGATCGGGCGAGCCAAGGGACGCATCGTGGTCGAGTTCGGTTCGGTCGACGACCTGCAGCGGATCATCGGTCTCATGGCGCCCGAGATCACCGGACGGCGTCCGGACGCCTGAGAGGGCGACACTCCAACGAAGGCCCTGTTCCGTCACTGACGGAACAGGGCCTTCCTCTGTCGATGCGACTCGACTCAGCGCGCGACGGCCGCCCGGCGAGCCAGCAGCTGGGCGAGCACCTCGCCGAGCTCGTGACCAGCCGCCTCCACCGCCATCGGGAACATGGACGTCTCGGTGAGGCCCGGGGAGACGTTCACCTCGAGGAAGTGGACCTCCCCGTCCGGCGAGACGATCGCGTCGGTGCGCGAGAGGTCGGCCAGACCCAGGGCCCGGTGCACCCGCACCGCCTGCTCGGCCGCGCGGGCGGCGACATCCGCGGGCACCCGGGCGGGGACGTGGTACTCCGTGAGGCCGGGGGTGTACCGCGCCGTGTAGTCGAAGACGCCCGACGCCGGCGCGATCTCGACCGCCGGCAGCGCCTGCGGCCCCTCCCCCAGGTCGACGACGGAGATCGCCAGCTCGATGCCCTCGATGTAGCGCTCGACCATGACGGTGTCGCCGTAGGCGAAGCAGCTGACCATCGCGGCGGGCAGCTCCTCGACGTTGCTCACCTTCTGCACCCCGAGCGCCGAGCCGCCCGAGGCAGGCTTGACCATGAGGGGCAGGCCGAGCCGCACCACCATCAGGTCCAGCACCGCCCCGGCACCGAGCTCGCGGAAGGTGCTGTGCGGGAGGGCCACCCAGTCCGGCGTCGGGACCCCCGCCGAGCGCACGACGGACTTCGCCGCCGGCTTGTCCCATGCCAGCCGGCACGCCGCAGCCGGGGACCCGACGTAGGGGACGCCGGCCAGGTCGAGGACCGCGCGGAGGGCGCCGTCCTCGCCGGTCGCACCGTGCAGGGCGATGAACACCGCGTCCGCCGGTGCCGCCGCCAGCCCTGGCAGCAGGTCGGCGTCGGCGTCGCGGATCTCGGCGTCCAGTCCCGCCCGGGCCAGCTCCTCCACCACCTGGGTGCCCGAGGAGAGGCTCACCTCCCGCTCGAAGTTCAGGCCGCCGGCGAGCACGACGGCGCGCAGCGCGTTCCGCCTCTCCCCGACCGGTGCGGCTGCGGATGCGGGGGCGGTCTCGCTCATCGGCGGTCCTCGTAGGTGTCGCTGTTGGCCGGGCCGACGATCGTCGTCCCGGAGTCCAGCGCGTCGGGGCGGCCGATGGCGCGGAACGAGCCGGTGTCGACGGCGTCGAACGTGGAGTGCAGGTCCAGCTCGGCCTCGATGACGCGGGCCAGCCGGCGCACCCCCTCGCGGATCTGGTCCGGCTCGGGATAGCAGTAGGACAGCCGCATGTACTCCCGGCCGTTGCCGTCGGCGAAGAAGCCGATGCCCGGTACGTAGGCCACGTGCGCGTTCACGGCGCGGGGCTGCATGAGCTTGGCGTCCAGCCCGTGCGGCAGCTTGAGCCAGACGTAGAAGCCGCCGTCGGGCTGGGTCCAGACGGTCCCCGGTGGCATCAGGGCGGCCAGTGACTCCAGGGTGGCGTCCCGCCGCTCCCGGTACAGCTCGGCGAACAGCTTGATCTGCTCCCGCCACGGCTGGGTGTCGAGGTACCGGGCGACGGCGTACTGCGTGAGGGACGGGGGGCAGAGCACCTGCGCCTCGGTGGCGAGGACCAGCTTCTCCCGCACGGCCAGGGGCGCGAGGACCCAGCCGACGCGCAGCCCGGGCGAGAAGGTCTTCGAGAACGATCCCAGGTAGATGACGCGCCGGTTGTTGCGGGCCCTCAGGGCACGCATCGGCTCGCGGTCGAAGCCGAGGAGCCCGTACGGGTTGTCCTCGATGATCAGCAGGTCGTACTTCTCCGCGAGCGCCACGATGGCCTCGCGGCGCGGCTCCGAGAGCGTCACGCCGGCCGGGTTGTGGAAGTTGGGCACCGTGTAGAGGAACTTCACCCGGTCGCCGTTGGCGCGGCAGTCGAGGAGCGCCTCCTCCAGCGCCTCGGGGATCAGGCCGTCGTCGTCCATGGCGACGTGCCGAACGCGCGCCTGAGCGGCCTGGAAGACGCCCAGTGCGCCCACGTACGACGGTCCTTCGGCGAGGATCACGTCGCCGGGGTCGCAGAAGACCCGCGTGACGAGGTCGAGCCCCTGCTGGGAGCCGACCGTGACGACGACCTCGCTCGGCGATGCGTCGGTGATGCCCTCCAGGGCCATGACGTCGCAGATCCGCTCCCGCAGCCGCGGATCACCCTGGCCGGAGCCGTACTGCAGCGTCTGTGCTCCCATGCCGGACACGAGGTCGCCGATCATCGAGCCGACCGCGTCGAGGGGCAGGGCGGTGACGGCGGGCATCCCACCGGCCAGCGACACCACCTCGGGGCGGCTGACCACGGAGAAGAGCGCCCGGATCTCCGAGGTCTTCATGCCGTGCGTGCGTGCTGCGTACCGGTCGGCCAGAGGGTCCAGCCGCGGGTGCCGCGGCACGACGTGGGGATGGGCACCGTGCGTCAGGTGCGTCCCCGGCTGACCAGGACCGGCGGGCACGCCGGGCGGTGTGGTGGGCACCTTCCCGAGTGTAGGGAGGACAGGAGAGAGGAAGGGCAGCCGCCTCGCGGAAGTGGACCGGGAGAGCTCGGCGAACTGGTGGGGACAGCACGTGACCGCGGTGTCCTGCGGAGGCCGACGGTGGCGATCCTCCGGCCCACAGTGGCGAGGCCTCCGGCTCCGGATCCTCCGGCCGCCGCGGGGGCGGCTCCCGTCATCCCTTGGCAGGCAGGACGAACGTGCCCGTCGGCGGGTCGGCCTCGGCCGGCAGGAAGAGCCGCTGCACGGCGGCCAGGACGGCGGACGCGATGGCGCTGCGCACCCGGGCGTCGAGCAGCACCAGCCGGTCGACCGGGTGGGAGAGATATCCCGCGTCCAGCCGCACGGCGGGCATGCGGGTCATCCGCAGCAGGTCCCAGGTCTTGGCGTGCGAGCCCAGGTCCAGCAGACCGGTGCGGGCGACCACCTCACGCCGGGCCAGGTTGGCGAACTGCTCACCGGCCGTGGAGGAGGCGCCCGACCCGGTCCCGTAGTAGTAGCTGGCGACGCCGCGTGCGTGCTCGGAGGTGTGCGCGTCGACGTGCAGCGAGAGGAACAGGTCGGCCCGGGCGTCGTTGGCGAAGGCGGTGCGCTCGGCCGGTGAGGGGTTCTGGTCCCGCCCGCGGGTGAGGTACACCGTGGCTCCGGCCGCGGCGAGGCGGCCCTCGATGCGCGAGGCGAGGTCGAACACGAGGTCGGCCTCGGTCGTCTCGCCCGCCGTGAAGCCGGGCTCGTCGCCGCCGTGGCCGGGATCGACGACGATGCGCCGGCCGATCAGGTGCGGCCCGCTGTCGACGAACGAGGCGCTCTGCCGGAGCAGCTGGGGACGGCCGCCGGTCACCTTGCGCCCGAGCTGGCGCAGGGCCCGCAGGGTGGCCGGGCCGCAGGTGCCGTCGGGGGTGAGCCCGTAGTCGCGCTGGAAGGCCCGCAGCCCGGCCTCGGTCTCGGCCCCGAAGACGCCGTCCACCGGTCCGGCGTCGTATCCCAGTTCGTGCACCCGCTCCTGCAGACCGACGACGTCGTCGCCCCGGATGGGCCGTTCCGGGTCGTAGCGCAGGAGCCGGTCCCCCAGCGACCACCGCGCCTCGTTCAGCGCCCGGTAGGTCTCCTCACCGACCCGGCCGTCGACGGACAGGCCGCGGTTCTGCTGGAAGTGCCGGACGGCCAGCTCCGTGGCGGCGTCGAACACCGCCGCGTCCAGGGCGACGTCCGGGAGCGTGGCCATCGCATGGGGTGGCCGCGGCTCGGCGATGCCGTCGGTGTCCGGCAGCAGGCCGAGGCTGCGCAGCGCGGTCTGCACGTCGGCCACGGCGGCCCCGCGGTCACCGAGGCGCAGGATCTGCATTCGGCTGTCTGCTCCCATCGTGTCCCCGATTGTGGTCCCCGCGGCGGGAGCCGGCCCACCGGGGTCCACGCAACGGGAACGGGCCCGCCTGTCCACGTGGACAGGCGGGCCCGTACGGCTCCCTGCAGGATCCCCGCCGCGAGCCTGCGAGTGGCGGGCGGCAAGGGGTCTTCTCAGATGTAGTCGGCGAGGTCGCTCAGGATCGCGCCCTTGGGCTTGGCGCCGATGATGCTTTTCACCGGCTTGCCGCCCTGGAAGACGGTCATGGTCGGGATCGACATGACCTGGTAGTCGCGGGCGATCTGCGGGTTCTCGTCGATGTTGAGCTTGGCGATCGTCAGCTTGTCGCCGTGCTCGGCGGCGATCTCCTCGAGGACGGGGGCGACCATCTTGCAGGGGCCGCACCACTCCGCCCAGAAGTCGACGAGCACGGGCTTCTCGCTGCCCAGCACGTCGGTGGCGAAGCTGGTGTCGGTGACCGTCACGGTGTTGCCTGCCATCGGTCGTTCTTCCTCTCGGTCGACTGCTCGAAGTCCTGCCGGGTGTAACCGGCGCGGCCGTGGATCTATGCCTGGGATCCGGCCCCTCTGCGGGGCCCTGCCCCGAGCCTGCGAGGGTGGGGGCAGAGGGGTCCTTCTACTAGCGCTCGTCGAAGGTCTCGGCGAGCCACCGCTCGGCGTCGATCGCGGCGGCGGCGCCCGTGCCGGCGGACGTGATCGCCTGGCGGTAGATGTGGTCGACGACGTCGCCGCAGGCGAACACCCCGTCGATGTTCGTGCGGGTGGTCGGGTGCTCCACCTGGATGTAGCCCTCGTCGTCCAGCTTGAGCTGGCCGGCGAACAGCTCGCTGCGCGGGTCGTGCCCGATGGCCACGAACACGCCGGTCACCGGCATGGTCTCGGTCGTGCCGCTCTCTACGTCGGTGAGCTGCACGCCGTCGACGGTGGTCTCGCCGAGGACGTCGGTGACCTGCTTGCCCAGCGCCCAGCGAATCTTCTCGTTGTCCTGGGCGCGCTTCTGCATGATCTTCGAGGCCCGCAGTTCGTTGCGCCGGTGGACGACGGTGACGCTCTTGGCGAAGCGGGTCAGGAAGGTCGCCTCCTCCATCGCGGAGTCCCCGCCGCCGACGACGACGATGTCCTGGTCGCGGAAGAAGAAACCGTCACAGGTGGCGCAGGCGGAGACGCCGCGGCCGAGGAGGCGCTGCTCGTTCTCCAGGCCCAGGTACCGGTACTTCGACCCGGTGGCCACGATCACCGCGTGCGCGCGGTGCACCTCGTCGCCGACCTTGACGATCTTCGGCTCGGCGGTGAGGTCGACCTCGGTGACGTCGCGGGCGACCAGCTCGGCCCCGAAGCGCTCGGCCTGGGTTCGCATGTCGTCCATGAGCTGAGGGCCCTGGATGCCCTCGGGAAAGCCGGGGAAGTTCTCGACCTCGGTGGTCGTCATCAGCGCGCCGCCGAACTGCGAGCCCTCGAACACCAGGGGGTGCAGGTTGGCGCGGGCGGCGTAGATGGCAGCGGTGTATCCGGCCGGCCCGGACCCGATGATGATCAGGTCACGGATCCCGTCGTGCTCGGCCGGCGGGATCGCGGGGTTCCCGTCCGTCGTCACCGCGGGGCCGGGGGTCGGGTGGTTCGTCACGGGCGGCACAACGAGGATCGTAGGGGCGCCATTCCCCGCTCCGGCGCTGCCCTGCCGTCAGCCGGCCGCCTGGACGGTGACCTCGGCGACGTCCGCGGAGAAGCCGCCGTCGCTGGCCACCAGCCCGGTGATCCAGACGAGGACGTAGCGGGCCGAGACCGGCTCGTCGAAGGCGAGCTGGGTCTGCTGCTCCAGCGTTCCGTCGGCGGCGACGGAGAAGTCGTCGAGGTCGCCGTCGGGTGCGTTCCCGGTGCGGATCTCCACCGTCGCGCCGGGGGAGTTCGTGGTGACGGTGACGGCCGCGAGGTCCTGGGCCTGGCCCAGGTCCAGCAGCAGACCGACGCCGTCCTTGAGGTTCCCGAACGCCGGTGAGCCCCGGTACTGCAGGGTCGACCAGGAGGTCGCCGGGTCCCCGTCGAAGGCCTGGGGCACGTCGGGAGTGTTCTCCGGCTCACCGTCGCCGAACGGGTCGTACACGTCGCCGGAGCTGATCGCCACGTCCTGCCCGGCGGTGGCGGCGCCACCCTCGGGCTCCTCGGCGGGAGCGCTGACCGAGGGGGTGGACCCGGGGATCTCGTCGACGTCGCCGGCGACGGACAGCACCTTGTCGCCGATCCACCAGGCCAGTGCGACGACCACGAGCAGGGCGAGGAGCGGCAGGCCGAACACCACCAGCCGGTGCCTCCTGGCGCCGTCCTGGCCGATGTCGGTCTCGCCGGTGACCGGTTCCTCGTACTCGTCGTCGTACCCGGCACCGTCGTCGAGGACGCCGAACGGCTCGTCGTCGTAACGGGTCGGGGGCGCGGCGTGGGGGAAGCGGGCATCCCCCGATCCGGTATCGCCCGATCCGGTATCGCGGGACCCGGCATAGGCGCCGCTGGCAGGGGGGACGGACCCGGCGGCGATCGTGTCGCCGCCGAGGGCGCCGGGGGCCACCCCGGTGCCGGTGACCGGCCGCACGGGCGGGACCGGAGGCAGGGTGTGCGGGTCGAGGCGCACGGGGCCGACGTCGACCGCGCGGGTCGCCGCCACCTCGCCGGCGGACTGCTCCCCGGGGTGGTCGGAGGCCTGGTCGGGCCGCCGGTCGCGCAGCCGGCGCAGCCAGCCGCTGTCGGTCTCCTCGGCGCGGGCGGCGGGGCTGAGCGGGCCCGGGCGGGTGCGCTCGGCGAGCAGCGAGGCCATGGCCGCGACGCTCGACAGGCCCTGACCCGGCTCCGTGGACCGGGCCCGGCGGACCAGCGCCACCAGGTCGGAGGGGCCGGTCAGCCGCCGGGGCCCCGGGGCGGCCGGGTCCAGGCCGGTCAGGCAGGCCTCGAGCAGCGCGCCGAGGGCGGTGATGTCGCCGTCGATCGTCCCGGTCGCGGCGGGAACGGCGCGCAGGCCGACCAGGCCGTTGGGGCGGAGGACCACGTTGTCGGGGGTGAGGCCGCCGACCGCCAGGCCCACGCGGTGCGCCTCGGCCACGCCCTCGGCCAGGCGCCGCAGGACGGTGCGGACCTCGCGCTCGGGCATCGGGCCCCGCGCGAGCCGCTCGGCGAGGGTCTCACCGTCGATCCACTCGTTGACGACGTAGGCGGCGCCACCGGGCGCCTGCGGGTCACCGCTGCCCTCCGAGGCGTCGTAGACCATCGCCAGGGCCGGCGTGGCCAGGCCGCCGGCCGTGAGGGCGCGGCTGATCCAGGCGTGCGCGGCGGGGCCGGCCGGGGTGTGCACCCGGATGGCGACGTCGCGGTTGAGGACACGGTCCTTGGCGCGCCAGCACTGGATGACGCCGGTGGGAGTGGGCTCGTCGGGGCCGACCTGGTCGATGGGGCGGTACCGGTCGGGGAGACCGGTGGTCGTCGACGTCATCGACACTGTCGACCCCCTGTCCTGTCCCGACTGCCGGCGCGAGCGCTCCGGAGGCGACGGCGTCGCCTCCCGCGAAGGTCCGGTCATCCGCGTCCCGTCCGGGCCCTGACCGCAGCCAGGGGCTCCTTGATCTCCGGAACGCGGGCCAGCACGAGACCTGCCAGCGCCACGCCGCCGATGACTACGGTACCGAGGAGCACCTTCGCGAGCGAGCCTGCCGGTGACGTGCCGAGCAGGTCGTCGGTCACCTCCAGCGCTCCCCAGCCGGCCGCGCCCGCCACGGCGGAGGCGGCGAGCACGCGGGCCACCGGCCCGAACGTCTCCCGGGTGCGCAGCGCACCGAGCCGGCGGCGGAGCGCGACGTCCCCGATCAGCCAGCCGGCTACGTAGGTCACACTGGTGACGATCATCAGGCCGGCCACGACGCCACCGGGGGGCACGACGGCCGGCACCAGCAGCAGCAGGGGCACCCGCACCGCGACCATCCCGATCTGGATCAGGGTCGGCGTGCGGGCGTCCTTCATCGCGTAGAACACCCGCAGCTGCAGCAGGGTCACCGCCATGGGCAGCAGGCCGAAGGCGCCGACGGCCAGGGCGGTGCCGATGGCCTCGGCCTCGGCCGTCGAGGTGTTGCCGCGGGCGAAGGCGAGGACGCCCAGCGGAGGTCCGAGCACCGTCAGCGCCGCGGTCACCGGGAGCAGGCCCAGCGCCGACAGGCGGGTGCCCAGGGAGAGGTCCTGGGCGACGCCGGGCACGTCGTGCCGCGAGGCCGCCCGGCTCATCCGGGGCACGAGCGCGGTGAGGAGCGCGACCCCGATGATCCCGTAGGGCATCTGGAACAGCAGGCTGGCGTAGGCGAAGGCGCTCGAGCCGAGCCCGCCGTCCCGGCCCGCGTCGTTGGCGATGCGGGTGGCCACGAGGACCCCGATCTGGCTCACCGCGACGTACCCGATCACCCAGAGGCCGAGGCTCCCTGCCTCGCGCAGCCCGGTCTCGCGCAGGCCCCACCGCGGGCGCAGCGGAACGCCGGCCCGGCGCAGCACCGGCAGCAGGACCAGCGCCTGGACGGCGATCCCCAGGGTGGTGCCCACGCCGAGGAGCCACAGCTGCCCGGGCGTGATGGTCTGGGGCTCCAGTTCGCCGGGACCGCTCGCGGCGATGAACAACCCGCCCGTGGCGATGACCACGACGTTGTTGAGCACCGGCGCCCAGGCCGGCGGCCCGAAGACGCCGCGGGAGTTGAGCACGGCCTGGGCCAGCGCGCCGAGCCCGTAGAAGACGATCTGGGCGAGGAGGATCCGGGCCAGCCAGGTGGCCAGCCGGTGCTGCTCGGGGTCCTCGTCCAGACCGTAGAGCGAGGTCAGGGGGCCCGCCGCGAGGATCGCCAGTCCGGTGACCACGACCAGACCCGCGAGGGCCAGCGTGGCCAGCCGCTGCGCGTACGCGGTGCCGCCGTCCCGGTCCCGCTCCTGTGCGTGCACCAGCAGCGGGACGACGACCGAGGTCAGCACCCCGCCGAGCAGCAGCTCGTAGACGATGTTGGGCAGCGTGTTGACGGTGTTGTAGGCGTCGTTGACCAGGCCGACGCCGAGCGCGGCGGCCAGCACCATCGTCCGGAGCAGCCCGGTGATCCGGGAGACGAGCGTGGCCACCGCCATCGTGCCTGCCGCCCGCAGGATCCCCCTGGCCGCGCCCGGTGCCCCCTCCCGCTGCTCGGCGTCCTCCTCCGTCTCCTCCACCGGCCCGCGCGGAACCGGCGGGAGCGACGTCATCACCTGCGTGTGGCTGTCGTCGGCGACCGGCACCCAGCGGTTGCGGGTGGCCGGGGGCACCGGCGGCAGGGGACGCGCGGGCGGTCGCGGCGCGGCCGGGGGCGGCGGGAACGGAGGGGCGGGCATCCCGCCGGGAGCGGGGTCGGCGAACGGCGCCGACGGCGGGGGCGCGGCACGGTAGGGCGGGGGCGGCAGGGCGGAGCCGCCGGACGGACGGCGAGGTGACCGGGCGGCGACCGGCGGCGGGACCGGCGGCCGGCCGGCACGGACGTCCCGGTCGGCCGGGCGGTCCTCCTCCGGGGCCACCGGGCGATCGTCCTCGGGGCCGGCCCTCACACCGGGCTCCGGTTGGGCGCGGGCTGCAGGACGGCGCCCTCCGGGGCACCGCCCTGCTGACCGGCGTCCGCGGCGGCGCGGCGGCGCCGCAGGACGAAGTTGACCAGCCGGCGCAGGAACAGCAGGCCCAGCAGCCCGGCCGCCCCGATCGTGATGATCAGCGAGATCGGGCCGTACGCCGTGCTCCGGACCTGCATGGCGATCTCCTCGCCGAGCGGGCCGCCGGACGGGGTGGTCAGCTGCGCCCGCACGGCGAACCCCCCGGCCTGCTGCGCCTCGGCGGGCACCCGGAGCGTGTACCGCTGGCCGGGCCCGAGGATCTGGGGACCGATGTCCTCGATCACCAGACCCCGGCTGCCGCGGGTGCGGATGTCGAGCAGCACCCGCACGGGCATCGGCAGATCGTTGCGGCCGGTGAGGATCAACGGGGAGTCGTCGGACCCGAGGGTGTAGGAGCCCTCCACCGGGTCCAGCAGCGTGACCTTCCCGCGCAGCCCCTCCAGCTCGGCGCGCAGGTCCGCCGCGACCGAACGGAAGTGCTCCGGGTCGTCCCGTCGGGTCGCGGACGTCGCGCGGGAGACGGCGGCGTCGTAGCTGCGCAGGGCCGTGTCGGCATCTCCCACGACGGCACCGGCCAGGTCGTCCCGGATCGCGACGCCGGCCACCACGTCCGCCATGCCCGCCGGGTCCAGGCCCGGGGCGTCGAGCGGGTCGGACAGGGTCCCGGCCGGTTCGGCGACGCCGGCGGACAGCTCGGCGACCGTCGACGCGCGCAGCCACGGCAGGCCGGCGGTGTCGGCCATCATCGCCCCGGCGCCCTCGGGGCCGGCCTCGATCTCCCGGGGCGCGGCGACCAGCACGGTCTGCTCGCTGCCCTCCGGGGCCTGCATGCTGAGAACGGCGAGCTCCGCGAGGTACTGCTGCTCGGCCATCCGCGCGCCACCCGCGGCCTGCTCGGCCGAGCCGAGCAGGCCGCTCAGCGTCGGGTCGGCGATCAGGGCGTCGAGCGGCCCGGCCGGCGTGGCGACCGTGGCCCGGGCCCCGGCCGTCGGGTCCGTGAGCCCCACGGCGTCGTCGCCGTGGGTCACGCCCGTGGCGCCGAGCACGACCTGCTGCACACCTCCCGCCTGCAGGACCGGCAGGGTGTCCGCGCGCAGCGACTCACCCGGTGCCCACGCGAGGTCGGTGCGGGGCTCGACGTCGAGGGCGTCGGAGAGGATCGCCGCTCCGGCGCGCCCCTCCGGCCCCGGCGTCTCCGGGGCGGCCGACTCCGGGGCGCCGGTGGTGGGCGAGGTGGCGACAGCACCATCGTCGGCCCGGCTGCTGCCGGGGGGGTCCTGGGCGGTCCCCTCGGGGGAACCGGGGAGGCTGCGGGTCAGGACGTCGGGAAGCCCCGCGCCGACCAGGCTGTCGGCGTCGACGTCGCCGTAGGGCAGCGCCACCACCGGGTGGACGGCGGCGACCGTGGCGAGCCGGTCCAGGAACGCCCTCGCGGCGTCCGTGCCGTCCCCCGGCCTGCCGTCGACCTCGTAGGGCCCGGCGGCCATGAGCTGCAGTTCCTCCACGAGTGCGGGGTCGACGGCCAGTGTCACCTGGATCGCCGGCCTGACCTCGGCACCGTCGGCGGCCGGGTCGCCGGGGACGCCGCCGGGCAGTCGCTCGATGACCGCCAGCGCACGGTCCAGGCGCCCACCGCTGCTGACGGACGCGGCCAGACCGTCGTCCCGGAACGCGCCCGAGGGCGTGCGGTGCGAGGGCTCGACCAGGGGCCACAGCCAGGCGACGGCGGTGCGCGCCGTGGGCACCGGCGGCTGCTGCACGACGTAGGTGCGCAGCTCGCCGACCCGCTGGTCCAGTCCGTCCACCGTTCCGTTGACGTTGAGCAGCACCGGGTAGACGCCGTCCTGGGTCAGGTCGAGCTCCTCGGCGGGCAGCGTGTAGCTGAACGTGAGGTCGTCGCCGGGGGCGAGCTGGCCGGGCACCGGCTGGAACGGTGCTCGCTTGCTGGTCGCCGGGTCGGCGTCCTGCCGCTCGGCGGCGAGCTCGGCGCGGGTGGTGAGGACGGCGCCGCGCTGCAGCCGCAGGTTGAGGTCGGTGATGGTGGCCGGGCCGGTGTTGACGAGCGTCCCGGTGACCGTGACCAGCGACCCGGGGGTGATCGTGCGCGGCTCGAAGCGGCCGACCTCGATGCGCACCGGCCGGTCACTGCTGGTGACGTCCTCCTCGGCGCGGTCGTCGCCGGTGCCCTCGTCCTGCGCCAGGACGGCACCGGGAGCGGCGAGGACCGGGGCCGGCGCGGCGGACGCCGGCGGAGCGCCCAGGACCACGACCCCGAGCGCGGTGGCGAACATGGGGCCCACGGCGGCGCGCACCAGCGCCGTCCGCGTCATCGGTCCTCCTTGCCGGCGCTGGTCAGCGGCGGGACGCGGGGCCGCGCTGTGCCTATCTCGACCTCGCAGGCTCGGTCACGCGCTGTCAGCCAGGAGTCCGGGGGCGCGCTCCACGAGGGCCCGCTCGTCGGCGTAGGCCAACCGGGTGCTCAACTCGTCCAGCGGCACCCAGGCCACCTCGGTCACCTCGACGTCGGCGTCGGACAGCGCGCCACCGATCGCGCGGAGGAGGAAGTGGTGCACGGTCTTGTGCACCCGGCGGCCGTCGGCGACGAACCAGAAGTCGATGATGCCCAGCGGAGCGACCACCTCACCGATGATCCCGGTCTCCTCGGCGACCTCCCGGACCGCGGTGTCCTCGGGGGTCTCGCCGGCCTCGATGTGGCCCTTGGGCAGCGACCAGAGCAGCCGGCCCCGGCGGTCGGTCCGGCCGATGAGCGCGGCACGGGGCCCGGTCACGCCGTCGTCGGCCACCACCAGGCCCCCGGCGGAGGTCTCGTCGACCCGTCGCAGCCGGCGGCCGGGGCGTCCACGCCCGCCCGTCCCAGCCATGCCAGGAGGGTAGCGCGCGCCCGGCGACAGCTCCGGGAGCATCGCAGCGGGAGCGCATTCGCCGCCGCACTACCCTGGCTGGTCGTGTCCGCTGAGCCCCCGCGCCATCCGCCGGAGCCCCCGCGCCCTCCCGTCGCGGAACCGGTTCTCCCGGCCGTCCAGGAGACCGTGCGGAAGCTGGTCGACGTCTCGCCGGTCCTGACCGAGGTGGGCCGGCGGTTCGCCTCCGCCGGGTTCGAGGTGCACCTGGTCGGCGGATCGGTGCGCGACGCGCTCCTCGCCGCCGGTGGAGGCCCTTCGGCACAGGAAGCGCCGGGTGACCTCGACCTCACCACCGATGCGCGTCCCGAGCAGGTCCTCGAGCTGCTCCGCGGGTGGGCCGGTTCCACGTGGAACACCGGGATCGCGTTCGGGACCGTCGGGGCCGAGGTCCGGGGCGCGCGGCTGGAGATCACCACGTTCCGCGCCGATCGCTACGACCGCGAGTCGCGGAACCCGGAGGTCGCCTGGGGGAACTCGCTCGAGGACGACCTGCGCCGGCGCGACTTCACGGTCAACGCCATGGCCGTCTCCCTGGGCCCCGACCGGACGGTGACCGATCCCTTCGGCGGCCTCGGCGACCTCATGCGCCGCCGGCTGCGCACCCCCGGCCCGGCCGTGGAATCCTTCGCCGACGACCCGCTGCGCATGCTGCGCGCCGTCCGCTTCGTCGCGCAGCTGGGGCTGACCCCCGAGGACGACGTCGTCGCGGCGATGACGGCGCTCAGCGGCGAGCTCGGCCGAATCACCCCGGAGCGGGTCCAGGTCGAGCTCTCGAAGACCCTGCTCCAGGACGCCCCGCGCGCCGCGCTGGAGCTCTTCGTCGACACCGGGCTGGCCGACGTCGTGCTCCCGGAGCTGCCCGCGCTGCGGATGGAGATCGACGAGCACCACCAGCACAAGGACGTCTACACCCACTCGCTGACCGTGCTCGACCAGGCGATCGCCCTGGAGAAGGCGGACCCGGAGGCCGGGTCGCCCGACCTCGTGCTGCGGCTGGCGGCGCTCCTGCACGACATCGGCAAGCCGGCCACCCGCCGCCACGAGCCGCGTGGCCGGGTCTCCTTCCACCACCACGAGGTGGTCGGCGCCAAGCTGGTGCGCAAGCGGCTGACCGCCCTGCGGTACTCGAAGGAGATCGTCGAGGCGGTGTCCCGCCTGACGTTCCTGCACCTGCGCTTCCACGGGTACGGCAGCGGCGAGTGGACCGACTCGGCGGTCCGCCGGTACGTGACCGACGCCGGTGACCTGCTGCCCCGCCTGCACAAGCTGGTGCGGTCGGACTCCACCACCCGCAACAAGCGCCGGGCGGCCGCACTCTCGGCGACCTACGACTCGCTCGAACGGCGGATCCGCGAGCTCTCGGAGGCCGAGGACCTGGCGCGGGTACGACCCGACCTGGACGGCAACGCGATCATGGCGATCCTCGGCCTCGGTCCCGGGCCCGAGGTCGGGAAGGCTTGGCGGTTCCTCAAGGACCTGCGTCTCGAGCGCGGGCCGCTCGACCCGGACGAGGCCGAGGCCCTGCTCCGGGAGTGGTGGGCGGCCCAGCAGGGCTGATCCCGGCCCGGGCTCCAGATCCGGGCCCGGCCTGCCGACAATCCGGACGTGGCGCAGCAGGGAACGGACGGGGGCGAGCCCCAGGTGCCGAGGTCGCCGTCCGGCCGGATCCCGGAGTGGGTGCTCGACGAGGCCGCTGGCCGGCCACCGGAACCCGTGCCGTGGCGGGCCCCCGCTCCCGCGCCCCGCCGGCGTCGCGGGTGGGCGGTGCTGCGCGCCCTGGTGATCGTGCCGCTGGTCGTCCTGCTGAGCCTGGTGGCCTCCGTCCTGGTCGGTCCCCGCACGTGGCCCTGGTCGCCGGTGACTCCCGACCTGCCCGCGGCGACGCCGTCGGTGACCCCGCCCACGCTCACCACACCTCCGGACCGGCCGACAGCGGGACGCGAGGCGGCCCGCACCCCGCTCGGCCGGCCGCTCCCCGCTCCTCCCGAGGGCGGTACGCACACCTTCATCGCGTTCCAGGAGGACGGGGTCACGCCGGTCGCCTACGACCCGTGCCGTCCCGTGCACTACGTCGTCCGGCCGGACGACGCGCCCCCGGGCGGCGAGGACGTGGTCCACGCCGCGTTCGCCCGGCTCGGCGAGGTGACCGGACTCCGGTTCGTCCACGACGGGGTCACCGACGAGAGCACGACGCTCGAGCGCGACATCTTCCAGCCGGAGCGCTACGGGGACCGATGGGCGCCGGTGCTCGTCGCGTGGGAGACCGAGGAGCAGAACCCGGCGCTGGCCGGTGACACCGTCGGCCAGGCCGGCAGCGTCGCGGTGTCGCTGGGCGAGGGACCCCGCGTCTTCGTCACCGGGACGGTCTCGCTCGACGCCGTCCGGATGCCGGAGATCCTCTCCTTCCGCGACGGTGCCCGGACGGCGCGGGCGATCGTCCTGCACGAGCTCGGCCACCTCGTCGGTCTCGGCCACGTCGACGACCCGGAGCAGCTCATGTACCCGGAGGCCCGGCGCGAGGTCCCCGACTTCGCCTCCGGCGACCTGACCGGCCTCAGCGTCCTGGGCGCCGGTCCCTGCGTCCCCGAGCTGTGATCGCGGATCAGTGCCGGCGGGTCGTGCGGGCGTAGGTGACGGCGGCCACCAGGTAGCCGAGAGCGACCGCCGCCGGCACCGCGGAGGAGACCCCGGACTCGGGCAGGGTGCCGGCGCCCACCACGAGGGCGATCACGAACGTCATGTTGAAGAGCGTGTCGTAGACCGAGAAGACGCGGCCCCGGTAGTCGTCCTCGACGGTCTCCTGCAACGTGGCATCCACGCAGATCTTGACCGCCTGCGCGACGAAGCCCAGCAGGACACCCACCAGGACCACGGTGGCCGGCACGAACGACAGCACGATCGCCACCTGGGCCACCGCACCGCCGGTGAGCAGCAGCAGGACCCACCGCCGGGTGCCGATGCGCCGCACCACCGCAGGCGTCACCACGGCGGCGACCAGCGTCCCGAGCGCCGCCGCGGCCACGACCTGCCCCAGCCCGAGGATCCCGCCCCGGAAGAGGCCACCCCCCGCCTCGAAGGTGTTCCGGTAGAGCAGCAGCGTCGTGAGGGTGAAGACCCCGTAGCAGAAGCGGTGCAGCCCGATCGCGAGCAGCGCGGCGGCCGCCGGTGGCCGGGCGGCCACGTGCCGCGCCCCGGCGACCATGCCCAGGACGGTGTCCCGGGCGGACTCCCGCGCGGACGGCCGGACGGCGACCATGTGGTCCGGCCCGAGATGCGCCCGGGGGAACCCGGCGACCACGGCCGAGGCGGCCAGGTAGGGCAGGGCCGACGCGAGCGCCATCCCGGCGTAGCCGGCGTTCGCGGCGTCGATGCCCTCCAGCAGCAGGATCGCCGCGGCGCCACCGGCCACCGTCGACACCCCTCCGGCCGTCGTCGACAGCGCGTTCGCGGGCACCAGCGACGGCGCGCCGACGGTGTGCGGGAGGCCCGCCGACAGCGCGGACAGGACGAACCGGTTGACCGAGAAGACCGCGAGCCCGGCCGTGTAGAAGGCGGCCCCCTCGACGCCGCCGAGGATCAGGGCCCCGACGACGGCGACCAGAGCCGCGCGCACCACGTTGGCGCGCAGCAGCACCTGACGGCGGCTCCACCGGTCCAGCCAGACGCCGGCGAACGGCCCGACCAGGGAGTAGGGCAGCAGGAGGATCGCGAAACCGGCGGCGATGTCGACCGGGTCCGCCGCCCGCTGGGGGTTGAACAGCACCGTGCCGGCCAGCGCGGCCTGGAAGACGCCGTCCCCGAACTGCGCGAGCAGCCGGGTGGCGAGCAACCGGCGGAAGTCCGGGCGGCGCAGCACGTGCCCGACGCTGGTCCGCACCTCCGGCACCCGGTCACCCTACGGGGACCGGTGCGACCCGGAGCGTCATCGACGGGCCGTGCCGCGCCGCCGGCCGATCGCCACCCGGTCGCCGACCAGCGTTCTCTCCCGATCGGAGGAACGAGCGGCCACGGGTCGCGCGCAGGTGGGGCACACTTGACGGGATGACGTCGGTGCCCTCGTCACCCGATCCCGAGTCCGGTCCCCCCGTGCGGCCCGCGACCGGCCGTCGGCGTGCCCCCGCGGTGCCCGCACTGGACATCGGCTGCCTGGACGACGTCCGTCCGGGCGCCCTGCTGGTCGCGATGCCGGCACTCACCGACCCCACGTTCGCCGGCACGGTGGTCTACGTGCTCGACCACTCCGACAACGGGACGCTCGGGGTCGTCCTCGGCCGTCCGAGCCAGGTCGAGATCCGCGATGTGCTCCCCGGGTGGTGCGCCCTCGCGGTCGAGCCGGAGGTGTTCCACGTGGGCGGTCCGTGCGAGACCGACACCGCCCTGTGCCTGGCCGTCTCGCCCGTCGCGGTGGCGGAGGGCGCCAGCCCGCTGCGCCGGGTGGCCGGCGACGTCTACCTCGTCGACCTGGACAGCGATCCCGGCGACCTGCAGGAGGAGCTGACCGGGCTGCGGGTCTTCGCGGGTTACGCCGGATGGTCCCCCGGGCAGCTGGCGGGTGAGATCGCCGAGGGGGCGTGGGCCTGCGTGCCGGGACGCGCGGGCGACGTCCTGCACCAGGCGTCGGGTCCCGAGCTGTGGCGCGCGGTGATGGGGCGGCAGACCGGCCGCCTCGCGGTGCTCTCCACTGCCCCGGCAGACCCGTCCGTCAACTGAGGGTGCCCGGATCGCGCTCGATCTGGTAGGAAGGACACCGGGAGAGGGCGGTCTGGGGAAGAGGCCGCCCTCTCCTGTTGCGTCCGTGGCACCTCTGCAGGGTCCCGCCGCGAGCCTGTGAGCGGTTGGGCAGAGGGGTCCTCTCTCACATCCCCAGGCCGGCGGCCACGGCCGGGTGCTGGGCGGCGTCCGCGGTCTCCTCGTCGGCTGGGAGGTCGATCCGGCGGACGCCGTGGTCGGACAGGGTGACGGTGACGTCGAAGTCGTCACCGGCCAGCGTCGTCACGAACTGGGTCATCAGGTCGTCCGACGCCCCCACCGCCACGGTGCGGCCGCCGGGGAGCCCGAACAGCGTCGTGAGCCGGCTGTCGATGGAGCGCTGCCCCTGCCACGTGTAGTCGCCGTCCAGGAAGGCCCGCGGGTCGTCGGCCCGGCGCGCCGACAGGTTCAGCAGCAGCTCGGTCAGGACGTCGACGAGCAGCGGCGTCCCCTCCGTGCCGGACGTGACCGGCCGGCGCAGGTAGGCCGCCTGCGGAGCGCCACCGGCGGCGAGTGCGTCGGCCAGCCCCGGGACGTCACCGACCCAGACCTCCTCCGGCGTGAAGAAGAGGGTCCTGGTGTCCTCGGCGCCGCCGTCGCCGAAGCTGGTCACCGCCTGGGCCCGGCCCACGTGGTTGCGGAAGTCCACGGTGCCGGTGAGGGTGAGCAGCGCGTCCTCCCCGTACGGCGCGGTGACCACGAAGTCGGCGCCGCCGCGCTGCCGGTTGCGCTCCAGGAGCTTCGCGAGGGCCTGCGCCTCCTCCTCGGTGACCGGGTCGCCGACCGGCCGGTCCGCCCCGTCCCCACCGGTGCACCCGGCGACCAGCGCGACGGCCGTCCCGAGCGCGAGCAGCAGCCGGCGGGTACGGGTAGGCATGCGGTGCAGCGTAAGCAGGCGGGAGCCCGACACCCCGCAGGACGCGACAGGGCCCGCACTCCGGCAGGGGAGTGCGGGCCCTGGTCGTTCCCCCCGCCGTTCGCACGCTGACGGCGGGATCCTGCAGGGCGGCCGTCTTAGCGGTCGAGGTCGCCCCGGATGAAGGCCTCGACGGCGTCACGGGCCTCGCTGTCGCTGTACTGGACGGGCGGGCTCTTCATGAAGTACGAGGAGGCCGACAGGATCGGGCCGCCGATGCCGCGGTCCTTGGCGATCTTCGCCGCGCGGACGGCGTCGATGATGATCCCGGCGGAGTTCGGGGAGTCCCAGACCTCCAGCTTGTACTCCAGGTTCAGCGGGACGTCGCCGAACGCGCGACCCTCCAGCCGGACGTAGGCCCACTTGCGGTCCGACAGCCACGGCACGTGGTCGGACGGGCCGATGTGCACGTTGCCCTGGCCCATGTCGCGGTCGACCTGGCTGGTGACCGACTGGGTCTTGGAGATCTTCTTCGACTCCAGGCGCTCGCGCTCGAGCATGTTCTTGAAGTCCATGTTGCCGCCGACGTTGAGCTGCATGGTGCGATCGAGCTGCACGCCGCGGTCCTCGAACAACTTGGCGAGGACGCGGTGGGTGATGGTGGCGCCGACCTGGCTCTTGATGTCGTCGCCGACGATCGGGACCCCGGCGGCGGTGAACTTGTCCGCCCACTCCTTGGTGCCCGCGATGAAGACCGGGAGCGCGTTGACGAACGCCACACCGGCGTCCAGGGCGCACTGCGCGTAGAACTCGGCCGCCTGCTGCGAGCCGACCGGGAGGTAGCAGACGAGGACGTCCGCGCCGGACTCGCGCAGCGCGGCGACGACGTCGACCGGCTGATCGTCGGACTCGTCGATCATCTCGCGGTAGTACCTGCCGAGGCCGTCGAGCGTGGTCCCGCGCTGGACGGCGACACCGAGCGGCGGCACGTCGCAGATCTTGATGGTGTTGTTCTCGCTGGCCACGATCGCCTCGGAGAGGTCGCGGCCGACCTTCTTGGCGTCGACGTCGAACGCGGCGACGAACTCGATGTCCGAGACGTGGTACTCGCCGAACCGGACGTGCATCAGGCCGGGCACGGACGTGGTCTCGTCCGCGTCGCGGTAGTAGTGCACCCCCTGCACGAGCGAGGCCGCGCAGTTGCCGACACCGACGATGGCGACCTTCACGGACCCCATGGACTCTCCTTCTCCCCGGACCGCGGTGGGTCCTGTTGACCCGGACCGGTGTGGCCCGGTGATGACTGCGCCCCTGCTGCCTGGGCCCCTGATGACTCCGCCTCTGACGACTCCGCCTCTGATGCCTCCGCCTCTGACGACTCCGCCTCGCGGCGCTCGGTGTCGATCAGCTCGGCCAGCCAGCGGACCTCGCGGTCGACCGACTCCAGACCGTGGCGCTGGAGCTCGAGGGTGTAGCGGTCGAGGCGCTCCCGCGTCCTGGCCAGTGACGCCCGCAGGCCCTCGCGCTGCTGCTCCACGGTGCGACGGCGGCCCTCCAGGATCCGCAGGCGCACGTCGGCGGCCGTGTGGCGGAAGAAGGCCAGGCGGACGCCGAACAGCCCGCCGTCGTCGTAGGCCTCCGGGCCGGTCTGGGCGACCAGTTCGTGGAAGCGCTCCTTGCCCTCCGCGGTGATCGTGTAGACCACCTTCCCGCGCCGGCCGGTGAGCGGCGGTGCGTCCGCGGGGAGCAGGGCGTGCGGGTCGGGCTCGTCGGTGGAGATGAGCCCGGCCGCCCGCATCCGCTTGAGCGCGGGGTACAGCGAGCCGTAGGAGATGCTCCGCATCCCGCCGAGCACCTCCGCCAGCTGTTTGCGCAGCTCGTAGCCGTGCATCGGGGACCGCTGGAGCAGCCCGAGGATGGCGAACTCGAGCATCGCGCCCTCCTCGACCGGTGTGCCTCGATGTATCGGGACGATACATTGACTCGATGCGTCGGTGGCAATCGGATGGCGTGCGGACGCGCCTTGGTGGACCGGCGTCCTGCGTCGCGAACCGGCCGCTGACCCGCGCGGGTGCGTACATTGGCCGCCGTGCCCGGACGTCGATCCGTCGTGGACTACTCGCTGCAGCGGCGAGCCGTCCTCGCCGACGTGTACGCGGGCCGCACGGGTCTGTTCGAGGTCTGCGACGCCAGTCCCTACCTGTCCCGGGCGGCGAAGTACCACGGCGAGGCGACGTCGGTGGTCTGCCCGGTCTGCCGCAGGGAACGCCTGACCCTCGTGAACTACGTGTACGGCGACCACCTGGGCCCCACGTCGGGTCAGGCCAAGACCGAGGCCGAGCTCGCGCGCATGAACGCCGTCCAGGACGAGTTCACCGTGTACGTCGTCGAGGTGTGCCGCAGCTGCGGATGGAACCACCTCGACTCCTCGTACGTCCTCGGTGCCGAGCCCGTGCCGGGGCAGCAGCGCCGCCGGGGACGGCGCCGGGCCGCCACGGAGTAGAGCCGGGCACCGGGACGTTCAGTCCCGGTGGACCCCTCCGTCACAGCAGCCCCTGCCGGGCACCGCTGGGCGGGGTCCTCCCCCGCTCGAACACCTGAAGACGCCACGCTCGAAGAAGCACGCGGCCGGTGCGCCGGCTCGCCGACGAAGACTTGACGACAGAGAGCTGTCAGAGAGGGGTTCCTCGTGCCATCCCACGACGAGACCTCGC
>NZ_JBHUHP010000011.1:92963-134689 GCF_042682525.1 Blastococcus deserti
GCACGTACCCGGAGCACCGGTGGGGGTGGCCGTGGGTCCGGCCGTCCCCCGGCCGGCGGCCGGGCGCGCACGACGGCGTCCCGTACCGGCACGCCGACCTCGCCCCGTCCCGCAGGCAGCCGTCCCGGGGCCAAGGGCAGAGGCCCGGCCGGCAAGGGCAAGGGGGCGCGGAGCAAGAAGCAGAGGCGCAACCGCCGGCTGAAGATCGCCGGCGGTCTCCTCGCCGGGATGCTGGTGCTGCTGGGCGTCTTCGTCGGCGTCGTCTACGCCAGCACCGAGGTGCCGAGTCCCGACTCGATCACCAACGCGCAGACGACCGTCGTCTACTACTCCGACGGCACCACCGAGATGGCGCGCCTGGGCGACGAGAACCGCACCAACGTGCCGCTGGACCAGGTGGCGGAGGGGGCGCGCAACGCGGTGCTGGCGGCGGAGAACCGCAGCTTCTACACCGACCCGGGGATCTCCTTCACGGGCATCGTCCGGGCCACCTGGAACAACCTGACCGGTGGCTCGACCCAGGGTGGCTCGACCATCACGCAGCAGTACGTGAAGAACGCCATCCTGCGCAACGACGACCAGACGTTCAGCCGCAAGTTCCAGGAGCTGTTCCTGGCCATCAAGCTGGACAACAACTACACGAAGAACCAGATCCTCGAGAACTACCTCAACACCATCTACTACGGCCGCGGCGCCTACGGCATCGAGGCGGCGGCCAACACCTTCTTCGGAGTGCCGGCCGCACAGCTGACCCCGCAGCAGGGCGCCGTGCTCGCCGTGCTCATCCGGAGCCCGTCCCGCTACGACCCCGAGGTCAGCCCCGAGGAGGCCCAGGACCGCTGGGGCCGCGTCCTCGACGCCATGGTCGAGGAGGGCTGGATGACCGCCGAGGAACGCGCGGCGTCGGTGTACCCCCCGGCGCTGCCCAAGTCCGGTTCGTCCCTGGGCATCCCGGAGGGCCACCAGGGGATCATCGTCAACCGGGTGATCGACGAGCTCCAGGGCAAGCACGGCTACAGCGAGCAGCAGATCCGCGCCGGCGGCCTGCGCATCGTCACCACGGTGGACAAGGGCTACCAGGACACCGCGAAGGCCACCGTCGAGGACGTGATGACCGGCGAGGACCCGGCCCTGAAGCAGGCCCTGGTCGCCATCGACCCGCGCACCGGGGCCATCCGCGCCTACTACGGCGGCGCGACGGACTTCGACTACGCGCGCGCCCAGCGGCAGCCCGGGTCGTCGGTCAAGCCCTACGTGCTGGCCACGGCGCTGGAGCAGGGCATCAGCGTGACGGCCCGCCGGGACGGCAGCTCCCCGCAGACGTTCCCCGACCGGGACGCGCCCGTCCGCAACTCCGGTGGCGTCTCCTGCCCGGCGTGCACCCTGAAGGAGGCGATCACCCGGTCTCTGAACACGACGTTCTACGGGCTGTCCTATGAGCTCGGGCCCGAGAACGTGCGCCAGACCATCCTGGAGGCGGCGGACCTGCCCGAGGTCTGGGACACCGGCCAGTTCGAGGGCAACAAGACGCTGGCGAACGCCGAGGGCGGCACGGCGTCCTCCATCGGCATCGGTGAGTACGAGATGCGCACCATCGACCAGGCGCACGGGTTCGCCACGTTCGCAGCCGGCGGGGTGGAGCGTGACCCCTACTTCGTCGCGAAGGTGAGCAACAGCGAGGGGACCACGCTGCTGGAGTACGGCGGAGAGGCCGGGGAGCAGGTCCTCGACCCCGACGTCGCCAACGACGTGACCTACGCCCTCAAGGACGTCGCTGCCTTCTCGAAGCGGGCGCTCGACGGAGGGCGCGAGGTTGCCAGCAAGACCGGTACCCAGGGGTTGAACGCCGAGGACAACTCCGACGCCTGGATGGTCGGCTACACCCCCTCCATCTCGACCGCCGTCTGGATGGGCAACGACGACCCCAACCAGCCGATCGTCAACGCCCGCGGCCAGATCATCTACGGCTCTGGCCTACCGGGTGCCATCTGGCAGGACTTCATGAACGCCGTGCTCGCGGGCACGCCGAAGGAGGACCTGCCCGACGAGCCCGTGATCGAGGGCGACACCGGTGAGGGCGTCCCCGAGCCCACCCCGACGCCGACGGCGGCGCCGACGTCCGAGGCCCCGGCTCCGGTCCCCACGCCGACGCCCGTCACCCCGACCACGGTCCCGCCGGTGACCCCGGTGTTCCCGCCGGACGGCCAGGGCAATCCGAACCAGGACCAGGGCCGGGAGAACGGCAACAACCCCGCCGGGGGAATGCCGGGCATGCCCGGTGAGACCGAGGACCCCCCCTGGCCCGGGGAGCCGCAGGACGGCTGACCTCGGCCCTCCCGCCCGATCCCGCACACTGGGCGGGTGAGCACCTCCACGGACCCCTCCGGAAGCCTTCCGGGGGGGTCCGCGCTCGTTCCACGTGGAACGGCGCCGCCCACCCCGGGACCGGCGGACCGGCCGGACCGGGTGGTGCCGTCCTGGACGGACCCGGTCGCGGCGCAGGCCAGCGAGGCGGTCGGCGGGCCGTGGGGCCGGCACGCCGTGACCGGCCGGGCGTGGTTCTGGACGCCGCTGCGGGTGTGCCTGCTGTTCGCGACGTGCGTCCTCACGCTCGCCTGGGCCAAGCAGGCGCCCTGCTCGGCCGGCGACTGGAGCGGCTCCCGCCAGTACACGCACCTGTGCTACTCCGACGCGGTGCCGCTCTTCGGCAGCTACGGCCTGGGCGAGGGTGCGCTTCCCTACCTGGACGCGACGGTCGAGTACCCGGTGCTCACCGGCGCGTTCATGGCGGTGGCCGCCGCCGGGGCGCGGCTCTACGACGGTGTCGCCGAGCGCATCGGCCTGCTGCCCGACGTCCCGCCGGTGCAGAGCTACACCGTGCTGACCTGTCTCCTGCTGTCGGTGTGCGCGCTGCTGGTGGTCCGGGCCGTGCTGGGCCTTGCGGGCCGCCGGCCCTGGGACGCCGCCATGATCGGGCTCTCACCGGTCCTCCTGGTGCACGCCTTCACGAACTGGGACCTGCTCGCGGTCGCCCTCACCGCCTTCGGGATGCTCGCCTGGGCCCGCTCCCGGCCGGTGCTGGCCGGTCTGCTGCTGGGGCTGGGCATCGCCGCGAAGTTCTTCCCGCTCCTGCTGCTCGGCGTCCTCTTCGTCCTCTGCCTGCGCGCCGGGCGGCTGTGGACGTGGGCGAGGACGGTGGCCGCCGCCGTGATCGCCTGGACCCTGGTGAACGTGCCGGTGGCGGCGCTGGCCTTCGACAACTGGGCCTGGTTCTTCGTGTTCAGCCGCCAGCGTCCGGCCAACCCGGAGTCGATCTGGAACATCGCGCTGCACGTGGCCGACCACCGGATCCTCGACGGGCCGCTGGCTCCCGGAGAGGTGCCCACGGTGCTCAACGCCGTCGTCACCGTCAGCCTGCTGGGGCTGGCCGCCGGCGTCGCCTGGCTCGGCCTGGCCGCCCCGGTGCGGCCCCGGGTGGCGCAGCTGGCCTTCCTGCTGGTGGCGGGATTCCTGCTGCTCAACAAGGTGTGGAGCCCGCAGTTCTCGCTGTGGCTGCTCCCCCTGGCGGTGCTCGCCCGCCCTCGCTGGCGGTCACTGCTCCTGTGGCAGGCCACCGAGGCGCTGGTGTGGGTGGTGACGATGCTGCACTACCTCGGTACGGACAACCGCGGCATCGAGGTCGAGTGGTTCTTCCTCGGGGTCCTGCTCCGCGACGTCGCCGTGCTGGTCCTGATGGCCCTGGTGGCCCGCGACGTGCTGCGGCCCGACGGGGACGTCGTCCGGACCAGCTGGCCAGGGGTCGACGATCCGGCCGGCGGAGTGCTCGACCACGCCCCCGACCGCGTCGTCCTGCGTTCCTCGGGATCGCACCGCCATGACACTGCGACCGTCCCGGTCGCACCCCCATCAGGAGCCGTCCCCCCGGCACGTTGAGCCGTCGAGTCGCGCCTGCGCGAACCCCTCCGGGTTCACTCGGCACGACGGTGCCCCCCGCTCGGGATCCTGCCTCCGGGTGCCGCGCGTGACGACGGACCCGTCCCGCCCTCAGCGCTCCAGGGCCTGGCGGAGGGTGGCGATCTCCTCGGCGTGGCTGGCGGCGTCGCCGGGGGTCTCGAGCACGACCGGACAGTCCGCGGCGCGGGCCACCTCGATCAGCAGCTCCGCCGGGATCTCGCCCTCGGTCAGCGGTGCGTGCCGGTCGCGGCTGGAACCGTGCGCATCCCGGCTGTTGTTCAGGTGCACCAGGTCGACCCGTCCGGTGATCGCACGGACGTCGTCCACCGCGGTGGCCAGGTCCCAGCCGGCCGCCCAGGCGTGGCAGGTGTCGAGCACGAACCCGGCGCCGAACTCACCGACCGCCTCCCACAGACGGGCGATCGTGTCCAGGTCGCGGGCCATGGCGTTGCCGCCACCCGCGGTGTTCTCGATCAGCAGCGGGACGGCGAACCCGCCCTCCTCGGCCTGCCGGGCGAAGGTCTTGCGCCAGTTGTCGAACCCCACCGCGGGATCGTCCTTGGCCAGCACGTGACCGCCGTGCACCACCATGGCCCGTGCGCCGATGGCCCCGGCCGCCTTGGCGTGGGCGCCGAGCAGCTTGCGGCTCGGGATGCGGATCCGGTTGTTCGTCGTCGCCACGTTGAGCACGTAGGGCGCGTGGACCACGACCATCACGTCCCCCGCCAGGAGGTCCTCGGCGTCCGGCCGCGGCTCGGGTGCGGTCCAGCCCTGCGGATCGGCCAGGAACACCTGGACGCCGTCGGCGTCCATCTCCGCCGCCCGCGCGAGCGGGCCGCCGTCGTCGAGCTGGTTGTCCGCGGTCAGGCCGGGGCCGACGTGTACGCCGATCGGGTGTCGCGGGGAAGGGGTCACCACACCAGCCGACCCTAGTTCGTCCGCAATCCCGGGTTTAGGCGTAACTGCGGTCACACATCATCGTTCTTGCAGCGTGACGGGGCTGCTCCCCAGTAGGGGAGTCCAGCCTCTCAGCGCCTACGTGGAGGTAGAGCAGACGATGGCAACCGGTCGGATCCGTCGAACCGCGCGGCGGGGCATCACCGCCGCCGTCCTCGGCTGGCTGGGCGTGGCCGCCTTCTCGGTCCTGATGGCCCCCAGCGCCGGAGCGGCCCCGTCGAAGGCCGTGACGATCGAGATCAGGAACGTGACGCCGCCCGCGGCGAGCGTGGAGTCCGGCGGCACCGTGACCTTCGTGAACAAGATCCCGCCGCAGGACAAGGGCGGCATCTCGATCCCGCTCGTCGGCAGTTTCTCGGCCACGGTGTTCACCGACGTGTCGGTCACCTTCTTCGGCCAGAAGCGGGATCTCCCGCTGGACCAGAGCGCCTCGTGGGTCTTCACCGCCCCCGCCACCACGGGCACGGTCGCCTACACGTACCGGATCGTGCCGCAGCCCGGCCTGGCCGTCGACGTCGCCAACCAGGTCGTGAACACGGTGGCGGGATCGCTCCCGCCGCTGCCCGCGCCCGCGCCCTACGTCGTCCAGACCGTGGTGCCGACGGCGCCGGCCCTGCCGAGCGTGAACCTGCCGCAGCTGCCGACGGTGCAGGTGCCGCCGCTCGGCGGGGAGGTGCCGCCCCCGAGCCCGCCGGTGAACCCTCTCCCGACGCCCCCCACCGGGGACCCCGGCGACGGCGACCAGCAGGAGTTCCAGACCCTGGGCAACGGTTACGCCTACGACACCGGCCTCGGGGCGCCCCGGATGTCGGCGTCCGACGTCGTCGCGGCGGCGGCGTTCGACCCGTCACGGTTCTTCGTCCCCGGCCGGAGCACCGGTGGGCCCGACCGCGGTGGCTCCGGTGGTCTGGCGGGCACCTACGACGGTGCCTCGGTCCCGGTGTTCGGCCAGCTCGCCGGCCTGGACGGTGCCACGCTCGACGAGGACGCCGTCACGGAGGCCGCCTCGGAATCTGCGCCGGCGCAGAGCCTGCCCGCCGCCGCACTGGCCGCCGTGGTCGCCCTGGTCACGGTGACCGCGGCGTTGGTCCGCACCCAGCAGGCCGCGCGCGCGTCCCGCTGATCCCGGTTGCGTCCCCGGTCCTCCACGCGGGGCGGCGAGGACGGGGCCGTCCGGCTGTGGACCGTGCGGGGCGGTCGTCCCGACGTCGCTGGTAGCCTGGTGCCGCGCGTTCTGCCCGTCCCGTGCGACGGCCGGGGCGCGCGACGCGTGTACGACCCTCCTGCTGCAGATCGACTGCGGCCGCCAAGACCAGAGGAGGTGGGGTTCTCCGTGCGTCACTACGAACTGATGGTCATCCTCGACCCCGATCTCGAGGAGCGCACGATCGCGCCCTCGCTCGACCGGTTCCTGACCGTCGTCACCAAGGCCGGTGGCACCGTCAAGACCGAGATCTGGGGCCGTCGTCGGCTGGCCTACGAGATCAAGAAGCAGGTCGAGGGCATCTACGCCGTCATCGACATCCAGGCCGAGCCGGCCGCCGTCGCCGAGCTGGACCGCCAGCTCAACCTGAACGAGTCGGTGCTCCGCACGAAGCTGATGCGGCCCGAGGTCCACTGATCATGGCCGGCGAGACCGTCATCACCGTCATCGGCAACCTCACCGCCGATCCGGAGCTGCGCTTCACGCCGTCGGGCGCTGCCGTCGCGAACTTCACCGTCGCGTCGACCCCCCGCACCTTCGACCGGCAGTCGCAGGAGTGGAAGGACGGCGAGGCGCTGTTCCTCCGCTGCAACGTCTGGCGGCAGGCGGCCGAGAACGTGGCCGAGTCCTTGACCCGCGGTTCGCGGGTCATCGTCAGCGGCCGGCTGAAGCAGCGCTCCTTCGACACGAAGGAAGGCGAGAAGCGCACCGTCATCGAGCTGGAGGTCGACGAGATCGGCCCGTCGCTGCGCTACGCCACCGCGAAGGTCACCCGTGCCTCGCGCGGCGAGGGTGGCGGCGGCTTCGGTGGCGGAGGCGGCGGTGGCTTCTCCGGCGGTGGCGGCGGTGCGAGCGACCCCTGGTCGACGCCCGCCGGACCGTCCGACGAACCGCCCTTCTGAAAAGGACCCCGTCCTTCTCACCCCTCGCACGCTCGGGGCGAGCCTCCGGGCGGGGCCACACACTTCGTACTGATCTCTGGAGAACCCAGTGCCCAAGCCCCCCATCCGCAAGGTCAAGAAGAAGGTCTGCCAGTTCTGCAAGGACAAGGCGACCTACATCGACTACAAGGACACGACCCTGCTGCGGAAGTTCATCTCCGACCGCGGCAAGATCCGTGCTCGCCGCGTCAGCGGCAACTGCAGCCAGCACCAGCGTGACGTCGCCGTGGCCGTGAAGAACAGCCGCGAGATGGCACTGCTGCCCTACACCTCGACGGCGCGCTGATCATGAGCACGATGAAGCTGATCCTGACCCAGGAGGTCACCGGCCTCGGCTCCTCCGGCGACACGGTGGAGGTCAAGGGCGGCTACGGCCGCAACTACCTGCTGCCCCGCGGGCTGGCCATCCAGGCCACCCGTGGCGCCGAGAAGCAGGTGGAGTCGCTCCGGCGGGCGCGTGCCGCCCGCGACGTGCGCTCGCACGAGGAGGCACAGGCCCTGGCCGGGCAGCTGTCCGGTCTGACCGTCCGGGTTCCGGCGCGCGCCGGTGAGGGTGGCCGCCTGTTCGGTCGCGTCACCACCGCCGACGTCGCCGCCGCGGTGACCGCGGCTGGTGGCCCGGAGCTCGACCGCCGCCGCATCGAGCTGCCCAGCAGCATCAAGACCACGGGCGAGCACACCGTGACCGTGCGGGTGCACCCGGAGGTCGTCAGCCGGCTGACGATCGAGGTCGTGCCCAGCTGAAGAAGGACCCCCTGCCCCCACCGCTCGCAGGCTCGCGGCGGGACCCTGCAGGGGGCCGAGCCCGCGAGGGGCGTCGGACTCCGGTCCGGCGCCCCTCCGGCGTCTCACCGGACCGTCAGGCGACCGCCGTCGCCTCGAGTTCGACCATCAACTCCGGGAAGGCGAGCCGGCTGATGCCCAGGAGCGTGCTCGCCGGCATGACGCCTGCCCGGTCGAACCGCTCCACCATGGAGCCGGAGGCGGCGAAGAACCCGTCGACGTCGGTCGTGTAGATGTTCATCTGCACCACGTTGCTCAGCGTCATGCCGGCACCCGCGAGGACGGCCTCGACGTTGTCGAGCGACATCGCCACCTGGGCGGCCATGTCGCCGGGGTGTTGCGGCGTGCCCTCGGCCGACATCGCCGTCTGACCTGAGCACACCAGGACCCGGGTGGCCCCCTCGACCAACTCGGCCTGGTTGAAACCCATGGCGACCGACCACTGCCACGGGTTGATCCGGATTCGGCTCAGTGTCATGGCTGCTCCTCTCTCGACCGCCGCGCCCGCGCGCGGAGGGGGCCACCGATGCTGGCCCCCTCCGGGGGGTCGTGGGGCGCTTCCGCGCGTCCCCGGCGGGAAGGGTCCTGCTGGTCGACCGGGTGCCCGGGCTGCCCGGCGTGCGCCTGGGACAGGTGGTGCGCGGCGCGGAAAATAGTTGGTGACTTTCTCCCGTCCACAGGGGGTGGGCACTCTCCGCGCAGGTGGCGAGCGGGAATCGAGGCGGTGGGGCGTGTGCGTCCCCCGCCGTCTCCACATGTCGACAGGCGTGAATCCACCGACTTGTCCACAAGTTGTGCAGATCGACGTGCACATCGGTGTTGGACTCGGCCCCCGTCGTCTTCCTAACGTCCTCCTCAGCTGCCGCCGGGCATGAATCTGTCGGTGCCCGGCGGTAGCAATGACTCGAACGCACGTTCGGTCCGGCGGCGCCCGCCGAACTCCGGCTTCCCCACGGAGTGGTGGTGCGGGCGCGCCTGCGCGAGATGGAGGAACACCGTGGCGGTGGCCGACGAAGTCAGCCGGCCTTCAGCGACGGCGCCGGCGTACGACCGGCAGCCGCCGCAGGACATCCCCGCCGAGCAGTCCGTGCTCGGCGGCATGCTGCTCAGCAAGGACGCGATCGCCGACGTCGTCGAGTCGCTCACCGGGGCCGACTTCTACCGGCCCGCGCACCAGATCATCTTCGACTGCATCCTCGACCTCTACGGCCGCGGCGAGCCCGCGGATGCCATCACCGTGGCCGCCGAGCTCAACCGCACCGATCAGCTGTCGAAGATGGGCGGCGCGGTCTACCTGCACACCCTCATCGCCTCCACGCCGACGGCGGCCAACGCGGGCTATTACGCGGCCATCGTGGCCGAGCAGGCCGTGCTCCGGCGCCTGGTCGAGGCCGGCACCCGCGTGGTGCAGCTCGGCTACGGCGCGGCCGGGGGCAAGGGGGACGTCGACGACATCGTCGACCGTGCCCAGCAGGAGATCTACGACGTCACCGAGAAGCGGATGAGCGAGGACTACTCGCGTCTCGAGGACATCCTCCAGCCGACGATGGACGAGTTGGACGCGATCGCCTCCCGTGGCGGTGTCAGCCGGGGCGTCCCCACCGGCATCCGCGACCTCGACGAGCTCACCAACGGGCTGCAGGCCGGCCAGATGGTCGTCATCGCGGCGAGACCTGGCGTGGGCAAGTCGACGCTCGGATTGGACATCGCGCGATCTGCGTCGGTGAAGCACCACCTGCCGGCCGCGATCTTCTCGCTGGAGATGAGCAAGCACGAGATCACCATGCGTCTGCTGTCGGCGGAGGCGAAGGTGCCGCTGCACCACATGCGCGCCGGCACGCTGAGCGACGAGGACTGGTCGAAGCTGGCCCGCCGCATGGGCGAGATCGCCGACGCGCCGCTCTACATCGACGACTCACCGAACATGACGATGATGGAGATCCGGGCCAAGGCGCGGCGGCTCAAGCAGCGCAACGACCTCAAGCTCGTGGTGATCGACTACCTCCAGCTGATGGCGTCGGGCAAGCGGGTCGAGAGCCGTCAGCAGGAGGTCTCGGAGTTCTCCCGCGCGCTCAAGCTGCTGGCCAAGGAACTAGAAGTGCCGGTAATTGCCATGAGTCAGCTGAATCGGGGTTCAGAACAACGGCAGGACAAAAAGCCAATGCTTTCCGACCTTCGCGAATCTGGTTCGATCGAACAAGATGCGGATATGGTCATGATGATCCATAGAGAGGATATGTACGAAAAGGAATCCCCGCGGGCCGGCGAGGCCGACATCATGCTGGTCAAGCACCGTAACGGCCCCACCGCGAACGTCACCGTTGCTTTCCAGGGCCACTACAGCCGCTTCGTGGACATGGCCAACTGAGACTCGGCGGGTCGCCATGTCCGGGCATGCCGTGGCCGCCGAGGCGCGGCATGCCCGGTCTCACGGGAAACGCTGCTCGCTGGAGCTCAGGCGTCCCACACCCAGGTCGGCGGGGGCAGCGCGGGGAAGACCTGCTGCTGAAAACCCATGAGCTCCCCGAAGGTCCGCTCCTTGGCGTCGGCGATCCTCCGGAGGGGGGCCTCCGGGTGCACGAACACCTCGGCTATCCCGCGCAACGCCTCGTCGTCCGTGGCCTCGTCGGACAGCAGGGGCCGGGCTATCAACGGGAGCCGCTCGCCGATCGCGGCGTCCGTGCCCCGGAGCTCCTCCTCGAGGAGGACATCGACGCCATCGGTGCGAGGGTCGTAATCGGGCAGGTAGTCACGGGAACCCAAGATCGACCGGGTTAGCCGGAGTTCGTGGATCAGGCCCCGGATCTGTGGATCCGGCTCCTGGGTCTCCAGGATGCTCAGGGCGCCCTCCGCAGCGCGGATCCGCGGCAAGACCACGTCCTCGTGTGCCAGCGCGACTATCTCCTCGGCCCACTGCTGACGCCGGTCGGCGCCCCACAGGCCGGGGTTGAGGTAGGCCAGCGGCAGGAAGAGCCGATGGACCTCCCGGTCGATCTGCCGGAGCCCCGACACGAGGACCCCCGGGTTGCCTACGATGTTGGCGAATCGCTGTTGGTCCTTCGTGCGGGCGCTCTTGACGGCCGAGTCGAGCCAGCCGACGACAGTGGTAATTACGCTCCACGGCTCCGGCATCAGCGCCTCGCAGTGCGGCTGGCGATCCACCCGTAATCGCTGCGGCGACACCTGCTCGCATTCTGCTCAGCGTCTGCCAGGCGCGGTACCGGATCCCATGCAAAGCCGCCGAGGCCGGATGCGCGCGGTGCGCACCCGGCCTCGGGTCGAGATCGCAGCGGGTGGGCCTCAGTTCAGGTGGCGGCCTTCGACAGCTCGCGGCGCACCTTCTTGCCGCCGAAGGTCATGCGGGCGAGCTTGGCCAGCTGTGCGGGGGCGTTCTTCGGCGTGGTCTCGGCGAGCCAGCCGTTGGGCAGCGACAGCCGGATGACCTTGTGCCAGGCGCTCGCGACCTGCTTGTACAGCGGCGCGGTGTGGTAGGTCAGCCCGTAGCGGTCGAAGATGTCCTTCACCTTCGGGGCGATCTCGGCGTACCGGTTGCTCGGCAGGTCGGGGAACAGGTGGTGCTCGACCTGGTGGCTCAGGTTGCCGGTCATGATGTGCATCGCCTTCGACCCCGAGATGTTCGCCGAGCCCAGCATCTGCCGCAGGTACCACTCGCCTCGGGTCTCGCCGTCGATCGACTTCTTCTCGAAGGTCTCGACGCCCTCGGGGAAGTGGCCGCACATGATCACCGAGTGCGACCAGAGGTTGCGCACCACGTTGGCGGTGAAGTTCGCGGCCAGCGTCGGCAGGAACGAGGGACCCGAGAGGATCGGGTGGGCCAGGTAGTCCTTGGCCGCCTGGTTGCGGATCTTCTTCAGCACCTGCTTGGCGGCGGCCCGGAACTTCGGGTCGTTGCGGCGCTTCTTGGTGGCCAGGTTCTTGCCCAGCTCCAGGTCGTAGGCGGCGATCCCGTACTCGAAGAAGCAGGCGTTGATGAAGTTCCACAGCGGCTGCGCCAGGTACAGCGGGTGCCACTTCTGGTCCTCGTCGACGCGCATGATGCCGTAGCCGAGGTCGTTGTCCTTGCCGATCACGTTCGTGTACGTGTGGTGCAGCTCGTTGTGCGAGTGCTTCCACTGCTCGGCCGGGCTGGCCATGTCCCACTCCCACGTCGTGGAGTGGATCTTCGGGTCGCGCATCCAGTCCCACTGCCCGTGCAGGATGTTGTGCCCGATCTCCATGTTCTCGAGGATCTTGGCGACCGACAGGCCGACGGTCCCGACGAACCAGGCCGGCGGGAACATCGAGGCGAGGAGGACGGCGCGGCTGCCCAGCTCGAGCTTGCGCTGGACGTCGATGACCGTGCGGATGTACGTCGCGTCGGCCTCGCCGAGGCTGTCCCGCACCTCCTGGCGGATGGTGTCGAGCTCCTTGCCGATGATCTCGATGTCCTCGGCGGACAGGTGCGCGATCGGGTTCTCGGGCTTCTTCTGCAGAACGGTCACGGGTCCGGCTCCTCTTCTGGGGTCGGTCGGGTCAGTGGTCGATGTCGCAGGCGCCGGCGGCGGCGCTCACGCAGGTCTGGATGAGGACGCCGTCCCCGGGGGCGGCAGTGGTCAGCTCGCCGTTCCGCAGGTCCCGCACGGCTCCTTCGCGCAGGGGGAGCACGCAGCCGTAGCAGATGCCCATGCGGCAGCCGCTCGGCATGAGGACGCCGGCCTCCTCGGCCGCGTCGAGGATCGGCGTGGCGCCGTCGGCCTCGAGTGTGGTGCCCGACTTCGTGAACGAGACGGTGCCGCCCTCGCCGGTGACCAGGACGGTCGGCCGGAAGCGCTCCGTGTACAGCCGGTCGGCGATCCCCGCGGCCGCCCAGTGCGCCTCCAGCGCCTCGAGCATCCCCACCGGGCCGCAGGCCCAGGTGGCGCGCTCGGCCCAGTCGGGGACCAGCTGCGCGATGGCGGCGGCGTCGAGCATCCCGGCGGTGTCGGTGTGCTGCTCGACCAGTCGGATGCGTCCCTCGGCGGCCAGCCGGCGCAGCTCGGGCCCGAAGACGACGTCCTCGCCGGTGGGCGCGGAGTGCACCAGCACGACGTCGGCGAGCTCCGCGGCGTGGTTGCGCAGGATGCCCATCACCGGCGTGATCCCCGACCCGGCGGTGACGAACAGCGCCTTGGCCGGGACCTGCGCGGGCAGGCAGAACTCGCCGGTGGCCTGGTCCAGCTGGACGATCGTGCCCGGCTTCGCACGGTGCACCAGGTGGTTGCTGACCTTCCCGCCGGGGATGGCCTTCACCGTGATGCTGATGCAGCCGTCGGTGCGGGTCAGGTCGGACGTGATCGAGTAGGCCCGCCACTGCCGGACGCCGTCGACGTCGATGCCGATCCGGACGTACTGGCCGGGGGTGTGAGGCCGCCAGCTGCGGCCGGGGCGGATGACGACCGTGGCGGCGTCCCGCGTCTCGTGCTCGATCGCCTCGATGCGGCCGCGCAGGTCGGCCCCCGAGCGGAGCGGGTCGACCAGGTCGAGGTAGTCCTGGGGCAGCAGCGGCGTCGTGACGAACTCGGCGAGCTTCAGGACCCGGTCGCGCAGCCGAACGCGCGGCCGGGCCTGCGTGGGGCGCGGGACAGTGGCCGTCATACCTAGAGGGTGTCCAGCGCAGGGCTCAGTTACCTGTGTGATCCACGTGAATCGAACGGTACGTTTCGTTCCCGGCGAACAAAGGAGTGGCATGACCGACGACGAGCTGAGCATCCCGGCCGACGTGGCGGACGCCATGCGGGCCGAACTGCCGTCGGTCGCCGAGCAGACCGTCGCTGCGATCGTCGTCGAGGTGCCCAGCTACGCCGACGCCTTCGGAGGCGACATGGGCGCCACCATCGAGAACGCCGTGCAGCTCGCCCTCGGCGGCTTCCTGGAGCTGGCGTCCGCCGGTGGCGCCGGCGACGCGAGCACACCCATCAAACCGGCGCTCGACGGCGCGTATGCGCTCGGCCGGGGCGAGGCCCGCAGCGGGCGGTCGATGGATGCGCTGCTGGGCGCCTACCGGGTCGGGGCTCGGGTGTCGTGGCGGCACATGGCGGCCAGCGCCGTCGCCGCCGGGCTGGGCGTCGAGCAGCTGGCCCGTTTCGCGGAGCTGGTGTTCGCCTACATCGACCAGCTCTCGGCGGCTAGCGTGGCCGGGCACAGCGACGAGCTGGCCACCAGCGGGCGCGTGCGCGAGCGCTACCTGGAGCGGCTGGCGAACCAGTTGCTGGCCGGCGCTCCGAGGGAGGACATGCTGGCGGCCGCCGAACGCGCCGACTGGAGCACGCCGCGCACCCTGACCGCGGTGATCCTGCCCGAGGCCCGGGTGCGGGGAGCGCTGGCCTCGCTGGACGCCCGCACGCTGCGGTCCACCGAGGAGGTTCCCGGGCTCGCCTCCTCCGGGGATCTGGTGGTCCTGCTGGTCCCCGACGCCGAGGGCCGGTCGCGACCGGCGCTGGTGCGCTCGCTGCGCGAGCGGGAGGCCGTGGTGGGGCCCGCGCGCCCCTGGGCGGAGGTGCACAGCTCCTACGCCCGCGCCCTGCGGGCACTGCACCTGGGGCTGACCGTGGACGGCCCGGAGCCGCTCGACACCGAGGGCCGGCTGGCGGACCTGGTGCTGCGGGCCGACGAGACCGCGCTCGGCGACCTCCGCGCCCAGGTGCTGGCCCCGCTGGCCGGCCTGGGGCCGGGCGCGCGGGAGAAGCTGACCGAGACCCTGCGGTCGTGGCTGCTGCACCACGGGCGGCGGGAGGCCATCGCGGCCGAGCTGTTCGTCCACCCCCAGACCGTGCGCTACCGGATGGGCCAGCTGCGCGAGCTCTACGGGAACCGGCTGGAGGACCCGCGCACGGTGCTGGAGCTGACCCTCGCCCTGGGCGTTCCGCCGGTCACGGCCTGATCGGCCCGGCATCCGTCGCGCAGGCGGGGGCTCGGGAGGCGGACGGGGTTCCCGGACCGCTCTGGCGCGGATCGGCTGCGACGGGGCAGGGTTGTCGGGGTGGGTGTCGACCTGGCGGCTGCTGCGGAGTTCCTGGCCGGTGCGGCGCGCGTGCTGGACCGGAGGCGCTTCGACCTGCTGTTCGGGGACGGCGGCGCGGCACCCGTGCTGGCCGCCGTCGACGGCTACCGGAACCCGGACGGCGGCTACGGATGGGGCCTGGAGCCGGACCTGCGCTCGCGGACCAGCCAGCCGGGCGGGGCGCTGCACGCCCTGGAGGTGTTCGCCGACGTCGCCCCGGTCGTCACCGGGCGGGCCCGCGAGCTCTGCGACTGGCTGGAGGGCGTGACCCTGCCCGACGGCGGGCTCCCCTTCGCGCTGCACGTGCCCGACCCGGCCGCCTGTGCGCCGTTCTGGGCGTCCGCCGACGCGGGGACGTCGTCCCTGCAGATCACCGCGGTGGTGGCGGCCGCCGCCCACCGGGTCGCGGCCACCGATCCAGCGGTGGCCGGCCACCCCTGGCTGGCCCGGGCCACCGACCACTGCCTGCGTGCGGTCCGCGACCTCGGCCCCGAACCGCACGCCATGGTGCTCGCCTTCGCGGCGCAGTTCCTCGACGCTGCGGCCGCGGGAACGCCGTCGGCCACCGGGCTCGTCGAGCACCTGCGGCCGCACGTCCCGCCCGACGGCCTGCTGCACGTCGCCGGCGGCGCGGAGGACGAGTACATGCGCCCGCTGGACTTCGCCCCCGTCCCGGGCGGGCCCGCCCGCTCTCTCCTCGGCCCGGGCGTCGTCGAGGCGGAGCTCGAGCGCCTCGCGGCCGCGCAGCAGCCCGACGGTGGCTGGCCGGTCGACTTCGCCAGCTACTCCCCCGCGGCAACCTTGGAATGGCGCGGCCACCGCACGGTCGAGGCGCTCCTGTTGCTGCGCGCCAACGACGTCCTCTGAGGCCTGCTCGGCGGAACCTGTGCCGGTTCCCAGCCGAGAAGCAGTGCCGGTACAGCGTCAGCGCAGGGTGCCCCCCGACCCTCGGTCCTGAGCGGCTCGGCAGGAGCCGACGGAGAGAGGAGCACGCGCATGGATGACATCAGGGGCGACCAGGCCGAGGTCCGGGAGCGGATGGGTTCCCGCGCCTGGGTTCGCACGGTGGGCCTCATCGGCAGCGGGCTGGTCGCCGGCGGCATCATGGCCGGCACGCTCACCGCGACCGCCGCCGAGGACAGCACCCCGACCCCCTCGGTGACGCAGTCGGAGGACGCCGCGGCCACCGAGGAAGGCACCATCATCGAGCGGGCGGCGACGCCGGAGGACTGTCCCGAGGCCGCCGACGGTGACGCCGGCACCGACGGCGGCACGGTGCCCGACGACAGCGCCGGATCCGAGGGCAGCACGGACGGCGACGCCACCGCCTGATCCCGCGCGGATGTCGCGCGGCCCGTCGCCGGACCGGCGGGCCGCGCGGCGTCCCCAGGGGCCCGTCAGGCCGGGCGCAGCAGGGCGACCAGGAAGTCGGACCCGGCGGTGAACGGCCGCAGGTCCCACGTCGACAGCAGCAGGTCCGCTTCCCAGCCGGTCGCCCCGGCGTCGGCGAGGAAGTCGTCGAAGTCGTAGCCGCGCCCGGCGCCGAACCCGATGGCCGCCCGGCCGTCGGCCCGCAGGTGGGCCCGCATCCTGCGCAGCACCTCCTGCCGGGTGGACTCCGCCAGGAAGGTCATCACGTTGCCGGCGCAGACGATGACGTCGAACGGCTCGGGGATGCCGGCGGCCGCCAGGTCCAGCTGGGCGAGGTCGCCCACCAGCCACCGGGCGCCGGGATGCTGCTGCCGCGCCTCGGCGACGAGCACCGGGTCGCCGTCGACCCCGACCACCGCGTGCCCGACCGCGGCGAGGTATCCCCCCACGCGCCCGGTGCCGGACCCGGCGTCGAGGACCCGTGCGCCGCGCGGCAGCATCGCGTCGACCAGCCGGGCCTCCCCGACCAGGTCGTGCCCGGCGTCGGCGAGGTCGCGGAAGCGCTGGATGTAGGCCACCGAGTGCTCGGGATTCTCCTGCGTCAACCGCGTCCACATGCTGGGTTCGGGCATGGGGCCGTTCTACACGGCGCCGTCCCTTCCGGCGCCGGGCAGGACACCCGGACGGGGCATCCCCCGCCGCGGCCGTGGCGCCGCCGGGTCACTCCGGCGTCCGCCAGTCGGGCGGGTCCGCCGGCTGCAGCAGCGGATCGTCGGCCGCCAGCGTGCGCACCGGTCCTGGTCCGGTCAGCGGACCCTCGAAGCGGACGGTGACCCGGCCCAGGCCCCGGCCCCACACCCAGCCGGCACCGAGCTCCGCGTGGCGGACGTCCTGACCCGGCCACCACCGGCGTTCCGCGGGCAGCTGCTCGGCGGAAGCGCCCGCCGGCGCCTCCCCGGCGGGCAACCCGTTCTCGGCGGGCAAGGCGTCCCCCGCGGTCGACGGGTCCTCCGGAGCCGGCCCGTCGTCGTCGATCGGGCCCTCGGCGAAGAGGTCGCCCTGCACGTAGACCGACAGGCCCGAGACCCCCACGCCCAGCAGCCGCAGGCCGCCGCTCGCGCCCGCCTCGGCGAGCAGCCGCCGGGCGGTGGTGGCGATCGTGCGGGGGTCGTCGGTCGGTTGCGGCAGGGTCTGCGACCGCGTGAGCGTGGTGAAGTCGTACCGGCGGAGCTTCAGGGTGACCGTGCGCCCGGAGTGGGCGGATGCCTGCAGCCGCCGGCCCACCCGCGCGGCCATCGAGTCGATCTCGCGCCCCAGCACGTCGAGGTCGGTGAGGTCGCGCTCGAAGGTCTCCTCGTGCGACACCGACTTCACGCCCCGGTCGGGGACGACGGGGCGGTCGTCCTCGGCCCGCGCCAGGGCGTACAGCCCGGCCCCGTGCGCCCTCCCGGCCAGCGCCACCAGGTCGGTCAGCGACTTCGCCGCCAGGTCGCCGACGGTCTTGACGCCGACCTGGTGCAGCCGCTCGGCGGTCGCCGGACCCACGCCGCCCAACCGGGTCACCGACAGCGGATGCAGGACGTCCAGCTCGGTGCCCGGCGGGACGACGACCAGACCGTCGGGCTTCTGAAGATCGGAGCCGATCTTGGCCATGAGCTTGGACGTCCCGATGCCGACCGAGCCGGTCACTCCCCCGGTCGCCTCGGCGATCCGGACCTTCAGCCGCCGCGCGAGCTCGGTTACCCCCGCGACGGACAGGTCGTGCCCCTCGCCGGCCGCCAGGTCGACGTAGGCCTCGTCCAGGGACGCCGGCTCGACCAGCGGCGACAGCTCCCGCAGCAGGCCCATGACCACGTCGGAGGTGCGCCGGTAGGCGGCGAACCGGCCGCCGAGGAACGCCGTCCCCGATGGGCACCGCCGCCGCGCCTCCGCGGTCGACATCGCGGAGCGCGCTCCGTAGGCCCGCGCCTCGTAGGACGCCGTGGCGACGACGCCGCGCCCGCCCACCCCACCGACGACCACCGGCCGGCCGCGCAGGGACGGCTTGTCCCGCTGCTCGACCGCGGCGAAGAAGGCGTCGAGGTCCAGGTGCAGGACGCTCGCCTCCCGCCGCACGCCGCACCCACTTCCGCCCATTCGTCCCACGTGTCCGCACGCCATTGTCGGTCGAGGCGGCGACAGGTCCGGTGACGGCGCCTAGGGTCCCGGCGCATGACCGTGATGGACCTGGCACGAGCCGAGCGCGAGGACCTGCTGGAACTCCTGGAGCGGCTGACTCCCGACCAGTGGCGGGCACCGTCGCTGTGCGAGGGCTGGAGCGTGCACGACGTCGTCGCCCACGTGCTCAGCTACGACGAGCTCGGCCCGCGGCAGCTGGCGGCACGCTTCGCTCGCGGCCTGTTCCTCGTCGACCGGGTCAACGCCGTCGGTCTGCGGGACTACACGGTGCGCACCCCGGCCGAGCTGGTCGACCTGCTGCGGGCACACCTCACCCCGAGCGGGCTGACGGCTGGGCTGGGCGGAGCGATCGGCCTGACCGATGTGATGATCCACCAGCAGGACATCCGCCGTCCCCTCGGCGAGCCCCGGCACATCCCCGCCGAGCGTCTCCTGCCGGCCCTGCGCACCGCGCTGTTCAGTCCGGTGCTGCGCGGCGTCGTGCGCGTCCGCGATGTGCGGCTGGTGGCGACCGACATCGACTGGAGCTTCGGGCGGGGACCCGAGGTCCGCGGGACGGGTGAGGCCCTGCTGCTGGCCGTGGCGGGACGCGGTGTGGTGGCCGATGAGCTCTCCGGGCCCGGACGCGACCGGGTGACGCGACGGCTCGGCTGACCGCAGGCTCCGGAGCGAGGGCTCGTCTCGGTGGCCGCCCGCCGTGGCGAGGGGTCGAGGCCGAGGCGCGGGATCCGCGCCTCCGCGGCACCTCCGATCAGTCCGGCCACACCCCCGCGAAGTGGTGGACCGGGCCGTGCCCCGAGCCGACGCCCAGACTCCCGCCACCCTCCAGCGCGCGCTGGAGGTAGTCGCGGGCCTGCTCGACCAGGGGCAACCAGTCTCCGCCTCCGGACCGGGCGGCGAGCGCGGCGATCGCCGAGGAGAGCGTGCACCCCGTCCCGTGCGTCGCGGTCGTCGCCACCCGGGGACGGCGGGTGGTCCACACGCCCCCGGCGGTCGCCAGCACGTCCACGCTCTCGTCCCCGCCCAGGTGGCCGCCCTTGAGCAGCACGGCTCCGGGGCCGAACTCCAGCAGGGCGCGGGCCTGGTCGGTCAGGTCATCCGCTTCGGTCGACGGCTCCACCTCGAGCAGCGCCGCGGCCTCGGGCACGTTCGGGGTGATCAGGTCGGCGACCGGCAGCAGATCGGTACGGACGGCGGCCACCGCCTCCTCGTCGATCAACCGGTCGCCGCTGGTCGCCACCATCACCGGGTCGCAGACCACGGGCCCGGGGCGACGTTCGGCGAGCACGGCGGCGACCTCCCGCACCACGTCCGCGGTGCCCAGCATGCCCAGCTTGGTGGCGTGGACCTCGACGTCGTCGAGCAGCGTGCGCAACTGCAGTCCCACGAACGCCGCCGGGACGGGATGAACGCCGGTGACGCCGCGGGTGCTCTGCGCGGTGAGCGCGGTGAGCACGGCGGTGCCGTAGGCGCCGAGGGCGCTGAAGGTCTTCAGGTCGGCCTGGATGCCGGCACCCCCGCTGGGATCGCTGCCGGCCACGGAGAGGGCCGTGGGCGTGCGTCCGGCGGTCACCGCGCGAGCTCCGCCAGGCGGCCACGGCGGATCTCCGACCGCAGTTCCCGGGCCGCGGCCGTGGGGTCGGCGGCAGCGCAGACGGCGGAGACGACGCACAGCCCGTCGACACCGGCGGCAGCGACCTCCGCCGCCCGGTCGACGGTGATCCCCCCGATGGCCACGCTGGTCAGCCCGCCGGCCCGGGCCGCGGAGGCCAGGCTCCGGACGGCCGCGGTCCCCAGTCCGGGGCCGGCCTCGGGCTTGGTCGGCGTGGCCCACACCGGGCTGAGGCCGACCACGTCGACGGTGCCTGCGGGCAGCCGCAGCGCCGCGTCCAGATCGGCCGCGCTCTCCACCGACAGGCCCAGCCACGGGTGGGGGCCGATCAGCGCCCGGACCTCGGCGACGGCAAGGTCCCCCTGGCCGACGTGGATGCCGTTCGCGCCGGCCAGCAGGGCGACGTCCACGGCGTCGTTGACGACGACCGCCACGTCGGGGCGGCCGGCGAGTGACGCCTGCACGGCGCCCGTCAGGGCCAGCAACTCCCGCCGGGAGGCGCCCTTGTCACGTACCTGTACGGCGGTCACCCCGCCGGCCACCGCGGCCTTGACGACGTCGGCCACCGGCCGGGGCCGGCAGAGCTCGGTGTCGGTGACCAGGTAGAGCGTCGGGTCGAACGGCCGCCTCATCCGGCGCCCCGGACGTCTTCCGCACGCAGGTCGGCGCCGGCCACGGCGTCCCCGTCCACCCCGTCGAGGGCGTCGAGCCACGCGACGGCGAACGTGCCGGGCCCCGCGGCGGCGGCGGCCGCCCGCTCCGCGGCCAGCGCGACGTGGGCGTGCGCGGCGACGGCACCGGCGAGGGGGTCGTCGGTGACGGCGAGGTAGGCCGCCACCAGGGCGCCGAGCGCGCAGCCGGCCCCGGTCGTCCGGGTGAGCAGCACCGACCCGCCGCCCACGCGCACCGTCCGCCGTCCGTCGGTGATCAGGTCGACCTCGCCGCTCACCGCGACCACGCCACCGGTGCGGCCGGCCAGTTCCGCTGCTGCGGTGACCGCGTCATCGGTGGCAGCGGTGCTGTCGACGCCCCGTCCGCCTCCGCCGGCACCGGCGAGCGCCATCACCTCGGACGCGTTGCCGCGAACCACGGTGGGGCGCAGCGCCACCAGGTCGGCAGCCAGCTCCGTCCGATAGGCCAGGCCGCCGACGGCGACCGGGTCGAGGACCCAGGGAGTGCCGGCCGTCCAGGCCGACCGTGCCGCCAGCCGCATCGCCTCGGCGGTGCGGCGGTGGACGGTGCCCACGTTGACCAGCACGGCGGAGGCCACGACGGCGAAGTCGCCGGCTTCCTCCGGTGCGTCCACCATGGCCGGCGCCGCACCGGCGGCGAGCAGCGCGTTGGCGGTGATCGACTGCACGACCGTGTTGGTCAGGCAGTGCACCAGGGGTGCGTTCGTGCGCACTGCCTCACGGGCAGCGCGGAGATCGACGGCTTCCACGCCGGTGACATCCCTTCGCCAGTGCGAACTGGAGCAGGTTCGACGGGTCTGTTCTCAGTCCCTGGAGGGACACCCCGTGCCACGTACGCAGCGAACCTAACAGGAGTCGGGTGGCCGGGCGGCCCCGGGCGAGGACCACGGCGACCGGCTACCGTGCCGTCCGTACGCGGGAGCCCGTCGAAACGGGCTGAGAGGGCGGCTGCAGCCGCCGACCGTTGGAACCTGTCCGGGTCATGCCGGCGTAGGGAGGCAGTTGTGCGTGCTGTGCGTTTCCACGGAGCGGGACGGCCGGCGGTGGTCGAGGACGTCCCCTCGCCTCGCCCCGGGCCCGGGGACGTGCTGATCGACGTCGCGGCCGCGGGGGTGTGCGGGACCGAGCTGCACTTCCTGGACGGGCTGCTGACCCCGGCACGAGCGCCCATCACGCTGGGCCACGAGGTGGCCGGCGTGATCGCCGAGGTCGGCGACGAGGTGGATGACGTCGCAGTGGGAGACCGCGTCGCCGTCCACTACCTGCACGCCTGCCATCGGTGCCGCTCGTGCCTCGCCGGCGACGACCACCTGTGCGACGCGCCCCTCGGCTTCCTGGCCTTCGCCACCGACGGCGGGTTCGCCGAGCAGGTCGTGGTGCCCGCCTCGGCCGCGGTCCGCGTGCCCGAGACGCTCGACCTGCCGTCCGCGGCCACCCTGTGCTGCAGCGCCACCACGGCACTGCACGCGGTGGACGTGGCGGCCGTCCGTCCCGGATCCACCGCCGTCGTCTACGGAACCGGTGGCGTCGGCCTGGCCCTGGTCCAGGTGCTGCGGGAGGTGGGGGCGCGGCCGGTGGCGGTCGCCCGGAACCCGCACCGCCTCCGCCTCGCCCGGAAGCTGGGCGCCGACGTGACGGTCGACGGGACCGGGGACGTCGCGACCGCCGTCCGGGAGGCCACCGGCCGCGCCGGCGCCGACGTGGTCTTCGACCTGGTCGGCACCCGGGAGACCGGCGCCGCCGCACTGGCCTGCCTGGGCAAGCGGGGAACCCTGGTCTACGTCGGCTACAGCTTCGACACCGTCGAGATCAACCCGCTCGGCCTCGTGGTCCCCGAGCAGCGGATCGTGACGTCGGTCGGCAACCGCCGCTCCGAGCTCGTGGCGGCCCTCGACCTCGCCGCGCGCGGCCGGCTGCAGACGACGGTCACCGAGCACGCCCTGGACGACGGCCCGCGCGTGCTCGAGGAGCTGCGCGCCGGCCGTGTCGTCGGCCGGGCGGTGCTCCGGCCCTGATGACCGGGTCAGTCGTCGGTGAGTGCGGCCGCCGGCAGCCAGTCGGCGTCGAGCAGCTCGGCGATCTCGCGCAGGGACGACGTGTCGGCCCCGGCGGCCGAGCCGCTGACCGCGAGCCGTTCGACCATGACGCGGGCGACCTGCTCCTCGACCGTGTCCTCGGCGAACGCGATCCGCCACGGCGAGGTCCGCCCGTCCCGGTGGGTGCGGCCGGTGACCTGCCGGGCCTGGATGCCGGAGAAGCGGGGCTGGTGGAACAGCCCGACCCGTGGCGTCTCCGAGGCGGGGCGTCCGTCGGGCAGGAGCTCGCCGGCGTGCAGCGAGATCGACGCGGTGACCGTGAAGACGCAGACCCGGGCCTCGCCCCGCTGGAACCGCAACCGCTCGCGCTCCGGATCACCGAGGCCATGGTCGAACCGGTCGCGCCCGTAGATGCCGGCCACCGGGATCCCCGCGTCGAGCAGGGCCTCCCGGATCGGATCGGCGGCCGTCTCGACGAACTCGACCGACACCGCGACCTGCCGCTCGGCCTCCACCTGGGCCTTCACCCAGTCGACCGTGGCCTGGACCCGGATCAGCCCGGCCTTCTGCCGGAACCGCAGCAGCGCCGCCCGCCCGCGGGCGCCCTGGCGTGCCGTGCGCGCCAGCCGCATCTCCGCGCGGAACTCCGACCACTCCGAGTCGTAGGCCGCCCGCTCCGCGGGGGTCAGCGCCACCGGCGTCCCGCTCACCGAGACCGGCCCCCAGGGCGCACCCCGGTGCAGCGTGCCGGGCGGGTCGGCAGCTGTCAGCCACGACTGCAGCCTGGTTAGGTCAGCGCGCCGCTGGTCGGGGTCGTCGGTCCACTGCCACCCGTAGCGGCCACGTTCCACGTGGAACCCGTGCGCGGCGAGCTGCTTCGGCAGGTCGGCCCACTCGCGGACCGGCTCCCCGTGCCGGACGGCGAACTCCGGGGCCAGGTACGGCAGCTCCAGCGGCGTGTGCGCCGGGGTGGCGGTGGCGGCCAGCACGAACGGGGCGTCCTTCCCCCGGCCGGCGCCCGACACCGCCTTCCAGTGCTTCCAGCGCTGCGTCGTGGTGTGCCGCACCATGTGGGCCTCGTCGGCGACGACGACGTCGAACCGGAGTTTCGCGACCTTCCCGAGCCGGTCCCAGGTGGTAACGCACCAGCGCAGGCCGCCGTCACCGAACCCGGCGATCGAGCGGGTCCAGTGCGGGATGGTGATCGCCGCGGGGCGGTCGGCGACCACCAGGACGGTCCGCACGTGGCGCTGCTCGGCGACCGCCTTGACCGCGAGGATCGCCGTCCCCGTCTTGCCCACCCCGGGGTCGTCGCCGAGCAGGAACACCCGGCCCCCGGCCGCCGCGTGCGCCGCGATCACGTCGGCGCCGTCGCACTGCTGGTCGCGGGGCGTCAGCGGCCGGGCGAGCGGCACCGGCCGTGGCTTCTCGTTGACCTCGTCCTCGAGGAAGCGCTCGAGCGTGTACGGCGGCGGGTCGTAGGGCGCCAGCTCCGGCGGGAGCTCGGGCCCCACCCACACGTGGGCCTGCAGGCCGGCGTGCCAGACGGCGCCGGGGGCCGGCGCCCGGAACGGCACCGCCAGGACCCACACCCGCTCGCCCGGACCCGCCGTGGGCACCTCGGGAGCGGCCTTCGCGGGCCGCTTCGACGCCGCCGCGGTGGACCGGCGGCGGGTCGTGGCGCGGGTGGTCTTGTTCGCGGTCGTGCTGCGGCTGGTCGTGCCGGCGCTTCGCGTGCTGCGCCGCCGTCGTCCGGGCATGTCCCTCCCCCTCGTCCCGGGCACCGTAAGCGGCGGCACCGGCGGAACGTCTGATGGAATCGCCGGGTGACCGAGGACGCCGGCAACGACGAGCGCCTGGCGTCGCGCACCCTGGGGGAGTCCGGGCCGCGGGTCGTCTTCGTCCACGGGCTCTTCGGCCAGGGCAAGAACTGGACGACGATCGCCAAGGGTATGGCCGACGGCCACCGCGTCACCCTGGTCGACCTCCCCAACCACGGGCACTCGCCGTGGACGGAACGGGTCGACTATCTCGACATGGTGCGGATGCTGGCCGCCGAGCTCGAGCAGCTGGGTGAGCCGGTGACCCTGGTCGGGCACTCGATGGGCGGCAAGGTGGCGATGCAGCTCGCCCTGCGCCGGCCCGAACTGCTCCGGGCGCTGGTCGTCGTGGACATCGCCCCCGTCGAGTACCCGCTGCAGGGAGGGCGCACGGACGACCCGGACGAGGAGGCCTCGCCGTTCGCCGCGTACATCCAGGCGATGCGGGCGATGGACCTCGACCGGCTGAGGACCCGCGAGGACGCCGACGCGGCGCTGAAGGAGGCCGTCCCCAGCCGGATGGTGCGCAGCTTCCTGCTGCAGAGCCTGGTCCGCGAGGGGCTGAGCGACCAGGAAGGGCGGCCCGCCCCCGGATGGCGCTGGCGGCTGAACCTGGAGCTGCTGGAGCGCGACCTCGAGGAGCTGCGCGGCTTCCCCGAGCCGCCGCCGGGAGCCACCTACGACGGGCCGGTGCTGTGGGTGGCCGGGGCGAACTCCAGCTACGTGCTCGACCGCGACCGGCCGCACATGGACGCCCTCTTCCCCGCCACCCGGCTGGTCCGCATCAAGAACGCCGGACACTGGGTGCACTCGGAGCAGCCCGAGATCTTCCTGACCACGCTCCGCCTCTTCCTGGAGCGGGTCGAGGCCCGCTGAGCCCGGTAGCCCCCGAGCACCCCGTGCCGCGGAACCAAGCTGGTCAGTCGCGGGAGCGGCGGCGGAACGCCGCGACGGCGAGCGGCGCGAAGATCGCGGTGAGCGCCAGCGACCAGGCGATCGACACGGCGACCGGGTGCTGCAGGGGCCACGCGGCGTCCGCCGGGGCGGGCAGGCCGTTGCCCCACAGCTCCCGGCAGGCCTGGGTGAGGGCCGACACCGGGTTCCACTCCGCGATGGCGCGCAGCCACGCGGGCATGCTCTCCGGCGGCGCGAAGGTGTTGGCGACGAACGTCAGCGGGAACATGACCGTGAACATGAAGCCCTGCACGGCCTCGACGGTCCGCATGAGCGAGCCGACCCAGATGCCGAGCCAGATGAGCGCGAACCCGAACAACAGCAGCAGCAGGAAGGCGAGCAGGCCGTCGAGGAGGCCGTTGCGCACCCGCCAGCCGATGAGCAGCCCGGTGAGCGCCATCACGACCACGCCGATGCTGGAGTGGATGAGGCTCGAGATGCTGCGGCCCACCAGCACCGCCGACCGCGGGACCGGCAGGGACTTGAACCGGTCGACGATCCCCTTCTGCAGGTCGCTGGTCAGTCCCATGGCCACGATCGCCGAGGAGAAGACCATGGTCTGCACCATGATCCCGGGCAGCAGGAACTCCTTGTAGTCCGCGCCGCGCACGGCGATCGCGCCGCCGAAGACGTAGGCGAACAGCAGCACGAACATCACCGACTGCACGGTGACGTCGAGCAGCATCTCCGGCATCCGCCGGATGTGCAGCAGGTTCCGCCACACGATCGTCGACGACGCCCGCAGGAGCGAGGGCGGCGAGATGGGCGGCCGCTCGGCCGGGGCCCGGGTCTTCTGCAGGACGGTCACGGCGTGACCCCTTCCGTCGTCTGGTCCGGATCGGCCGTGGGCTCGGCACGACGGCCGGTGAGGTGCAGGAACACGTCGTCGAGGCTCGGCCGGGCCAGTCCCAGGTCGTCGAGCTCGATACCGCTGGCCTCGAAGACGGCGGCGATCCGCGTCATGTCGGCCAGCCCGCCCGCCTGCGCGGTGAGCCGCCGGCTGCCCCGCTCCACGTGCACCTCGGGGGAGTGGGCGCGCATGAGCGCGGCGGCCTCGTCCAGGTCGTCGGCGTGGGTCAGCGTCACCACGACGCTGGCCTGTCCCGCCTGGTCCTTGAGCTGCGTGGGCGTGCCGGCGGCGATGACCTTGCCCTTGTCGACGACGATGATCTCGTCGGCGAGCTGGTCGGCCTCCTCCAGGTACTGCGTGGTCAGCACCAGCGTGGTGCCCTCGTCGACCAGTTCCCGGAGCACCTGCCAGAGCCCGGACCGGCTGTGCGGGTCCAGTCCCGTGGTCGGCTCGTCGAGGAACAGGATCGGCGGGGCGGCGAGCAGGCTGACCGCCAGGTCGAGCCGTCGCCGCATGCCCCCGGAGTAGGTCTTCGCCATCCGGTCGGCCGCGTCGAGCAGGTCGAAGCGGGACAGCAGCCGCTCGGTGGCCTCCCGGACGTACTTCTTCGACAGCCCGTAGAGGGCACCGATCAGCGCGAGGTTCTCCCGGCCGGTCAGGATCTCGTCGACCGTGGCCGCCTGGCCGGTGAGGCCCATGTTGCGGCGGACGTCGGTCGGCTGCCGCACGATGTCGAACCCGGCGACCCGGCCGGTGCCGCTCGTCGGCACGCTCAGCGTGGTGAGCATGCGCACGAGGGTGGTCTTGCCGGCGCCGTTGGGCCCGAGCAGGCCCAGCACCGACCCGGCGGGAACGACGAAGCTCACGTCGTCCACGGCCCGGTTGGTGCCGAACTGCTTGACCAGCTCGATCGCCTCGACCGCCGGTGCCGCGGTCATGCCGCCCGCCCTGGGTCTCGTCGTCCACCCCTGTCCGTCGTCATGGGGTGCAGCATGCCGCCGCCCACCGACAGAACCGCAAGGCCTTTTCGGTCCCGACGCGTCCGGTCGCGCCGCCGACCCGCTCCGGGCCAGGATCAGCGGCATGAGCGACGACCGTGCCGGTCAGCCCGCCCGGCCCAGCGATCTCATCGACGTCGCCGCGCTGGTGACCGCCTACTTCACGATCGAGCCCGATCCCGCCGAGCCGTCCCAGCAGGTGGCCTTCGGCACCTCGGGCCACCGGGGCTCGGCCTTCGACGCCGCGTTCAACGAGGCGCACATCCTCGCCACCACCCAGGCGATCTGCGAGTACCGCGCGGAGCGGGGCTACGACGGCCCGCTGTTCATCGGCCGGGACACCCACGCGCTGTCCGAACCGGCCTGGGCGAGCGCGCTCGAGGTCCTCGTGGGCAACGACGTGACGGTGCTGGTCGACGCGGCCGGCCGTTACACGCCGACGCCCGCGGTCAGCCACGCCATCCTCACCGCCAACCGGGGCAGGTCGTCCGGCCTCGCCGACGGCATCGTCGTCACGCCGTCGCACAACCCGCCCCGCGACGGCGGCTTCAAGTACAACCCGCCCGACGGCGGGCCCGCCGACACCGACGCCACCGGCTGGATCGCCGGGCGGGCCAACGACCTGCTGCGGGCCGGCCTGACCGGCGTCCGCCGCGTGCCGCTCGACCAGGCCCGCCGGGCGGCCCAGCCCTACGACTTCCTCGGCACCTACGTCGACGACCTGCCGAGCGTCGTCGACCTCGACGCCGTCCGCGACGCCGGGGTCCGGATCGGCGCCGATCCCCTCGGCGGGGCCAGCGTCGACTACTGGGCGGCGATCGCCGAGCGGCACCGCCTGGACCTCACGGTGGTGAACCCGCTGGTCGACCCGACGTGGCGGTTCATGACGCTGGACTGGGACGGGAAGATCCGGATGGACTGCTCCTCCCCCGCGGCCATGGCCTCCCTGGTCGGCCGCCGGCACGAGTTCCAGATCGCCACCGGCAACGACGCCGACGCCGACCGGCACGGCATCGTCACCCCCGACGGCGGCCTGATGAACCCCAACCACTTCCTCGCCGTCGCCATCGCCTACCTGCTCAGCCACCGGCCGGGCTGGTCGAAGGACACCGCCGTCGGCAAGACGCTGGTCTCCAGCTCGCTGATCGACCGGGTGGTGGCCGACCTCGGCCGCACGCTGGTCGAGGTCCCCGTGGGCTTCAAGTGGTTCGTGCCCGGGCTGCTCGACGGCAGGATCGGTTTCGGCGGGGAGGAGTCGGCCGGCGCCTCGTTCCTGCGGCGGGACGGCAGCGTCTGGACGACCGACAAGGACGGCATCCTCCTGGCCCTGCTCGCGTCCGAGATCCAGGCGGTGACCGGACGGTCGCCGTCCAGGCTGCACAAGCAGCTCACCGACCACTTCGGCGAGTCGGCGTACGCGCGCATCGACGCGCCGGCCACGCGGGAGGAGAAGGCGGCGCTGGGCAAGCTCTCCCCCGACGCCGTCACCGCCACCGAGCTGGCCGGCGAGCCGATCACCGCGAAGCTCACCCGCGCTCCCGGCAACGACGCCCCCATCGGCGGGCTGAAGGTCACCACGGAGAACGCCTGGTTCGCCGCCCGCCCGTCGGGCACCGAGGACGTGTACAAGATCTACGCGGAGTCGTTCAAGGGCCCCGACCACCTCGCGCAGGTGCAGGAGGAGGCCCGGGCCGTCGTCGGCGCGGCGCTGGGCGGCTGAGATGGACCCGGTCGCGCTGCTCCGCGAGCTCGTCGCACGCGTCACCGTCTCGGGGGAGGCGGGCCCGCAGCGGAACGCCCTGGGGCTGGTGACCGAGGCGCTGCTTGAACGGGCACCGCATCTCGAGGTCACCACGGGCCGCGACCCGGACCACCCGTGGACGCTGCTGCGCACGCCCACCGATCCGGGCCGGCCGCAGCTGCTGCTGGCCTGCCACGTGGACACCGTGCCGGTGCCCGACCCCGGCCGCTGGCAGAGCGACCCCTTCGGCGCCGACCTCGACGCCGGGCGGGTGTGGGGGCGGGGTGCGAGCGACATGAAGGCCGGCCTGGTCGCCGCTGCCGTGGCACTGGGGTCCGCCGATCCGGAGACCCCGATCGCCCTCCTGCTGACCAGCGACGAGGAGATCGGCTCCAAGGGGGCGGCCGCGGCGGCCGCGGCCCTGGCCGAGCAGCGGATCGGCGCCGTCGTCGTCCCGGAGGCCACGGGGAACCAGGTCGTCCTCGGTCACCGCGGAGCCCTGTGGCTGGCCGTGCGGACCGCCGGGCGGGCCGCCCACGGCAGCACGCCCGAGCGCGGGCACAACGCCGTCCTGGACCTCGTCGCGCTGCTGGGCCGGGTCGCCGGGCAGCTGCCGCTGCGCACCGACCCGTTCCTGGGCACCGAGACGTGGAACCCCGGGGTGGTGGCCGGCGGAACCGTGCCCAACGTCGTGCCCGACCGGGCCGAGGTGCTCGTGGACATGCGGACGGTCGCCGACGGCGGGCCGCTCCTGGCGTGGTGGCGGGCGCAGCCGGAGGTCGCCGACGTCGAGGTGCGGGTGGACCTGCCGCCGGTGGGCACCCCGGCGGACGACCCCTGGGTGGCCACCCTGCCGGCCCCGGTGCTCCCCGGGCCCGCCACCTACTTCACCGACGCCTCCGTCCTGGGAGCGGTCGTCCGGGGCGCGCCGATCGTCGTCTGGGGCCCGGGCACTCCCGCGGTCATGCACGCCGTCGACGAGTACGTGGAACTGGCCGAGCTCGAGCAGGCGACGGCGGCCTTCACCGCCGTGGCCGCGCGCTGGGGCCGCGCCGGCTGACCGGCTCAGTCGCGCGCCGCGACCCCCCGGCGGCCGTGGCGACGGCGGGCCTTGTCGGCGTACATCGCGTCGTCGGCCTCCCGGACCACCCGCTCGTACACATCACCGGGGTGGTCGCCGCCGGCCACCGAGCCGATGCCGATGCTCAGTCCCACCGACACCGTCCGCCCGCCGAGGGCCAGCGGCTCGGTGACCGACGCCCGCAGCCGGTCCGCCAGCACCTCGGCGTCGGCCGGCTCGGTGTTCTCGCAGACGATGCTGAACTCGTCGCCCCCCAGCCGGGCCGCGGTGTCGCTGGCCCGGAGGACCGACCGGAGCCGCTCCGCAAAGCTGACCAGCACGAGGTCGCCCATCGGGTGCCCCAGCTCGTCGTTGATGACCTTGAAGCCGTCGAGGTCGGTGATGAGCACGCAGGTGGGGGTGTTCTCCCGGCGGCCCCGCTCCAGCGCGTGCCAGAGCCGGTCCTGGAACAGCAGCCGGTTGGGCAGTCCGGTCAGCGGGTCGTGCAGCGAGCGGTGGACCAGCTGCGCCTCCAGCGCCTTCCGCTCGGTGATGTCCTCGACGATCATGACCAGGTGCGCGGCCAGCCCCTCGGGGCTCTCGGCCACCCACGAGGCCGTGACCTGTACGGGGACGTCGCTGCCGTCGGCCCGCTGCAGCCGGGTCTCGTGGCGCAGCGGCCGGGCCGGCCCGGCGATCCAGGCCGCGAACGCGTCGCCGGCGGCGGATGCGAAGTCCGGGTGCACCTGGTCGAGCACCGACCTCCCGTGCAGCTCCGCGGAGGTGCGGCCGAGCATCTCGCACAGCGCCGGGTTGGCGTCGACCAGGACGCCGGTGGGGGTGGTGAGCGCGACGCCCATCGGCGCGTTCGCGAACGCGCTGCGCCGGTCAGCCGCCGGCAGGGGTACGGCCACGTCGATCACACCTCATCTCCTCCCCCACCTCACATCTTGCGCGACCGATAGCCGGAAGGGCGCGCCGGGCGTCACGGAACCGTTCCGGGTCACCCGCCGGGGGGTCACCCCGGAGGTGCAGGATGCGGGGGACCACCGACAGTCGAGGAGGAACGCGCGTGAACGAGTTCGACCTGGTGCTGCCCGCCGCGGTCGACATCCGCGAGGTCGGCATGCGCGACGGGCTGCAGCTCGAGGCACCGGTGCCGCTGGAGGGGAAGCTGGCCATGCTGGAGGCGCTCGTGGCCACCGGCGTGCGGCGGATCGAGGCGACGTCCTTCGTCTCCCCCAAGGCCGTCCCCGCCCTGGCCGATGCCAACCAGGTCGCCGCGGAGCTCTCCCGCTGGGGCGACGTGCACTGGTCGGCGCTGGTGGCCAACGCCCGCGGCGCGGTCCGCGCCGTCGACGCCGGGGTCGCGCACCTCGAGTACGTCGTCTCGGCCTCCGACGGGCACAGCCGGGCCAACGCGGGCCGGTCGACGGCCGAGGCGGTGGCGGCGGTCGGCGAGATCGCCGGCCTGGCCCACGGCGCCGGCGGGTCCCTGGAGGTCATCATCGCCACCGCCTGGGACTGCCCCTTCGACGGCCGGACGCCGATCCCCCGCACCGTCGACGTGGCCCGCGCGGCCGTGACCGCGGGTGCCGACCAGCTGTGCCTGGGCGACACCATCGGCAGCACCGCCCCGCTGCGCGTGGTGCAGCTGCTCGACGCCGTCCGCCGTGCCTGCCCGGGGATCGCCGTCGGGGTGCACTTCCACGACACCCGCGGCACCGGCCAGGCGAACGCGCTCGCCGCGATCCAGGCCGGGGTCACCCAGCTGGACTCCTCCGTCGGTGGCCTCGGCGGCTGCCCGTTCGCGCCGGGGGCCAGCGGCAACATCGCTACCGAGGAGCTGGTCTACCAGCTGGAGGAGTCGGGGGTGCGGACCGGGCTGGACCTCGACGCTGTCCTCGCCGCGGCCCGGGTCACCGAGGAGGCCGTCGGCCACGACCTGCCCAGTTCGCTCTACCGGGCGGGAGGCCGGTCGGTCCCGCGGCCGCTGGAGGCCCGGTGACCGTGCCGGACCCCGTGGGCACGCCGCGGATCGTCGACCCACGGCTCATGCGCGAGGTGCTCGGGCACTTCGCCTCCGGCGTCACCGTGGTCACCGCCGACACCGCCGAGGGCCCGATCGGTTTCACCTGCCAGTCGTTCAGCTCCCTCTCGCTCGACCCGCCCCTGGTCGCGTTCGCCCCGGCCCGGACGTCGCGCACCTGGGCCCGGCTGCGCGAGATCGGCCGGTTCTGCGTCAACGTGCTGGCCGAGGACCAGGACGCCGTCTCGCAGAACTTCGCCCGCTCGGGGGCCGACAAGTTCGCCGGCGTCCGCTGGACGCCGAGCCCCCACGGGTCGCCGGTCCTCGACGACGTCGTCGCCTGGATCGACGGCCGGCTGTGGGCCGAGTACGACGGTGGCGACCACACCATCGTCGTCGCCCGGGTCTTGGACCTCGGCGCCCACCCGGACCGGCGGCCGTTGCTCTACCACCGCGGGAGCTACGGCCTGCTGCATCGCAGCGAGGCCTAGGTTCGGCGCAGCCGCCCCTCAGCCGAAGCGGACGGCGATCAGCGCGACGTCGTCCCGGTGGTCCAGGCCACCGCTCACGGCGGCGTCGCACAGCTCGCGGGGCCCGGCGCCGGGCGGCGCGGCGGCCAGCCGCTCGCGCAGCTCGGCGATGCCGTGGTCGAGGTCCGCGCCGGGCCGCTCGATCAGCCCGTCGGTGTACGCGACGAGCGTCGAGCCCGGCGGCACCTCGAGGACCACGGTGTCGCGCTCGATGGCGGTGGCCACGCCGACCAGCATCCCGGTGATTCCCTCCAGCAGCCGCATCTCGCCGTCCGGCGCGCGGAGGAGCATCGGCGGGTGGCCGGCGTTGGCCACGTGCAGCTGCCACGGCGCACCGGGCGAGGACGGCCGGATCGCCCGCGCGTAGACCATCGTGGCCAGCGGGGCGACCCGCAGTCCCTGCACCAGCCGGTCGACGCGGGCGAGCACTCTTCCGGGGTCGGGGTCCTCGGCGTCCCAGACGCAGGCGCGCAGGACACCGCGTAGGTGCCCCATCGCGGCGGCCGCGGCCACGTCGTGCCCCACGACGTCCCCCACGACGATGCCGACGGAGCCGTCCGGCAGGTCGAGCAGGTCGTAGAAGTCGCCGCCGACGTCGGCCGCCGACGAGGCGCTGACGTAGTGCGCTGCCGCCTCGATGCCGCGGATCTCGGGCAGGACCGGCAGCAGCGAGCGCTGCAGCGTGTCTGCGACCGTGTGCTCCCGCTGGTAGAGCCGCACGTTGTCCATCGCCAGCGCGGCACGCCCGGTGAGGTCCTCGACCAGCTCGAGGTCCTCGCGGGTGAAGGCCTGGCCGGCAGAGCTCCGGACGAGTGCGATGGCACCCAGCGTCCGGCGCCGGGCGACCATCGGAACGGTCAGGACCGAGCTGCCGCCCAGCCGCCGGAAGGCCTTCCGCGCGCCCGGGGAGGTGACCGCCTCCTCCAGGATCTCCTGGGTCACCTCCGGGAGCAGTACCGGCTGCGACGTCGCGATGCTCCGCCGGCTCGGCGACATCGGCGGCAGGTGCAGCACGTGCAGCGAGGTGAACTCCTGCAGGTCGGCCTCGCGGCCGTCGCGGTGGCGGGCCACGGCGTCACGGATCCCGCCGTACTCGTCGAGCAGCGTGACGTAGACCCAGTCGGCCAGGTGAGGGACGCACATGCGGGCCAGCCGGTCCAGCAGCTCGGTCATGTCCAGCGTGGCGATGAGCGTGCTGGTCGCCTCGGCCATCAGGGCCAGACGCTCCTGGGCCCGCTCGGCCTCACGCTGGGCGCGCTCCGCGTCCGTGCGGGCCTGCTCCGCGACCGCGCGGGCCAGCTCGGCCTCCTGCCGGGCGGCCTGCTCGGCGGCGAAGGCCACCTCCCGTTCGCGCTCCACCCGCACCCGCTCGGTGACGTCGGTCTGGACGCCGACGAAGCTGACCAGGTCGCCCGCGCCGTCGAAGACGGGGCTGACCGACAGCTGGTTCCAGAAGGCGGTCCCGTCCTTGCGGTAGTTCAGCAGCGTCGTGGTGACCGTCCGACGCGCCCGCAGACCGGCGCGGATCTCCGCCACGGCGGCCGGATCGGTGGCCGGGCCCTGCAGGAAGCGGCAGTTGCGCCCGATCGCCTCCTCGATCTCGTACCCGGTGACCCGGGTGAAGGAGGGGTTGACCCAGATCAGCGGGTTGTCCGGCTGACGGGGATCGGTGATCGTGAACGTGATGTCGGTGGCGATGACGGCCCGCTCACGCAGCGCCTGCAGGTAGGCGTCCGGGTCGTCGACCTCCTCCGGCGGGTCGAGCTGCAGGAAGACGACGAGCGACAGCTGCTCCTCGGTCCCGGCCTGGGACAGCGGGAACCCGGTGACCCACAGCAGCTGGTCGGAGAACTCGTCCGCGGCGCCGGCCCGCTCGGGCTCGGTGCTCGTCCTGGGCGACAGGCGGACCGCCTCTCCGCTGACCGGGCGGCCCTGGGCCACCGCCGACAGCGGCCCGCTGCTGCTGGCCAGCGGTGCCCCGGAGAGATCGGTCAGCCCGGCCGAGGCGCCCCACGTGTCGACGTCCACCGGCAGGTGGACGTTGCCCGCCAGCTCCACCGCCGCGGTGTTGGCGTACACGACCGAGCCGGCCTTCTGGTCGATGACGAGGACCGCCACGGGCACGTCGGCCAGCACGCCCGGCAGGCTCGCGTGCGCGCCGGCACGTCCGCCGTGCCCGGAGACGGCGGCGCTCGCGGCCGTGACGATGCCCGCCTGCTGGTCGAGCACCGGATCGGCCTCATGTGCCGCCGATCCCAGCGACCCGGCCGCCGCCCCCGGTGCGCGGTCGGGCGGGGGAGAGGACGCGGGGCGGTCGCGCTCGAACGGCACGAGGCCATCTAACCGTGTACCAGGTAACGCCCTCCCACGAGGCACCGGCGGCGCTGACCTGCGGAGAAGCACCGGCGTGTGGGCGGGCCGACCACGGGGAACGGCTCGACCGCCCCGTTCGTCACCCGAGCGGGCACCCGCACCCGCGTGGACACGGCGAGAGGAACCACCATGGGACTGCTCGATCGCCTCTTCGGTCGGCGATCCTCCGGACACCAGCAGTACGGCGGGCAGTACGGCGGTGCCCACGGCGGGGGGTACGCGCCCGAGCACCACGCGCAGCAGCCGGCGACCCGGCGGGGCGAGCAGTTGTCCGACGAGCAGGCGATCGCCCGCTACCGGTACCTGTTGCGCACCGCTCCCCCGGAGCAGATCGAGCAGGCGCACGCCGAGGCGTTCGCCCAGCTCACGGTCGACCAGCGGCAGCAGGTCCTGGCCCAGCTGGCCGCCGCGGTGCCCGCCGGGGAACGCCCGCGCACCGACGACCCCGAGACGCTGGCCCGGGTCGCCACCCGCGCGGAGATGCGTCAGCCGGGCACCCTGGAACGCGCGCTGGGCGGATACAGCCCCGGGCACGGCGGTGGATACGGCCCCGGGTACGGCGGTGGCTACGGCCGTGGCGGCTACGGCTACGGGCCCGGCTACGGCGGGCCCGGCATCGGCGGCATGATCGGCGGCAGCCTGCTCGGCACGATCGGTGGCCTGGTCATCGGCACAGCCGTCGCGGATGCGCTGTTCGACACCGGGATCGGCGACGGCGGCCTGTTCGGCGGCGGCGACGAGGAGGCCTACGCCGAGGGCTACCAGGACGGTGCGGGGGCCGAGGGGTCGGGCGACTACGGCGGGGACCCGAATGCCGACTTCGCCGGTGGCGCCGACAACGGCTGGGACGGCGGCGGCGACTACGGGGACTTCGGCGGCGGGGACTTCGGCGGCGGGGAGTTCTGAGCCCGCGCGGGGAGCCCGCGCAGCACCAGCACCAGCCCGAGCACCGGCAGCACCAGCGGGACGAAGTAGTACCCGCGGCCGTACGCCGACCAGACCGTCTCGTCGGGGAAGGCGGCCGGGTCGACCAGCGAGAGCGTCCCCACCACGAGCACGCCGATCAGCTCGACGGTGATCGCGGCCAGCGCCGTCCGCCGTCCGCGCCGTCCACGGGCGAGGCCGACCGTGGCCACCACGTAGACGGCGGCGGCGAACGCCGACAGCAGGTAGGCGACCGGGGCCTCGCCGAACCGGGTCGCGATCTGCACCGCGGCCCGCGCCCCGGCGGCCAGCGCGAACGTGCCGTAGAGCGCCACGAGGACGCGACCGGGCCCGGTCGTCCCGGTTCCGGCCCCGCCGCGCTCGGCCGGCGCGCCGAGCGCCTTCCCCTCACGCACCGGTGGCCTCCCACAGCTGCAGCAGGCGCCAGACCATGACGCCGACGACCGCCCCTGCCACCGCGAGCACGGTTCCCGCCCAGCGGGTCCGCTCGGCGCGTGCCCACAGCACGCCGACCACCGGGACGAGGAGCACCCCCACCAGGTAGCTCAGGAACGTCGGGGTGTCCGCCGGCCGGTCGCCGGCGACCAGGGCGGCCGTCGCCAGGGCGGCCTGCAGCAGGAGGAGCGCTTCCAGCAGTCCGGCGGCTCCCAGGTGCACCAGGCCGATCCGCCGCCGGGCGAGGGTGGACAGCGCCCCGAGCAGCGCGAGGACGACGGCGGCGACCGTGATAGTGCCGACGAGGAACGGCGTCACCGGCGGGTTTCCCGGGGGACGGCGTCGTTCGGCACCTCGCCATCCTCCCGCGCGACCCGGCCCGGGCGGCGCCGGGGTCAGCGCCTCCCTGCGGCGGTCATGAAGTCTCGGGGGCGACACGCGGGTGCCGACGGGCGTGTCGCCCCCGGAGGTCCATGATCGCCGACTGCCAGGGTCCTTATCGGTGGACGGTGGACATGTCCGGGTAGCGGTCGCCCTGGGCCGCACCGACCGGCGCGGCCTCGTCCAGCCGGCGCAGGTCCTCGTCGGTCAGCACGATGTCGGCGGCCGCCGCGTTCTCCTCCAGGTAGGCGACCCGCTTGGTGCCGGGGATCGGCACGATCGGGGGGTTGCCGCGCCGGTCGCTCCCGGCCATGACCCAGGCGAGGGCCAGCTGCGAGGCGGTCACGCCCTTCTCGACGGCGATCTCGCGCACCCGGTCGACCAGCCGCAGGTTCTGCTCGAAGGCCGGCCCCTGGAAGCGGGGGTTGCGCCGGCGGAAGTCGTCCGGCGCGAGGTCGTCGAGGCTGCGGATCCGCCCCGAGAGGAAGCCGCGGCCGATCGGTGAGTACGCCACGAACCCGATCCCCAGCTCGGCGCACGTGGCCAGGACGCCGTTCTCCTCGGGATCGCGGGTCCACAGCGAGTACTCGGTCTGCACCGCCGTCACCGGCTGGACCGCGTGCGCCCGGCGGATGGTCTCCGGCATCGCCTCCGAGATGCCCGCGAAGCGGATCTTCCCGGCCTCAACCAGCTCCCGCAGGGCACCCCAGGTGTCCTCCACGGGGACGGTGGTGTCCACGCGGTGCTGGTAGTACAGGTCGATGACGTCGATGCCCAGCCGCTGCAGCGAGGCGTCGCACGCGCGCCGTACGTAGTCGGGCTTGCCGTTGATGCCACGGAACGAGCCGTCCTCGCCCCGTTCGTTGCCGAACTTCGTCGCGAGCACGACCTCGTCCCGGCGGCCGGCGATCGCCTGCCCGACGAGGCGCTCGTTGGTGAGCGGCCCGTACATGTCGGCGGTGTCGAGGAAGGTGACGCCGAGGTCCAGCGCCCGCCGGATGGTGCGTTCGGCCTCCGCCACGGCTTCCGGGCCGTCGCCCGGCCCGTAGAACTCGCTCATCCCCATGCAGCCCAGCCCCTGGGCCGAGACGGTCAGCCCGCCGAGCATCCGTGTGCGCATGGCCCGCTCCTGCCCGGGCGGTACCCGGCAGTAACCCCCCTGCGCGCGCGTCGTTGAGGCAGCGCACGAACACCTGGTCGCCCAGTCCGGCATGCCGCCCGTGATCCCGCCCCGTGATCCAGCGAGGAGTCCCATGAACCCGTCGTTGCGCCGAACCCTCGCGGTGGGGGGCCTGTCCGTCGTCACGGCGGGTCTGCTCGCCGCCCCCGCCCAGGCCGTCCCCGCCACCGATCCGCCGGCCCCCGTGCAAGACTTCCTGGCCGGCCAGCTGGGCAGGCTGACCGGCGAGACGACGGTCCTGGTGCACGGCACCGACATCGGCGCCGCCCGCGCCGCCGTCGCCGCCACGGGGATGCGCTTGGTCACCGAGTTCGAGCGCATCGGCGTCGCGGTGGCCACCGGCACGGCCGACCAGATCGAGGCGGCCCGCGCCGAGCCGGGTGTCACCTACCTCGAGGGCAACACCCCGATCGCGTTCACCCAGGAGACCTCCAACACCGCCACCCGCGGGGCCGAGGCGGTGCGGACGCTCAGGGGAGCCGACGGCGGGGCGCTGGACGGTCGCGGCGTCTCGGTGGCGGTGATCGACTCCGGGGTGGACCCCACGCACCCGTACTTCCGGAACCAGGACGGCAGCAGCGCCGTCGTCGCCAACCTGAAGAGCCTGTGCCTGGTCGAGTCCGACACCAGCCCCGACTGCGTCGTCGAGGTGCCGTCCTCCGTCGACACGGACACGGTCTCCGGGGGCGGGCACGGCACGCACGTGAACGGCATCGTGGCGGGCCGGCCGACCACCCTCTCGGACGGCTCCACGCTCTCGGGGGCCGCGCCCGGGGCGAGCCTGGTCTCGATATCCACCGGCGCGGTGCTGCTGATCGTGGGTGCGGACTCCGCCCTCAACTGGGTCCTCGAGAACCACGAGGCGCCGTGCGGTGCCGACGTCTCCGCCGGGGTCTGCCCGCCCATCAAGGTCACCAACAACTCCTACGGCCCGGTGGGCGGCGGGGAGTTCGACCCGAACTCGGCCACGGTGAAGCTGCAGCGCGCACTCGCCGCCGAGGGCGTGGTGACCGTGTGGGCGGCCGGGAACGACGGCGGGGACGGCTCGGAGTCGCTGACCAACCCCGCCGGTCAGGACCCGACGGGGGGCATCCTCTCGGTGGCGTCCTACTACGACGAGGACACCGGCGCCCGGGACGGCGTCGTGAGCGAGTACTCCTCGCGCGGTGCGGCGGCCGACCCCTCCACCTGGCCCGACCTCTCCGCCCCGGGGGAGAACATCACGTCGGCGTGCCGGCCGTACCTGCCGATCTGCGCCATCGGCCTGGACTTCCGGGACGGCCCGGGAGCCCTGGACGTGGGCACGTTCAACACCATCAGCGGCACGTCGATGGCCGCACCGCACATCGCCGGCATCGTCGCCCAGCTCTTCCAGGCAGACCCGACGGCCACCCCCGCCGAGATCGAGGCGGCGCTGAAGAGCACGGCCCACCGGTACGCCGACGGGGCGCCGTACACGGCGGTCGGCGGGTACCCGACGTCCTTCGACAAGGGCACGGGGCTCGTCGACGTCGTCGCGGCGGCGCAGGCGCTGACGGGCTCGACCGAGGCACAGCAGACGCGGCGCCCGGCACGCGCGGGCGGGCCGAAGAACCGCCGCTGATCCCCTGCCGGTGGCGAGGGCGGCCCCGACGGGGCCGTCCTCGCCCTGTTCCACGTGGAACCTCCCGGCGACGGTCGTCCCGCTCCGGTGATCTTGCTCTCGACGAGCATGGAGCATGCGACACGGGTTAGATCAGGTTGCATGTGCGGCCTCTGTGGCGAGATCACGTTCGACGGGTCGATGGCCGACACGACCGCGGTCGCCCGCATGGTCGAGTCCCTGGTTCCCCGCGGCCCGGACGGTCAGGGCTCCTGGAGCAACGGGCGGGTCGCCTTCGGGCACCGCCGGCTCTCGGTCATCGACCTCTCCTCCTGCGGCTCCCAGCCGATGGTGGACAACGAGCTGGGCTTGACGGCCGTCTTCAACGGCTGCATCTACGACTACAAGGAGCTGCGGGCAGAGCTGGAGGGCCACGGCTACCGCTTCTTCTCCCACAGCGACACCGAGGTGATCCTCAAGGGCTACCACCACTGGGGGACCGACGTCGTCTCGCACCTGCACGGGATGTTCGCGTTCGTCATCCACGAGCGCGACACCGGTCGGGTCGTCATGGCCCGCGACCGGCTCGGCATCAAGCCGCTCTACTTGGCGGAGAGCCCGAAGCGCCTCCGGTTCGCCTCCACGCTGCCGGCGCTGCTGAAGGCGGGCGACGTCGACACCTCGATCGACCCGGTCGCGCTGCACCACTACCTGACCTGGCACGCCGTCGTCCCGGCGCCGCGGACGATCCTGGCCGGCGTCCGCAAGCTGCCCCCGGCCACCGTGCGGGTGATCGAGCCCGACGGTTCCAGCACCGAGCACCGCTACTGGGACGCCACCTACGAGCGCCGCCCGGAGCACGCCTCCTGGTCGGCCCGCGACTGGGAGGACGCGATCGAGGAGGCGCTCCGGGTCGCGGTCCGCCGGCGGCTGGTCGCCGACATCCCGGTCGGGGTGCTGCTGTCCGGCGGCCTGGACTCCAGCTTGATCGTCGGCCTGCTGGCGCAGGAGGGCCAGACCGGCCTGGCCACCTACAGCATCGGGTTCGAGTCCGTGGGTGGGCGCGAGGGCGACGAGTTCGCGTACTCCGACGTGATCGCCGAGCACTTCAGCACGGACCACCACCGCATCCGGGTGACGTCCGACGAGTTGTCGGCCGCGCTCGGCCACGCCATCGGGGCGATGGCCGAGCCGATGGTCAGCCACGACGTCGTGGCCTTCGACCTGCTCAGCGAACGGGTCAGCGAGACCATCCGCGTGGTCCAGTCGGGGCAGGGCGCCGACGAGGTCTTCGCCGGCTACCACTGGTACCCGCCGCTGGCCGGCGTCGGCCGCGAGGAGGCGGTGGAGCGGTACGCCCGGGCCTTCTTCGACCGGGACCACGCCCAGCTGCGAAGGGTCGTGTCCGACCGGTACGCCCTCGACGAGGACCCGAGCCTGGCGTTCGTGCGCGACCACATGTCGCGGCCCGGTGCCGAGACCGCCGTCGACGCCGCGCTGCGGCTGGACAGCGAGGTCATGCTCGTGGACGACCCGGTCAAGCGCGTGGACAACATGTCCATGGCGTGGGGCCTGGAGGCCCGGGTGCCCTTCCTCGACCACGACCTAGTGGAGCTCGCGGCGATGTGCCCGCCCGAGCTGAAGCTGGCCGACGGCGGCAAGGGGGTGCTCAAGGCGATCGGCCGCCGGATCATCCCGCCGGAGGTGATCGACCGCCCGAAGGGGTACTTCCCCGTGCCGGCGATCACCCACCTGGAGGGCAAGGTGCTCGGCCTCGTCCGCGACGCCCTGACCAGCGACGCCGCCCGGGACCGTGCGCTGTTCCGCCCGGAGTACGTCGACGAGCTGCTCGCCGACCCCAACGGCGAGCTCACCCCGCTGCGCGGGAACAAGCTGTGGCAGCTGGGCCTGCTCGAGCTGTGGCTCCAGAGCCACGCGGTCTGAGGCGGTGACTGTGGCTCGACTCCGGATTGCCGGGCAGCGGCGCCGCACGGCCGTCCCGGCCACGCCCGCACTGACCAGCCGGTCCTGGCACGAGCCGACGGCGCACGAGATCGAGGGCATGGGGACCGACGTCGTCC
>NZ_JBHUHP010000011.1:134728-143727 GCF_042682525.1 Blastococcus deserti
CGCGACCTGCGCGGCATCGTGGACGCGCTGCGGGGCGAAGAGACCGGACGGCGGGACATCTGCGTCTACCCGCGCGACCCGCAGGTGCTCGTCGGGATGGCTCCGGACGAGCTCTTCATCGATCCGTCGCTCACCTACCGGCTGGACCTGCACCGGTACCGCACGCGGCCCGACGTGATCCGAGGCGTCTTCGTGCGCACGGTGACCTCGGCGGCGGAGATGGACCGGATCAACGAGCTCTACGCCCGCAACGGCATGGTCACCGGCGACGCCGCGACGATGTGGGCCAACCACCGCACCCGCACCTTCACCTACCTGGTCGCCGAGGACACCCGCACCGGGAGGATCGTCGGCACGGTCACCGGGGTGGACCACGTGCTGGCCTTCGGCGACCCGGAGGGCGGGACCAGCCTCTGGTGCCTGGTCGCCGACAAGCAGGACGCGCCCCCGGGGACGGGGGAGGCGCTGGTGCGGGTCCTGGTCGAGCGGTACGTCGGCCGGGGCCGGGCCTACCTCGACCTCTCGGTCATGCACGACAACACCCCGGCGATCAAGCTCTACCGCAAGCTCGGCTTCGCCCGGGTCCCCGCCGTCTGCATCAAGCGCAAGAACCCGATCAACACGCCCCTGTTCGCGTCCCGGCCGCCGGGCCTGGAGAGCCTCAACCCCTACGCGCGGATCATCGCGGACGAGGCGCTGCGGCGGGGGATCCGCGTCGAGGTCACCGATGCGGACTGGGGCGAGATGCGGCTGACGGTGGGTGGCCGGTCGGTGCTGACGCGGGAATCGCTGTCGGAGTTCACCACGGCGGTGGCGATGAGCCGGTGCGACGACAAGCGGGTCACCCGGCGGATCATGCGACGGGCCGGCGTCCGCGTCGCGCGCGGGGCGCTCGCCGGCGAGGGGGACCTGGCCGATGCCCGGGCTCTGCTGGCCGACGTCGGGCAGGTGGTCGTCAAGCCCGCCCGTGGGGAGCAGGGCCGCGGCATCACCGTCGGTGTCAAGGGCGAGGCCGGGCTGGAGCGGGCGGTGGCCCAGGCTCTCCACTTCTGCCCCGACGTCCTCGTCGAGGAGCTGGTCGAGGGCGACGACCTGCGGGTCGTCGTCATCGATCGGGAGGTCGTCGCCGCCGCCGTCCGTCGTCCGGCCGAGGTGATCGGCGACGGCCGGCACCCGGTCGTCGACCTCGTGCGGGAGACGAGCCGCCGGCGGGAACGGGCCACCGGCGGCGAGTCCCGGATCCCCCTCGACGACACCACCGCAGAGGTGGTCGCCGACGCCGGCTTCGCGATGGAGGACGTGCCGCCCCACGGCGAGCGCATCCCCGTCCGGCGGACGGCGAACCTGCACACCGGCGGCACGATCGAGGACGTCACCGAGCGGCTGCATCCGACGATCGCGGAGGCCGCGGTGCGTGCCGCCGAGGCCCTCGGCATCCCGGTGACGGGCATCGACTTCCTGGTGCCCGCGGTCGACGGGCCGGACTACGTGTTCATCGAGGCCAACGAGCGGCCCGGCCTGGCCAACCACGAGCCGCAACCGGTGGTGGAGCGCTTCGTCGATCTGCTGTTCCCCGAGACCCGCCGCCGCTGATCCCCAGCTTTCTGTACCGAAAGCTGCGCGGGCGAGGCCGGCTTTCGGTACGGAAAGCGGGTTCACAGCCCGAGTTCGGCGCGGATCTCGGCGTCGTGCTGGCCGGGGGCGGGCACGGGGCCCACCGAGCCCGGGGTCGCGGAGAACCGCGGGGCCACGTCGGGCTGCCGCACGCCGTCGACCTCGACGAAGACGCCCCGCTCTTGGTTGTGCCCGTCCCGCGTGGCCTCCAGCAGCGACCACACCGGGGCGACGCAGGCGTCGGTGCCGGCGAAGACCTGCCACCACTCGTCGCGCGTGCGGGAGGCGAAGACCTCGGCGAACCGGTCGCGCAGCGCGGCCCACCGCCGCGGATCGGTGCGGTCGGGCAGGGACTCGTCGCCGGAGAGCCCCAGGCCGTCGAGCAGCGCGGCGTAGAACTGCTCCTCGAGCGCCCCCACGGCGACGAACCGCCCGTCGGCGCAGCGGTAGACGTCGTAGAACGGCGCCCCGGTGTCCAGGAGGTTCACCCCGCGCCGGTCCTGCCAGACGCCGGCGTCGAGCATCCCGTGGATCATCGTCGTGAGGACGGCGGTGCCGTCGACGATCGCGGCGTCGACGACCTGGCCCTGCCCGGTCGCCCGGGCGTGCAGGAGGGCGGACACGGCGCCCAGTGCGAGGAACACTCCCCCGCCGCCAAAGTCACCCAGCAGGTTCATCGGCGGGGCGGGGCGCTCGTCGGGCCGTCCGGTGGCGCCCAGCGCCCCGGTCAGCGCGATGTAGCCGATGTCGTGGCCGGCGGTGGTCGCGAGCGGTCCGGTCTGCCCCCAGCCCGTCATCCGCCCGTAGACGAGGGACGGCTTGAGCGTCAGCAGCTCGTCCGGTCCCAGGCCCAGCCGCTCCATGACGCCGGGCCGGAAGCCCTCCAGCAGGACGTCGGCCCGCTCCACCAGCGCGCGGACGACGGTGAGGTCGTCGGGGTCCTTGAGGTCCAGCGCGATGGAGCGCTTGCCGCGGTCGAGCAGCGACGTGGCCCCGAGGGCGCCGATCAGCCCGCCGCGGGCGCCGCGGCGGTCGATCCGGACGACGTCGGCGCCGAGGTCGGCCAGCAGCATGCCGCAGAACGGACCCGGCCCGAGGCCGGCGAACTCGACCACGCGCACGCCCTGCAGCGGCCCTGCCCCGTGTCCTGCCATCCCCTCGCACCCTCCCCGGCACCGGACCGCCGTCGTGCGACCCTCCTCCGGGCATGCTGCCCGACGGGACGCGGAGACAGACGAGGGAGGTCCGGCGCCGATGGCCTACGTGCTCGCGGCGCTCGGCGGTGCGCTGGGTGCCCTCGCCCGCTGGGGCCTGGCCGAGGGTCTTCCCTCCCCCGGCGGCTGGCCGGTGGCCACGCTGCTGGTCAACCTGACCGGCTGCCTGCTGCTCGGCGCGCTGCTCGCGGGCCTGGCGTCCCGCTCCCCCGAGCCCTCCTGGGCGCGGCCCTTCCTGGCCGTCGGGGTCCTGGGCGGCTACACGACGTACTCCACCTTCGCCGTCGAGGTCGTCCGCCTCGTGGACGACGGAGCGCCGGCCCTGGCCGCCGGCTACGTGGTCGCCTCCGTCGTCGGCGGGGTCCTGGCAGTCGCGCTGGGAGCCTCGGTCGTGGGTCGGGCGACCCGGTGACGCCGCTGCTGGTGGCCGCCGGTGCCCTGGTCGGTGCCCCCCTGCGCCTGCTGGTCCTCCGCCTGGCCGCGCGGCGCGGCCGGGATCCGTCCCGGGGCACCCTGGCGGTCAACGTGGCCGGCAGCGCACTCCTCGGCGTCCTCATGGGCACGGCCGACGTGCCGGCGTGGGCCGTGGCGATGGTCGGGACCGGCTTCTGCGGCACGCTCACAACCTTCTCCACCTTCGGCGCCGACGTCGTCCGCCTGCTGGAGGAGCGCGGCCTCGGCCGGGCGCTCGCGTACGTGGGCGCGACCCTCGTGCTCGGCCTCGCCACGGCCGCCGCGGGGTACGCGCTGGCGAGCTGACCGCTCTCCGGCGACCCGGAGGGCGGAACGCGACCGCCGTCAGTAGGGTCGGGGGCGGTATGGCGGACAACACGGCGCGGGACGTCGGGGCGGACAGCCCCGTGGTGGTGGTGGCCAACCGGCTGCCGGTCGACCAGGTCACCGGTCCCGACGGCGAGACGCGGTGGCAGCGCAGCCCCGGCGGCCTGGTCACGGCGCTGGAGCCGTTCGTCGCGGGCCGCGGCGGTGCCTGGGTGGGCTGGTCGGGGTCGGCCGGCGACGCACCGGAGCCCTTCGAGTCCGGCGGCATGTCGCTGATCCCGGTCGCGCTCAGCGAGGAGGAGGTGGACCGCTACTACGAGGGCATGTCGAACGCCTCGTTGTGGCCGCTCTACCACGACGTCGTGGAGAAGCCGGAGTACCACCGGACCTGGTGGGACACCTACGTCCAGGTCAACAAGCGCTTCGCCGAGCGCACGGCGACCGTGGCCGCGGAGAACGCCATCGTCTGGGTGCACGACTACCAGCTGCAGCTGGTCCCGGCGCTGCTGCGCCAGCAGCGGCCCGACCTCACCATCGGGTTCTTCCTGCACATCCCCTTCCCGCCGTACGAGCTGTTCACCCAGCTCCCCTGGCGCTCGGCGATCGTCGAGGGCCTGCTGGGCGCGGACCTGGTCGGCTTCCAGCGCCCCGCCGCGGCGGCGAACTTCGTGCAGCTCGCCCGCCGGCTGCACGACCTGCCCGCCCGCGGTCAGGTCATCGAGTACGACGGCCGCACGGTCGCGGCCCGCGCGTTCCCGATCTCGATCGACGCCAAGGCGTTCGACGAGCTGGCGCGCTCCCCCGAGGTGCTGGCGCGCGCCAAGGAGATCCGCACCGAGCTCGGTGACCCGTCGAAGATCATCCTGGGCGTCGACCGGCTCGACTACACCAAGGGCATCAGCGTCCGGCTCTCCGCCTTCCAGGAGCTGCTGGAGGACGGCGCGGTCGAGGCCCCCGACACCGTCCTCGTCCAGGTCGCGACGCCCAGCCGCGAGCGGGTGGAGCACTACGTGCACATGCGCGAGACCATCGAGCAGCAGGTCGGCCACATCAACGGCGTCTTCGGCTCCATCGCCGGCCCCGCGGTCCACTACTTCAACCAGTCGATGCCCCGCGAGGAGCTGGCCGCTCTCTACCGCGCCGCCGACGTCATGCTGGTGACCCCCTACCGCGACGGGATGAACCTGGTCGCCAAGGAGTACGTCGCCGCCCGCGGTGACCTCGGCGGTGCCCTGGTCCTCTCCGAGTTCGCCGGGGCAGCGGCGGAGCTGCGGCAGGCGTTCCTGGTGAACCCGCACGACATCGCCGGCGTGAAGAGCCAGCTGCTCCGGGCGCTGCGCATCGAGCCGGCCGAGGCCGCCAAGCGCATGCGGGCCATGCGCCGGCATCTGTTCAGGAACGACCTCGAGCACTGGGCGAGCTCCTTCTTCGACGCCCTGCGGGCCCAGGCGGCCGGGCAGCCGGTCGGCCGCGAGGCCGGCCGCACGACGGCTCCGCTGTCCGGCGATCAGGGCGGTGCCCAGGGGTGACGGCGCTTCCGGCCGAGCTCGACGAGGCACTGGCCGCGGTCGCCGCCCGGCGACCGCTCCTGGTCGCCAGCGACTACGACGGCGTGCTCGCCAGGTTGCGCGACGAGCCGTCGGCGGCGGTCCCGGAACCGGGCGTGGCCGAGGTGCTGGCCCGCCTGGCCGCGGTCGACGGCGTGACGGTCGCCCTGGTCAGCGGCCGCGGCGTGGCCGACCTGCGGACGACGAGCGGGCTGACCGGCCCGTACCGGTGGGTCGGCAGCCACGGCGCCGAGTTCGACGGTCCGCTCACCGGTGAACTGGCCGCCCGCCGCGACGACCTGGCCCGCCGTCTCGAGCCGGTGGTGGCCGACGTCGAGGGCGCCTGGCTCGAGGTCAAGCCGGCCAGCGTCGCCGTCCACGTCCGGCTGGTCGAGGACCGCGCTTCGGCTGCCGCGGTGCTGGAGCGGGCACGGGGGGAGGCGGATTCGTCACTGACGCTGAAGCCGGGCAAGGACGTGCTGGAGCTGGCCGTCACGGACGCCGACAAGGGCAGCGCCCTGCTCCGACTGGTCGCCGAGCTGGACGCAGCCGGAACCGTCTACCTGGGTGACGACGTCACCGACGAGGACGCCTTCCGGGCGCTCGGTCCCGGTGACGTCACGGTCAAGATCGGGGACGGCGCCACCGCGGCCCGCCACCGGGTCACCGACCCCGCCGGTGCGGTGGCGGTGCTGGGACGACTGGCGGAGCTGCTCGGCTGACGTCCGGCGTGTCGCGCAGCCTCCGCTGGGCGCGGTCACCGCGACGGTCGGCCGGTCGCGGAGATGTGCGGCCAACGGGGGGTAGCGGTCGCCCCCGGGGATCGGCCCCGTCCTGACCTGCGGTATTTCCGACAGACCCTCCAGCCGCAGCTCCTCGCATTTTCCGAGGGGGCCATTCCGCCTCGTCCATCCGTGTCGACAGGTCGACGGACGAAAGCGTGGTCGCACACATATCTCGACGGATTGTGGTTCACCGCCGCCGAGAACCGTTGCGTTCCGCCCGCTCCTTCCACACTTCCTCTCACGCGTCAGTACAACCCGAGGAATGGTCATGAATGCTCGTCCCGCGCCCGCAACCGGCGCATCCGCGAGCGGATGGTTCGCGAACCGTCCACTCGCCGTGAAGTTCGGCGTCCTGATCGGCGTCGTCGTCCTCGCCTTCGGCAACCTGCTCCTCTCCGTGCTGAACGGGAACGCCTCCGTTCGCGAGGCCGAGGCCGAGCTCGGACACGTGACCCATGCCGAAGCGATCGTCCTGCAGCTCGACACCCGCGCCAGCGAGCTCAAGGTCGACGGCTACAAGGCCCTCGTGCGGGAGGACCCGTCCGAGCAGCTCGCCGAGCTGGCCGACGACATCGCCACCCCCGAGGAGCTCCTCGAGGAGCTGTCCACCATCCACCTCGCGGACGTGCCGCCGGCTGCCGAGGCGGTCGGTGCGCTCATGGACACCTACGGCGAGTACACCGACGCCATCAAGGCCTTCGTGGAGTCGGCCGTCGCCGACCAGGCCGGCACGCGCATCCGCTGGGAGGAGATCCAGGTCGCCAACGATCTGACCGACGGGGCCGTCAGTGCGGCGAAGGACGCGCTGGCCGCGGCCAGCGACGGAGCTCATGCCGACCTGGCCGACGCTGTCGACACGGCGGAGACCATCACGCTCGTCGGTGTCGTGGCCGGCCTGGTGGTCGTCATCGCCCTCAGCATCCTGACGCTGCGCTCCATCACCCGACCCGTCCGCTCCGTGAAGGCCTCCCTCGAGGCCCTGGCGGACGGGGACCTCACGGTGCCCACCGGCGTCACGTCGAACGACGAGCTCGGTCAGATGGCCGCCGCACTGGACGTGGCGCAGGCCAGCCTGCGGCAGGTGCTCTCCGGGGTCGTCGCGTCGGCGGACGCGGTGGCGGCGTCGTCGGAGGAGCTCAGCGCCTCCTCGGCGCAGATCTCGGCGTCGGCGCAGGAGACCTCGGCGCAGTCCGGTGTCGTGTCGAGCGCCGCGGAGGAGGTGTCGCGCAGCGTGCAGACCGTCGCCGCGGGTGCCGAGCAGATGGGCGCCTCGATCCGGGAGATCGCCAGCAACGCCGCCGAGGCCAGCGACGTGGCCGCCAAGGCCGTCACCGCCGCCGCCACCACCACCGCCACCGTGGCCAAGCTGGGCGAGTCCTCCGCCGAGATCGGCAACGTGGTGAAGGTGATCACCTCGATCGCGGAGCAGACCAACCTGCTGGCGCTCAACGCCACCATCGAGGCCGCCCGCGCGGGTGAGGCGGGCAAGGGCTTCGCGGTGGTCGCCAACGAGGTCAAGGAACTCGCCCAGGAGACCGCGAAGGCCACCGAGGACATCGCCCGCCGGGTGCAGGCCATCCAGGGCGACACGGGGTCGGCGGTGGCGGCGATCGAGGAGATCTCGGCGATCGTCGGGCAGATCTCCGACCGGCAGACCACCATCGCCTCGGCGGTGGAGGAGCAGGAGGCCACGACCAACGAGATGTCGCGGTCGGTGCAGGAGGCCGCCGGCGGGACGACGGAGATCGCGGCCAACATCACCGGGGTCTCCACCGCCGCGGAGTCCACCACCCAGGCGCTCACCCAGACGCGGACCGCCGTCGACGAGCTCTCCCGGATGGCCGCCGACCTGCGCACCACCGTCGGCAGGTTCAGCTACTGAGCCGGCCGGGGAGCCCACCGGCACGGCCGGGAACCGACGAGGAGCGCACGACCGACGTGGTCGTGCGCTCCTCCCGTCCTCGGCTCTCCCATCCCGTCGAGATCGGCGACAGGCGTCCCAGGAATTGTCGACATGACCACCGGAGAAAGGCGGTTGCCCACCTATTTCCGGTGATTCCCACGACACGCTGGGAAATCGCGGGGAAAGCAAGGAGTTGCGCGTCACTCTTCGTCCGCACACGAGAAACACGAGTCGGGACGACGGCGTCTCCCGGCTGTGCACCGCCGTGAAGACCCGCACTCATCCCTGGAGCCGCAATGACCGTCCCCGCCCGCACCACCCGATCCGGGCGACCGGGTGGATGGTTCGCCGACCGGCCGATCGGCGCGAAGATCGGCGCAGTCGTCGGACTGCTCGCCGTCGTCGTCCTCGGCACCAACGCGCTCGCCGTCGCCCGGATCAGCGAGATGCGTGACCATCAGCAGCAGATCTACACGGAGAACCTGCAGCCGCTGAACGCCCTCTCCGAAGTGCAGCGCGCGCATGCCGCGCATCGCGCCCGGACCCTCGAGTACGCGGTGTCCTCGCCGGAGCGCCGGGCGGAACTGCTCGAGCAGATGGAGGAGAAGACCGCGGACTTCGAGGCCGGCCTGGCGGCCTACGAGCCGTTCGTCGTCGACCCGGAGGCCATGGAGCGCATGGTTGCCGCCCGGCAGGACTTCGTCGAGCTCGCGCACGCCGAGCTCTTCCCCGCCGCCGATCGCGGCGACTTCGTCGCCTTCGCCCGGGTGCAGTCCGAGCGTCTGCAGCCGTTCCTCCAGATCGTCGCCGACGACCTGGAGCTCGAGGGCGTCGCGCAGTCGGAGCAGGCCGCCGCACGGAACACGGCCGCCGCCGAGGCAGCGGACTCGGCCGTGACGACCCTGCTGGTCACGGCGCTCACGTCCGTCGCGGTCGCGACGGTCCTCACGTTCCTGGTCGTGCGGCGTCTCACCCGGTCGGTCCGGTCGGTGCAGGCGACGGCCGAGGCGATGGCAGCCGGCGACCTGACGATCAGCACCGGGGTCAGCTCCGGTGACGAGGTGGGCCGGATGGCGGCTGCCCTGGACTCGGCGCAGGCGAGCCTGCGGGAGGTGCTGTCGTCGGTGGTGGCGTCGGCGGATGCGGTGGCGGCGTC
>NZ_JBHUHP010000012.1:0-4863 GCF_042682525.1 Blastococcus deserti
AGGACGGGCTTCGCCCGCCCCGCGCTGACGCGCGCCTGCAACTCACCTATTCACGGGTCTGTGACGGCCCGGGATCTTGTGTTTCTTCAGTGCTGGCAAGAGCGCTCTCGTGGCGCGCGTGCTGGGTGGCCGGGGGACTGGGCCGATCCGTTGGGGCTCGTCGAGAAGGGAGGCGAGGTGTCCCAGAGAGTGGCCTATGGGACATGAGCGTCGCGCTGCCATTTTCCGGCATGCATGCCTTGCGCCGCGGTTCATGCGCCGGCGGTACACATGCGGGCTCAGGGTCGGCCGACGGAAGGATTCACACGGCAGGGGTGGGAGCGGAGCTCGACGCAGCCGTACGCCAGCGTGGAACGTAGTGCTCGAGAAAGACTTGGCCGACCATCTCTCCGCGGCTCCGGACCCCGGTCTTTCCGAAGATGGATTTGAGATGGTCCTGGACCGTGTACGGGGAGACCCGGAGCGAATGGGCGATCTGTCGGGTCGACAGTCCTTGCAGGCACAGCTGCGTGACCTGGCATTCGCGCTCGGACAGCCCGTAGGCCAGCGCCACCAGCGGGGCGACGTCTTGCGGAGTCGCGGGTTGGATGATGACCGCCGTGCGGCCGTCGTGCCCGCCGCGCAGGGGCGTTCCGTACAGCAGCAGCCATGCTCCCGACCGGGTTCGCACCCGGGCCCGCGGGGCACCATCGAGGGGGTCGTGACCAGCGGCGAGCTGTCGCGCGTGTGCCGCTACTACCTGCACCATCTTCGACTCCGCCGGCCGGCAGGGGGCGGGGTGCTCGACCATCTGCTCGATCCATCGCTCCGCGGACGGCGAGACGGATTCGACATCGCCCCCGGCGTCGAAGACGACGACGCCCGGGCCCTCCTCGACGACGGTGTCGGAGATGACGAGCGGCCTCAGCAGCGCCCTGCGGAATCCGTCCGCGATGGGCTCACAGACGGCGGCCATGAACCGCACGTCCTCCTCGGTGAACCACGCCCGGCCCCGATCCCGGAGGAATCCGGCGGCCCCCCAGTAGACGCCGTCGGTGACGAAGGACGCGCGCAGCTCGTCCCCGATGCCGTACGACTCCTCGCTGCGATGGCGGGGACTGCGCGAGGGATCGCCATGGGTGGCCAGGCTCATCGCGCCCGCTCGGCGTCCGCTCCGGGCGAGGAAGGACCACTTGTTCACGTCTTCGACCACATACTCGTACTTCGCCAACCATGATCCCGAGCAGTGCACGCCCTGACTGAGGTTCCCGGTGATCAGCACGGTGCCCGGGTCGACGGTGTGCCAGCAGCTGCGTTCGAAGGGCAGGACTCGTTCCAGGATCACGCCGACGCGCTCAGCGAAGGCCACCCAGTCGCATCCCTGCTGAGCCAGGTCTGCGATCTCGTCCCGGGTCCGGTGCAGCGGGTCACGCCTCACCCGGCGAATGTAGGGCCGTAGGCCCCGGCGTCGACACCCCAGAAGTGTGGGACGTTCAGCCAAGTGGGCCCCCAGCGACCTGGGATTGGTCCGGCAACCGTCCACGGTGACGATCGGCGTGCCCCCTCACAACCACCTGGAGCACGCCATGAGAGTGAACGTCCCCACCCCCGCCCCGGCGTCCGGTTCGGAGGTGACCGGTTCCCCAGGAGCGTCGGTCACCCCGGAACCGATCATGCGCCTGGCCTCCGGCTTCATGGCGGCGAAGCATCTGTTCGCCGCCGACGAACTAGGCCTTTTCGAAGCCCTCGCGGAGGGACCAGCGACGCTCGATGCCCTGGCCGCCCGCACGGGACTGAGCCCCCGGGCCGCCCGGATCAGCGCGGACGCCATGGTGGCGCTGGGGCTGCTCGTCCGTGTCGGGGACCGCTACGGCAACAGCCCGACGGCGGACACCTTCCTGACCGGCCGCACCCCCGCCGACCTGCGTCCGTTCCTACGGTTCTGGGACCAGGTGAGCTACCCGGCGTGGTGCGGCCTGGCCGACGCCCTCGCCCGAGGCCCGGCTCAGCAGATCTTCGATCTCGGCGACGACCTGCTGGAGATCGCCGCCGCCGGGATAGAGGCAGTCCTCGTCGGCCCGGCGTCCGCTCTGCCGGAGCGGTTCGACTTCTCAGCGCACCGACGCCTGCTGGACATCGGCGGCGGCACCGGCTCCTGGTCCATCGCCGTCGCCCGCCGGTACCCACACCTGCAGGCCACCGTGCTGGAGCTCGCCCCAGTCGCCAAGGTCGCCCGCGACCGCGTGGCGAAAGCAGAACTCTCGTCGAGGATCGTGGTGACGGTTGGCGACGCCATGTCCGAGCCGCCGCCGCCCGGCCACGACGTGTTCCTCATCGCCAATCTGCTGCACTACTGGTCCCCGACCGACAACGAGGCGCTGCTGCGGCGCGTCCGCGGCTCCGCCGAAGCCGGATCCCACCTGCTCCTCGCCGACTTCTGGACCGATCCGACACACACCCAACCCCTGCAGGCAGCACTGATGGCCGGGGAGTTCGCCGTCCACCTGCGAGGCGGCGACGTCTACAGCGTCGAGGAGGTCCGCGATTGGTTCACACGCACCGGATGGCGGTTCATTGACCACATCCCGCTCGCCGGTCCCCAGAGCCTAGTCGTCGCGCAGGCCGAGGTCTGACACCCGCAGTGCCTCGCTCAGCCGCCAAGGCCAGCAAGGCGCCGAGCTCTGGATGATCTCGCCTAAGGCCGAGGTCTTGTCCGGCCAGAGCTGCATCCCCAGCCGATCCCCGTCGAGGGCGGGTGAACCATCTCCCATGGTTGGCCCCCCACAACAGGTCCACGCGGGATGTCTCATAGTGGGCCGCTCTGGGACACCCCGGGATGGGCCAGGAGACGCTCGGGGGGCTCACTCCGGTAGGCGACAGCTGATCCCTCTTTCGCGTCTGCTTGGGCACGGCCGCGGCGCGATGGGGGCAGCCCTCCGCTGTCGCGAGTCCTTCGTGCATGACGTCTGTGACCTTGCCGCCCTCCGGACATGCGACCTGGGACGAGCTCGCCGCCTGGTGGTTGTCCCGCTACAAGCCCTCCACCCAGCGCACCTACGCCACCTACCTGCCCCGGTGGAACAGGTGGTGCGCTGGCCGCCGGATCGATCCACTCGCCGCCCGGCGCGCCGACGTGGAGCTGTGGCTGCGCACCGTCGCCGACTCCGAGCTGTCCCGCGCCGCGGTGGCCGCGCACTACGACGCCGTGGCAAGCCTCTACCGCCTGGCCTACGAAGAGGAGCTCGTCGTAGGCCAACCCGTGCGCGCGCGTCACCCGGCCGAAGATTCAGCGCGAGCTGCAGCGCCGCGAGGTGCTCACCGTCTTGGAGTACGCCGCCTTCCTCACCGCCGCCCGCCACTTGGGCCCGACTCATCACGCCATCGCCGTGCTCGGCGGCATGATGGGCCTGCGCGCCACGGAGATGGCCACCCTGACCGTGGAGTCCTTCGGCACCGTGCGCAGCTACGCGACGCTCATCGTGGTGGGCAAGGGCGACAAGCCCGCCCGCGTCCCGGTGCCATCCCCGCCCTCGGTGCCGTGCAGGCCGCCATCGACGGCCGCACCGCCGGGCCCCTGCTGCGCACCCGCAGCGGTGCCGGCATGGACCGCCGGACCGTGCACCGCTACGTCGCCCCGACCGCCAGGGCCGCGGGCATCAGCCGGCCCATCGGCCCGCACGCGCTGCGCCGCACCGTCGGCACCGTCGGCCTCAACCAGGGCATCCCGCTGCCCGACGTCCAGCGCCTGCTCCGCTACGCCCGCCCGGAGACCACCCTGGGCAGTTACGACATCACCGGCGAAGCCCTGGAACGCCACGCCTCCCACCAGGTCGCCGGCTTCCTCGCCGGCTGGGCCGGCTGATCGATGCCTCCAAGCGGCCCACTCAGGGACAGTTCGCAGGCGGTGACGGTTCCAGCCCGGTGGGAGCTGCGGCGGTCAGAGCCAAAGCGAAAGTAGGCTTCCGATCGTCGCGGAGATGACGCCGATCACGGCCACGAGGGCGGGACCCTTGAGGTCATCGAGTGCGGATCGAAGGATGGCCCTCTCGACCAACTCCGGCGTGTATAGCTCCATCGCGTAGGTATGGGTCGGTTGCCGGACGGCGTACATGGCCCGAGTGGCCGCCTCGTTGTCATCTCCGCTCGCCTGTGCGAGGCGCGCGATCTGGCGCAGGTCCGTGTCCAAGGCTGCGTGCTGGCGGAAGCCTGCCCTCCATGCCCAGATGAGGCCTGCGAGCGGAAGGACGCCGCCCAGCACCGTCAGGATGATCACGAGGCGCAACGCACGGCGGGACCCTAGCCGCTGCCTGGTCCGTCCCCGCGGAACGTCGGCGGTTGGCCCGACGACTGGCCCCATGTCCCATAACGGCCCACTAAGGGACATCCCGTCGCTCCTTCCGGAGTCGCCGCAGCAGTCGTGACATTCATTGGCTGCCCGATGGACGTGACTGGGATGGTCGCGGCCAATCGCTGGATGTGATGCGGACTCGCAGTTTCTCCGCTCCTTTGCAGACGGCCTCGTCGGGGTCGGCGGAGAGGCCGGCGGTGAGGGCGAGTGCTGTCCGAGCGTGGTCGGTCTTCTGCAGCCAGACATCGTTCACGGCGTCCCCGAGCCATTCCATCGACAGGTCTCGTGGATCGGCCACGGCGCAGGCCCGGGCGATGACCCGTGTGGCCGCCGAATCGCGCCGCTCGAGAAGGGCTTGAGCGGCCCACTATGGGACACGGGGCTGCTCAGCCCTGCGCGACGAGGAACAGAGAACGACCCTTCCTCCCCATACCGGGCCGGCAGGGGTGCGAGCGGCGTGGCGCCCGTGCGGGCCTAGTTGTACTGACCGGAGACGTTGGTCGAGGAGTTGTGACGACGGGATCTGAGTAGGTCTT
>NZ_JBHUHP010000013.1:0-16443 GCF_042682525.1 Blastococcus deserti
GAGGACGGGCTTCGCCCGCCCCGCGCTGACGCGCGCCTGCAACTCACCTATTCACGGGTCTGTGGTTCATGCTCACCCGCGACGAGCCCTACTCCGACCTCGGCGCCGACTGGCTGCGGCGGCGGAACGACGAGGCGCACACCCGCCGACTGGTCGCCCAACTCGAGCGCCTCGGCCACACCGTGGTCCTCGACTCGGCCGCCTGACCAACTGCAGAAGCACTGGAGGACGGGCTTCGCCCGCCCCGCGCTGACGCGCGCCTGCAACTCACCTATTCACGGGTCTGTGATGCCTCGTGATCTTGAGTCTTCTGCAGTAGTTGAGAACTTGGTGGCAACTTCGCGTGCGGCGGGAGGCGTTGGACAAGGTCCCCCCTGGGCGCGGGTTCTGGCGCGGCAGCGGACGGGCCACGCGGGTTGGTCTCGACGGATAGCGTCGGTGCGTGAAGAAGGGGTCACGGTCACGGAAGCTGACGCGGCAGCGGCTGGTACTCAAGAAGCCGTCGCAGGAGCTATGGGTCTCGCGCCGTGCGGGTGCGCGAAACGTCGCGGGGGTTAGGTACCAGCTGCGGTTAACCGCGACGCTTCTGGTTCGGGCGGCGCAAGGAGCGTTCCCGGCAACTGCTCTAACACCGGAGGGGCTGGAGGACGTCGACACGGTCCCCACCCCGGGCGCGGGGCGACAGTATGTGCAGGCGAGGAACAAGCCTCGGCGGACGCGTTCCTGGGACCGGGAGACCTCGCCGACTTCCTGGCTCATGTCGCGCCGATGCTCCGCGACGATCCCGACGCCACGGGGTGCCTGGTCACCAACGGCGGGTTCGGTGGCGGTCTTGTGGCTACGGGGTGGGATGAGCACCTGGAGCCGGCCCCGGATGTGGTGACGAACATCGCCTCAGTGGTGGACGGCGTGGGCGAGGCTGAGATAGCGGCGCTCCTGCGAAGAGTTCGCTTGGTCAGCGATGCGGCCGACCTCACGGCAGCAGCCATGGATCTAGCTGATTTTCGCAGCATTGATCCAGCGGTGGCTCAACTCGCCCTCGACCGGTGCCTAGTGGTGGCGGCGGACGCGTCCGCGGAGCAAGCGAGCCGGCCAGCGGAGCGGCCGGCGACGCTCACGCTGGGCGAGCTGGACGTGTTCGTGGACGCTGCCACGCGGACGGTCGCGACGGCCGCAGTGCCGATCGATCGGCTGCGTCGCGTTGCCGCGCCGTTGTCTTTCCGGTCGAAATCTGCGCTGTCCGTGGAGGCTTTCCTCGGCGGTGTCGACGTTCGGCCTGAGCACATCGCGGCCGGGCTTGACGTTGCGCGACAAGGCGAGTTGGAGGCGATCGCGGACGGGCTGACAAGTGATCGCCTGGCGCTGATCCTGGGGCCGAGCGGTGCCGGGAAGTCCGCGCTGCTGTGGCGGGCCGCGGCAGAGCATGCGCAGCGGATGCGTGTCTGGCGAGTGCATGCACTTGCGGAGGTGGACGCAGATCTGCTCGTCGCGGCAATCGATCAGCAGCGCCCCTCGAAGTCGTATCCGCTCCTGGTCTGTGTGGACAACATCGGCCGGGCCAGCCGTGCAGGGTGGCGCAAGGCCGCGGAAGCGTTGCTCGAAATGCCAGGGGTCTACATCGTCGGAGCGGCGCGCGAGGAGGACTTCGCCGTTGCCGACGCGCTGCGGCGAGCGGTCCTCGTACGCCCCACCCTGACGCGGCAGGCCGCGAAGGACATCGAGCAGCTTCTGCGCGAGCGCGGAGTCCATCCGGTGATGGCAGTCGACGAGGCATGGGGCCAAGCCCGCGGTCTCTTGATGGAGTTCCTGCATCTGGTGGTGGCGGGGCGTCGGCTGACGTCGGTGCTGGCGGAGCAGGCGGCCGGACTTGAGGATCCTTCGCGGGCGACGGAGCTGGCGGTGGCGCGCTATGTGACGACGGCACATAGCGTCGGCCTGGATGTGGATCCCGACACGCTCCTGCGGCGGGGCGGCGGTCCGAATCTCGCGGCAGCGCTGAATCGGCTGAACCGGGAGCATCTGATCGTCGAATCCAAGGCCGGCGTCTGGACGGGACTGCACGAGCTGCGCTCGGCACAGCTGCGCTCGCTCTTGCACGAACGCCCCCCGCCGCGCATCGCGGACACACTCGCAGCAATCGTGGACGACGCCACGGCTGCAGCGGTCGCAGCCCGGCTGCCAGTCATCGTCCGAGAAGCAGGCGACCCTATGGCGATGGCGGACGCCGTGACACGTCGGGTCGCCTCGGCGGGCGCGGAGTCGGCGCAATGGCTGGAAGCTGCGCGGCTGGCCGATGTGGCCGAACATGCACGCGCGTGCGTGCGCGTCGCCCGGACACTGCAGCTGTCGATGAATCTTGGGCAATGGCTGACGCTGGCAGTTGGGGCGCGGTTCGCTGGGGTGGACCTGTCGATCCTCCCTGCGACATTCCATGAGCAGGCGGCCGCACTGCCCGCCCCCGACCCCGCACTGTTCAAGCGAGCGGCCGCCGCGGTCGATGAGGACGAATGGCTGCGGCGGATCACGGCGGCCACGGCTGCAGACGGTGCCCGTCTGCTCGAGGCGTTGGAGACCGGCGTGGCCTGGACGATCGCGGCCACGGAGCGCCTCGCGGCAGCGGCCCCGACCGGGGACGTACGGGTAGCCGCACGATGGATCGCCAGCGCGCATCGCGCATGCGCAGACGACGCTGCTCGAGCCGCGCTGCTCACGGCGCTGCCGTCGCCAGCCGCCCGGCTAGACGCCCTACGGGACGAATGGCCGCTGCTCATCGACGCCCAACTCGACGACGCGAGCGGGACCGCGCGGACCAGGTTCATCCACCCAATCGACGGAGCGGAGTCGCCCGAGGCGCGGGCCGCCGAACTCGCGGCGACGATGCTCGACCTGCTGCCCGAAGCACGCTTGGCAGAGGTGACTGTGGCGCGTTACGACGGCGCCGACCTGCCGATCCACGGCCGGACCGGGCCACACAAGGCAATACCGCGTGAAAACCTGCCACCACAGGTCGTGACCCGATGGAACCGCGGGTTCAACGACTGGGTGCAGCGCGAACTCTCCTCCACGTCGCTGACCGCGCGGCTGCGGCAGCAAGCCGCGGCCGTCACGCTGGCCCGCGACGTAGTGCTGACAATGGTCGAACGCCTCGTGCGGCCAGGCGACGCCGACCGGAAACACTTGAGGCGATGGGAGCAACGTCGCCAGCAGCTGCAGCGCGACGCCGCTGCGCTCGGTGCCATGCCGGCGACCGAACCGGTTCTCCTCGCGCCGCTCGGCTCGCCGCCCCGCAAGCGGGGAGACGACGCCGCACAAGCATTGGATACGGCGGCCTCGGCTGCGCAGCAGTTCGCAGCAGCCGCCGCAGACCCCGACGCGGCCGCGAGGCGTCAACGGATGCGGCTCGTCGGCTCGCAGCTGCGAGACGCTGGTGAGCACTTCCGCGCCGCGGCAGCTACCGGAGCTGCTCGGCTTGCGGGGGAGCCGGATCCGCTCGACCCGACCTTCACCGCCTTCCTCGACGACGCTGCGGCCGTACTGATCGGGTTCGCCGACGGCGCCACGATCGATCCTCCGCCGGAGCGGCTGACGGCGGCGGCCCTTCGCGAGGCGGCAGCTGCCGTTCGCGACCGGCAGCTGCGCGACGAGCGCGAGCTGCTCCGCCGGACGCTCGCCGAAGTCCCCGGCGCCTCCGTCGATGGCGCGCGCCCCGTCAGTGCCGGCGCGAAGCCGGGCATGGTCGCGGAGCCCCGCCGGTGGCTGCTGCCGGTTGCGCCGGCCGCCCACGCCGCCGCCGTCGACGCGCTACTGCGGCTGGTGCGAGCTGCGCCAAGTGCGCCCCCTCTCGCGTTCCGCGTCATCGCCGCCCCCGCGGAGGCGGGCGTCCTGTATAGCTACACCGCGACCGTGATCGGAGCCCGCGATCCTTTCCCGGTCATCGACGTCGACGAGCTGCACGAGCTCGCACAACAGGCCGGGCTGCCCGTGCGACCCGGCCGATTCGTCGCGGAGACCGCCGACACGATAGGGGCACTCGTGCGGGCATCGCGGGCGGCGATGGCCGCGGCTCTGCTCTCGGGGACGCGGCAGGAGCCCGAGCTCAGGCAGCAAGCCAGTGATGAGCTCCAGCGTGCCCGAGGACTGCTTAGCATCATTGACCTACCCGGCGTCGCCGACCCGCTGCTACGCATCGCCGACGGCGTGGCGTCCGATGCCAGCCCCGGAACCCTCGCCCTTGAGATCGACGACATGCACACGCACGGCACGGTCGGCCCCTACGTAGCGACGCTCGAGTTGGCCGTCCAGGCCGCCGCCACCGCATGACCTGACTCAGCGGTCGGCCACGAGACGTCGAATGACGGCGCGCAGATCTGGACGTTCGAGTAGGACACCCTCCACAGATGTACTTCGGCGAAGGTTCTCGGTCCCCTCAAGCCGCCCTAGCAGCGTGGAGGCTTCTCGTGCCCGCGGGGATTATTCGCAGGCCTACGTGGGTTCACGGCCTTTGTCCTGGTCGAGGTCATCGGCCAAGCGGAGCAGTTCCCTTGTCTCGGCCTCGTAGCCAGGCTTGCCTACGTTGCGGAACGGGTTCCGGTCGGCCGTTGGAGTGTTGAACCGGTAGGCGGCATTGTTCAGTGGCTTTCCGGGGGTTCCGCTACGCAGGGCCTCGGTCAGAAGGCTGTCCCCTGGGAGGTCAGCGCTCAGCCGCTCCATCAACTCCAGCAGCTCGGGTGATGCCGGCGGGCTGCCTTCCTCCTGCTTGTCCTGCTTCTTGCCCTCGATGTGCTCACCCAGGCGCAACTGCCAGCCGATCTGATGCACGTAGCTGATCACGTCGGCGAGCGAGTCTTCGTCGGAGACGTGGGCGGGGGTCATCGCAGCGCCCGTCTTGTCCAGGCCGACGTAGAAGCCCCGCTGCTTCAGCCGATCATGACGGCCGGCCCACTTCCTGATCTTGCCCGGGTAGGCCGCGTTCGCGTCCGGGTCTGACGGCTCGGTGCCGAACCAGTACGCCTCCTCTACGAGGAAGTCGTGAACCAGCTCGAGCTTCTTCTGGTGGTCCTTCCACAATTCACGGAGGTCATCCGTGATGAAGGGCGTGCCCTCGGGGTCTCGGACGATCTGGACCCGGCGGTTGTGTATGGCGATGGCCTTCCCTGACTCCTCAAGCCCCAGGATGGCAAGGGAGCGGGCAAGCGCGACGTTGCCGAGCCCGAGCACCGCCAGAGCAGACGTCAGCAAGGCGTCCGCGTTGGCCAGAAGGGCGTCCTGCAGCCGAACCACCTGCTCGGGGGACAGATGCGGGAGGTTGGCGAGGCGCCTCGCCGGCTGCTCAGCCTTGGCTGCGGGCTGCCCGTCAGTGCTCGGCTTCACACCGGCACGCTAGGCGAGAGCAACGACCAGGTGTCATGTTGCAGGGCAACAGTGCCGGACCCTTGACCCATTCACGACCCACGCAGCGGCGAGCAAGGTCATGAACGAGTTCAAACGGGCGATCCGGAGGCTCCTCCAGAGCTTCGCCAGACTGCTTAACAGGCGGTCTGAACTGGGGTCACGCGTGGAGGGACTGACCGGGATCGAACCGCCATGGCCAGCTTGGAACACTTTGCCGCGCCAGCAGTTCCCCGGCGGGTCGGTTCGCCCGGCGACGCGGAAGTGGGATGGCGATTCTTCAGTGACGGTGGGCGGTCGGCCTGGGCGGCCCGCACACGGGTAGGCGGGGTGCAGTGATTGACGACGGTGCGATCGAGCTAGTGCCGGCCGGCTTCTTCCCAGCAGCGATGCTCTACCGCCGGGCATGTGCGACGGGCCATCAGGCGCGGCAACGTGCGACGGAAGCCGTACAGACGGGGCGACGCGAGCGGCGTCTCCGTGAGCTCGACGCGGTCGTGGAGACGGTCGTGCTGGCGCAGGCAGCCGCCGAGGGCTGGATCCACCGCGCCTACCACCTCGCCGACGTTGAGCCTCAAGGTGCGGGCGGCTGGGTGGGTCGCTGGCAGGCGGCACCCCAAGCCATCTGCGGTCCGGGTACCCGTGACCTCGACGTCGAGACAATTGAAACGCTGCGCTGGCTGAGTACCTGGCGCAACTATCTCGTCCATGACGACGCGCGGGCCCGTGAGCGGCTACGTGCCAACGGCGTCGACGCGGGCAGTGAAGCGGCGCACTTGACTGCCGACATGGCAGAGGCGGTCATCGCACGGATGGACGAGGCTTTTACTGATGTCGGTGCGTGTATCGGCTGGCGGACGCTGGCCGGCCTCCACTCGGCGTTTGTCTGGCGGTCGCACGACGAGGGGTAGACAGTCCGGCGTCGCTCGGCAGTGGTCCAGGCGATCGGTAGTGGCCCCCTCCTATTGCTCGGCTGGGCGGCCGGTAAGGACGGTCGGGGCCGTGTGCAGAAGCGAGCCGGTCCACTTCGGCGGTTGCAGTTGGCGGCGTTCGCGGACATTCGTGGCCGCCCGCGGCCGCATTTACCCGCTGGTCACAGGGCTTATGGAACTGTGGCGGACCGCCTCGAACGCGATCATGACGGCCTGGCAGTGTGGGCGGACGACGGTTGTGTCCTTGCAATCTCTATTCGGGGGCGGACTAAACGCACCGTGCTTCATTCTGTACCGCTACAGATATGACCTCAGCGTCTTGAGGATCCCGGTCCAGCGCAGCTCCTGAGCGTCGTAGCGGCCGAAGGGGCCGAGCTCGGCGGGTGCCATGTAGTTGTGCTGGAGCATGTCGATGCTGCGGACTGCGAGGCCCCACCTATCGAGGTACTCGTGGTGGTCGGTAACCCAATAGCGGTAGATCGTTGTCTTGGCGTCGTACTTGTCGTAGCTGCGGTCGACATAGAGGAGCCAGGCACGCCGACGCCAGCCAGTGCGGCCCCAGCTGCGCTTCCCGGTGATCGTCTGCCTCTCGGAGCCTGGGCATCCCCTGCCACGAAGTGTCTCTAGGACCTCGAAAACGTCGGTGCGTGCCTCGGCCTGGGTGGTGAGTTCCTCGGCTGCCTGCCGTTCCTTCGCTCGCTGCTCTGCTTGCCAATTCGCGCGCGCGGCCCTCTGGCGCTCCCATTCAGCTTTCGCATCGGCGGTACGCTTGGCAGCCGCCTTTACCTCGTAGTGCTCGGCGCAGAGTCGGCGCGCGGCGAAGAGGCCGCTATGCGTGCCGCAAACCGGCCGCTGACACTCGGAGCAGATCCCGATCGCTCCGGTGTTGCAGGCACACAGCCCGAGGCTCGTGGAGGTGCTCGACGGATCTTGGTAGGTCCTCCCGCAGATGCGGGTGTCGTACAGGACGGGTGGCCCCGAGCCGGGGCGTTGGAACCCGGGACCTTCCCGTTCCGTTGTGATCGTCGAGTCGCAGCGCCAGTAGCCCGGCGCAATCTCGGTCCGGGTGGCGCCACCACATGTCGGGCACGGCATGCGCGGATCGTGCCAGTGGACGCGCGGCATCGGGACCTCCGCGACGACGACTGTGCCGTCGGGGCAGTCCTGGGCACTCCAAGCAGTCCCCCCGGACAACCCCCTAGGAGCGCAGCTCCCTGGATTGTGCGGTCGACGAGGCGACCGCCAACGCTTCCGGGATCCTCAGGTTCGCCGAGAGGCCTACCGTCCGCGTAGTGCGGGGTCTCACCTACCGGAAGTTCGGGCAGCCGGGCGAGTTGTGGGCCTACCCCGACCGCGGGGCGCGTTCGGTAAGCAGCTTCAAGGTGGTGCCACCGTGGTGGCCTAACGCCGCCGTTCGTGGTCGCCCACGGCAGTTCCCTAATGACCGGGCCGCGAGCTGGCCTGCCTTTATGGCCTGTCGCGTCCATTCGCGGAGCCATTGCAGCCGTACTGGCAGTGCGGGGGTCAGGGGTTCGAGTCCTCTCAGCTCCACCCTTCCGACTCAGGCCGTTCTCCGATTCGGAGGGCGGCTTTCGTCGTCCTTGGTGCCAGCGTGGGTTGTTCGCCAAGGTGCTGGGCTAGCGGGTCGCCGATCCCTGAGCAGCCCGGCCGTGCCCACCTGGCCAGGACGATCCCTTACGGGCAGGTCCTAGCGAGTGATGCTTGGGACGTTAGAAGATTTCAGCGCGCGACCTGCACATCGCTGAGCCTGTACGTGGAAGCGCTCAACCGGCTTCCTAGGCCGCCACCTCGGCAATACCCGCGCGCTTCCTTCGGGGGCTTCTTCGCCTCCACGAGACGGCACCCAAGACGTCCTGTGGTCTCCCTTGCTCTTCTGCCTTCGGTATACGTCCGCCTTCGGCCTACGTGGCACAGGTCTCGCGGTAATTGAGGGTCGACACGTAGCGCCTCCACTCGTCCGGGTCCAGGCCGCCGTCTGTGATGGAACAGGCGCGTTCCATGGTGTCGTCCAGGAGCGACGCGAGTCGGGTGAAATCCCAGAGGATGACTTCCCCTCCGTTGCCATCGGTGGCCAGCATGTTGCCGTCTGGTGTGAAGACCACGGCGTGTTTCCAGTCCGTGGCATCGACGAGAGGCGATCCCAGACGACGCGGACTGGACGGGTCGGCGAGATCCCACAGGAGAACGGTGCCGTCCTCATCCCCGGTCGCCAGAATGCGACCGTCAGGACTGAAATCCAGCGCCTGTACAGGTGAGGAATGGCCGGCCAGCGGGGTTCCGAGGGGGCGGGCATTCGCCGGGTCGGTGAGATCCCACAGCAGGACTCTCTGGTTGTCGACCGTGCTCTGTGGGGTTGCCCCGGCGCTGGCTAGGAGGCGCCCGTCCGGCGAGAATGCTAGAGCGTCGATCTGAGACGTGTGGCCGGTCAAAGGCGGCCCGAGGCGACGGGGGTGGCTGGGGTCGGCCAGGTTCCACAGGCGGACACCGTTGTCGGCATCCGGAACTCCACGGGTGGCTGCGGTGGTGGCCAAGATGCTCTGGTTGTCGGCGAAGGTGAGTACGGCGAGGCGGACGGTGTCGCCCGTATGCAGGTCTTCCAGAGGCACCGGACGAGCTGGGTCGGCAAGGTCGACCAGCAGGACGGTGCCGGGGTCGCTGCCCACCGCGGCCAGAACTGGCGCATCGGGGTCGAAAGCGAGTGTCTGGGGTCCCTGGGAGTCGTAGCGGCCGGGCAGGGGTGCGGGGAGGCGGCGAGGCTCTGTGGGATCGGTGAGATCCCATAGCAGGGCAGTGCCGTCGGCGTCGACGGTGGCCAGTAGCGGATCATGCGGCGAGAAGACGCCCGCGCGCATCCCCGTCAGGGCGTCGCCGGCGAGGGCAGTAGCCAGGTGGCGTGGCGGGCCGCCATAGGTGATGTCCCAGACCGACAGGGTGTTTTCCGCGGTCTCGTCGTACCCGTCGGTGACCATCAGGCCTCCCTCGGAGGCGAGGGCCAGCACCTGCACCGGAGTGGGCGCACCCACGTCCAGGACCTCCAGCCTGCGGGGCTGCGCCGGATCGATGAGTTCCCAGATCAGAGCATCGCCGTCTTCTCCAGCCAGTGCTCCGGACGCCACCAGGGTCTGCCCGTCGGCATCGAAGGTCACGCGGCCCAGTCCCTCGTAGTTCCGAGGGGCGTCGAGACGGGTGGGCCGTGCAGGGTCGGTGAGGTCCCACAGGATGAAGGCGTCCCCGCTCACCGTGGCCAAGGTCTGGCCGTCGGCCGTGAAGGCCGCGGTGTGCACCTGCATGCGGTGCCCGGTGAGCGGCGGTCCGAGCGGACGCGGCTGAGCTGGGTCGGCGAGGTCCCACAGGGCCACCCTGCCGAGGTCGTCGGTGGCCGCGACCACCTCTCCGCCACGACCGAAGGCCAGGGATAGCTGGAAGTCCTTGCTCTCGATCTGGTTCGAGCCGGCAACAAACGTCGTCAGCCGTTGAGGCTGCTTCGGGTTGGTGACGTCCCAAAGCATCACGGTGGTGTCGCCGCTCGGCCCGTCCCACGTGGTCGCGGTGGCCAACACGGTTCGGCCGGAGGGTGCCGGGTTGATCTCCGCCGATCGAAGCGCCATGGCCTCGACTCCGTGTGTGTGGCCGGTGAGCCACGTCCCGAGACTCGCGGGCGCCGTTGCGTCGCCGACGTCCCAGAGCGTCACGGTGCCATCCTCACCGGCCGCGGCCAGCGTTTCCCCGTCGGAGGCGAACGTCACCGCAGTCACTGATTCCGATTGCTCCGGAAGCGATGTTCCGTCCGGGACACGTTCGGTCGGGTCGGTGACGTCCCACAGTCTCGCGGTACCGTCATCGCTCAGGGTGACCAGGGTGGTTCCGTCGGCCGAGAAGTTCACCGCGGTGACCTTCTCGGCAAGCCCGACCAGCGGCTGACCCAGTCGGCGCGGCGCGTGAGGGTCCGTGAGATCCCACAGCAGCACGGCGCCCTCGTCGTCCGCGGTCGCCAGGGTGTGCCCGGTGGCGGTGAACGCAACAGCGGTCACCGTTCCGGCGTGGCCGCGAAGGTGCCCTGCGTACGGGGTCGTCAGCACGCTGTTGACGAGGGCCGACTTGGTCTCGGGGCTGCTATGGATCTGTTGGGCGGCCACCTGCAGGCGCAGCGCTGTTTGCGGGTCCTCCTCGAGGAGAGCATCGCCGCGGGACAGCAGGAAGCGCGCGGTGGCCAGCCGGTTTCCCTCCTCCGCTTCCCGCTGCTGAGCCACCGCATTGCGCTGAGCGACCACGGCGCCGATCGCCGCCACGATGGCAACCGTCAGAAGCGCCGAGAGGATCGCGACCGTCAACCCCCTCCGACGTCGGTCGCGACGGAGGCTTGTCCGGAGGAAATCCCGCGCCTGCGCGCTCAGCTCGACCCGCTCCGCGACCAGTTCCCTGCGCCGCCGTGGCCACGCGCGCCGCGTCCGACGGTCTGCTGCGTCACCGACCCCGGGCGGTGGGGTGAGATGTCGCCCGGAGGCGGTGCGCAGGCGCGCGCCAGTGTCGGCGAGCGCCGCTGCGAGCTGGCCGCGCTCCCACAGGAGCGCCGGTTCGTGCCGCCTCTCGGACCACTCAGCGGCGGCGACCTCCACCCGACGACGGGCACGCAGCGCGTCTGAAGCGGCAACGATCGCTCTCTCAAGTGGCGACCACGCGCTCAGCAGGGCTTCGTGCGCGATGCCGAGGACGACATGGCTAGGATCAGAATCCTGCACGTACTCGGTGTCGCTGGTGAGCAGCCGTCGGTCGATGAAAGGCTGAAGCTCCGTCAACTCGTGATCCTGGAGATCGTCCCGTCGGATGCGTCGACGTGTGGGACGGCCCTCCTCATCGACGGTGACCAGCCGCAGCAGGTCCTTGACGACTTGGTCCCGCTGCCGCCCGCCAGCAACGACAGCTTCGCCCAATGCCGCCTCGGCCTGGCCGGCGAGGACGCCGCGAACCTCGCCGAGCTCGTCGTATCGGGACGGCACGATCCGACCGCCCCGCGTGACCCCGTCGCTGAGGCGGGCCAGCGTGTAGGCGAGCAGTGGGAGCGCCTCGCCGCTGCCCGTATCGGCAACGAGCCGGGTGACCAGGTCGCCTTCGATATTGATCCCGGCGCGGTCGGCCGGTCCCTCGATCACCGCACGCAGCGCTTCGCGTCGTAGTGGCCTCAGGGTTTGTGTGCGCGTCGGCAGGCCCGCCAGCTCGGGGCTGCTCAGCAGCGGATCGAGGAACTCCGGGCGCAGGGTTCCCACGACCTGCATCGCGCCGGTGAGGGCGCTGCGGAGCAGTCGGGCGAACCTGGTTCGCTCAACGGCGGGGGTCTGAGTCAGCAGCTCCTCGAACTGATCCACCACGAGCAGCAGGCGGCGACTTCGGTGTCCGGGCACGGCGAGAAGCAGGTCATCGGCCAGAGCCGTGAGATCGCCGTCGTCCAGGGCACGACGTACTTCGGTGGCCGTCCACGGGAGCCCGAGCGGGACGGCGGCCGCGGCGAGCTCGCGGGCCAACGCGGCAACCGGGGCGGGACCCGGCAGCACCGGTGGAAGTGTCCACCAGTCCTGGTCCGCCGCTAGCACCGGCAGTAGCCCTGCACGTACGAGCGACGACTTTCCGCACCCGGACGGCCCGACGACCATCAAGACCGTGCGTTCGGCATGTAGAGCGGGGGAGCGCAGCAATGAGACCAGATGGGCCACTTCGTCACTGCGGCCGAAGAAGACGGAGTGCTCGTCGTTCTCCAACGCGCGCAGGCCGGGGAACGGCGACCGGCCATCCGGCCAGCCGGTGCCGCCGGCGGCGTCCAATCGCATCAGCTCCGCGGCAAGCCTCGCCCGAGCTGCGGCCGCGTTCGAGGTGAGGTCAGCCTGCTGGAGTGGGCGTACCAGTGGATGGTCGACACCTGGGTCGGCTCTGACGGGTAGGACCAAGCTGCCGCGGGACTGGGCGATCGCCAACTCGGCGGTGCACCAGATCGACGCCACATAGCTCGACGTCAGCACGCACACCATGGCGTCGGCCCAGCGCAGCCGCTCGTGCAGACGTTCCTGCCACTGGTCGCCCAACTGGATGCCGTCGTACAAGTCCTGGTCCAGGAAAACCTCGTGGCCTTCCTCGATCAGCCACCGGTGTACCTCGCCGGCAAGTGCGATGTCCTTGCCGGAATGGCTGACGAAGACCTTGGCCATGCTCGTTCTCCCGACCGGTGGTGCCGTCCAGAGTTGCCACTCTGCGACGGACGGTCAATCGGTCGAGTCCCGGTGGCCCGAGCACTTCAGCTCCATCCGTGTGACCAGGCCGTTCTCCCTCGGGAGAGCGGCCTGAGTCGTGTCTGGTCGCAGGTTGAAGCGGGCCCGGTGGGCACCACCGAGTGGCCCGGCCGTGGGGGAGGACCTCGAGTCGGGTGGACTCAGCCGGCCGCGACGCCGTCGCGCAGCTGTCGGAGGTCGGACACCGCGGCAGAAAGCGCCTGGAGCAACTCCTCCGCATCGGGCACCAGGGCGGTGTCCACGGCGACGCCGAGGGTGAGCTGCGCGGCGTAGCTGTAGATGGACAGGCCGACGCCGATGGGGCCGGTGCAGGGAACCCAGGCGAGGAATCCGCTGATGGGGACGTCGCCGAGGCACACCTGTGGGCGGGGGCCGGCGATGTTCGTGACCACCGCGCTCGCCCGTCCGGCGAACTCGTCGATCGCCCGCTGCGCGGCCGGCGTGGGGACGTGCCCGAGGACCGCGAGCGCGCGCTACACGGTGCGCCCCTCGCCCGACCGCTTCGCCTCGTCCATGGCGGCCTTGACCTGGCGGAGCCGCTCGACCGGGGAGTCGTCGTCGACGGGTTACGGACGCGTGTTCTCCAGCTGGCTGAACCCGACGGCGGTGCTGGGAGGTGTGCTCGCGGTGCTGGTCTGCGCCTACCTGGCGGCGGTGTGTTCCTCTGCGCTGACGCGCGGCCCGAGGCGCCGATGACCTGGCCGACCACTTCCGCGTGCGGGCGGTGGTCACCGGTGCGGTGGGCATCGCCGGTCTGTTCGTGCTCCGCGGCGACGCGTCGCTGCTGTTCGACGGTCTCACCGGCCGCGCGCTCCCCGTGGTGGTCCTCTCAGTGATCGCGGGGCTCGCAGGGATCGTGCTGGTGGCTCGCCGCGCGTACGTGCCCGCGCGGTTGGCCTCCGGTCTGGCGGTCGCCGCCATCCTTGTGGGGTGGGGGGTCGCCCAGTACCCCTACGTGCTGGTGCCCGAGCTGACCATCGAGGAAGCCGCGCGAGGCCGTGCCACCCTCACCGCGATGCTGATCGCGCTGCTCGTCGGCGCTGTGATCCTCCTGCCCGCTCTGGCGTACCTGTACGTATTTGTTCCAGCAGGCTCCTCAGCGAGGTCCGTCGCCCAGGTGAGTACGGGAGCGGCGCGGGCGCCGTCAGCCCTCTCGGGGGTGGTGCCACCGTGGTGGCCTAACGACGGCGTTCAGGGGCGTTCGTGAGGGTTCGTCGATGACCGCGCAGCCGTCTGACCTGGGCAAACCTACTCATGCGAACGTCGTGGAACCCCCTCAAGCCGCCCTGGCAGTGTGGGGGTCAGGGGTTCGAGTCCCCTCAGCTCCACCCATCTGAGCAGGGCGCCCAACACCGCCGGCCCCGGCGACGAGGACCGTGTGGTCGACCCGTCAACGACCGAGTCGGATACAGCCCGCACGCTTCTTGATCCGAAAGGTGCCTCCTGCCTCACGCGGACATCGAGCTCGAACGCGCAACATCTGGCGGGCCAGGTTGGCCTTTCGTGCTCCTCGTCCGGCAGCAAGCAGCCGACCCGCGGTGAGATCCTCGGGGTAGGACCATCTGGCCCTCAGCCCTTCAGTGCGCGATCAGCGCCGCCCGTCGGCCCGGAGACCCGCTCGGTCGATCGGTTGGGTCGCCGCGCAGGTACTCGATGTGCAGGCCGGCGAGCAACCCCAGACGCAGACCTCATCCTGGCTTACGGCAGATCACCCTCACCGGATGCGTGCGGCCCTCCTCGATGTTGCGGGCCGAGTTGCGCCACTTCTCAGCAGCCCCAGGCCCCATGAGCACATGCAGGCCGAGGGCCGGCAGTTCGCCACGCTCCGCCAGTGCCAGGGTCGCCCGGTATCTCTGCAGGTCGTCCTGGCCGGTGTCGGTGACGTCGATGTCGACGAAACCCGCTGCGCCGAGGAGTTCTACGGTCTCCTCGGGCGTCACGAGGAACTCCCCCCGGCCGTCCTCCGACCAGGGCACCGGGTGGTATGTCGGACCCGCGTTTCCTCGGCCGTGTTCCGTGATCGCGAAGAATCCACCAGGTCGGATCACCCGCCAGGCCTCACCGAAGAAGGAGGGCCGGTCCGGCACGTTCATCGTGACGTGCTGGGCGTAGCCGCCGTCAAACGTTCCGTCGCCGTATGGCAGGGCCTGACCGTCCCCCTGTCGCAGGTCGACCACTGCCCCCATCCCGAGCAACTCCGTCAGCCGCCGGCCGGCGTCGATGAACGGCCCAGTCACGTCGATGCCGCTGACCCGGCAACCGAAGCGCCGGGCGAAGTAGCGAGCCGGCCCCCCGAGCCCGCAACCGACGTCGAGCAAGTGGTCCCCGGCCTTCGCTGGAAGGGAGTCGCCAAGCTCGATCGTGGCCGGTAACCCGCGAGCGTGGAAGTGGTCGACCGGGGCGAGGTCCTCGATGGTCAGCGCGTCGAGTGACTTCCCCGCCGCGTGGAGCGCGGTGACGATCCGACCGTAGACATCCCCGCTGGCCCAGTGCTCGGCGACCGCGGTAGTCATCGAGGACTCCCGGCATCTCGGATGAAGGACTCGAGAAACATGGCCATCTCCTCCTCGCTCCTCAGCCGGAGTGGTTCATGTAGAGAAGAAGTAGTCGGCGGACGGCGCCAGCTTTCCCCGCCCCAGCTCAACTATTTGGCTCAATGGGGGCCTGGACCTCTGGAGCCTTGTACTCCTCTACGGGTCGATGGTGTCGCCCGCTGGTCCCTCACGTACAGACCTTTCTATGCCCGCCGAGGCGACGTCTGTCGCGAAGCGCGGGGAGGCATCGAAGTGCTCGGCGAGTGAGGCGCCTGCTCGGCCCTCCGCCGGGAGGCGAGGGGTGCATCCCGCCGGGTTGGCCAGGTACGCCTCGCACATTCGAACGGTCGGGCTACATGCTCCATGGTCAAGGCGGCGATCGAGGGGCCAACTCTGTCACTGCGCAGGGAGGTCATCCCTTTCGGTATCACCGCCATGACGGTCGAGGCCGATGGCTTCCGCACCGACCTCGCCGGCCGGTCGCTCGTCCAGCCGGAAGACGCCGATCGCCGACTACGTCGAGACCGCTGGCAAGCGCCGCAAGGAGCACCGCGCCGGTCACGGAATGCAGCCCGGATACCCGGCGCGGGCAGCGGCCGCGTTGATCGACGCACTGCGGGCGGCTCTCGACGCCTGGGAGGACGGCAGCCGCAGCATCGACTTCACCGACTGACCACCTCTCAGGGTCGCAGAATGGTGCAGCCGTGGTGGCCAGACTGCGTCGTTCAGGCGCGCTCCACGGGGTTCGTCGGTGACCGAATGCACATCTGACTTGCGGAGATGCACCTCGGCGAACGCCCCGGAACCACCTCAAGCCGCTCTGGCAGTGTGGCCTCCTGCCTGGGCCTCAACCGTGTTGAGCCAACCGTCTGGGGAGCGTCCGTGGCGGAGCCACGTTTCAATGGTCAAGACACGCGACGACGCCCGTGGGGGAGCCGGACCGCGATCTCGACTGTCGCGCAGACGAGCACCGTGCGCCGCCAGCGCGACGAATTTACGACGATTAATCAACCGTAATCTGCACTATTCAGTCAACGCTCGTTAACGCCAAACGCGCAGTGGAATGCAAGTTCTGTCATGTGCCAATGCTGTCCAACGTCCTCGGCGCGTTCTCGCAGGGTTATTGGTTCGAGTCCAATCGGGGGAGCAACATCCGCTGTGCTGCTTCGGCTGATCCTTGACGGATCGGGCTCGGTTGATGGGTTGCACCGTCTCGGCTGATCGTTGACACCGTGAACCGCCCCGGGATTGATGGAGGCACTGAAGCCACGGAAAGGTGGAGCAGTGCCA
>NZ_JBHUHP010000014.1:0-31178 GCF_042682525.1 Blastococcus deserti
CCGGACAACCATTCCCGAAGGGCCCCAGCCACCAGGCTGGGGCCCTTCGCCGTTCCCACCCGAAACCTCCGCGGCGATGGCCCACGCCCGCCACAGAGCCGGTGCCACGCGGACTTCCGGCGTCGAGAGGCCGTCGTCCCCCATCAGGACGGGGCGGAAGCGCTGGAGGTGGAGCGGGAAGGGCCCTCGCCGGCGAGCGCTCCACGGCAGCCCGGGGGTAGCACTGGTTGCTGCCGAGGGGTTCCCGGGCCTATGCATCCTTCGTGCGCGGAGTGACGGAACAGCTCGCCGGGGCCGAGGACGTCGGTGCACGGTGGGATCCCGCATGGCGTGGGTGGCGGCGGATGCCCGCTGGTCGGCCGACGGTCGTGGCCCCGCCGCACGCGTCCGAGGTCGGTCCCGAAATGGGGACGGCCGGATGAACGGCAATGTGGTCGTCCGGGCCCGCCGGGTCGCCCTGCCCCAGGGCGTCGCCGCCGCCGCGGTGCACAGCAGGGACGGTCGCATCACCGCCGTCACGTCGTTCGACGACGCCCCGTCGGCCGCGGTGACCCTGGCCGACGACGAGGTGCTCCTCCCCGGACTGGTGGACACCCACGTGCACGTCAACGAGCCAGGGCGCACCGAATGGGAGGGCTTCGCCAGCGCAACCCGCGCCGCGGTCGCCGGCGGGGTCACCACGATCGTCGACATGCCCCTCAACTCCATCCCGGCGACGACCACCGTCGAGGCGCTGCACGTGAAACGGCACGCCGCGACAGGGCGGGTCGCGGCCGATGTCGCCTTCTGGGGCGGGGTGGTTCCGGGCAACCTCGATCAGCTCCGGCCGATGCACGAGGCGGGGGTGGTCGGGTTCAAGTGCTTCCTCCTCGACTCCGGCGTCCCCGAGTTCCCGCCGCTGGACGACGCCGGGCTGCACGCCGCCCTCGCCGAGCTGGCGACGGTCGACGCCCTGCTCATCGCCCACGCCGAGGACGCCGACGTGATCGCGGCGGCGCCGCCGGCGGCCGGATCGAGCTACGCGGACTTCCTGGCGTCCCGGCCGGGGGCGGCCGAGGAGTCGGCGATCAGCCGGCTGGTGGCGGCGGCAGGCGACACGGGCGCGCGGGCACACGTCGTCCACCTGGCCGATGCCGACGCTCTGCCCCTCCTGCGCGCGGCCCGGGCGGAGGGGGTGCGGATCACGGTGGAGACGTGTCCGCACTACCTGACCTTCGCGGCCGAGGACGTACCGGACGGGGCGACGGCGTTCAAGTGCTGCCCGCCGATCCGCGAGCGGAGGCACCGGGAGGCGTTGTGGGCCGCCTTGGCCAACGGCGACGTGGACCTGGTGGTCAGCGACCATTCCCCGTGCACCCCCGCCCTGAAGCGGCTCGACACCGGCGACTTCGCTGAGGCGTGGGGCGGCATCGCCTCGCTGCAGGTGGCCCTCGCCGTCGTCTGGACCGGGGCGCGGGCGCGCGGCCTGGGCCTGGACCGGGTGGTGCACTGGATGGCCGAGGCGCCGGCCCGGCTGGCCGGGCTGCCGGGCAAGGGTGCGATCGCCGTGGGGAAGGACGCGGACCTGGTTGCCTTCGCCCCGGACGAGCAATGGACGGTGGGGCGGTTGCAGCACCGCCATCCGACCACCCCGTATGCGGGGCGGTCGCTCATGGGCGTGGTCCGCCGCACCTGGCTGCGCGGTCGACCCGCCGACGGCTCGCCGCTCGGGCGGCTGCTCACCCGCGGCATGCCACAGTGAGCGCGGCCGCCGCGATCCTCCCGAGGAGCCCGATGCCCGACTTTCTCCAGCTCTGCGACCTCGCCGGCCGATCCCTCGGCGGGGCGGTGCTCGCGGCGAACGACGAGTCCTTCGCCGCCAAGGAGAACCTGATCCTGGACCAGCCGCCGATCCGGCACGACTCCTTCGGCCACCGCGGCAAGGAGTACGACGGCTGGGAGACCCGCCGGCGGCGGAGCCCGGGGCACGACTGGGCGATCGTGCGGCTGGGTGCCCCCGGCGTCGTGTCGGGTGTCGTGATCGACACGGCCTTCTTCACCGGCAACTACCCACCGCGTGCGTCGGTCGAGGGGGCCGCGGTGGAGGGGCACCCGTCGGTGGACGAGCTCGGCAAGGCGCAGTGGCAGCCGCTCCTGCCGCTGTCGGACCTGGCCGGCGACACCGCGAACGCGTTCGCGGTCGACTCGGGTCGGCGGGTCACCCACGTCCGGCTGAACATCCACCCCGACGGCGGCGTGGCCCGCCTCCGGGTGCACGGGACGGTGGTGCCCGACCCCCGCATCCTCGACGCCGGCCCGGTCGACCTCGCTGCGCTGGAGAACGGTGGGCGGGTCACCGGGGTCAGCGACGCGTTCTACGGCCGGCCGGCCCAGCTCATCTCCCGCGGCCTGCCGCGCAGCATGGGGGAGGGCTGGGAGACCAGGCGCCGCCGCGACGAGGGCAACGACTGGGTCGAGGTGACCCTCGCCTGCGAGGGCGTGGTCACCCTCGCCGAGCTGGACACCACCTGGTTCCTGGGCAACGCCCCCGGCACCGCCTCGCTCACCGGCATCGGACCGGACGGCGAGGTCAGGCTCCTCCCGCGCACCCGGCTCCAGCCCGACACCCGTCATCGCTTCGTCGTCGAGGACGCGCCCGGGATCCAGCGGGTGCGGCTGGACGTGCACCCGGACGGCGGCATGGGGCGATTGCGTCTATGGGGCCGGCCGACCCCGCGGGGGCGATCCGAGCTGGGACGTCGGTGGTTCTCCGCGCTCCCCGACGTCCAGGCGCTGGAAGTGCTGGGCTCCATCGGGGTGCCGCCGCAGGTGGCCGGCCGGCTCGTCGGGGCACGCCCGCTCGCGGCGGACCTGCCGCCGGAGGTCGCGCGCCTGCTCGACGGGCCCACGGCCTGACGGCCCTGGCCCACGGCCTGACGGCCCTGGCCCACGGCCTGACGGCCCTGGCCCACGGCCTGACGGCCCTGGCCCACGGCCTGACGGCCCTGGCCCACGGCCTGACGGCCGCGGCGGAACCGGTGGGGCTGCCGTGTCCCCGGCGCTAGGGTCGGCGCCTCCATCCCCGTCCGCGAGGAGCCGCCCGTGTCCCGCCGTCGCCGCCTGCTGGTCGCCACCCCGCTCCTGAGCCTGGGCCTCGCTGCCTGCGGTGCGGGCTCGCTGGCCGCCGACGACGTGGCGGAGGGGGCGGAGGACGCGCTGGAGGCCCAGGTCGGCGCCCGCCCGGACATCACCTGTCCCGAGGACCTCGACGCGGAGGTCGGCGCGGAGACACGGTGCACCCTCACCGTCGCGGGCGACGAGGAGGAGTACGGCGTCACGGTGACCGTCACCTCGGTGGAGGGTGACACCGCGAACTTCGACGTCCAGGTGGACGAGGAACCGGCCGGATAGCCCCCGTCACGGGGTCTGGGCAGGATCCGGGTCGTGGAGTCGCCCGTACTCGCCGACCTGCTCGTCGCCGACGCGGAGCTGGTCGCCACCGTCGACGACACCCGCCGCGAGCTCCCGGGCGGCTGGGTGGCGGTGACCGACGGGATGGTGACCGGGGTCGGCGGCCCCGCCGATCCGAGGCCGGGCGCCGTCCGGACGCTCGACGCCCGCGGCTGCCTGGTGACCCCGGGTCTGGTCAACACCCACCACCACCTGTACCAGAACCTGACCCGGGCGTTCGCCCCGGCGCTGACCGGCGGCCTGTTCGACTGGCTGGTGACGCTCTACCCGCTGTGGTCGCGGCTGGACGAGGAGGCCGCGTACGTCAGTGCCTATGTCGGGCTGGTCGAGCTGGCGATGGGGGGCTGCACCACCTCGACCGATCACCTCTACGTGCACCCCCGCGGCGCCGGCGACCTGATCTCCGCGGAGGTGGTGGCCGCCCGCGACCTCGGCATGCGGTTCCACCCGACCCGGGGATCGATGTCGCTGTCGGTGAAGGACGGCGGGCTGCCGCCGGACGCGGTCGTCCAGGACGACGACGCGATCCTCGCGGACTCGCAGCGACTGGTCTCGCTGCACCACGACCCCTCGCCCGGCGCCATGACCCGCGTCGCGCTCGCGCCGTGCTCGCCGTTCAGCGTCTCCACGTCGCTGATGACCCGCACCGCGGAGCTGGCCCGGCAGCTCGACGTCCGGCTGCACACGCATCTGTGCGAGACGAGGGACGAGGACGCCTTCTGCCTGGCCACCTTCGGCCGCCGCCCGGTGGACTACCTCACCGACGTGGGCTGGCTGTCCGACCGGACCTGGCTCGCACACGTGGTGTGGCCCTCGGCCGAGGAGGTCGGGCGACTGGGCGCCGCGGGCGTCGGAGCGGCCCACTGCCCGTCGTCCAACATGATCCTGGGCAGCGGCCTCGCCCCTGTGCAGGAGCTGCGCGGTGCCGGAGCCCCCGTGGGGCTGGGGGTGGACGGCTCGGCGTCGGCCGACTCGGGGTCCCTCTGGCTCGAGGCCCGGACGGCGATGCTGCAGGGCAAGCTGCGCAACGGGGCGGCGTCGATGACCGCCCGCGACGCCCTCGAGATGGCCACCCGCGGGGGTGCCGCCTGCCTCGGCCGGGCCGGCGAGATCGGGCAGCTGTCGGTGGGCGCGTGCGGGGACCTGGCCGTGTGGCCGCTCACCGGCCCGGCGTTCGCGGGAGCGCTGTCGGACCCGGTCGAGGCGTGGCTGCGCTGCGGACCCGTCGCGGCGCGGCACACCGTCGTGGGCGGCCGGCTCGTGGTGGAGGACGGCCTGCCCGTCCACCCCGGCCTCGACGAGCAGCTCGCCGTGCACCGCCGGCTCTCCGCCCGCGTGCAGGCGACCACCTGACGAGCTTTCCGTACCGAAAGCTGCGGTGCGACGCCCAGCTTTCGGTACAGAAAGCTGATCAGAGGGCGGTGGCGAGGGCTTCGAGGTCCTCCAGGGAGACGTCCAGGTGGGGCGACACGCGCAGCACCGGCCCGGTCATCTCGCCCGGCGCGCGTTCCGGCCCGATGGCGCTCAGCACGATGCCGTGCTCGGTGAGCAGGTGGCTGCGGACGCTGACGACGTCCACCGCGTCGGGTGGCCGGAGGGTCGTGGTGGCCGTCGGCTCGTCGGCGGGCTCGATCACCTGCCATCCCCCGACGCCGTCGAGCAGCCGGCGGGTGGTTCGGCCGATCGAGGCCAGTCGCTCCCGCACCCGGTCGGGGCCGGCGGCGATGTGCTCGCCCACCGCCACGACGAGGCCGACCCGGCCGGCGACGTGCGCCTCCCCGGACTCGAAGGCCCGCATGGGGGGCACGCCCTCGGGCTCGGGGAGCACCGGGGTCAGCTGCGCGGCCAGCGACGGCCGCACGCAGAGCACCCCGACCCCGCGGGGGCCGGCCAGCCACTTCCGGGAGGTGCCGTAGACGGCGTCGGCGCCCAGATCGACGTCGGCATGGCCCAGCGACTGGGCCGCGTCCAGCACGAGGGGCACCCCGGCGGCGCGGCACAGCGCCGCCACCTCGGCCGCCGGCTGCAGCACCCCGCGGTGGCTGGGGATGTGCGTGAGGTGCACGAAGGACGGCGGATCGCCGGCGAGCAGCCGCTGCACGCCCTCGACGTCGGCCCGGCCGAGCCCGTCGACCGGCAGCGGCTCGGGGCGCAGGCCGTGGGCGCGCAGCTGGGCGATGTTCGGCGCGTACTCGCCGGGCAGGCAGGCCACCCGCGACCCGGCGGGCAGCCGCCACCCGGTGAGCAGCGCGACGAGGGCCGCCTGCGCCGACTCCACGAAGGCGACGTCGGCCGCCGCCATGCCGGCCAGCCCGCCGATCACCGACCGGCCCTGCTGGAGGAGGTCGTCGGCGGCGGCCTCGGCAACGTACCCACCGAGCTCCGCCTCGTGCCGGGCGTGGTGCGCGGCGGCCTCCAGCGCCCGGTGGCTCTGCCGGCTCGAGGCGGCGCTGTCCAGGTGCCGGCCGGCCGGGCGCGGACGCGCCTTGCGCCAGGTGGCGCCGAGATCCTCGTGCAGCAGGCCGGTGTCGCTCACGTGTCCTCCTCGCCGGCGATCGTCGGACACGTGCCGATCGGTGCCGTGGTCGTGCATGGTCTCGCGGGCCCCGCCATGCGAGCGTGCTGGGCGAGCGCGTTCCTCAGGTCTCCAGCTCCCCGCGGGCCACCGAGACACCCGAGTGGGTGGGATCGCCGTCCAGCGGCTCCACCGAGACGTCGACCAGCGGGAACTCCCCCAGGTCCAGGTCGGCGGGCAGCTCGAAGGTCTGCCGGCCGGGGCGGACGACGCCCAGCGGCACCATGCCGACGACGTCCCGGTCGATCAGCCAGATCTCGTAGTACTCGTCGTCGAGGGGCGGTGCGTCGAGCTCGACCTCGACGACCCGCGAGCCGTCGTCGCGCACGACGATCTCCGCCCGGCCGGAGGCGTCGTTGTCGGCCAGCGGGTCGAGCGCCACCGCGGTGACCGGCTCGCCGTCGTCCCCGTTCTGCACCACCGCGACGGCACCGGCGCCCACCACCGCCCCGGCCACGAGAGCGGCCGCGACGAGCAGGAGGGGCCGCCGTCGCGACCGGAAGGGCAGCACCTCGGCCTCCCGGGCGGCGGGCGCGGGCGTCTCCGGCGCGAACGGGGCGTCGGCGGTGCGCGGCGCGGCGGTGACGCCGGTGGCCGCGGCGATCGCCTCCCACACCCGGGGTGGCGGCGGGACCGGTGCCCCGGCGGCGGCGAACTGCGGCACGGCGACGGCGTCGACGCTGCGCTGCAGCGACCGCACCTCGGCGCGGCACTGTTCGCAGCCGGCCAGGTGGGCGGAGTCGTCGGCCGGCAGCGGCTCGCGGAGCGCCGCGAGGGCGAGCTGCTCAGGCGTGCAGTGCTGCACCGTCCACCTCCAACCGGGTCCGGAGTCTCTCGAGGGTGCGCCGGATGTGGGACTTCACCGTGCCCAGCGGCAGCCCCGTGCGGGCGGCGATCTGGGCGTGGGTGAGGTCCTCGAAGAACGCCAGCTCGATGATGCCCCGTTGCGGCTGGCCCAGGAGCTCGAGCTCGTCGAGCACCAGGACACGGTCGGCGACCTGCGTGTCCACGCCCGCTGTCACCGGCCCGGACGGCCCGGCCTGGACCTCGGACATCGCGGCCTCGGTCTCGCGGCGCTGGCGGTCCCGTCGGGCCCACGTGTCGGCGATCTTGTGCCGGGCCACCCCGACCAGCCAGGCCGGCAGCGGTCCCTTGTCGGGGCGGTAACCGGCGCGGCCCGTCCACGCCGACACGAAGGTCTGCTGGGTGACGTCCTCGGCGTCCGGCCCCGGGCCGAAGGCGCGGACGGCCATGCCGTGGACCTGGCCGGCCCACCGTTCGTAGGCCCACGCCAGTGCCTGCTCGTCGCCCGCCGCGAATCGCCGGCCGACCTCGTCGTCGTCCGGCTCGGCGGCGCCGCGTCGTGCCGGCAGAGGGTCCACGTGCCGAACGCTACCCATGTCGACCGGCCGGTTGGCGAGAAGGCCGCTCATGACAGTGGCTCGGTGACGACGTCGTCCCGGTAGCCACCGAGGTCCGGCAGGAACGACCCACCGCAGGTGATCAGCATCAGGCGGGGCGGGCCCTCGCGGGCGAACGAGAGGTCGACGGGGCACCGAGGGCGCCGGAGGTGCGGAGGCGCGTGCGGATCGGACTCACGGAGGTTCCCTTCCCGGGTCGGAACTGCCGGTCGCCTCCTCTTCCGGCGGCTCTCCCCGGCTGGATGCACCTGCACGCGACCGGGAGACTGGTCCGGTGAGCACCGAGCGGGATCGCGACGCCGCAGGCCGCGCCCGCAACGCCCGCCCCCGGGACGCCCTGGGCCGGCCGCTGCCCTACGGCGCGGTGGGCGAGGAGCGGGCCCCCGAGGGCGTCGTCCGGGAACCGGACCAGGCCCTGCTCGAGGCCCAGGCACTCCTCGACGCCGGGCGCCCCTTCCACGCCCACGAGGTGCTCGAGGACGCCTGGAAGTCGGCACCGGAGCCGGAACGCCGGCTGTGGCGGGGGCTGGCCCAGCTCGCCGTCGGGCTGACCCACGCCGCCCGGGGGAACAGCCGGGGCGCGGCGACGCTGCTGGAGCGCGGGGCCGGCAACATCGCCCCGTACGCGGCCGCGCCGCCGCACGGCATCGACGTCGCGGGGCTCGCGGCCTGGGCGCGGGCGCTCGCCGCGACGGCCGCCGCGGACGGCGACCTCGACCTCGGTGCGCCCCGGCTGCGCGGCTGACGACGTCCCGGCGGCCGATGCCTGGCCGTACGCCGCCGGTCGGAGCACACTGCCGGACGTGAGGAGCTTCGAGGCCGGCACCCGGATCGACGCGAGTCCCGCCGAGGTGTGGGAGGTGCTCACCGACGTCGGGGGCTGGCGGGACTGGGACTCGGGCGTGGACCGGGTCGAGGGCCGGGTCGCGCTGGGCGAGCCGATCACCGTCTACGCGACGATGATCCGCAACCGCCCGTTCTCCGCGACGGTCACCGAGATCCGCCCCCGGGAGGTGATGCGCTGGCGCGCCGGGCTGCCCTTCGGCCTGGCCGTCATCGACCGGACCTACACGCTCGACGCCCAGGACGACGGCAGCACCGTGCTCACCGTGCGGGAGGACCACACCGGCCCGCTGGCGGGGCTCCTCGGCCGCAGCACACCGGACCTCAATCCCTCCTTCCGCCAGTTCTGCGCCGGCCTCAAGGCCAAGGCCGAGGGTCGGGTCTCGCGTCCCGCGGGCTGACGAGGATCACGTTCGTGGATGCAGCGGCGGAACCCGGACCGATGGGACGATGACGCCTGCCATGAGCACCGACACCGCGCCGTCCACCGGCGCCGACGACACCGCCCTGGGGGAGCCCGCCGCCGCGCCGCGCGGCCCGGTCACCTCGGCCTCCTACTCGATCACCGTGCGGCTCACCGCCGACGGCGACCCGGCCAGCATCGGCCGCATCGCCACCGCGGTCGGCTCGGCCGGAGGAGCCGTCACCGCGATCGACGTCGTCGACTCGCGGTCGGACGGGCTGACGGTCGACGTCACCTGCTCGGCCGCCGACGCCGCCCACTCCGAGGAGATGGTCGAGGCGCTGCGGAACGTGCCGGGCGTGACCGTGCGCAAGGTAAGCGACCGCACCTTCCTGCTGCACCTCGGCGGCAAGCTCGAGGTCGCCTCCAAGGTGCCGCTGAAGACCCGCGACGACCTGTCGATGGCCTACACCCCCGGTGTCGCCCGGGTGTGCCTGGCCCTGGCCGACCACCCCGAGGACGTCCGCCGGCTGACGATCAAGGGCAACACCGTCGCCGTCGTCACCGACGGCTCCGCGGTGCTGGGTCTGGGCGACATCGGGCCGGGCGCCGCGCTGCCGGTCATGGAAGGCAAGGCGGCGCTGTTCAAGCGGTTCGCCGACATCGACGCCTGGCCCATCTGCCTCGACACCCAGGACGTCGACGAGATCGTGCGCACCGTCGAGCTCATCGCCCCCGGTTTCGGTGGCATCAACCTCGAGGACATCGCCGCGCCGCGCTGCTTCGAGATCGAGGCCCGGCTGCGCGAGAAGCTCGACATCCCGGTCTTCCACGACGACCAGCACGGGACGGCGATCGTCGCGCTGGCCGCCCTGAAGAACGCGCTCCGCGTGGTGGACAAGCGGCTGCCCGACGTGAAGATCGTCGTGGCCGGAGGCGGTGCGGCGGGGACGGCGATCGTCCACCTGCTGCTGAAGGCCGGTGCCGGCCAGGTCCTGGTCTGGGACCGCGAGGGCATCCTGTCGCCGGACGACGAGCGGCTGACCGGCGCGAAGCTGGAGCTGGCCCGCCGCACCAACCCCGACGCCGTGCGGGGCGAGCTGCCCGACGCGCTCGAGGGCGCCGACGTCTTCATCGGGGTGAGCGCGGGCAACGTGCTGGCGGTCGAGGACCTCGCCCGGATGAACGAGCGTGCCGTGGTCTTCCCCATGGCCAACCCGACGCCGGAGGTCGACCCGGTGCGGGCCCGCCAGCACGCGGCCATCGTGGCGTCCGGCCGCTCGGACCTGCCCAACCAGATCAACAACGTGCTCGCGTTCCCCGGCGTCTTCCGCGGACTGCTCGACGCCCGGGCCACCGAGATCAGCGACGGGATGCTCCTCGCCGCGGCGGACGCGCTGGCCGCCGTCGTCCGGGACGACCAGCTGAACGCCAACTACATCATCCCGAGCGTCTTCGACCACGAGGTCACCACCGCGGTCGCCGCGGCGGTCGCCGACCGGGCGCGCCACGAGCCCGGCGCCACGGCGAAGGTCACGGGCATCGAGAGCTCTCCCGCCTGACGCCCCCGTGCCGGGGGGCTACGGGGACGAGGTCACCCGCTCGGCCCGCGCCGTGATGCGGGGGACCTCCACGTGGGTCCCTGGCGCGGGCCCGGCGCCAGCGCGCCCGGGCCGGGACCGGGAGGCGGCCACGGCGCAGGCGCCGAGCAGCAGCAGCCAGCCCCACAGCGGCAGCAGGCGCAGCAGCGTGTCGGGCAGGGTGCCCTCCAGGTCCTCCACGTACCAGGCGTCGTTCGTGGCGAACAGGTACACCCCCGCCCAGGCCGCCCAGCTGCGCACCAGGCTGTCCCGGCGGCCCACGGTGACCAGGAGCGGCAGCAGGTAGATGCCGTAGTTGGCCCACGTGAAGGACGACGCCAGGAGCGTGCCCAGCATGAGCAGCGGCACGACCTCCAGCGGGGCCAGGGGGCCCGACCGCCGGCGCCACGCCACCCAGCAGGCCAGGCCGAACGCGGCCACCCGCAGCGTCACGTCCAGCGCCGCCGGGAGGACCAGCTCGACGGTGGCGCCGTGGATCGACCGGTTGAACGGGTCGAGCTGGTCGCGATTCCCTCCGGCGAGCAGCGGGACGACGCCGGTGAAGAAGACCTCGCGGTCGGGCACGGTCAGCAGGCCGAGCCCGGTGAGCGCCGCCCCGCTGGCCGCGGCGGCGAGCAGGGCCCGTCCCCGGCGCAGGACGACGAGGGCCAGCACGACCGGCGCCAGGGTCGGCTTCACCGCGCAGACTGCACCGAGCAGGGCGCCGGCCGGGACGTCGCGGCGGGCCAGGAGCAGGGCGATGATCCCGGCCTCGGCGAGGAGGAGGACGGTGTCGACGTTGCCCTGGTGCAGCAGCCCGACGAGCGGGCGGCTGTGGGCCAGCACCAGGAGCACCCCGGGCAGGACGGGTGAGTCGGCACGGACGCCCACCAGGCGCAGCAGCAGCACCGTCGCCGCGACCGCGGCGACCAGGCCGCCGACCACGACGACGACCACCGCATCCGCGAACGACAGCAGCCCGAGCGGCGCGAGCAGCCACCCGGCCAGCGGCGGGTAGATGAACTCCAGGTGGGTGTCGTACAACGGCCCACCGGCGGCGAGGCTCGCGCCGCCGCGCCACAGGATCGCCAGGTCGGGGGCGTCGCCGGTGGCCGAGCGCACCGCCACGTGCAGCAGCGATCCCACCGCCAGCGGCCACAGCACGGCGCGGGCGGTTCGCGCCCAGGCCCCGGGGGAGAGCCGGCCGGTGGGGTCAGACCGCACGCGACCGGACCGTCAGCAGGTGCGGGGGCGGGGAGACCCGGCGGGGCCCGAGCGGCGCGGTGGGCACCGACCGAGCGTAAGGACGTCCCGCGCGATGCGCTCCCCGGAGCCCGGGCGGACCCGCGGCGCCGGGGTGGCCCCGGTGCACCCGGACGTGGGACGGCGATCGGCTCCGGGACCGTGGATCATGGTCGCCGTGCCCGAATTGCCCGAGGTGGAGGCGCTGGTGGCGTTCCTGCGCGAGAACGCCGTCGGCCGGGTGGTCACGCGGGTCGACCTGGCCGCCGTCCAGGCGATCAAGACCTTCGACCCGCCCCTGACGGCGCTCGGCGGTCTCGAGGTCACCGGCGCCACCCGGCACGGCAAGTTCCTCGACCTCGACGTCTCCGGGCTCCACCTGGTCGTGCACCTGGCCCGTGCGGGCTGGCTGCACTGGCGCAGCGGCCTGCCCACGGCCCCGCCCAAGCCGGGCAAGGGTCCGCTGGCGCTCCGCGTGCACCTGGAGGAGGGGGAGGGCTTCGACCTCACCGAGCAGGGGACCCGCAAGGGGCTGGCGGTCTACGTCGTCCGCCGCCCCGCGGACGTGCCGGGCGTCGCCCGTCTCGGTCCGGACGCGCTCGAGGTGGACCGGGAAACGTTCGCGGCCCTGATGGCCGGGCGGTCGGGCCAGCTGAAGGGCGCGCTCACCGACCAGACCCTCATCGCCGGCATCGGCAACGCGTACTCCGACGAGATCCTGCACGCCGCGCGGCTGTCCCCGTTCAAGTCCGCCGACAAGCTCAAGGACGACGAACTGATCCGTCTCCACGACGCCATGCGTCAGACGCTCACCGACGCCCTCGGCCGCCAGGTGGGGCAGAAGGCGGCGACGCTCAAGGGGGAGAAGCGGTCGGGCCTGCAGGTGCACGCCCGCACCGGCCTGCCGTGCCCGGTCTGCGGCGACACCGTCCGCGAGGTCAGCTTCGCCGACACCTCGCTGCAGTACTGCCCGACCTGCCAGACCGGTGGCAAGCCGCTGGCCGACCGCCGGATGTCCAAGCTCCTGCGCTGAGGAAAGGACCCTCCTCGCCCGGCGCGGCCCCGGTGCAGGGTCCCGCCGCGAGTTCGCGAGTGGCGGGGGCAGCGGGGGTCCTCTCTCAGCCGGGGAGCAGGGACAGCAGCCGGGTCAGCGCCCGCGCCAGGATGGCGCTGCCGGCGCCGGCGTCGTCGTGGGTCCCCGGGGCTGCCGAGCCCACCGCCGTCCACCAGTCCACGGGCTCCGGTGGGTCGAGGACGTCGATCCGCTCGCCGGGCTGCGGCACCACGACGTGGGCGTCCACCCGCTCGGCGGCGGCCAGCAGCCGCTGCACCGGCTCCGCCCAGCGGTGGAAGGCCAGGTTGAACGTGGCCCAGTGCACGGGCAGGAGCACCCGGCCCCCGAGGTCGCCGTGCGCCCGCATCGCCTCCTCGGGGTCCATGTGGATGAAGTGCCAGGCGTCGTTGTAGGCGCCGACCGGGAGCAGGGTCAGGTCGAACGGTCCCAGCCGCGCACCGATCCCGGCGAAGGCGGGCGTGTAGCCGGTGTCCCCGCCGAAGAAGACGCGGTGCCGGGGTCCGGTGATCGCCCACGAGGCCCACAGGGTCGTGTCCCGGTGGAAGAACCGGCCGGAGAAGTGGCGGGCCTCCGTGCAGGTCAGGGTCAGCTCGCCGACGGTGTGGCTGCCGTCCCAGTCCAGCTCCACGATCCGGTGCTCGGGCACCCCCCACTTGCGCAGGTGCTCACCGATGCCGAGGGGGACGACGAACGGCGCGGTCTGGGTGCGCAGCAGGGTCCGGACGGTGGGCAGGTCGAGGTGGTCGTAGTGGTCGTGCGAGACGAGGACCGCGTCGACCTGCGGCAGCTCCTCCAGCGCGATCGGCGCCGGGTGCAGCCGGGTCGGCCCGAAGACCGGTGACGGCGAGACCCGGTGCCCCCACACGGGGTCGACCAGGACCCGCTGCCCGTCGATCTCCAGCAGCGCGCTGGCGTGCCCGAACCAGGTGACCGCCAGCTCGGCCGGCGTCGTCGGCAGCACGGGACGGGTCAGGGGGATGGGGCCACCGGGCAGGCCGACGTACCGCTCCTCGTGCCACTGCCGCAGCAGCCCCTCGCGGGCGTTGGCGGGCGAGAGCGCCGGCGTGGGCATGGTGTTGTGGAACTTCCCGTCGGAGAAGTGCGCCGAGCCGGCGACGACCGGGCGCAGCCGGCGGCGATGCGCGCCGAGGGCGGTGGGCAGCCCCCACGCGGCAGCGGTGACCCAGCCCACGGGACCGGCGAGGGCGGCGGCGGTCAGGGCGGCGCGGCGGGCGAAGCGGGACGGCACGCTCCCAGCATCCCAGCCCGGTCCCGGCCACCCGGGCCCCACGGCGCGACATCACACCCGTCCGGGTCCCGGACGATCATGGCGCCGGAACCGCGGAGACCCGATCGACGGTGGTTCCGGCGCCATGATCGGGGCAGGGGGTCAGGAGCCGCCGGTCGGGTCCTCGGCCGGATCCGGGAAGTCGTACGGCGGCTCGGGGTTCTGCCCCTCCGCGGCCACCGGCGCGTCGAGCGTGACCGTCCCGGCGTCCTCGAAGACGAGCGTGACCGGGATGGTCTGCGACGACCGCAGCGACCGCTCCAGGTCGAGCAGCGTGATCGACGGCGCGCCCTCGGCCCCGACGTACACGTTGTCGTCCTGCGGTACGCGGATCACTCCCGGTCGCCCGTCGACGAGGATCTCGGCATCGGCGAAGTCCGGGCCCCGCACGTCGAGCAGGTCGTCGTCGGTCTTCCCGGTGTTGGCGATCCCCAGGAAGAGGCGGGCGTCCTCGCCCTCCTCGTACACGCCGTCGAGGGGGTACTCGAGCTGTACCTGGAGCACCGAGAGGTCCTCGGTCACCGCGGCGTCGGGGCCCACGGCCCCTCCCGGCACCTCCGCTCCTTCGTTGGCGACGGGGTTGTCCTGGCTGCAGGCCGCCACGGCGAGTGCGGAGGCCAGCGTGACCACGGCGAGACGGTGCCGGGGTACGGGGGGCGCGGGCATGCTGGTCCTTTCGTCGTCAGGAGGGGACGACGAGCGGTTACCCCACGCTGGGTGCAGGATGCCAACTGTTGCCGTACCGCAACACTCGGAGGCGGAATGCGGACACCGGAGGACGACGTCCTCCTCGGGCTGGCCCGGGTCGTCGTCGGGATCTCCACGCGCGCGGCCGACCAGCTCGGCGCGCTCTCGGTGGTCCAGCTCCGTGCCCTGACCGTGCTCCGGAGCCTGGGCGTGGTCAACCTCGGGCAGCTCGCCGAGGGCATGGGGGTGACCGTGTCGACCGCGAGCCGGCTGGTGGACCGGCTGGTGGCCGCCGGCCTCGTCGACCGGCGACCCTCACCGCGCAGCCGGCGCGAGCTGGCCCTCGCCGTGAGCGGACAGGGCGCGGCGGTCCTCGACCGCTACGACGACCTGCGACTGGTCGGACTGCGTGCGCTGCTCGACCGGTGCGCGCCCGACCGCCGCCCGGGCGTGCTGGCCGCCCTCGGGGAGCTCACCGGGACCGACGCGCCGTCCACCGACCCGGCAGGCGTGCGATGAGCGAGCCGACCGCACCCCGGTCCCCGCGACCGGAGGACGAGGGCGGGGACCCGGCCTGCTGGCTGCGCCGGGTCTGCCCCGACTGCGGGCAGCTGGCCGACGAGGACCCGCCGACGACCTGCCCCGGCTGCGGCGCCGGGCTGGACCCGGCCTGAGATCTCACGCGGCGAGCTGCCGCTGCCCCAGCGTCATGAAGTCGCACAGGGCCTGCCGCAGGGCCACCGCCCGCCCGTCGGCCGGCACGTGCACCTCGGCGCGCCGGTCGAGCGGTAGTCCGGCCAGGTCCAGCGCGGCCTGGGAGCGGATGTCCTCGGTGAGGATTCGCTGCTGCAGGGCGACCTGTCCGGCCGCCGTCGCGGGGGTCGGGAGGGGCTGGCCGGGGCCGGCCGAGAGCAGCAGCCGGACGTAGAGCCGGGAGGAGTCCAGGTCCTCGGGTTGCACCAGGTAGACGATCGTCGTCGTGGCCCCCGAGTCGAGGAACTCCTGGCGCAGCCGGACCTGGAACGGCGCCCGGTAGGTGTAGGTCGTGCGACGGCGCTGCCGCAGCGGCCGGCCGCCGAGGGCCACCTGCGGGTCCACCGGGTTGTCGCACCACTGTTCCTGCACGCTGCTGAACCCCCCGGGCTCGGCGTGGACCGGGCCGGGGGAGACCTCCGCGCTGTCGGCCGGCCCGATCGTCGAGGCGTGGACGAACGGCCCGTGGGTCGCGTCCAGGAAGGTGTCGACCATCGGCGCGGCCGGCCCGGGCGAGCGCAGCGGCGGCAGCCAGCTGCTCACGAACCGTCGGTCACCGGCCTCGGGCACCTCCAGCGGCACGTCGGCCGGCCGGCCCGGCGCCAGCCAGATGACGCCCAGGCGCTCACGGACGCCGAAGGCCGGCGGGTCCGCGGAGACCACCGCCCCGTCCCGCCGCAACATCCAGGTCCGCCCGAGCAGGCGCACCTGCAGCCATCCCCCCGGACGCAGCTCCCGCGACAGCGCCACCGGGTGCCACGCGCGCTCCAGCGACGGGTCGAGGTTGGCGAATACCGGGCCGGCCGGCTCCGTCCGCACCGGTGAGGGGGCGGGCGCGGAGACGTCGCAGGCGCGCGGTGGGGCCGGCGTCGCCGTCCGGTCGGGGGCCAGCCACACCCACCCTTGCCGTTCCTCCACCGCCCACGGCATCGCGAGGTCCGCCCGCGGGGGCGGCGTCCCGGCCGCACCGAGGGAGGGGATGTCCACGCAGCGGCCCTCGGGATCGAACCGCCATCCGTGCGCTGGGCACTGCAGCCGGCCCTCGGTGACGGTGGCGGTGCTCAGCGGCACCAGGCGGTGCGGGCACCGTGCGGGAAAGGCGCTGATCTCGCCGCCCGGGCGCAGTCGCACCACCACGTACGCCCGGTCACCGGCCACCACGGGCACGGGCGCCGTTCCCACGTCGGTGGCCCGTGCCACCGGGAACCAGCCGGTCGTGGACGCTGCCCCGGATGCCATGAGCCATTGCAGCGCGCGCCCATTTTCGCGGCGTTACGCCCGTCGAGCGATCTGGGAACAACCCTCTCCGGTTGTGCACAAGAGTACTGGTCAGTAGCCCCATACAGTGACGGCTGCCACAACCAGCTACGCGGCTCCGTCATGCCCCCCGCCACTCACCGGAGAGTGCCCCGTGGATGAACCGAACGAACGACGGCTCCTGACACCAGAGGAATACCTCGCGGCCCAGAACTCGCCGGAGTTCGTGGACCTCAAGAAGCGCTTCCGCGCCTTCGCCTTCCCCATGACGATCGCCTTCTTCGCCTGGTACCTGCTCTACGTCCTGCTCTCGACCTACGCGCCGGACTTCATGGCGACCCGGGTCTTCGGCAACGTGAACCTGGGCATCCTGCTCGGCCTGGCGCAGTTCGTCACGACGTTCGCGATCACCCACCTGTACGTCGCGCACGCCAACAAGCGCACCGACCCGATCGCCGACGAGATGCGCGAGCGCCTCGAGCACCACGACTACCGCCCGGCCGGCGGCACCACCGAGGGAGTCACCCGTGTCTAGCGCAAACCTCCAGGCCGCCGAGGCGGCCACCATCGGCGAGCCGCTCATCAACATCTCCATCTTCGGGGCGTTCGTCCTCGTCACGCTGTTCATCACGTTCCGGGCCAGCCGCACCAACAAGAGCGCGGCCGACTACTACGCCGCCGGCCGCAACATCAGCGGCACGCAGAACGGGCTGGCCATCGCGGGCGACTACCTCTCGGCCGCCTCGTTCCTGGGCATCGCCGGCGCCATCGCCGTCTACGGCTACGACGGCTTCCTGTACTCCATCGGCTTCCTGGTGGCCTGGCTGGTCGCGCTGCTGCTGGTCGCCGAGCTGATGCGCAACACGGCCCGGTACACGATGGCCGACGTCCTGGCCTTCCGGATGCGGCAACGCCCCGTCCGCATGGCGGCGGCTATCTCGACGCTCACCGTCTCGCTGTTCTACCTGCTGGCCCAGATGGCCGGTGCCGGCGGCCTGGTCACCCTGCTGCTCGGCGTCAGCGGCGAGGCGGCCCAGGCCGTCGTCGTCACCGTCGTCGGTGCGCTGATGATCTTCTACGTGCTGGTCGGCGGCATGCGCGGCACGACCTACGTGCAGATCATCAAGGCCTCGCTGCTGATCCTCGGCGCCTTCGTGATGACCGTGTGGGTGCTCGGCAAGTACGGCTTCAACCTCTCGTCCCTGCTGGGCGGGGCGGCGGAGAGCTCAGCGGCCGCGGCCACCCCGCGCGACGTGCTCTCGCCGGGCGCGCAGTACGGGGCCACCAGCACCACGAAGCTGGACTTCGTCTCCCTCGGGCTGGCCCTGGTGCTCGGGACGGCGGGCCTGCCCCACGTCCTCATGCGCTTCTACACGGTGCCCACGGCCAAGGACGCCCGCCGCTCGGTGGTCTGGGCCATCTGGCTGATCGGCATCTTCTACCTGTTCAGCCTCGTGATCGGCTACGGCGCGGGGGCGCTGGTGGGTGCGGACCGGATCCTCGGCGCTCCCGGTGCGGTCAACGCCGCGGCTCCGCTGCTCGCCTTCGAGCTGGGCGGCACGGTGCTGCTCGGCATCATCGCCGGCGTCGCGTTCGCCACGATCCTCGCCGTGGTGGCCGGTCTGACGATCACCGCGTCGGCCTCGTTCGCGCACGACGTCTACGCCTCGGTGATCAAGAAGGGGCAGGTGACCGGTGGCGGTGAGGTGCACGTCGCACGTATCACCGCGGTCGTGATCGGTGCGGTCTCGATCGGGCTGGGGATCCTCGCGCTGCAGGCCGGCATCAACATCGCCTTCCTGGTGGCGCTCGCCTTCGCGGTCGCCGCGTCGGCGAACCTGCCGACGATCCTCTACACGCTGTTCTGGAGGAACTTCACCACGCAGGGCGCGCTGTGGTCGATCTACGGCGGGCTGATCGCCTGCGTCACGCTGATCCTCTTCTCGCCGGTCGTCTCCGGTGCGCCGGTGAACCCCACGACGGGCAAGAGCCCGTCGCTGTTCCAGGACGTGGACTTCTCCTGGTTCCCGCTCAACAACCCCGGGCTGGTGTCGATCCCGCTGTCGTTCTTCCTCGGCTGGCTCGGCTCGAAGCTGTCCAAGGAGCGCCCCGACGAGCTCAAGAACGCCGAGCTCGAGGTGCGTGCCTTCACCGGGATCGGGGCGGAGAAGGCCGTCGCCCACTGAGGAACACCCCTCTCCCCCCACCCCCTCGTACCTCGGGCGGGGCCCTGAGAGGGGGCCGCCGTCGAGGCGCGCGTCCCCAGCAGGGGGCGCGCGCCTCGCGTCGTCGGTGCCGAGCTCGCGACCCTCCCCGATCGGTCGCCGTCCTCGTGCTGCAGCGTGACGACGGCGGACCCACGGCGAGGGCGCCGACCCGCGCGTCAGACGGCGGTCGCGGTCCCCGGCGCTGCGTCCGGGGCCAGGACGGCGACCGTCGCTGCCGGGGCCGGGGCAGGGACGCGGTGCCGGGCCAGCCAGCGGGCGCTGAGGCCGGCGAGGACGACGAGACCGGCGAGGGTCGGGCGTCCCGGGTTCGCGAGCGCGACGGCGATCGCGGTCGCGTAGAGGAACGAGAGGAGGGCGAGCGGAACGGGCAGGTGGGGCAGGTGCACGGCGAGACCTCCGGAGAGAGGCGTCCCGCCGGGCCGGCGGCCCGTCCAGGAGTGGCGGGCCGCCGGCACGGCGACGGCGCAGGGAGTGGGTGAGGTCAGCGCCTCACGTGAGCATGTCCTTGGCCTTCTGGATCAGCGACTGACCCTGCATCTGGGGGGTCGGGAAGAGCCGCGGGTCGCCCGGGGGCAGGATCGGCGCGTCCGCAGTGGCCTCGATCGGACGGGCGGAGAAGGTGCCCCGGCCGTCGATCGACGGCCCGGTCGCCCATCGGCCGTTCGCCGCCTCGGGGCCGTCGGAGGCGTCCAGGAAGACGTACCCGAGGTCGGTGACCTCCTCCTCCAGGGGGAAGGCCTCGGGCACCGGGATGTTCTCGAGGCCGTCGTCCTTCAGTTGCTCGATGGCCGCGAGCCACTGCTGCTGGTGGTAGTGGTCACGGGTGATCAGGAAGCGCAGCATGTCCTTGACCCCGGGGTCGTCGGTCATGTTGTAGAGCCGCGCGACCTGCAGCCGGCCCTGCATCTCCGCCGTCGCGTTGTAGAAAAAGTCGGCCATGAGGTTGCCGCTGGCCGTGACGTAGGCGCCCGTCCACGGGTTGCCCATGCTGTCCATGTAGGAGGCCCCGGCCCCGTTCTGGATCGCGTGCTGGGGGTTGTGCTGCCCGTAGCCGGCGGCCGCCTCCTTGCTGCGGTCGGCGGAGTCCGGCTTGAGCGGGATGTGGTCCAGCAGCCGGTCGATCATCGTCACGATCATCTCGACGTGGGCGAGCTCCTCCGTGCCGATGGCGAGGAGCAGGTCCTTGTACTTGCCGGGCAGGCGGGTGTTCCAGCCCTGCAGCAGGTACTGCGTGGCGACGGTCATCTCGCCCCACTGACCGCCGAGGATCTCCTGCATCTTGCGGGCGAAGTCCGGGTCGGGGCCGTCCGGCTTGGCCTCGTACTGCAGGGCGTGGGTGTGCGTGAACACGGGCTCTCCTTGCGTCGTCGCTGTTCCCGCGATCGCGGGGACGACCCTGGTCTGCCCGTGCCGGGTGGCCCACCCGTGCCGTCCCCTGGCCCGCCGGTGCCAATCAGGCCCGTCTGCAGGCATGGGGAGCAGATGGTTCCTTCAACGGTCGGGGAGCTGCACGGTCAGGGTGAACGCGACACCGTCGTCGTCCCAGACCACCCGGCCGCCCAGCTCCCGCGTCTGCCGCTGGACCGACCACAGACCCAGGCCGGTGAGGTCCACCGGCGGCCGCGTCGTCCGCAGGTGACCCACCACGCGGTGGGCCGGCACCCCGCCCTGGGTGAGGGCCAGCTCGACCCAGCCACGGCGCCGGCTCGCCCGCAGGCCGACGGGTGCCCCGCCGCCGTGCCGGTGGGCGTTCTCCAGGAGGTTGGTGAGGATCCGCTGCACCCGCGCGTCCTCGACCGGGACGTCTCCCACGTCGCCCACGAGCTGGGCCGTCAGCTGCGTCCTCGGCAGACCCGATGCGGCCATCGCCGCCTGGACGACGTCGCGCAGCACGCGCCGCCCGGCGCGGCGCAACGCCCCGCCCGTGGCGTCCGCCGTCCGGAGCATGGAGGACAGGTGCGCGGTCTGGGCGCGGGCGAGGGCCAGCAGCTCGGCGGCGTGCTCGGGCGTCCGGCCCAGGGATCCCAGGGTCGCCTCGAGGGAGGCCAGGGGACTGCGCATGTCGTGGCAGAGGGCCCGGACGAGCGCGTCGTCGGTGCTGGGCGGCTCCTCCTCGGTGGTCCGCCGGAACCGCGGGCAGTGGGCCCGCAGCACGGCGGCGAGGCCGCGCACCAGGCCGCGGCGGTATCGATTCGCCGGTGTGTCGGCGGTCAGGGTCATGGGCACCTCCACGCCGACCGGGCGCCACCGCCAGGCCGGCGAGATCACCGGGAGTCACGTGGGTCAGACCGACGACGGCACCGCTGCTGCACCGCCAGTGGACGTTGTGGTGGTCGACGACCACCCGCTCTTCAGCCGTGGGCTCGGCCTCCTGCTGCCGGGGCTCAGCGGCGGGCGGGTGCGGGTCGTCGGGACGACGGAGGACGCCTCGGCCGCGGCCGCCCTGGTTCGCAGGCACCACGCCGACGTCGCGATCGTCGACCTGCACATGCCCCCGCCCGGCGGCACACGGGCCATCGCCGCCATCCGGCGGGCCGACCCGATGGTGCGGGTCGTGGCGCTGTCGGGGCTGGCGGAGGCGGACGCCGCGGTGGAGGCCCTGCGCGCGGGGGCGGCCGCCTTCCTGCCGAAGACGGCGGATCCCGACGTCCTGGTGCGACCGCTGCTCGCCGTCCTCGACGGCTGGTCGGTCCTCCCCGAGGAGCTGCTGAGGCAGTTGCTCGCGGACGCGCAGCCGACGGGTGAGCAGGGGGTCGCCGAGCGGCTGACGGCCGACGAGCGCCGGCTGTGGCGGCTGATCGCCGACGGAGCCAGCACCGTCGAGATCGCCACCACGCTGCACGTCTCGGAGCGGACCACCAAGCGGCTGGTGGCCCACCTGCTCCGGCGGCTGGCCGTCGCCACCCGCGTCGAGGCCGCCGCGCTGGCCGGGCGGGTGGGACTGGGCCGGGAGAAGGGCAGCGGGGGACGTCCGGCCCGCTGAGCGCCCGCCATGTCATCGCAGCCCCGCTACCCGGCCGGGTGATCGTCACGCCCGGATCGGCCGGTGGATAGTGTCCGCCGGGTGACTGCGCGCATCGTCCTGCTCGGCGCGACCGGGTACACCGGGGCACGCACGGCCGAGGCCCTGGTGCGGCGTGGCGCTCGGCCCGTGCTGGCCGGCCGGGACCCGGAGCGGCTGGCCGAGCTCGCCGGCCGGCTGGACGGTCTGGAGACCGCGCGGGCCGACGTCACCGATCCCCGGTCGGTCCGGGAGCTCATCGGTCCTGGCGACGTCCTGGTCAGCACCGTCGGACCGTTCCTGCGGCTGGGCCGCGCGGCCGTGGACGCCGCTGTCGACGCCGGCGCCGTCTACCTCGATTCCACGGGTGAGCCGCCGTTCATCCGCCGGGTCCTGGAGGACGACGCCATCCGCGCGGCCGCCCGCGGCGCCACCCTCGTCCCCGCGTTCGGCCTCGACTACGTGCCGGGCAACCTCGCCGGGGCGCACGCCCTGGCCGAAGCCGGGGACCGCGCCCACCGGCTCGACGTCGGCTACGGCCTGGAGGGCACCTCGGGGCAGGCCTTCTCGCGCGGGACCCTCGTCTCGGTCATGGGCCTGTTGCTCGAGCCGGGCTTCGCGTTCACCGGTGGCCGGGTGGTGGACGAGGCCGCGGGCCGGCGGCTGTGGCGGTTCGAGGCCGGGGGGCGCCCGCGCCGGGGACTGTCGGTGGGCGGCTCCGAGCACCTCACGATGCCCCCGCTCGCGCCGCCCCTGCGCGAGGTCGGTGTCCACCTCGACTGGTTCGGCCCGCTGACATCGGTGGCCCACCGGCTGGCGCCGCTCACCGGGCTGGTGGGGCGGCTGCCCGGCTCGGCGCGGGCCGCGCAGCGGCTGGCCGGCGTGGTCGGTGCCCGGGTGGCCGAGGCGCCCTCCCGGGCGACGATCGAGCGGGCCCGCACGCACACCGTCGCCGAGGTGCGCGACGACAGGGGCGCGCGGGTCAGCCACGTGCAGGTCAGCGGACCCGAGGCGTACGGGCTCACCGCCGCGATGCTGGCCTGGGGCGCGACCCGGGCCGCCGAGCACGGGGTCCTCGCGACCGGCGCGACAGGGCCGGTGCAGGCGTTCGGCCTGGAGGCGCTGACCGACGGCGCCGCCGAGGCGGGGCTGGTCCGCACATGACGCTCGCCTGCGTCGACATCGGTTCCACGTTCACCAAGGCCGCGTTCGTCGACCCGGCCACCGGGCGGTTGCTGGCCACCGCCCAGGCGCCCACGACGCTCGACGACGTGGTCCGCGGCGTCCTGGCGGCGACCGCCGACCATCCGGACACCCCCGTGATCGCCTGCTCGAGCGCCGGTGGAGGGCTCCGGCTGGCCGTGGTCGGCTACGAGGAGCTGATCAGCGCCGAGGCCGGGCACCGCGCCGCGCTGTCGGCCGGCGCCCGCGTGGTGCACGTGGCGGCCGGCGTCCTCGACGCCCCCGGGCTGGCCGCGCTGCGCGACGCCCGGCCCGACGTCGTCCTGCTGGTGGGCGGCACCGACGGCGGGGAGGCCTCGGTCCTCCGGGCCAACGCGGCGGCCCTGGTCTCTGCGGCCTCGCTGCAGGGTCCCGGCGCGAGCGCGCGAGTGCCGGGGGGCAGCGGGGTCCTTCCGTGGTCCGTCCCGGTCGTGCTGGCCGGCAACGTCGCCGTCCGCGACGAGGTGGCCGAGGTGCTGCGCCGTGGTGGCCTGCCGGTGCACGAGGCGGACAACGTGCTGCCCGACATCGGCCGGCTGGCACCGGAGTCGGCCCGGGCGGCGATCCGCACCGTGTTCCTGGAGCACGTCATCGGCGGCGACCGGCTGTCCACGGATCCGCGGCTGCGCTCGTGGGTGCGGGCCGTGACGCCGGACGCCGTCCTGGAGGGGGTGACGGTGCTCGCCCGTGTGCTCGCCCCCGAAGCGGTCTCCGTCGTCGTCGTGGACGTCGGCGGGGCCACCACGGACGTCTACTGCGTCCCCGACCCCGACGCCGAGCAGGCCACCCTCGGCCGCGAAGCGGTGGGGATCCCGGCTCGCCGACGGACCGTCGAGGGGGACCTGGGGGTCTCCTGGAGCGTGGACGCGCTGCGCGTGGCGGCTGCTGTGGAAGGGCTGCCCGCGCCCGGCGACGAACCGCTGCACCTGGGGGAGGCCGCGGCCACGGTGGCGCTGCGCCGGCACCTGCGCGCCGAGGCCGGCTACGGCGCCGGAGGCGCGAGCGCCCGGTCGGCCGGGCTGGTCGTGCTCTCCGGCGGGGTGTTCCGGCATGCCGATCCGGCCGCCGTCGACCGGGTCATCGCGCGGGTGGCGGCAGACGCGGGAGGGGCCGGCAGCGTGCTGGGCGGGACACCGGTGGTCGTGGACCGCCGGTACGTGCTCGCCGCCGTCGGGTTGCTCGCCGCCGAGCATCCGGAGGGCGCCCGCGCGCTGGCCTCGTCGCTGCTCCGGAGCGGCGACGAGGTCACCGCTCCCTGAAGTCGGCCGCCCACGGCCCGGACGTCGCGGCGGCGGTGAAGTCGACGACGTGGTCCGCGGCCATGTCGACGGCGGCGTAGCCGCCCCGGCCGGCGCCCACGCACGCGACGACCGTGGCCAGGCCCGCCCGGCGCTGGAACGGTGACTGCCGCACCTGCCAGCCGACCACCGCCCGGCGCTGCAGCACGGCCTGCTCGCGCACCAGCCATCCGCTGCGGACGGTGAACGAGCGCGGCCCCGCGGCGTGCCCGAGGGAGGCGTAGCGGCCCAGGCCCAGCGGCACGCCGAGGGCGAGCAGCACGCCGCCCGCCAGGAGCACGCCCCACCAGCCCAGCAGCGGGGTGACCACCGCGCCGGCTGCGGTGACGAGCAGACCCGCCGCCAGCGCGCGGACCACCCGGCGCCGCCGGGCGGCCGGTGGGTGGGGGACCAGCGGGCCGGGGTCCTCGACCAGCCGGACGCCGAGCGCCAGGCCCTCCGCCCGCGGTCCCAGCGGCAGCAGCTGACCGCGGCGGGCGGCGTCACCGAGGCCGGTGACCAGCGCGCTCAGCCGCGCCGCACCCACGATGCGCATGCCCAGCCCCTCCGACAGGGCCCAGCCCCGGATCCGGTCGACCTCCAGCTCGGTGTGCCGGCGGGTCACCAGGCCCCGCACGGCGACGAGCGAGCCGCCCCGCCGGGTCAGCCGGAAGCGCCAGTTGACGACGGCGGCGCCGACGACCGAGCCCGCCGCCAGCAGCGCCAGCGCGGCGACCAGGGCCACGACCAGCACCTGCACCTCGGAGAGGTCGGGACCGTCAAGTTGGGGGCGGAGGCTCTCCGGCAGCTCCTGCGCCAGCCGGAACAGGGCACCGACCGCGGCCATCGGCACCGCCAGGTAGCTGCCGACCAGCGGGGCGTAGAGCAGCCAGCGGTTGTCGAACCGGGCGAACTCCTCCTCGGGCTCCGGCCCGGCCTCCTGCTCCGCGCCGGCCGCGGAGCGGGAGGTGAGGACGGCGGCGCGCAGCCGGTCCGCCTCGGCGCGGGGCAGGCCGTCGACGACCAGCTCCTCGTCCTTGCCGCCCACCGCCCCTGCCGCGGCGTCGATCCGCACCCGGACCAGCCCGAACAGCCGGTGCAGCGCCGGCGCCTCCACCTCGACGCCGCGGATGCGGTCGTTCGGGACGGTCCGCACCGAGCGCGACAGCAGCCCGCGGGCCACGACCACGGTGGTCGGCCCGTCCGCGTACGTGAACCGCCACCACGAGAGGGCGGCGGTGGCCAGGGAGAGCAGCGTGACGGCGACGGCCAGGATCACGACCGTCGTGACGCCGTCGCCGAGTCCGACGGCCGCGACGAGCGGGATGAGTGCCGGGACGAACTGCCGGGCCTGCCGGAAGGTCGCGGTGTGCACGAGCACGATCCGGGGCGACGTCCGTCGTCCCGCCGGGGTCGGAGCGGTCATGTTGCCTGGTCGCGGATCTGTTCCGCCCGGTGGGCGAGGTCGTCGGCCACCCGCCGGGCCACGTCGGCGTCCAGGTGCGGGATCTGGACGGTCCCCTGGCTGGACGCGGTGAGCACCGCCACGGTGGAGAGGCCGAAGAGCTGCTGCAGCACGCCGCGGGTGACGTCGACGGTCTGGATGCGCGAGATGGGCACCAGCGTCCAGGTGCGGGTGAACCAGCCGGTCAACGTGTAGACAGCCTCGGCGGTGACCTCCCAGCGGTGCACCCGGTACCGGAGCCACGGCTGCACGAAGATCGCGACGACCGCGTGCACGGTCGCGGCGATCGGGACGACCCACCGGAGCACGGGGACTGGCCCGCCGGCCGACGCGGGGACGAGGACCAGGAACAGCACGGAGAGGACGGCGTCGAGGACGGCCCCGATGACGCCGTGGGTGATCCACAGGCCGATGGCCGACCGGGACAGTGACCAGGCCGGCTCGCGGACGGGGACGCCGGTGGTGGTCATGGGCCAGGGCGGGTGGAGGACCGGGTGCAGGACATCGCGGTCATCCTCGCAGTGACCGGCACGGGTCCGGCGCGTGCCACGATGGAGCACGTGATGCCGCAGCAAGTTCCGACCGTCTCCGCCGCCGAGGTGCCCGAGGACGCCGTCGTCCTCGACGTCCGTGAGGACGACGAGTGGGTGCACGGCCACATCGAGGGCGCGACCCACATCCCCATGGGGGAGGTCCCGGCCCGGCTCGACGACCTGCCCGAGGGCGACCCGCTCTACGTCACCTGCCGCGGGGGCGGCCGGTCGGCGCGGGTGGCCGCGTGGCTCAACCAGAACGGCTACGACGCGGTCAACGTCGGCGGCGGCATGGGCGAGTGGGAGGCGGCCGGCCGGCCCATGGTGAGCGAGACCGGCCAGCCGCCCTTCGTGCGCTGACCAGCTTTCTGTACCGAAAGCTCCCGCGCCCGCGGCGGCTCTCGGTACAGAAAGCTCGATTCCTCAGGACTTCAGTTCGTACTCGGCGAACCTCGCGCGCAGGTCCTTCTTGGAGAACTTGCCGACGCTGGTCTTGGGCACCTCGTCGATGAACTCCACGGCGTCGGGCATCCACCACTTGGCCACCAGCGGCCGGATGTGGTCGAGGATGTCCTCGGCGGTCGCGGTCTGGCCCTCCTTGAGGACGACGCAGGCCAGCGGGCGCTCGTCCCACTTCGGGTGCGGGATGCCGACGACCGCGGCCTCCTTCACCGCGGGGTGGCTCATAATCGCGTTCTCCAGGTCGACCGAGCTGATCCACTCACCGCCGGACTTGATCAGGTCCTTGGTGCGGTCGGCGATCCGGATGGACCCGTACTCGTCCATCGCCGCGACGTCGCCGGTGCGCATCCACCCGTCCTCGGTCGTGAGGGTCACGCCGGCGTCGGGGTTGTAGTAGTCCTTCGCGCACCACGGCCCGCGCACCTGGAGCTCACCGGTGGCCTTGTCGTCCCACGGCTGCGGCTCGAGGGTGTCGGCGTCGACGATCCGTGCCTCCACCCCGAGGAACGGGATGCCGGCCCGGGCGCGCTGTGCCGCCTTGGTCTCGTCGTCGGCGTCCTGGTACCGGTTCGGCAGGACCCCGGAGGACGCGACGGGGTGGGTCTCGGTCATGCCCCACGCCTGCAGGATCGGCAGCCCGACCTGCTCGCGGTAGGCCTCGGACAGCGCCTTCGGGACGGCGGAGCCACCGCAGCCGATGTCGCGGAGCTTGTGCGGCTTGCCGGCCAGGTGGGGGAGCACGCCCTGCCAGATGGTCGGCACGCCGGCGGTGAAGGTGACCCCTTCCTCGATGATCAGCTTGGCCAGGTTCTCCGGCTGCATCATCGCGCCGGGCATCACCAGGGACGCGCCCGCGGCGGGCGCGGCCTGCGCGATGCCCCAGGCGTTGGCGTGGAACATCGGCACGACCGGCATCGCGACGTCGCGGATGCCCAGGCCGAAGGCGTTGGGCGCCATCACCCCCATGGTGTGCAGCCACGTCGAGCGGTGCGAGTAGACGACGCCCTTCGGGTTGCCGGTCGTGCCGCTCGTGTAGCACATCGACGCCGCGGCGTTCTCGTCCTCGACGTGGAAGTCGACCGGCTGCGCGTCGGCCAGCAGCGTCTCGTAGTCGAGGACGCGGGAGTCGTCGGGGATCTCGTTGTTCCCGCCGTCGTCCATGACCACGACGTGCTTGACCGTCTTCATCGTGTCGATGAGCGGCCACAGCAGAGGCAGCACGGTGCGGTCGACGAAGATGACCTCGTCCTCGGCGTGGTTGGCGATGTAGGTCAGCTGCTCGGGGAAGAGCCGCACGTTGAGGGTGTGCAGCACGCGCCCGGTGCAGGGCGCGGCGAAGTACAGCTCGAGGTGGCGGGCGGAGTTCCAGGCGAACGTCCCCACCCGGCCGTCGGCGCTGATGCCGAGCGTGTCCAGGACCCCGCCCAGCCTGCGGGTGCGCTGTGCCCACTCCGCGTAGGTCGTCCGGGTCACGCCTCCGGGGTTGTTGGTGACGATCGTGCCGTCGCCGTAGTGCTGCTCGACGTGGCGGAAGATCGCGTCGACGGTCAAAGGGAAGTCCTGCATCAGCCCGCGCATGGCCGCATCGTGCCAGTGACCGCGCTCACTATCCACCGGGAGTCAGCGCGGCGAGAAGGAGCCGATCCGGTCCAGCACGCGGGGACTCCGCAGCTCCCGCAGCGCGTCCTTCCCGACCCACCGGGCGCCCCGGTCCGCACGCCCGGCGAGCTCGACGGCGGTCTCGACGGCGCGTGCGTGCAGGCCCGGACCCCGCTTGCCGATCTGGCGCAGCGCCCAGCTCGCGCCCTTGCGGACGACCGGGCGGTCGTCGTCCGCGGTGCGGGCGACGTCGGTCAGGAAGGCGACGAACCGGGGATCGTCCGCCCGCTTGTCCGCCACCGCCAGGCCGGCCATGAGGGTGAAGCCGGCGCGCTTCACGAACGGCTCCGTGCGCCCCCTCCACTCCCGCGCCTTGTCCCAGGCCTGCGGGCAGTACCGGAAGAGGTTCTGGCAGACCTGGTCGCACAGGTCCCACGACGCGAAGTCGGCCGCCCACTGCTCGAACTGCTCGTCGTCGACCACGGCGGGGTCGTCGACCAGGCTCGCCAGGACCCGGGCCTCGGAGACGCCGGAGTCCCAGAGCGCCCCGGCCAGCTCGTGGTCGCGACCCAGCGTCTTCGCCAGGCCGCGGAGCTCGGCGACGGTCACGCCCCACACCTCGCCCGTCCCGATGCCGTAGCGGGCCATGCCCGGCAACCGGGACGGATCGGCCCGCGCCCGCAGCGCGGCCAGGACCTCGTCGGCGGACACGTCACGCGGTGAGGACGACCGGCAGCTCGGCCAGCCCCCGGATGACGAACTCCGGACGGCGCCGTGCGGGCCGCCCCAGCTCCAGGCGGGACGTCCGCGCCAGCAGGGCGCCGAAGGAGGCCTGCAGCTCGACCCGGGCCAGCGGCGCGCCGATGCAGAAGTGGACGCCGGCGCCGAACGAGATGTGCGGGTTCTCGGTGCGGCCCACGTCGAGGGTCTCCGGGCCCTCGAACACAGCGGGATCGTGGTTGGCCGACCCCAGCAGCGCCGCGATCTTCTGCCCCGTGCGCACCGTGACGCCGCCGATCGCGACGTCCTCGGTGGCGGTGCGCTCGAACAGCTGCAGGGGCGAGTCGAAGCGCATCAGCTCCTCGATCGCGGTGGGCAGCAGTCCGGGATCGGCCCGCAGCCGCTCCAGCTGGTCCGGGTGCTCCAGGAGGGCCAGCAGGCCGTTGCCGCTGACGTTGACGGTCGCCTCGTGGCCGGCGTTGAGCAGCAGGATGCAGGTGGTGACCAGCTCGTCCTCGGTCAGCCGGTCGCCGTCGGAGTCGCGGACGCCCACGAGGTGGGACAGCAGGTCCTCGCCCGGGGAACGGCGGCGCTGCTCGGTGAGCATGCGCAGGTAGGCCACGAACTCGGCGGCGGCGCGCTCGGCGGCGTCCTCGATCTCCGCCGTCCGGCCGTACTCGTACATCTTCACGATGGCGTTGGACCACGGCCGCAGCAGCGGCCGGTCGGCGTCGGGCACGCCCAGCAGCTCGGCGATCACGGCGACCGGGAGCTCCTCGGCCATCCCGGAGAGGACGTCGACCGGCTCGGCGCCGCCGGAGCGCTCGACCAGCCCGTCGACGAGCGTGCCGGCGAGCTGCTCGACCCACGGCCGCAGCCGCTCGACGTGCCCTCGGGCGAAGGCGGCGCTGATCAGCCGGCGCAGCCGGGTGTGGTCCGGCGGCTCCATCTCGAGGATCGCGTTGCGGTGGATGAGGTTGAAGCTGCCGAACCGCTCGGCCGGCTGCTTGTCGGTCCAGATGCGGCCCAGCCGCCGGTCGCGGAGGACGGCGTTGGCCTCGGCGTGGGTGAAGGCCAGCCACAGGCCCAGCCGCTCGTGCCACTGGACCGGCGCGACCGCGCGGGCACGGGCGAAGGCCGGGTAGGGGTCGCCGACGACCGCGGCATCGGTCAGGTCCAGGGGAGCGGCGGCCACGGTCACGCGGGGAGCGTATGGCCGGGCGTGGACGGGTGACGACGGCCCCGACGCCCGGAGTCTCCTGGCGAGGACCGGTCGGCGGCTGCCGGACAGGGAGCAGCGGGTAGCAGCCGGCCCCTGTGCCGGCCCACATACGCTGCTGCGCATGGCATCCCGCAAGCGCTCCTCCGTCGCCGCTCCCGCGCCCGAGGGCATCAACCCCAAGGCGCCGTGCTTCTGCGGCTCCGGGCGCCGCTACAAGCACTGCCACGGCTCCGGGTACGCCCCGCCGGTCACCCGGCCGTTCGAGGGTCTGCCGGGCGAGGTGGACTGGGTCGCCCTGCGGGAGCTCGTGCCCGCCGCGACGGCCAGGCTGCGCACCACCGACGGCCGGCAGGTCACGCTGGCCAGCGTGCTGCCCGGCGGGACCCCGGCCCTGGTGAGGGCCAACGGGGAGATCGTGCTCGCGGTCCAGCTGCCGACGTCGTCCGACGACGTCAGCCGCGATCTCGGTACCGCGCTGGCCGCAGCCCTCGAGGCGCCGGCCGGCGCGCCGGTCGACCCGGGTCCGATCGGCGCGGCGGGCTCGGCCGGCCCCCGGCTGCAGGAGCTGCTGGACCTCTCGGCGCCCTTCGAGGTGACCGTGCGCGACGACTTCGGCTTCTGGCTCGAGGGCACCGATCCGTCGCCGGCGGCGAAGGCGGGGCTGGAGCAGGCGAACGAGGCGATCCTGCCCACCGTGCGGCTGCCCGGACTGGAGGCGGCCTACTGGGTGCGGCCGGGCAACGAGCGGGCGCACCTGCGCTGGGTGCGGCCCGAGCCCGAGGAGAAGCTGCTCGACGCGCTGGCTCGGCTGTCGGCCTCGGAGCAGATCCTGCTCGGCGAGGGCACCCGCTACGCCGGCGCCTTCCGTGCGCTGGG